>NZ_JASNVW010000001.1 GCF_030186535.1 Ignisphaera cupida | reverse complement strand
GAAAGCTACTGGAGGAAGAATAGTTACAAGTATTAGAGACCTAACTGAGAAAGATCTTGGTGAATGCGCACTTGTCGAAGAGAGAAGGGTAGGAAATGATAAGATGGTTTTTGTTGAAAACTGCAAAAACCCAAGAGCAGTTACAATATTGCTAAGAGGAGCAAATGATATGCTATTAGATGAAGTAGAGAGGAGCTTAAATGACGCTCTCAATACTGTTAGAAACATATTGCGTGATCCAAAAATTGTTTTTGGTGGTGGGGCAGTCGAGGTCGAGGTAGCAATGAGGTTAAGAAAATGGGCTGAGAGTGTTGGAGGAAAAGAACAGCTAGCAATAATGGCATTTGCTGATGCTTTAGAGGAAATTCCATCAGTACTTGCTCAAACAGCTGGAATGGATGTTCTAGAAACTTTAATGGAGCTAAGAAAGTTGCATGCAGAAGGAAAGGTGGCTGCAGGTATTGATGTTATTAATGGAGAGGTTGCTGAAAGTATGGAAAAGCTTAATGTTATAGAGCCTGTAATAGTGAAGAAGCAAGTATTGAAGAGTGCTACAGAAACAGCAACAACTATACTTAAGATAGATGATGTTATAGCTGCTTCGCCAAAGAAGGAGGAAAAAGGTAAGAAAGAGGAAAAGAAGGAGGAAGAGGAAGAGACAAAGACACCTTCTCTCGACTAAACATTGCTTACGATAATTAATAACAAAATTTTTGTTTTTACACAGCTCAAACTATTTTTACGTAAAACTTTTTAGTAGTAGCTAATAAACTAAAAATGTGTTAAGGTTATTGGGATGGGTGAGGAACAGCAACAAATTAGTGTACTAGTGAAGTCTCTCAATGAAATTAAAATAGGTCCAAAAAGATTAACTAAATATGAGAAAGCACGAATAATTTCTGCAAGAGCTTTGCAACTAGCTGCAGGTGCTCCTCCATTAATTGATGTTTCCATGCTAGAGTCTAAGGACCCTGTTATAATTGCTTATTACGAATTACTTGCAGGGGTATTGCCATTACTAATAAAAAGAGTAAAGCCAAATGGAGAATATCAACTTATACCAGTACGCATATTATCAGATGTTGAAAACATGAGAATAGAGAAGGTGAAGGAGTTAGCAACAAAAATTTTTGGTATTGAAGAAAGGGAAGTTATGAGATATGTTATTTAAGTAGTAATCGATATAAGGCATAAAAAACATTGTAATTTTAACTAGAATTTCAGGTAAACCACAAAGTGCTTATTTTAATTTTAATTTGGTATTAATAAAAAGGTTAAAGCTGAAATGTATAAAAATGACAATGGAAGTATAGCCTTGAATGATTATATTCTTGTAATAGCTGAAAAACCCAAGGCTGCACAAAAAATTGCTGAGGCGTTGAATGCTAAAAGAAAAGTTATTGTTAATGGAGTTATTGCTTGGATTGCTAAATGGAATGGTGTTGACTATGTTATTGCCCCAGCTGCAGGGCATCTGTTTACATTATCAACAGATGATGTTGGATATCCAACATTTAATTTTAAGTGGGTTCCTAGACATGTTGTTGAGAAAGGTAGTAGTCATGTTAAGAGGTTCTTTGATGCTCTGAAGATTCTTTCACGCGGAGCTATTGGGTTTGTTAATGCTTGTGATTATGATGTTGAAGGCTCATTAATTGGCTATTTGATTATTAAACACTTTGGCGATATTAGGAAAGCTAAGAGAGCTAAGTTCTCAAGTTTAACTCCTGACGAAATTCGAAAGGCTTTCTCAATGCTTTCAAGTCTTGACTATGATATGGTTGAGGCAGGGTATTGCAGGCATGTATTGGACTGGCTATGGGGTATAAATGTATCGAGAATGTTAATGGATTTATATAAGCAGGTGTTTAGGAAAAGAATTGTGTTAAGTGCTGGTAGGGTGCAAACACCTACACTATCTTATGCCTTAGACATTGTACTTAAAAGACGCTTGCATGTTCCAAGCCCATATGCAGTAATCGATATTACACTACAAATCGGCAATAAACTGGTTAAACCAGATTTTGAAGGAGAGCCAATAGACTCTATAGATAAGGCTAAACAAATAATTGAAGCAATTAAAGTAAAGCCTTTTGCTTACATTAAAAAAATTTATAAGGAAATTAAGGTTTACAACCCCCCTCACCCATTTAACTTACCAGATCTACAAAAAGAGGCATATAGAATTCACAAGTTAAATCCACAAGTAACACAGAAAATAGCTGAGGATCTTTACCTAGATGCATTAATAAGTTATCCAAGAACAAATAGTCAGAAACTACCCCGAACACTGAATGTTGAAGATATTCTAAATAGAATTGCTTTAAACACAAAGTATAGAAGTCTTGTAACACAGCTCTTTAAAGAATCCAATGGCATTCTTAAACCAAATAATGGTCCATTAGATGACCCTGCACACCCAGCAATATACCCAACTGGAGAAGCTCCTCAAAAAATAAAACCTATTCATGAAAAAGTCTATGATTTAATTGTCAGAAGATTTCTAGCAACCTTTTCTACTCCTCTAAAGGTTATGCATATGAAAATAGTATTGGATGTTCATGGACTTCAATACTCAATAACAGTAGATAAAATTTTAGAACAAGGCTGGTTTAAGTACTACCCCTACATCTCTTTAGAAAAGAATTTATACTTAACAGATTACAAGTTTCTTGAAGGCGAGGCAATCCCCATAAAACAGTCCAGCATCAGAATTAGATATACAAAACCTGTTCAACCACCTTCAAGAATATCTTTATTAAAATGGATGGAGGAAGTAAATATAGGTACGGAGTCTACAAGAGCTGAAATAATAGAACTTCTTTTTAAAAGAGGTTACATAAAATCAAGGTCAAGATCTATAGACATATCAGACATAGGACTTTTTATTGTTTTTTTGCTTAGAAAATATGTAAGTGAATTAGTTAGTGTTTCATTAACTAGAAAATTTGAAGAATATCTAGAAGCTATAAGAAATGGTAAAATCAAATGCGATGAAGTTATTGAAGAAGCTAAAAATATTTTGCATAAAAATATTAATAATGTAGTGAAGCTTAAACCTGAAATAATACATGAAGTATTTTCTTTTATACCATATCCATCTAATGTAGGTATGGATGTAATTGACGCAAACAAGAGGTATTGTAGTGTTTGTAGAAGATTTGCAGATGAAAGTGGTTTCTGTATTTTTCATAGAGTGGCTTATGAAAATATTGTAAATGAATTTGAAAAATGGAGAAAGTTTGGTTTTGATTGGATGGATTATCTAAGAAAAATAATGACTTTAAAACTTACAGGGGTTTATGTGAAGGAGGTTGCATATTACATTTTAAATAATGGATCTAAAAATAAATTTACCTTGTGATTAATCCTGAAATTTTAACTACTATACCATTTATTTGCAAAACTTTTCCAACAATTCTCGAATTATCAATACCTCTATTACTATTAATTATAATTTGTACAATGTCTTTAGTATAAATATTGCTATTGTTTAATATTCTTATATTACTTGGTTTTTTACATTCAATGCTACTTCTATATGCTATGAATGTTACTTGATCTATGAATTGATTATTATCACCCTTGGTTATGTATAAATTTTTTCCGGAACAATTAATTATGCCAACAACTCTGTGAATTACATATTCGTTATAATCATTTTTAAAGACTATGATATCGCCTAAATTTATTTTGTTTGCTGGCAAAATCAATACAATATCGCCATCATGAAGCAGTGGATTCATGCTATATCCTTCAACAACAGCTATTGTTATTTGCTTCCATACATAGTATGCTATGTTAGCGTAGAGTAATAAAAATATGAGGAGTAGAACTATTGCTGTTTCCACAATTTTTAACATTTTTGTCATTTAGTTACCCTATTCCTCTTCTTCAATTGAGAGTTCGCTTAAATCCAACTCAATTACTTTTTCACTTCTTTCAGGTCTTTCCTCTAAAGTAATAGTTTTTTTAACACCCTCAATTTCTACATCACCACCTCCAACTTTCATTTTAGATACAACACCTCTCCACTTATATCCACAATTAGGACATTCAAAAACGCCCATAATAGTTATTGTAACTCTTCCAGCACTATCGGGTATTGGTGCTATTAATTGCCATGTTTTTGTTGGTGAGTCTACAATTGTTCCACATTTCGGGCATTTGTTTAAAGTTTTTCGACTCTCTTTTCTAGCCATTTTTGACTCACACAATGTAACATTGCTTAGTTAGTGTATATAAAGTGTTTTGATAAAGAAGCAAAGTATATTATGTCTCTGCTTAATATAGCTTAGTACGTGTTAGCCACAGGTGTTTCAGCAATGTCTAATCCATATGTAATAAGATTTGTAGATGCCATACAAGTTTTAGATTCACGTGGAGATCCAACGGTAGAAGTCATGGTTGAAACTGTTGGTGGTGGAATTGGCAGGGCAATAGCACCTGCAGGAGCTTCTAGAGGAAAATACGAAGCTTTGGAACTTAGAGATGGGGATGCCGCAAAGTTTAAGGGACGTAGTGTAACCAAGGCTGTTTCAAATGTTATTAATTATATTGCTCCAGCAATACAAGGCATTGATGCAAGAAGACAGAGAGAAATAGATAGGATAATGATTCAAGTTGATGGAACTGCAAATAAGTCTAGGCTAGGTGCAAATGCAATTCTAGCAACAAGTTTGGCTGTTGCAAAAGCAGCTGCAGATACTGCTAAAATTCCTTTGTTTCAGTATTTAGGTGGTATAGACAGTAGAATATTGCCTATACCACTTTTGAACATAATTAATGGAGGAGCTCATGCAGGAAATGAGTTAGCTGTTCAAGAATTTATGATAGTTCCAATAGGGTTTGAAACATTTTCAGAGGCTATGAGGGCTGCTGTCGAGATATACAAAGAATTGAAATCAGTATTAAAGAACATGTATGGAGCTTCAGCAGTTAATGTTGGTGATGAGGGAGGTTATGCTCCACCAATGAAATATGTTAGAGAAGCTATTTCAACTCTTTTAAAAGCTATTAAAAACTGTGGTTATGATCCAGAAAAGCAGGTTAGAATATCACTTGATGCTGCAGCATCACAATTCTATGATGAGTCCAGCAAAACATATGTAATAGATGGCTCTAAATTAGCTAGAGAAAAACTTTTGGAGTATTGGAAATCAATTGCAATAGAGTTTAATATCTTAAGTATTGAGGACCCATTCAATGAAGAAGACTTCGAAGCATATGCAGAACTTAAAAAAGAATTGAAGAATAAAACAATTATTGTTGGCGATGATTTAACAGTAACAAGTGTTGAAAGACTTGAGATAGCAATTAAACATAATTCGGTTTCAGCAGTTATAGTTAAACCAAATCAAATAGGAACATTATCAGAAACGCTTGATTTTATTACATTAGCTAAAAACAACAACATTTATACCATAATTAGCCATAGAAGTGGAGAAAGTGAGGATAACACAATAGCACACTTAGCGGTAGCAGTTAAAGGACCATTTATAAAGACTGGTGCACCAGCAAGAGGAGAGAGAACAGCTAAGTATAATGAATTATTGAGAATTGAAAAGTATCTTAGTGCCGATGCTACATATGCTGGAAAACTATTGAAGATGTAACAATATGTAGAGATAATATCATGTTTTAAACCTAATTATTTTAATTTAGCAATTAAATGTTTCTAATATAAAGTATGTTTGAAAATCTTTCTTTTAGTATGGAGGAGGTCAGGAGTTTAATGACTATTAATCTTTTTAAATCAATTTGGCTATCCTTATATTATAGTATGTAGCAGGTTCAGTAATTTACTAGTTTCTAGGGTTTAAAAATGGTTACGAATTTACCTGCTGAAGCTAAAGCAAAATTTGTAAAATACATGGAAGCTAAGACACCTGAAGAAAAGCTTCGTGCATTGGAGGAATTTCTTTCAGCTGTTCCCAAGCACAAAGGAACAGAAAACTTGGTGCGTTGGATTAGAAAAAGAATGGCAGAACTTAGAGAGGAAGTTGAAGAGAAGAAACAGAGAAAAACAGGTTCTGGTCTTTCATTCTTTGTTGAGAAGGAAGGTGCTGCACAACTTGTTTTACTAGGATTAACGAAATCTGGCAAGAGTGCATTGCTAAAGTTTTTGACTGGAGCAAAAGTTGAAGTATCTGATGTTCCCTATACTACCAAGTTTCCTGCCATTGGTATGATGCAGTATAAGGATATTCAATTTCAAATTGTTGAAGCACCATCTATAATACCTAATGGTGGTGGATGGAACACAAAAGTTGCTGGTTTAGCTAAGAATAGTGATGGAATTATAATAGTTTTGGATGCGACAAGAGATTATGAGAATGATTTCAAGCTTATCATCGATTTCCTAAATGATCATGGAATTGTTATTGAAAAGCCTAAGGGATTTGTAGAATTTGAAAAAAGACATGCAGGTGGGATAAGAATAATTAATTATGGCAAACTTGTTGGAACAGAGGATGAGGTGATTAAACTCCTAAATAGTTATAGAATATACAATGCTATTGTTAAAATATATGGAGAGGTGAATATAGACGATGTTGAGAAGGCAATATTTGAAAGAACAATATATAAACCAGCTTTAATACTGATAAATAAAATTGATGCTCTAGGCAATAACGGTGCTGCACTAAAAATTGGTTTCTTGAACAATTTTAAAATACCTGTGTTCTTTGTTTCTGCAATTAGAGGTTTCAATAAGGATGTATTAGGTAATAAAATTTTTGAGTTGCTCAATATTGTGAGGATATATACAAAGCCTCCCAATGGAGAGCCATCTTCAAAGCCATTGGTGCTTAAAAAAGGTTCTACAGTACAAAATGTTGCAGAGGCAATTCATAAGGACTTTGTAAGAAAATTTGCTTATGCGAGGGTATGGGGGTCTTCTGTGAAGTATCCTGGTCAAAGAGTTGGCTTAGACCATGTTTTACATGATGGAGATATTGTTGAAATAGTTCTTAAAAAATAATTTCATAACAACTTAAATACCCTATTCCCTCAAACTGGCTAAGTAAAGGTTTTCAAAAATGAACATTAAGAAATTAATTTTAGTTACTGCAAAACATCTTCCACAGCATAAATATTTTGAGACAATAGCAAAAGATATAGCTAACTATTTAAAGGTGCCTTTGGATATAATTGAAGAGGACTACGTATTTGTAAACACTTATGGTGAAAAAGACGAATTTGGAATGGCATGGCTTCCTCAATTATTTGCACAAATAGATGAAGAAATAAAGCCTATATTGACACGTTTACCTATAAATGAGAAAACATTAGATGTTGATTTAGAAAAAGCTAAAAAGGATGCAATGCTAGCTCTAGGAATAACAACATAATTTTTCTACTCCTCTTCAACTTCTTTTTCCTCTTCTTCTTTACGTTCTGGTGATGTTATACCCTTTGCCAAATCCTCTATTTTCTCTGAGATGAAATCATCTATATATGGAGCTACTAAAAACACTTTTGAATCAATAATATCATTATCTATCCACTGATTTTCAAAACTAACCAAATATATTAGAACCTCAATTGTTGCAACATCTCCCTTTCTCCTAAGATTAAGTTGTGAATAAAGATCGTATTGCTCCTTTTTTATAGGTAATTTTATGTTTATTTCATGTCTATGTTTAACCACAATTAAATCTGATTTTTGTGGCTCCCAAAGACTCAAAGCTTTCATCACAACATCTTTCAAAACATTATTGAAATCACCTTCAACTACATTTTTCTCCTTTATCTCACCTAGCTCAGCCCGTAGAACCAGTATTTTCAATTACCATTACCTCTCTATATTACTCAAAGAAAATGGTGTTCCACAGGATTTAAAAACTTAAATAATTTTATGGTATAATTAATGAGATTGCTACAAATACTATTCCTAGCATTAACAATACAAGGCCGAGGTATTTTACATTCATTCTCCAAAAGGCTTTTGCTAGCTTTGTTACTCCTACTGCTAAATAGTATAAGGCCACTAACACTATTAACACTATGCCAATCCATGCAAATGTTTTTGCAATAACATTATTACCATTGCTAAACAATACTGTAAAATGGTTAAATACTTCGCTTAATTCTTCTAACCCCATATTGATATTCCCAAAAACTTTTGTTCTAGAAAGCACATAATATAAAAAGTGAGGCTTTTAGAAATTGTGATGAAGGTTAAAAGCGCTGATAAATTATGATGAAGGCCCACAGCTGAGCAGTTTTTATGTGGTTATGTAAATTTTAGACAATATTTTCTTGTTAACTTATTTTGGTTCCACCAATTATTTCTTCCCAAGAAATATTCAATGCTGTAAATAATTGTTCTAACGAAGTTTTCATAGCCTCTACATATTTTTGCACATCAAGTTCTGTTATCTTAGCTAATTGAATGGGTTTAACACCTTCTTTTGTCTTGGTCTTGATATATGTTATTACATCTCCTGATGATATTTGCAAGCCATATCTTTGAAGCATTAATGCTGCTTTTACATGCTGTGGAGTATTCTTCTTGTATTCTGTTAGTGGTTTAGAAAGTGTTGTTTGAAAGGCTATCTCATCTAAAGTAATAAGTTTATATTTTAGCAGAATATAGTGTTTCTCTAGCTCATTTCTAATTTCATTAATAACTTTGAAAGCATCCTCAGGCTCTTCTATTGTTGATAGCTGTTTTAATATATAAGAGAACAGCTGTTTTATGAAGTTAGGAGTATTTCTCTTTTTACCAACCATACCCTTAACATCTATTTCTCCAGATGTTAGAATTCCAACATAGTTTTTCTTTAGTGCAGGAAAGGCAACAAATTTATATGTTTTATCTGTTTCTAATTCAAGCCCAAACGTTTTTTCAACCCATTCCCTAAGCTCATTTAGCTTATTTTCATCTGGGTTCCATATAAATAGAGAGTCTGTATCCCCATATAATACATGTAATCCTAATTCCAATGCCTTATCTCTTGTAGCTATAATAACCCTTCTCCCAGTTGCAGTTACGCTTTCTGCTACTGATGGTGCATACAATGAAAATGTTTCAGCTCCAAAAACTCCATAAGCAGCATTGATAAATACCTTCATAGCTCTTTGAACAACATCATACCAGCTTCTGGTTGCATCATCAAGATTTCTATCCTTAGCTTTTTTCTTATATATTTTAACTCTAAAATCTCTAAGCATACCAACTATTGCAGCTGTAATACCCGATTTATCTAAGCACACTTGGTGAATTACTTTATCGTTTTCATCAACAATATTACCAATTCTATGACAAGAGCTTTTATCGGGATCTATAGTCTCGTAGCTAAGGTTCCATCTCTTCATAATTGATGGGTATAGAGATGCAAAGTCTAGCACAACAACATTAAAGAATATTCCTTGTGGCGGCTCCATTACTATAGCTCCCGCATACTTCTTTCCCTTAATTATAGCTTCCGTCACCTTCTTACTCTTCAGCCTAAGAATATCGTCTTTTCTTGGTATTAAGTATCCTCTTCTTCTATGCTCCCAGTAAAACAAGTTTTTTATCCAGATGGAAACTGTTGAACGAACTAAATCCTCTAATCCAAGTTTACTTATACGCATGAGCAATAATATGAGCTTCCACACAAGCTCATTTGAAAATGTTGTTAGCTCTAATGTTATTTGTGCATCTCTGAAGTTATACCTAACTAAATCACCAAGACTAACCTTACTTAAATCCTCATCCAATTGCACCTTCCCTACCCCAAGTAATGCCTGAGCAATAGAGTCTAAGTTTGCTTCTTTGTATCGTGCTTCAAATGCATAGGTTTGAATAGCTTTATTGCTGAAGAACTTATACAAGTCAATGTGAAGTGATGTTCTTAATTTTGCTTCAAACTCTGTTTTACTGCCTTTAACCACTTTTCTTATTTCTATTCCTAGCAACTCTTTATCAATATCAAGTTTTATTGCCCTAGCAAAGAGGTATCTAAAATCGAAGTTGTCACCATTAAATGTTAAAATAATTGGATAGTCCTGAATTAGATATATGAAGTCTGAAATCATGTTTCTTTCGCTATCATAAATTTCAATTTCGATGTCATTAGGAATATCTGTAATTGCTTTTAAATTCTCTCTGTAGAGAACAAAAACTTTTTTAAGACCATCATTAGAAGCAACAGCAATTGACATTATAGGGTATTCCACTGCTTCAGGGGAAGGGATTCTTCCTTCAAATGGTGTATAAACCTCTATATCTATAGCCAGTCTTCTAGGCGAAAACCATTTAACTTCAAAAAGCTTTAGAAAATGTATTGCAACATCCATTAACTCTTCATCATCTATTCCTAAATCTTTTTTAAGATTTTCGATTATTGATTCATTATCTATAGTGCTAAGTTCCTTAAACTCTGCTCCAGTTATGGAATAGGGAAAACCAGGTACTAGGAGGTTATCGTAGATGTAATTGATGTGATAGCGTATATCAGCTTCCCACGCTTTTGCAACTCTTTCCCTTAGAGTTCTTACCGCTAGGGGGTCCTTTGTAACAACTTTTGTTAGGGTTCTCTTCACATTGTATAGAAGATCAATTTTATCAACAACTTCAACATGATCAAAGGAAGGGTGAGAAATAATTTTCTTGATAATGGGATTGTTTTTGTCATTGAATTTGTCTATGCTTATATCAGTTAAGAAATATGGTTTATGACCAGTTTTGTCGTAAAGAAACATTAACTTGTGTGATTGTGGATCATAGAATATAAGCAGTGCTTTTTTAGCATCACCATCATAATCAACTTGAAGCAAATATGCAGAAGAAATAGTGTCAACAAATAGTCTTCTCTTAAAGAATGTCTTTTTAATAGGCTCATTGATATTAATATTACTTGGAATAACAATATTCAATATTGAAGTACCTAAAACTTTTTGAGACTCGTCTTTACTAATGTATTCATCACTTCTTCGTTCTTGCAACTCTTTGTGAATAGTTTCAGCTTGTGATTGTGACTCAAATTTGTTGTTTGTTCCCTGAAAAGAATCAGAGCTGTTTGAGGGTGTGTCATAGGCTTTGTCTTTTTTAGAAGTATCTAAACTACTCTTTTTTGAAATGAAGTCTAGTAGCGACTTATTCTTTCCCATTCTTCAACCCAATTATAACTAAGGCTAGTTAACGCTGACTACATCCTAGAGATAATTAATATTAATCTAGATTATAAAAGTATGCGGTGCTAAATGAATAGATTATTTCCATGGAAATAGATTTACAAGGTTTTCGTAATTCTTTTTCCTCTTTTCATATTCTTCTCTACTCATTATTGGTTTGGCAGGAACCCCAGCAACAACTGTGTAGGGTTCAACACTTTTAGTTACTACTGAACCTGCTGCTATTACAGCACCTTTTCCAATTTTTATACCTGCAATAATAGTGCTATTAGCACCTATAACAACATCATCCTCTACAATAGTCTCTATCAATCTTTTGCTTGGTGGATATCTATCATTTGTAAACACAACTCTAGGTGCTATAAATACTTGAGATCCTATGACTGTCTTAGGGGGTATATATGTATTTGACTGTATGACTGTGTTACTACCAATAGTGACCATACCATCTATTATTGTATATGAGCCTATTCTACATTTTTCACCAATTTTTGTATCTTCTCTTATGAGAACGTTATGACCTGTTTCAGTGTAGTCCCCTATTACAGTTCTTTCATATATTATTGTTCCACGTCTAATAATGCAATGCCCTCCTATCACACTACCTTCACTTAACTCATCAAAAATCTCGTCCAATTCAAAAATGCCATGGCTTTGTTTAGTATATCTAGATTCAAATAGCTTTTTCCTTGTTGGATACCCAATTACCACATCTGTATCAATAATTGTTTCATTGCCTATCCTTGATGGGCCATATATAAACGTGTTGACACCTATAATTACTGAAGGATCTATAAATGATTTCTTTCCAATATATCTACTCAATTCCATACACCCTTTGCACATGAATTTCTTATTTAGTTGAATGCCTAAACTATTATTATGCTTGAATCACTTTAGGTACTAGCCTTTACCTGTTTATTATATTTACATTAACTTTACACAAATATAGTGAGTAGCATTTATAAACTAGATCACATATTTTTAGCTTGTCCATGAGTGTTCAAAAAAGGTGTAGATGTAATGTCAGCAACAGTGAAGAAATATGTCTATCAGTTTGAAGAAGCAGATGAGCATAATAAGAAGTTGTTTGGTGGTAAGGGAGTAAGCTTAATACAGATGTCCAAGCTTGGACTTCCAGTACCACCAGGATTCATAATAACTACAGACACCTGCGTAGACTTCTATGCACCTAGAAAAGCTGAAATTGATTCTATAGAGGCTGAATTATCGAAGAATCCACCACCAGAGATTAGAGATAGGCTTATTGAAAAAGTATGGAGCATAATAGATTCTCTGCAGCTTCCTCAAGGTTTATGGGAACAAGTTGTAGAAAACATGAGGATTTTAGAGAAGAAAACTGGCAAGAAATTTGGTGATCCAAATAACCCATTACTAGTTTCAGTGAGAAGTGGAGCACCAATTTCAATGCCTGGCATGATGGATACTGTTTTGAACCTAGGTCTAAATGATCAAGTAGTTGTAGGATTAGCAAAACTTGCAGATAATGAGTGGTTTGCTTATGATGCTTATAGAAGATTCATAAACATGTTTGGAAAAATAGTGTTGGGCATTGATGAAAAACAGTTTAACAGTGTTTTTGAGGAGCTTAATGAAAAATTCAAGAAGGAAGCTGAAGAGAAGTTTGCTGATGAACTACAGAAAATTAGAGAGAAGATACCTCTTTACACACCTAGACTCGATGCTCAACCACCTAGAGACATAGCTCCAAGATTGTGGCAAAGATCTGTAGAGTATTTGAAAGAACTTGTTGAAAAGTATAAAGAGGTTGTTAAGAAGAACTGGGGAGAGTTTCCGCAAGACCCTTGGAAACAGCTAGAGCTTGCAATTAAAGCTGTGTTTAGATCTTGGATGAATCCAAGAGCAATATTCTATAGAATAATGAATAAGGTAACACCAGATATTGCACATTGTACAGCTGTTAATGTAGTTACAATGGTATTTGGAAACATGGGATGGGACAGTGGAACTGGTGTTGTGTTTAGTAGAGATGTTGCAACTGGAGAGGATGTTTTGTATGGTGAGTTTCTACCTAATGCACAGGGAGAGGATGTTGTTGCTGGTATAAGAACTCCATATCCAGTATCAGAGCTAAAGAGGATAAGTCCACAGCTTTATGAGGAGCTTTACAGAGCTTCAAAGCTTTTAGAGAAAGTGAATAAGGATGTACAGGATATAGAGTTTACTGTTGAAAGAGGTAAGCTATACTTCCTACAGTGCAGAGATGCAAAGATGACTCCTCTTGCAAGAGTTAAAACAGTTGTTGACATGGTTAAAGAGGGTATATTGACAAAGGAGGAGGCAATACTAAAGGTAAGTCCAGAACATGTTATTCAATTGCTCTACCCAAGAATCGATCCAAAAGCTAAGGCAACACCAATAGCAAAAGGACTTCCAGCCTCGCCTGGAGCAGTAAGTGGTCAGGTGGTGTTCCATCCTGATGATGCTGTGAGATGGGCGAGAGAGGGTAAGAGGGTAATACTAGTTAGAACAGAGACTAAGCCTGATGATGTTCACGGATTCTATGCAGCGGTTGGAATATTGACAAGCAGAGGTGGTATGACAAGTCATGCAGCAGTTGTGGCAAGAGCTATAGGCAAAACAGCTGTTGTTGGTGCAGAAGCTCTTGATGTACACGAAGAGGAGAAGTACTTCAGAGTTGGTAACATTGTTGTTAAAGAGGGCGACTGGGTCACAATTGATGGCAACACAGGTAATGTTTATCTAGGTGTTGTACCAACTGTTGAAGCTGGGTTAATACCAGAGCTTGCAGAAATTCTTGCATGGGCTGATGAGATTAGAAAGCTTGGTGTAAGAGCAAATGCTGATGTGCCTGCAGATGCAGAAATGGCTTTGAAGTTTGGTGCTGAAGGTATTGGTTTGCTGAGAATAGAGAGAATGTTTAGAAAGCCTGAGAGATTAGAGTTGCTAAGAAAAGTTATATTGGCTGAGAACACAGAGGAGAGGGTGAAGCATCTAAAGCCTTTAGCTGAAATGATAAAGCAGGACTTCAAAGAGATATTCAAGATAATGGATGGAAAGCCTGTAATAGTTAGATTAATTGATCCGCCACTTCACGAGTTCTTGCCAAAGCCTGAGGAGGTTTTGAGAGAAATTTATGAGCTTAGAATGAAGAATGCACCAGAAAATGTTATCAAAGAGAAAGAGTGGCTATACAAGAGAGTTACAGTTTTGCAGGAAGCAAATCCGATGCTGGGTCATAGAGGTGTTAGAGTAGGTGTGACATATCCAGAGTTCTACTACTACCTATCAACAGCTATACTAGAAGCTGCTGCTGAGCTTAAGAAAGAGGGATATAAGCCAGTAATCGAAATAATGATTCCACAAGTAGCTGAAGTCAATGAGATTAGATATGTGAAGCAGAAAGCAATTTTGCCAGCATTAGAAGATGTTAAGAAGAAGTATGGTGTTGAATTAGACGTTAAAATAGGAACTATGGTTGAAACTGTTAGAGCATGTTTAACAATGGATGAAATAGCTAAGGAAGTTGATTTCATAAGCTTTGGAACAAATGACTTAACACAAGCAACATTCAGCTTTAGTAGAGATGATGCTGAGAACAAGTTCCTACCTCTATACCTACAAGAGAAAATAGTACCGGCAAACCCATTTGAAACACTAGACGTTAAGGGTGTTGGAAAATTAATTGAGATGGCAGTAAAAATGGCTAGAGCAAGCAATCCAAAGATAGAAATAGGGATTTGTGGAGAGCATGGTGGTGATCCAGCATCGATAATGTTCCTTCACAAGATTGGCTTAGACTATGTTAGTGCATCGCCATTTAGAGTGCCCGTGGCTAGGTTAGCAGCTGCACAAGCAGCTCTAAAATACAAGAGCTAATGTAGTTTTACTAATTTTAAAACACAGTCTTTTTTATTTAACTTTCTATTATTAATAACAAAAAAGCTTTTAATGCTTTTAAAGCTTTAAAGCAATGTTGCTAAGAGTGTTTTTCATGTCAGGCAACAAGGAAATTGCATTAAGAGTTGAGTCTGCTAAGCAACGCGATGTTGGTAAAAAAATTGCTAGAGTGCCTAGGAAAGTATTTAAAGAGCTTGAACTTGAAGTTGGCGACTATATTGAGGTTAGAAGCAATAAGGGGGCTTCGGTTGCGCAGGCATGGCCCGCCTATCCCGAGGATGAGGGCTATGAAATAATAAGAATAGATGGGTTCATGAGGGAAACACTTGGTGTAAGTGTGGGTGATGTGGTTTTTGTTAGAAAGGCTTATGCAGTTCCGGCACAAAGAGTTATTTTAGCATTTGATGAAAGTGATTTTCTAGGTGCTGATTACGATCCTAGATATAGAGAGTACTACGCTCGTAACTTGGCTCAATACTTGAAGAGAGAACTTCTTCAAAAGCCGTTGATTAGGGGGGACATAGTAGTTTTATCTTATTTTGGCTACTTTGGAAATCCCATTAGATTGAGGGTTGTTTCTACAACCCCTTCTCAAATAGTTTATGTTACTGAATCTACGGAGATTGTTATAAGACCAGAGCCTGTGAAAGGTGCTCCTGCAGGTGTTCCTAGAGTAACGTGGGAGGACATTGGAGATTTAGAGGAGGTCAAGGAGAAGATTAGGGAGATTGTTGAATTGCCATTGAAACATCCAGAGTTGTTTGAAAGACTTGGCATAGAACCTCCTAAGGGCATTCTTCTCTACGGCCCTCCAGGTGTTGGAAAGACCCTTCTTGCAAAGGCATTAGCAAATGAAACTGGTGCTTACTTTCTAGCAATTAATGGACCTGAAATAATGTCTAAATACTATGGCGAGTCTGAGCAAAGACTTAGACAAATATTTGAAGAAGCTAAGAAGAATGCTCCAGCAATAATATTTATTGATGAGATAGATGCAATAGCGCCAAAAAGAGAAGAGGTTGTTGGCGAAGTAGAGAAAAGAGTTGTTGCACAGCTTTTAGCATTGATGGATGGTCTAGAAGAAAGAGGAAAGGTTATAGTTATTGGTGCAACAAATAGACCAGATGCAGTAGATCCTGCGTTAAGAAGGCCAGGAAGATTTGATAGAGAAATAGAAGTTCCCCCACCAGATAAAAAAGCAAGAAGAGAAATTCTTGCAGTACATACACGCAATGTTCCACTTGCTGAAGATGTTGACCTTGATAAATTAGCTGAGATGACATATGGCTATACAGGTGCAGATCTGGCTGCACTTGTTAAGGAAGCTGCTATGAATGCTCTTAGACGTTTTCTAAAGGAGCATGCAATAGATCTTGATAAACCAATTCCATCTGAACTGCTTCAGAAGCTAAAGGTTACAATGTCAGATTTCTACAAAGCTATGAAGAATATTGCACCGTCTCTTATGAGAGAAGTTTTAATTGAGGTTCCAGAGGTTCACTGGGATGATATTGGAGGTTTAGATTTGGTGAAACAGCAACTGCGAGAAGCAGTTGAATGGCCAATTAAATATCCCCAAATATTTGAGCAAATGGGTATAAGACCTCCTAAGGGCATTCTTCTCTACGGCCCTCCAGGCTGTGGAAAAACACTTCTTGCAAAAGCAGCTGCAACAGAAAGTGGCGCTAATTTCATTGCAGTTAAAGGTCCTGAAGTTCTTAGTAAATGGGTTGGCGAATCTGAGAAAGCTATAAGAGAAATCTTTAGGAGAGCTAGAAGAGCTGCACCAGCAATAATATTCTTCGATGAGATAGATGCAATAGCACCTGTAAGAGGGCATGATGTATCAGGGGTTACAGATAGAATTGTTAATCAATTACTTACAGAAATGGATGGCATTGAAGCTTTGAGAGGTGTAGTTGTAATTGGTGCAACAAATAGACCAGATCTTCTAGATCCTGCATTGCTAAGACCAGGAAGATTTGATAGAATAATATTTGTACCTCCACCAGACCTTAAAGCAAGATACGAAATTTTAAAGATTCACACAAGAAAAATACCATTAGCTGAAGATGTAGATTTAATCGAGCTTGCAAAAAGAACTGAAGGTTATAGTGGTGCAGATTTGGAAGCATTAATAAGAGAGGCTGTAATGCTTGCATTAAGAGAGGATCTAAGTCCAAGACCAATATCATTCAAGTACTTTATAAAAGCCATGGAGTATGTAAAGCCAAGTCTTACAAAAGACAGACTTGATGCATATGAAAAGATTCAAGAAGAGCTGACTAGAAAAATAATGTATATGTAAAGAACTCGACATTCTATCTTTTATAAAAATCAATAAAATCA
This sequence comes from Ignisphaera cupida, assembly GCF_030186535.1. Lineage (NCBI taxonomy): Archaea > Thermoproteati > Thermoproteota > Thermoprotei > Desulfurococcales > Desulfurococcaceae > Ignisphaera > Ignisphaera cupida. The sequence continues at coordinate 608,793 of NZ_JASNVW010000001.1, read as the reverse complement.
ATGTTTTGTCTATAAGCAAGGTAAATAAATACCCATAACATTTTTTTGATATATTCATCAACAATGCAAGGTGGCAATAGTGATTAGAAAGAAGGAAATTGCATATTTCATTAAAAATGAAAAATATAGACAATTCAGAAGATTGTTTCTAGATGAGCTAGATAAGGCCATTAAAAATCGGCACAGATTAGTATTAATACTAGCAGGTGATGATAGCAAAAAGCAATCCATAATCTTATCAGATATTCTTATAAATTTTTTGAGAAAACTTTTACAATATAGAGAACATGTTAAAATTTTATATACTTACCATGATGAATTTGACGATGCAAATACTAGAAAGAGTATAGTAAAATCTTTAGTTATGAGTTATATAAAGAAAAAGAAGATAAATGCTAAACTAGAGTTTTCAGTATATGAAAATTCTGATAAATATTTGGGAACAACATATCAAACTCTTATTATGGACTTAGTAAATAGCTTGAGACCTTTGGATATTGGAAGACTTGTTGGCATAGTTGAAGGAGGTGGTGTAATAGTTCTATTGGTTCCTAAATGGAGTGAGTGGCATGAAAGAAAAAACCTATTTCAGATGTCATTAACTGTTCCACAGCATCCAGAGCCTAGAAAGGTGTTTGTTAAGTGGTTTAAAGATGTTACTATGAATAGTAATGGCGTTTTTATTTATGATACCGATTTCAACGAAGTTTTAAAGGCGGATAAAGTATATGTTAAGGGTTATGAAAGAAAAGAATTGAAAATACCTAACGAGACGCGATTCCCAGTTGAATTATATAAACTTGCATTAACTCAAGACCAGGTTGAAGCTATTCATCTTCTAGAGAATTTCATTGACCTTCCAAAAAAGCCTTTTAAAAGAATAACTGCAATATTTATTGCTGATAGGGGTAGGGGGAAGTCATGTGCAATTGGAATTGCATTAGCAGGTCTTATCAAAGCCTTATTGGAGTTTAAAAACAAAGTTAGGATAGCAGTAACAGCTCCTTCTCTAACTAATGTTCAGTCATTGATGCAACTAGCTATGAAATCTCTTGAATCTATAGGACTAGAATACAAAAAACTTGAAAATAATGATATGGTGTATGAGATTAGAGGTGACAGATTTAGTATTGAGTATTGGGAACCGGCAATCATACCAAAACTTGATGTGGATATTGCTGTTGTTGATGAAGCTGCAGGAATACCTGTTCCACTTCTCCATAATATATGGAGTAAATTCAGAAGAACAATCTTTGCCACAACGATACATGGTTATGAAGGTGCTGGTAGAGGATTTTCAGTGAGGTTTCTAAAAAGAATTAAAGAAGATAAATCAACAAATCTCTTAATACTTGAAATGGAAGAGCCTATAAGATACGCCATTGATGATCCTGCTGAAAAATGGCAGTTTAGAACACTATTGCTTGATGCTGAACCAGAGGAGTTAACAGATGAGGACTTGAAATTAATTGAAGAGAAAAAATTCATTTATTTAAAAATGCAGCCTGAAACTCTATTCAGCTTAGAAAATGAGAAGATTCTGAAAAGTCTTTTTGGAATCTACGTTTTGGCTCATTACAGAAACGAGCCTGACGATCTTGCAATGATGGCTGATGCACCTCATCACAGTATAAGAGCATTGGCTCTCGAAAATGGTAAAATAGTTGCAGCTGCGCAACTAGCTGAAGAAGGTCCAATACCTAATGAATACATAGATTCTCTACTTAGAGGTGGTAAAATAGCAGGTAATATAATACCCGATAGGTTGCTGAAACATGGTAGGCTTAGAGATATTGCAGCTGGTAAGGGATGGAGAATTGTTCGAATAGCTGTTCATCCTAATGTACAGGGTAGGGGAATAGGATCCTATCTTCTAAATGAGCTTGTTAAGGAATCTATTGAAAGAGGATATGACTGGATAGGAAGTGGTTTTGGAGCAACGGATGAGTTATTACGTTTTTGGATAAAGAATGGTTTCATACCTTTACACATTTCACCTGATAGAAATCCTGTTAGTGCGGAATATACAGTACTTGTTTTGAAGCCTTTAAATGATAAGTGGCGAAAAATTGTTAACATCCTTTATAATGAATTTGTTGAGAAAATAATTGATAGTTTACATGATACTTACAGAGATTTAGAAATTGATGTAGCATTACAACTACTAAAAGCATTTAAAAGGCAAGAGGATGATTGCAAAAAACCAACTTTATCAAAAATTCAATTAGATAGATTATTAAGCTATGTAGAAGGGTATATGACCTATGAAACTTGTTGCGATGTTATAACAACTCTGATAAAGAGTTATTGGAAATCCTCAGATAAATGTAGAATATTAGAACCATTAGAAGAAAAGTTAATCATTCTGAAAACATTGCAAGGCTTATCCTGGGAACAATGTGCAAATATATTGGGTGTTAAGAAAGTTAAACTCATAGAGGATATGAGAAAAATTGTGATAAAACTTCTTAAACAGTTTTTCATGATAAATGAAGAAAATATAGACACGCTTTTGGGTAAGGTATCATTAGAAAATTATGGAAGTGGGTAAGATTAATGGTGAAATGGAGCAACATAGTAGAGGAATTATATAAAAAGAGTGAAGATATTTACATGCAGTGTCCTACATGTTCAACCCCAAGCTATTGCACAGATTATCTAGAACCAGAAAAACCATTCAATATAATCTCGTTAAATAATTGCTGTGCTTGTCTCTTACAATTAATTCTTGATAACACTCCTAATGTGGTAATGTTCCACTTTATAGGCTCTGGAGATGACAATGAATCATTTTATATTCTAGATGATGTGTTTTTAGATGTAACAGAGGATAATGTCGTTGTAGTACCTCTAGACAAAATAAATGAGTATATTGAAAGTATAGAGGAGCTGGATTCAGAAAAAGCAAATATCATTAGAAACCTAATTGCTAATAAACTTGCTTAAGCTCAGCTTTTACATTATCATTAATTTTGATCATAGCATAGAATCCCCTTGACAAAGGTCCAGGATTAACTATTACAGTTTCTTCAATTTTATCTATACATCGAGATTCGTGAACATGACCAGATATAGCAACTATGGGTTTATATTTCTCAATGATTTTCCTTACTGCAGTAGAGCCTATGTGTTGTCCATTATAGGCGAGATCACATTTTGTGTTGTATGGTGGAGTATGAGTAACTAGGATAAGTTTATTTAGATTCTTGTTTAAGTTCTTAGCTCTTTGTAGAGAAGCTTCAAGTTTTTGCTCTATAATTTCATCTGGGGTCTCGAGAATAGTATTGAAAGGAGTTATATTTGAACCTCCAAATCCAGCAAAAAGATACTCTTTGTACACATAGATGTTTTCATGAATATTTATAAACATATCACTCTTTTTACTAGCCTCAATATAGTGCTCTAAATAATCAACATTTCCTGGCACAGCAATAACTTTTGTCACTTTAAAGCTGCTTACATAGCTCAAGAACATGGTTATGTATTGTAACGTGCTAATGTGTTGTCGATATGGTGCAATATCGCCACAAAAAACAATTGCATCAACATTTTCTTTAACACTGCTCAATATCTTTTTTACATACTCTAATTTCCCATGAGCATCACTAAAGATGATTAAACTAATAGTGTTACTCATCTGGCTCCACCCCATGTTTCACTACATCATGTAACAAATCTAAGCCACTTTCATTATCTACCATGTATAAACCTTTTCTTAAAGCTTCAAGAGGTTTTGGTTCAAAGCCCATAAACTCAGCAGCTGTTTCTATAATGATGTGTGAGTTTCTTATATTTTGAACTAGAGATGCGTAATTCTCATCGCGAAATGCATGGTGATCAAGAATAAGATACTTTAAAACATTGCTATTCTTATCTATGAATGTTTTGAGAAAGTTTAGCGAATGATGTAAATCTTTTTCTGAAAATGCATACCCCATTAAATATGTTGGTGGACCATCTACTATAGCTACATAAGGTTTACAGAAATCGTATATATAAGAATGTTCTTCATTAGTACCACCTTCTATATCTGATGTAAAGAGAAATTCATATTCATCTTTGATACACACCGAAATTACATAGCCAAGTCTTGTATTAATACCATGTGGTAGGGGTTTGCTAAATACTATTTTGTTTGTTCCCATTTCAATTATTTTTTGATCACATATTACAATGTTTTTTGCAAAATTTTTGATTATACTTATGAAACGTTGTGCTCGTAATTTTTGTGAAAAGTTTATGTTCTTTTCAAAATCTTTTATCAATATTGTTTTCCCTTTGAAAAACGTTGGATCTAAAAATTTTCCAGGATCGTGATGATCATAATGATAATGTGTAACTATGATATATTCGGAATCTCTTAGAAAATTCTCTATTTTGTTAAAGGTCTCTATAAGTTTCTTAACCTCTAATTTATGTGGTGGTAAACCATATCGTTTAGGAGCTAGTGCTGCTGATGGATCTATGAAAATATTTGCATGTTTTGTTTGAATAAATGTTGCCTGAGATCTTACACCAAAACTTTCAAAACCTATTAAAACAATATTCATTGTTACACACTTTTCTCTGTAATGAACACTGTTAATGCATTCGCAAGTTCTTTGTCATTGCACGCTATAGTTGTTTGAACATGTATAATTCTATCACTTTTGCCAATAACACAAGATTTTATCTCTAAATCACCAAAAGTTTCTGGTTGTGAGATAAAGTTAATTGTATGAGAAATAGCTACTAAATACTCATCGTCAGATATTTGGGTTTTAGCAACATTTTCTGCAGCTAGAATTGATAACAAAGCTAGTGCTGAACCATGGACATTGCTATACTGGTCTAAAAAATCTGGCACTAGCTCATGTAATATCTCAATACATTTATTTTGTTTATCTTCTCTAAATTCTTTTATTCTAATTGTGTCTTTAAATAGTGAAGGAATTCCCTCTATATGAACATAACTATTAAATGACATTATCAACACAACCTCTTTCTAAATTATTTAACTACCCTTAATATATTTATCGAGCTTTTTCACATTGTTTATGTTAACCAATTGAAGCATTCTATTTAAATCTATGAATATTATATTTTCTCTTATTAGGAAATTAAGTGCCTCAGAAGTTATTGAAGGGGCTATAAGTATTCCCTTAGCTTCTAAGCCTTTTTCTCTATAAAAATCAACATATCTTTTTAGCTGAAGAGCTGCAGAAATTCCTGCTTTTTCATTCTTTACCTCTACTACAATTAATGTTCCATTCTCTTTCCTAAGCAAAATATCTATTTTTCCATACGTTGTCGCAATATCTGTTCCTACCACTTTAGCATCTGGCTCAATAATACCAGGGTTTGAAACTATCATTTTAACAATATCACTTTCTCTTCCAATTACAACAAGTTTTGTTGTAACAAGTTGGCAAATTGATATTAGATATACATTGTTAATTTCAATAAATACATCTTCTGGCGGTATTTTTCTACTCGATTTCACGAATATTTTATTATCTCGACATTCAAAGTGTATTTGTGATTTTGGGGGTTGCCAATTTAATGGCTCAACTTTTGAAGCTTCATGTATAATTAGACTACCATCAGGTTTTGCAATAAGCAATCTTGTTCCAGATGGTGCATAAGATGAAGCTCTTCCAACATATTCTATATTCATTTCCCCAACAATAATTATAACATTTCTGCTCTTAGCATTATTCAATTTTATGATTGTCTCTAGACATGAATCTTTTGGATCAATACTTATGCACTTACTCATTTACATCAACAAAACTTTTCCCTGATGAAGTTTTTAACTATTGTAGCAAAGTCATCTAAGGATTTATCAATTTTTATAGTCATGGAAGCAGCCTCTTTATGTCCTCCATAAGTAATATGAGCTATATTAGCATACTTTGATGAAAAAAGTTTGCAAAATTCTAGCGCCTGATCGTTTGTTGTACGAACAGTTAATACTATTTTCTCTCTTTCTTCTCTTATTATCAACATATTTTGTCTAATTTTCTTAATGAATTCAGATGAAGCTATTCCAAAAAGACCTGCATATATAATCGATTCTGCTGCACGAAAGATGGCTATATTCCAATTACACACATTTTCTACCCTTTCCTCAATCCTCTTTAAAAGAGTATGTAAAAGCCACTTAGCTTTAGAGTACTTCTCATTGAATTCTCTGGAATTCCAGAATTCAATTCCTTTTACAATAGCCTCAACAGCACCCCTAATTAACTGCTCATTAGTTGGTTCAACTGCTAAAACAAGCTTTATCTTATCAGCAATTTCACGAACATGCTGCTCATTTGTAGAACCACCTTCACAAACATTTGCTACTTTGATTAAAACCTGCTCGAATTCATTTAGATTTCTTATTACATTTATTGCTAGAACCTCTGGCGTTGACTGAACCTTATTCCACAACACCTTAATTCTTGGGCTAAGTTCTTGAAGTTCTTTCAACACTGATGTAGATGATAAGTGGTGATCCACGATAACAATATTTATGCTTGGATTTCTTTTCACAATTTCTCTAAGCTTATTAGCAATATTTACCCCTATGGCTAAGTCGAGTAGTATGAGAATTTCTATTGTATTCAAATTTTTAATTGATTTTTCTAAATCTTCATTTAAACGCCAGGGATGCGAAAATTTCAGCATAATATTGTTTGGCACATAGTCAAGTAGAAAATGCCTTATATACAGACCTGCTGAAATAACACCATCACAATCACCATGATATATCACCACAGCTCTTACAGTCATTATAGCACCTATAAACGCTTATTATACCTCTAATAATACTATACAATATTAAGACCTTATAAACAATTATCGTATAATAATGAAGATGAGATTTTCTAAAACGCTATAGTATAGAGCACATTGGGATTTAAAGTAACTTAAGTATTAATTATTAAAGTGAATCCAAGAATGAAAGCAAGTTATAGGACTTTAAATCCACTTTCAGAAGCCCTAAATGTGCTTAGAAAACAAAAATATCATATTATAGGTGCGCATAGCGCTGTAAAGAAGTGTTACTGGGTTCATAAAGCTCTAACAGAAAAAGCATTTTGCTACAAGGCTAAATTCTATGGAATAGAATCTCATAGGTGCATACAATTCTCGCCATCTGTTCTTTGGTGCTGGAATTATTGTCTTCATTGCTGGCGTTATCGATCTAAGGATCAATGGGATGAAATATGGTTTAAGTTTCCTGAGAATGTGGATGATCCTCGGTTTTTAGTTGAAATGGCTGTAAAGGAACATAGAAGAACAGTAAGTGGATATAGAAAATACCCTGGTGTTGATAAGAAAATGTTTGAGGAATCTCTTAATCCAAAGCATGTAGCTATAAGCTTAACTGGCGAACCAACACTATATCCACGTTTAGGGGAGTTAATAAAGGAGTTTCACAAGAAGGGTTTAACAACGTTTCTTGTTACGAGGGGTATTAGACCTGATGTTCTAGCGAATTTGGATGAAGAGCCCACACAGCTTTATGTTTCTTTAGAGTCTTATGATTCTGAAAGCTATGCTTATTTCAATAATCCAATATCTAAAAATCTTTGGAAAAAAACTTTAGAAACACTTGAACTTTTACCTAGTTTCACATCACCAACAGTTGTGAGAATAACAGTTGTAAGAGGTTTTAATATGAATGAGAAAGCTGTAGAGGCATGGGCCAAGCTTTTAAACATTGCACAACCAACTTTTGTAGAAGTTAAGGCATATATGCACATAGGAGCTTCTATAACGAGACTTTCACGTAATGCAATGCCATCTCATAATGAAGTTAAAGAAATTGCAAAGCTCTTGGGAAGTAAAATAGGTTATAATGTTGTTTCTGAAAGCATTCCAAGCAGGGTAGTGCTCTTATCAAAATTAGATAAGCCTATTATAAGATATGGCAATCCACCTATCTCATGGAATGATATTGATATAGGCGATGAAAATTCTGGTGAATATGGAGAAGCAGATAAGGTTTTATAGACTTTCAATGTATAAGATTATTATAAGAAACTAACAGCAGGTTTCTTGTAATGCTAGAAAATGTTGCTATAGATGCTAGTGGAGCTATAGTATTTTTCAATAAGATTTGTATAGATGGTCACTCAAATGGTTGCTTCATAAGATTTGTAACTCACGTTCATAGTGATCACACAGTAAATTTAAGCAAAAGCTTATTACTGTGTAAACATATTTCAGGAACTCCAATAACGCTTGATCTTCTGGATGTTCTCGGCTATTCTATTCCAAAGATTAAGAAACTACCACTTAACTATGATCAGCTTTTAGAATTTGAAAACATTAGAATAAGGCTCTATTATTCTGATCACATACCAGGTTCGGCACAGGTGAGTGTTGAGAAAGAGGGTATATTACTTGCTTATACGGGAGACTTCAAGAATCCTGGAAGCAAAACAGTGATTATAAAGGAGCCTCATGTACTTATTATAGATGCTACTTATGGTGATCCAATATATGTTAGGGAAGGGGAAGATATTATATGGCAAAAATTTGTAGAGCTTGTTAAAAAATTGCTTAGTCAGGGCTCTATATCTATGTATGCATACTATGGAAAAGCCCACGAAGTTATGATGAAGCTTCGTGAATATGGTATTGACGCACCATTTCTTTTATCACATTCGCATTGGAAAGTTCATAGGGTTTTGGAAAGGTATGGATATAGAATTCAAGATGTTTTTCCATCAGGATCCAGAGAATCTGAGGAAGTTAGAAAAACTGGGTGGTTCATAGAGGTAAACCATATTTCATCTGCAAAAAACTACAGAAATACCTCTTTCCACATAATTTTAACAGGAAGATTCGCAAAAACAATATATAGACTAAATTCCAGTAACACGTGGATTGTTGGAATAAGTGGGCATGCAGATTTTAATGATATTATCTATTATGTTGATGAATCAAAACCACATCTTTTAATAGTAGATGCTTCTCGAAGCTCATATGCAGAAAAGTTTGCATCCATTGTTGAGGAGCAGCTAGGTATTAAATCTATGGTTATGCCAAAAACAATTTTCTAGGATACTTAATTACAATAAATAAAAATTCTTTGAAAGCTTAATAATAACTTATAAGAGCGGGTCACTATAATAAGCTGAGATGTAATTAAGAGGTGCTTGAAATGGAGTACATATATGCAGTCCTCCTGCTTCATGCAGCAAAAAAAGATATTTCAGAAGATAATATCAAAAGAGTTTTAGAGGCAGCAGGTATAGCAATAGATGATATAAGACTCAAAGCACTTGTTGCTGCAGTAAAGGAGATAAACATAGATGATGTGCTAAAATCCTCATTTGCCATGCCAGTAGCACCTGTAACAGTACAGGCTACACAATCTGCAGCTGCTCAGCAGGCTCAGCAGCCTCAGAAGGTTGAGGAGAAGGAGGAGAAGAAGGAGGGTGTTTCTGAGGAGCAGTTGGCTGAGGGTTTATCAGCGCTCTTTGGCTAAAACAAGAAATTAATTACGAAGTAGAGTCATATAAAATTTAACAATGTGTTTTATTTATGACAATAATGTTTAGTTGATGAAGCATTTATGGTAAAGCCTATAAATCCATCTATTTATGTCACTAAAATGTTTAATGAAAGAGGATATAGAAGGAGGCAATGTAAGTATTGCAAGGTTGACTTTTGGAGCGTAGTAGATAGAGACAACTGCGGAGATGCACCCTGTACAGATTATACATTCTTCGATATAAAGACTAAAAGAACTTTGAGTTACAGAGAAGCAAGAAATTTATTCATAGAATTTTTCAAAAAACGAGGGCATGAAATTGTAGAGCCTAGACCTGTTGTAGCAAGGTGGAGAGAGGATCTATATTTAACAATTGCAAGTATTGTTGTTTTTCAGCCTCATGTCACATCAGGAATTGTGGATCCACCAGCAAATCCACTTGTAATTGCACAGCCATGTATAAGACTAGAAGATATTGATGCTGTTGGATATACCATGGGGAGACATCTAACAAATTTCATAATGGGTGGTCACCATGCATTTAACTATCCAACTAAACAGATTTATTGGGTTGATGAAACAGTTGAGTTTGCTAAGGAGTTCTTTGTTGATGAGCTTGGAATACCTGAGGATGAGATAACATTTAAAGAGTCTTGGTGGGAAGGTGGAGGAAATGCAGGTCCTAGTTTTGAGGTTGCTGTTGGGGGGCTGGAACTTGCTACACTAGTGTTTATGATGTTTAAGGTTGATGAGAATGGCAATTACGTGGAATTGCCTTTAAAAATTGTTGATACGGGATATGGCATAGAGAGAATAGCTTGGTTTTTGCAAAAAACTCCAACAGCTTTTCATGCTGTTTATGGAGATCTTGTTAAAGACTTTCATAAAGCATTAAATATTTTAGAACCAGATAAAGAGATTTTATATGCCTTAGTCAAGGCATCAGGACGTTATGACCTAACCAAGAAGGAGGATTTTAACAAGGTATTAGAAATTGTTTCAACAAGTCTTGGCATTAATAAAAATGATGCTTGGGATCAACTAAGAAACGTATTTGATGTCTATGCAATACTAGATCATACAAAAACCATTGCATTGATGTTAGCAGATGGTATTGTACCTTCCAATAGTGGTGAAGGATATTTAGCAAGACTAGTTATTAGAAGAACCCTTAGAAGATTAAGCAAATTAGGTGTTGGCATTCCACTTGCTGAGCTTGTTGCTAAGCAATTACATTACTGGGGAGATATGTATCCGCATATGATTAAGTATAAGAATAGAATAATTGAAATTATTCAAATAGAGGAGGAGAAGTTTAGAGAAATAATAGCAAAGGCTTCTTCAATTGTTGAAAAATATGTTAAAAGAACTCCATCTATAGATGAACTTGTAGAACTCTATGATTCTCATGGCTTACCACCAGATATTGTATCTCAAGAAATTGAGAAAAGATATGGAGTGAAAATTGAAATTCCAAGCAACTTCTATTCTCTTGTAGCTTCTCGTCACAGCAAACCAAGGGTTGTCCGAGAATTTGAAGAAGTTAAGCTTCCTAGGGATGTTGTTGAATGGGCTGAGAAGCTACCACCAACTAGGAAACTTTTCCATGAGGATCCCTATCAAAGAGTGTTTAAAGCTAAGGTCATAGATGTTTATAAAAACTATGTTGTTCTAGATGCTACAGCTTTTTATCCTGAGGGTGGTGGTCAGCTAGGTGATATTGGTTACATAAAGACAGATAAGGGCATATACAAAGTTGTTGATACTAAAAAAGTTGGGGATGTGGTTATACACATTGTTGAAGATTCTAAAGGATTGACAAGTGGTATGGAAGTTGTAGGTGAAATCAATTGGAGTGTGAGATACAGAAGAATGAGACATCACACAGCTACTCACATAATTCTTGGTGCATTGAGAAATGTTCTAGGAGATCATGTTTGGCAAGCTGGAGCAGAAAAAACAGAATATAAGGCAAGACTTGATGTAACTCATTATAAAATGCCTTCACCAAAAGAAATTGAAGAAATAGAAAAAATTGCAAATAGTGTTATTGATATGGGATTGAATGTTAGTGTAAAATATATGGATAGAAATGAGGCTGAGAAAAAATATGGATTTGTTCTATACCAAGGTGGAGTACCCATGACACCAACGATAAGAGTTGTTGAAATACCAAACTGGGATGTAGAAGCTTGTTTTGGTACACATGTTAGGAACACTATGGAGGTGGGGGCAATAAAGATAGTAAATGTAGAGAAAATAGCTGATGGTGTAATAAGATTTGAGTTTGTAGCAGGAACAGCATTATCGGATTACGCAAAACAACTTGAAAACAAGCTTTCAAGTATTTCTAGCATGCTAGATGCAAGTATTGAAAATGTTGATAAAAGGGCTGAAAGTATAGTAAAGCAAGTTCAGATGCTAGAAAATATGCTTAGATCTTATAGAATAATGTATGAGGGTTTGTTAATAGAGCAAATAATTAAGAATAGTGAAGATTTGGGTAACTTTAAAGTATTTATATTGAAGCCAGAAATTCCCGATGAGGAACTTCTAAAAAGTGTTATTGTAAAGGCTATAGAGAAAGACCCTAAGCTTGTGCTTATTGTTTTACAGCCTAGGAATAATAGAACGTTTATAGAGATATCACTTGGCAGGGAAGCAGAAAAATATGTTGATGCAAGAGAATTTGCTAAGGTTATATCTAAGAAGGTTTTGCTAAAAGCAGGAGGAAAAAGAGATCATGTAACTGGTGTGGTAGAGGCTTCAGTAAAAGATGCTGAAAATATCGTAAGAGAGGCTATTAAAGAGATGACAAAATGATAGAAGTTTATTAAAAGAAAATATTCTATGGTTTTACAAAAACATTGTATTCTATGTTGCTTTAAACATGCTATACTTTATTCTTATATACTCAGAAAGCTTTTTATCTTCAGTCAAGGCACTAACAATTTCTGGATTTTCATTGAGTGTTACAAGATAGTCTTCTACACCACGAACATGCAGCAACGAGCCTCTAATGCCTTTTTCCATTTGAACATATCCTTTATTGCTTAACTCCTTCACAGCACTTCTCACATCATCGTAGCTGGGTATATTCTCTTTTAGTGTTGCATTCATGCCTTCTATCTCCATACAAATTTCTGTTAACCACAAACGCTTATATAACCATAAAACCCTAAGAACATCACCCATAGTCTTTTCAATACCTCCTTTAGCACTTAAAATTGTGGTTATGTCCATTTAAATCTACCTTGGAGTAACCAAAACACGTACCCAGTTATTATTTTTTCTTGCTACAATTATCAGCAAATAAGTTGTAGCCGTGGTTCTGTTATTTAGGAAATCCATCTGTATATAGTGAATGAAAAATCAGTATTATTACATGAATAGAAATATAATTGAGTAAAGATAAGCATTAAGATCATTGTCAAATTTTTAGTGGTTATTAGAGTCGAGTGCAGTTAAATATATTAACTTAGCAACAAATTTTTTATGCAAACTTTTTCATAAAAATGTAGGTATATACTATGAGTTTGCAAATTGAATCACAATCTGAGCAAAAACAATTGCAAAAAGTCGTTGAGGAGAAAAAAGATTTGGCTGTTTGGGAGGAGGCTCTAATACAAGAATTTATTTATGCTATTGCCCACCTCAACCATGTTGAGCAGCATCTGATAGAATCTGATTCTAATGTTGGGACACCGATATTTGGAGACATTATTGATAGCTTTAGAGAGCAGAGAAAGATTGTTGGTCAAGTAATGTTTGTGATAGAGAAGCTAGAGGCTATGAAGAGTGGTAATGTTAATATTAGATCGTCGTGGGAAAGCATATGGTGTGCCTTGAAACATTCAACAACAGCGCTTATTCATGTTGATGAATGTATAGAGAAATTGTTGAAGAAATTAAAAGATAGTAACAACGTTGAGTTGATGGAATATATAAAAACACTTTTAAGGGTTCGTGGAAATTTGTTGAGGGGAATAATGAACATGTTACAAAGAAGTAAGGTAGCTGCAAATATCTTAACTGAAGCAAGTATGCGTTGTCGGGAGGATTTGTGTTTAGAAGAGGTTGAAAAACATTGAAGTGCTATGGATATGCCTTGATACAAGTGGCTCGAGATACTCCAAGAAATGTTAAAATGAAGATATATAGGATCATGAATGGAGCTGTTGTTACAATAAAGGGCAGAAGATATAGATCTAAGGGAATGGTAAAAGATATGAAAGGAATAAAAATTAGTGGCTCTTTATACATGTTTCCACTGGAGTATATACCAATAGTTTTAGAGAAACTTTCTGAAAAGAAATTGGATTCCTTTATAAAAATAATTGAAACATGTAGGTGTAGCTGTGACTAACACAGATGCATTTTCATTTTCAGTTATATCAATATATCAATACTGTTTAGTGTTGTAATGCCTAGAACTTAATTTATTTTGTTACATCAATGCTTGTAGCAGAAAAACATTATAAAATATTGTTAATAAAACATTTTATGACATATCAAAACTCATTTTACATAATTTCTTTAAACTAAATATGTCAAATTGGAAAAGACTATAAACTAGCTGAAAAATATAATATTGAAATAAAATGTTTCAAAGTAATAAATTTAGAATAAGCAAAGAATCTAAAAATATATCAGATTTGGTAAGTGAAGCAGCTGAATTGTATAATAGCTATCGAGGTAAAGAAGCCCACATAGAGATACTGAAAAGCGATGATAATGAAGTGTGGGCTTTGTTTAAGGGGCATTTCTGCTATACCTGTGGAGTTAATGATTGGATAGAAGATTTTAAATATACTCTTGAAGATGTTGGTATTGAAGCGGATTTAGATAAAATTTTAGAGCCTGAGGATAGTGAGAGCTCCTGGAGAATTGGTGTATTTAAGATAAAAGAGGTGAAGCCTCTTGACAGAAGAACTCGATGAGAAAGATAAAAAATTAATTGAAAAATTATCTGAAAATGCTAGAGCAACATATACAGAACTTGCAAAAGAACTTGGACTAAGTGATGTAGCAGTTATTAAAAGGGTTAAAAAGTTAGAGGGTAGAATCATTAAGAGATATACCATAGTTGTTGATCCTCGCAATCTAGGATTTAGAGTTGTATCCATTACTGGAATTGATGTTGATCCTGATAAGTTATTCAATGTAATTGAAGTAATTAAAAATAAGGAATATATAAGGGGTTTATGGCTTACAACAGGCGATCATCCATTAATGTCAATTATATGGGCTAGAGATGAAGTTGAGATGGCCAAGATACATAAAGAGCTTGCAAATATCGATGGTGTAAAAAGAGTTTGTCCTGCTATTGTATTGAAAACTGTGAAAGAACTTGATAAGGGATTTTACATAGACTAATCCTTCTTCTCACCTAACGTCAAAGCTTTCAATATCTGCATTATAAGATCCTCTAAAGATTTTCCACTCTCTTTTGATATTGGAGGAGACACTTTTTCTCCCTTCATAGCCTTCAAAGCTCTTTCCTCAAATTTTTCAAGAATTAGCTTAAGCTCAAATTCATACATAACTCCTTCATATTTTTCTTGATACTTGACAGTATTGTTGTTATCAACATAAAGCACAATTGTTGTAGGTGATGCATGCACATCAAATTTCTTAAAAGTTTCTGCAGCAGCACTTGACCTGCATTCTCGTGCAAACCAATCACAAAAAACTATCACAAATTTAAATCCCTTATCCTTTTCCTTTATCCATTTATCTACAAATGGGTACCAAATTTCATCATATCTTCTACATGCAGAGCACTTAGCGTTGTCAAAGTATATCACATACACACCTTTTTCGAAAGGTTCAAAAGCACCTCCATCACTTCTCAACAATTTCCACATACCTATTCTATCATCATAAAAGTATATTCCATGTGGAGATGAACTATCAAGACGTTTAAAAAACAGGTCTTTGCTCACTATTTTTCACCTGCTCCACTATCCATGGCTATGTACATACTATATGTTTATTTACAAAGTCTATAAGTTTTAAGTTTATGAAGTACTTATCGATAAAGCAATTAAATAGGTTATATAAACCATTTTAGATCTTACCATGGTGAAATCTCTAAGGCTTTCCATAGAGACACCTTTCTTGTCCCTTGTATATTCTTCGTGAAACTTTCTATAAGAATTCAATAACTTTGTGGCAAGATCTTTGTATTTTGGGTCTTCAATATTTATGTTATCTATTATTGTGAGCAAAGATGGTGTGTTAAAACCTAGTTTAAGTAACTCTTGTCTAGTCTCAATGGCATTCTCCTTAACAATTTTAGCCAACCTCTTCAAATTAGCCGTATTTAGTTCATTAATTAAAGTCTCTTTATCAAATACCAGAAGTCTGAAATCAGAATAGTATATTGCTTCTTCAATTTTCTCTTCGAATTCTCTAAGAGATATTGGTGGTGGTGTGAAGGGGTATTTCACATAAAAATCAGCAACAGCTTTTTCTTCTTCACCATCAAAATATGCTACGCTTGTTAAAACCTTTGGCAACGGCTCATCATCTAAGATAATTGATGTAGCCTCTAAAGCAATATATTTGAGTGCTTTGCTTGGCTTAGGAATAACAACTTTTTTATTATTAAATACAGCCTCTATTCTATCTTTTAAGGTGATATAATCAATAATTCTCATGGCGATTTCTTTCAGTGTTGAGAAGTCTATTCCCATGCTGATCAAATCACTATAAGCTATTTCATCAAGTTGTGAAAGCAGCACGAAGTCGAGATCATCAGAATTGTACTGCTCAAGAACCTTTCTAACATTGTTCCAATCCATTTTCTCTAAAATACCTGCGGATTCTGGCTCGTGAAGAGAGAAAAACTTCTTTTCACTTATTTTCTCTACACTATACATTATAGTTTCAAAAGGTATTCCAAAAATTCTTCTAAGAACTATCATGAGATATGCTAGCCCCAGCCTCAGCAACACAGAATCCTCTCTATCATCAACATCAAATAACATGCCATAAGTATAATCTCTGTATTCACCAAATGTAGTAACAGGAACGTAAATAACCTTTCTGTCATAGGTTACATAATATTTCTCACCAATTTTAACAATTCTTGGCTTACTTGAAATTAGATGCCACAAAACTCTGTTTGGAATTTTCTTTAATTCTCCAAATCCATTTCTAGGAGTATATACTGTTGCTAGCACATAGCTGTGGAGTTTTCCCCTAGCAATATCTTTTAAAAAAGATATATCTTCTCCCCACTTCATCTTTATGTATTTATACTCTTCAAAAGCTTCAGCAAGAGCATCATGAGAGAAAATATTTATTTTTGACAAAGGTCTTTCTACAACACTTCTCACAATCCTTGAGTTTCTCCCCCCATTAATTTTAATAACCATAGCATCCTCTGAAGGATCTATACAACCAATTTGAAATCTTTCAACAAGGTCACAATGCCCTATAGGCTCTATAGGTTTGAGAAATCCTTCTTCAACTTCTAAATATCTTTTAATGCCATATGGAGGGCCAAATTCATAGAAATTTATTCTCTCCCAAATCCACTGAGCTTTTTGAATATTTATTGAACCATCCTTCTTAATTACACCAACATTTACAAGAGATTCATGTTCTTCTTCTGTAAGATTTTGTCTATACCAAGGCGTTAAAATTTTTGCTAAGCCCTTAAACAACTTGATGTATTTATTTTCAGGGTTTATAATAGCCTTTTCTAGTGGTAGTGAAACCCACTTTTCAAATGCTTCAAAACCTTTTGAAAAAAGCTCCCAGTCCCACCGCGAAGATGGTATTACTATTGTTTCTGTAAATGGTATTTCTTTACGTCTTCCTTTTCTGCCTTCTCTTTGTAGATATTCTCTAACATTTTCTGGCAAACCAATGTGTACAACTCTAACTATTGTTCCTATGTCTATTCCTTGCATAAGCGTTCTAGGACTTACAATAATCTTAATTTCGCCTTTTCTCGCCTTTTCCTCAATATTTTTTCTAAGATTCTTTGAAATTAGATGATGATGCGAAGCAATTTTATTGCCAACAATTTCTTTCATTGCCTTAGCAATTTCATCTGCTCTTGCAATACTTCTTGTAAAAACCAGTGTTACACCATCATCATTTATATACCTAGACAAAATCTCATATATGTTTACAGAAATTGAAGGAGTTTCTACTCCTAGGGCTTCAAGAAATTGCAAAACTTTGATTGCATTCTTCTTGAAATAATCAAAATCATCTAAAGCTTTTATAACATCCTCTGGAACATCTCTTTTAACAATAGAATTTCTCAAACTTCGTATCTTTTCCCAAATACTTTGTATGTTCTTGCCAAGTATTACATAAAGTCTGTTTTCAACTTTGAATGGCTTACCCTCAACAACGATACAATCCCTGCCAGTTTTATCTTTAAGATATGTACACATCTCATCTGGATTAGCTAGTGTAGCTGTTAAAACAATTATCTGTGGTTTCTTGTCACAGGTTTCAACAAGAATTTCTATTAAAGCGAGCAATAAAGAAATTTCCCTTGGAGTATAAAAATCAAGTTCATCGAATACTATCATATCAACTTTCTTAAACAAGCTATGAAGAAGTGAAGTTTGTGGTTTAATCAAATACTTTTTGAACTCATGAAAAAGAAAAGCAGGGTTCGTAACAACTATATCAGCTTCAGCAATAGCTTTTCTAAGACCATTTGGTCCAAGTTTCTTAAGCATTTCATCTCTATTAACAGCATCGAGCAAAATAGTTTTAGCTCCTATAGCATTACAGTACATTGATATTCTATTTATTTGATCATTGGCCAAAGCCAGTGTTGGGTAAACAGCTACTACAGTAAAATCATCATTCTTGAATTTTTTGTAGAAGTAAAGAAACCAAGCCTCGGTCTTACCCGAACCTGTTCCAGAGATCAAAACCAGGTTATTGCCATTCATCAAAGCCTCTAGTGCTTTAAGTTGATGATCGTACAAAGACTTGTTTGCAAGCCAAATACCATGTGTTTCAAATTCTGGTATAATGTCTTTGAATAGTATGTTCATTGTTGCAGGTTCTTCAGAAGGCTCTATTTTTTTGATGTACTCATATCCAAGGTTTTTGAGAAATTCCTCACTATCAACAATGTTCATATTAAAATCGCCTCGAATCAGAGAGGATTCATGACATCACCAATCAGAGCCCACCACACTCATCACTTAAAATACTCTATGTTTTTCTCATCTTTAACAGCTTTAAATATGATGCTGGTTACACTTTCCTTAATATATGGGTTTTTGAGAACTCTTTTTATAAATGAATTCAAATCATTCACATTCTTAAACAACGCTAGCACTGCTATATCAAATTCTCCTGTTATATCATATACACCTCTGACTCTAGGTTCTTTAGCTAGTTCTTGTTCAACATCTTCTATATGTGCACCATCAACCTTGAAAAGTATAAGCGCCATCAAATCATATCCAAGCTTAGAATAATCTATAGAAGCCTCACAACGCTTAATTAAACCAGCTTCATAAAGTCTCTTCACCCTCTTCAAAATAAGTGATGGAGACTTTCCAACGGCTTTCGCAATGTCTCTTACACTTCTATTGCAATTCTCTATAAGCATATTTATAATATTTTTGTCTAAATCATCAAGTTCTATACCCAAGGTTTCACGCCAATGAGCAAAATATAGCAGTTATTTAAATTTTGAATCTTATTCTAATTCAGTTCTTATAACATTTTTTCTAACTAAACTCGATAAAAGTCTCCAGAATCTCGACTCATTTAATGCTGAAGTATCAAAACCTTGCTCCTCTAAATATTGCTTCACTGCATCAAATACTAAATCAATATTGTGTCTATTCACAACACCACCTGTAACATTCCTTATAGCATTAACAATATCCTCATTGCTTGGATACTTTCTTCTTTTGCTAGTTCTACGACTATGCATAGTTTCCTCATATTCTTCAATCTCCTTTAGCACATCACTTGGAACTTCTAAAAGCTTTTTACTAAGATCTTCTTGCATCATCTCACATATCTAATTTTCAAATAAAGCTTTATATCCTTATACAAACTATGTTTATGGGATAGAACACTTATGATAATTAATGATGATGATGTTTCAAAGTTTCAGGCATATATAATCTACGGAAAAAACATAAATGAGATATTGAAGAGAATAATAAATTATCTTAATGGGTGTAGCAATATAATTAGTGATAGCAAGTTAAAGAACTATTTTGATATTGTATGTACTAATAGTTCTCCACAATATGTGGAATTTTCAGATATAAAAATGTTAAATGATATAATATTGAGGTCTGAGCTTGGCAAAGGACTTGTGTTAAAAGCTGAGTCACCTAGAAACGATGTCTACGCAATAGCATTTATACCCATTAACCAGCGAAATAAGGATGTAGCTAGTAAGTAGGGTGATGTTTTTGCCAAATCTTGGGTTTAGAATTGATGGTGTTAGAGCTGAAAGGTATAGCTTAGAACCAGTACCTCAACTAAACATAAACATGAATTTGATGTTTGGCAAACCGGAGAAGAGAGATAATAATTATGTCCTAGGCTTTGTAATAAAAATTGATTGTAATCCACCAGTAGCTTCTATTGATGTAAAAGGTGTTGTAATGGTATCTCCAATAAATGCTGATGAAGCTAAGGTGCTTGGTGAAGAATTTCAAAAAGGTTCTATACCATATCCACTAATACTTGCTGTCTACAGCTATGCGCTACCAATAATCTCATTACTTTCAAGAGAAATGGGCTTGCCACCGCCGGTGCAACCACCGCCACAAACACAACAGACACAACAAAAACCCATTGACTACCATCTATAGATGTAGAACATAACTTGCTATGTAAAGCCATGAAAGTGCCACTATAATTTGCAGTGTTGTTGTTGCTAAGGCAATTCTGAGCCACTTACCCCAAGTAATTCTGATTCTCCTCTTTTCAGCAAGAGAAACAGCAATTATATTTGCTGTAGAGCCTACAGGTGTGTAGTTACCTCCAAAAACACCACCAAAAAGCAGCGCAAAGTATATTTGATTACCTATCAATCCTATGCCATTAAAAGTCATAGCTATTGGTGTAAACGCTACTATAACAGAAAGATTATCGAGAACAGAGCTGAGAAGAGCTGATGAGAATAGCATCAAGGCTAAAAGTGTAAGAGGAGCCAATCCTATATGGGAAAAAGCATAGGCTAGCTTAGTCATAACACCAGTATATGTAAGTGTATAGCCAAACATAAACAGGAATATGAAGAATAATAATGAAGACCACTCCACAGATCTTTCAATAAATCTCGATATTTCCTCCATAGGAATTGCCAAGATTAAAGTTATTGCTATGAATACATATGGAATAAAGGATAGAGAAGCATGTGGATCTACAAAAATTTTAAGTACATTTGACAAGCCTTGGGTGATAACATCATTTAACGCTACGGTCAATATAAATAAGATGAGTATTACTAAACCTATATATATTCTTTTTAATCGAGAATATGCTTTGTTATTAGAGCCAAATTCAATTCTTTGACTTGATATATAAGCTTCTATTCTATGTTTAGACCTCATAATCTTTTCAATCAATTCTTTCATGGTTGATCTCTCAATGAAGAGTAGAACTAATACTAACACAATTAAATCTATTAATGCTAGTGGAAATGCATTTTTTATGAATTGAGTTACACTCATATTCGTTTCAAATAAAATGTACACACCTATGGGATTGCCTATAGGCAAGGCGGTGCTACCTGTGTTTGTGGCTAAAACTGATAAGATAATCAATGGTACAGCATCCACATGAACAATTCTGCTAATTTCGAAAACAAGCATAGTAACATAGATAATACTTGTTACTTCACCTAATGCAGCTGAAAGAAAGAAGGCCATAAGTGAAATAAGCAAGATTAGAATAATAGCATTACCTTTTGAAATCTCCAAAACTCTTAAAGCTAAATATCTAAAAACACCTAATTCCCTTAAAATACCTGCAAGGGTCATTGAACCTATTAGGAATACTATTAAATCCCATGCAACAGCATTTATAAGATATTGTGGTGGTGCTACACCGGTAACCAGCAATGGAATTAAAGCTAGTATTGCTGCACTTGTACGCCACTCCATTCTAATAATTGTTAATGCTATAACAAAGAAGAAAAGCGCCAAAGCTATTGTCTGTTTAATTATTTCATGAAGAGAATTAATCATATTTAAGCAAGAAACTTCAGTAGTACTACTTTCACCTCGCTCGTTACACCATTGCTTCACCATTTTCAATCCTATTTCATCGTTTCCTATGCGAATAAAATACATGAATACAAAAGACATTAGAAGCACTAAGACAAGTATAACAATTATTTTATGTGTCACTTTCATATGCTGATCACGTAGACGTTCACTCAATTTATTTTCGAATTTATAAGGTTGTAACTTAAAAATCTTAAGAGAAGTTAAAAACTTAGCTGAAGTGAAGAAGGTGCTGGAATCGGTAACAATAGATAATTACGAGTATGTTCTTGGAAGTATTATGGTGAAGGGTTTAAAGGAAAAAGGGTATAGGGTGCTTACACCTCCTCAAGTAGAGGCTTTGGAATCTGGGTTTCTAAAAGGAGATAACATTGTTGTGTGTGCTCCAACAGCTAGTGGAAAAACTTTGATTGGAGAAATGGCTCTTATTAATGCTTTTTTGAATGGATTAAAAGGTGTTTATACAACACCTTTAAAGGCTTTGGCTTATGAGAAATACATTGAGTTTTCTTTTTGGGAGAGGTATGGTGCTAGAGTAGGAATATCGATGGGAGACTATGAAGTTACTGAGGAAGAGGTTGAGAGACTTGGTCGATACAACATCATAGTTACTACATATGAAAGGTTAGACTCTATATTGAGAAGAAGACCTTATTGGATAAAAAACGTTGGTGTTATTGTTGTTGATGAGCTTCACATGCTTGGTGATGAAAGTAGGGGACATATTGTTGAAATGATACTTACAAGGGCTAAGACTCTTGGCATTCAAGTAATTGGACTTTCAGCAACTGTGGGAAATCCTGAAGAAATTGCTCTTTGGTTAAAAGCAAAACTTGTAAAGTCTTCTTGGAGACCTGTGAAATTATATGAAGTGATTACTTATAGGTTAAGTGATGGCTCATATGCAATGTTTTTGCCAGGGAACATAAATAATGCTAGCTCACCTATTGTTGTTAGTGATGTTACGCGTTATTGGATTGAAAAAGCAGTTAAAGAGGGTTTCAATGTTTTAGAATTCAAATATTCTAGAAGAGGTGTTGAAGAGCTTGCTGAGCAGTATAGCAGTGTTGTGTGTGAGTATTTGACTAGTGATGACAGAAATAGGTTAGAGGAGTTGGTTCAGTTAATGAAAGTAGAGTTGCCAGATTTTGAGTATGAGAAGCTTGAACACTTGATTAAATGTGGTGTCTCCTATCATCATGCTGGGTTAACGCCAGAAGCTAGAAGAATAATTGAGAATGCATTTAGGGAGAGAATAATAAAATATCTTGCTGCTACACCAACACTTGCAATGGGGGTTAATCTACCTGCGCGAGTAGTTATTGTAAATGTTTATTACTATAGTGGGGGTGGTAGAAAGAAGATAAGCGTTTTAGAATATAAACAACTTGCTGGTAGAGCTGGTAGACCTCAGTATGATCCCTATGGAATTGTTGTTACTGCTAAAGATGTTAAGAGTATGAGAGAATCCGAATATTATATACGTGGATTTCCAGAACCAATAAATTCTACTCTATTAAGCGAATCTGCTTTAAGAAAACATGTTCTAGCTGTTATAGCATCTAAAGAGGCTAACACATTGAATGATATACAGCTATTCTTTTCAAATACTTTTGCAGCCATGAAGATGGGTAAAGAGATTTTAAACAAAAAAATAAACAACATATTAGAACTTCTTGAAGATCTTAGCATGATTACAAAAAGAAAAGTTGTAAACAATGTTGTTTATGAGGCTACAAAACTTGGTTTAGTAACAACAATGCTTTATATAGACCCATTGACAACAACTATAATTGTTGAAGGTCTTAAAAGAAATGAGAAAGCATCAGAGCTGTACTATCTTTCATTAATTGGCATGACACCTGATTTCAGTGATGTGAATATTGGTAGAGGTGTGAGAAAAGCCTATTACGACTTGATAGATAGTTATGTTCTTTTGAAGCAGTTACCTGATGAAGATTTGGAGCAGGTATTCATTGATCAAAGAATAGATTGGATGAGAGGAGTTATGATAGGTCTTATACTGACTGACTGGGTTAATGAGGTTCCGGAAAGAAGAATTATAGAAAAGTATGGTATAGAAGCAGGTGATTTAAGAGTGATTAGAGAAAATGGTGAATGGTTAACGTATTCTGCAGCTGTAATAGCAAAAACACTTAACATGGTAACACATTCCAAAGAGCTCTTTAAACTAGTTGAAAGAGTTAAACATGGTGTTAAAGAAGATGCTTTAGAACTTGTAAAAATAAGATACGTTGGCAGAGTCAGGGCAAGAATGATGATAAATAGTGGCATTAAAAGCATTGAAGATGTTTTAAACAAGGAGAACTTAGTAATAAGATTATTCGGTGATGGTTGGGGGAAGAAAATAGTTGAAGAAGCAAGAAAAATGAAAGATATAATATGATTTCTGTTATAAGGTTTTATAAGGGAAAAATTTTTAACTTTACCACATCTTAAAATATAGATACATTTCCATGACTAGTCTCAATCTTATGGTGATATATTATGGCCAAATCAAAAGTATTATTTGCCAAAGCACAGCTGGAGAGAATTGACAAGGCTTATTCTCTACCATACAAATTTATGAATCTTTTAGAAGCAAGTCCATTAAAAAACATGATTACTCCAGGAAACATTGTAGCTATAAAGATTCATGTTGGCGACATGGAGCATGGTGGTTATAGGACAATCAGACCAATATTCGTTAGAGTACTAGTTGATTACGTGAAGAAACTTGGTGGAATACCATTTATAACAGATACATGGGGACTAAGGCATATTATAGTTGGTTTAGAAAACGGCTATAACTATGAAACTATTGGGGCAGTAGCACTACCTGTATCGGGAATAAAGGAAACAGACTTGGTAAAGGTACGTGTACCAAATCCTTTGAGAGTTTCAGAAATTGAAGTGGGTTCTGCTGTTTACTATGCTGATGTCTTGATAAACTTTGCTCATTCAAAAGGTCATCCATCATCTGGGTATGGAGGAGCTATAAAGAATGTTTCGATGGGGTGTACAGGACCAAATACAAGATCAGCTATACACAACCTTGAAAGAGAGGATCAAATAGGTAGAGCATTTCAAGAGGGTTTGGCAGATGCATTTCATGCTGTAATTTTAAACAAGCCAAATAAGGTGTACAACATAAACTATGTCCTTGATGTTCAACCAACTTGTGATTGTGCACCCTGGTCTGATATTCCAATAGTACCTGATATAGGAATACTTGCATCTGAGGATGTTGTAGCATTAGAGAAAGCAACGCTTGACTTGATAAATAATGCCCCAGTAGTGCCAGGATCTATAGGCGAGAAAGCAGGTTTGAAGCCTGGTGATAACAAGTTCTTTATAATTCATGGCAAAGATCCATACATACAAGTAGAAGCTGCTCACAGAAAAGGTCTTGGTAACATGGAATATGATCTCGTGGAGGTATAGTCTTTGGCAGGTTATAAGGTATATGTAGACACATCCAAATGCATTGGATGTGCGCAATGCTATGTAGCATGTCCTAACAAGGTATTTGCAATTATAAATAAAAAAGCTGTACCAGTAAATCAAGATGCATGTGTTGGATGTAGAGCATGTATAGTTAAGTGTTCAACTAATGCTATCACTATTACCCCTAGAGATGTTTATGCATTTTATACGAGATTTTACAAAAGAACATAATACTCAAATTAATGTAGGACATAGAATATCTTTTCACGTCTAAAGTTAAATCAAGATGATATGGAAATTGTTTATGTTTTTCTTCTAATTTTTCTAGGCTTTACATTAATTATTTTCTTCTCTATAGAATATTCAAGCTCTGAATTATAATCCTTCTCATCTTGTTCAAGTTCATCCTCTGTTAAAAGTTTTTTCTCTAATGCAAACTCGTATAAATATTTCAAGTCTATATCTCTTAGAGATACAGGATCACTATCTAAACCCCTTAGTCTTAACCAGGCTATAAATTGATCGAGCATATTATTGGCAAGTATTAAATCTATTAATTCTTCACGAGATATCTCCTTAGAAGACATTTTCTCACAGATTATAATAATTCGTTCTAGAATATATACTTTTATGACTTTTGCTTGCTATAAGCTTTTAAATTAGAGCAAAACATAAATTGATAAAGTTTTAGTTGAAAGGGGTCTTGGATTGCACATATAAATATTTATGAGAAATTAAAGAAAAGAGTTTTGAATGCTGAAAACTATCAGTATGAAGAAGTTGAAGAGCCTATTAGATTACATTTAAATGAATGTGTTTATAATCCACCAGAACATGTAATTAAAGCTGTTGTAAATGTATTAAATCAATGCAATTACTATCCAAATAAGCACATGTTTAATTACTTTAGAAAATTATTGGCAGAATACAACGGTCTTAGTATTGAGAATGTTTATCCATTTCCAGGAGCTGATGCAGCTTTACGAACACTTTTCTTATCTCTTACTGATCCAGGAGATAGTGTATTATTTGTTAAACCCACCTTTAGCATGGTTGAAATCTATGCAAAGTTTATGGGGTTAAGAAGAATAAGCGTTGATTTGATTGAATATGGTGATGAATGGGTTGCGGATATGAACAAATTAATTGAGTTGGCTAAAGAGGCTTCATTAGTTGTACTTGTTGATCCTAATAATCCAACTGGTAACGCTATAATTAAAGGAGACAAGAAGTTTCTAGAAGCCATTGCATTAAATACCAAGGGCTTTGTAATTGTTGATGAAACCTATTATGAATTTAGTGGTTATACCGTTGCTGATTTTGTTAATGAATATCCAAATATTATTGTAGTAAGAAGTTTAAGTAAGGCATTTTGTCTTGCCGGGTTTAGACTAGGTTATGTAATTGCTGATAAAGATGTTTTAAGTAACATTGTGAAAGTGGTGACAACATTCGATATATCAACACCCTCTTTAGCTGCTGGAATAGCTGCATTAGAAAATCTTGATTATCATATGAATATAATTGAAAAAATTAAACAGTTACGTGATTATCTATATCTACAATTAAAGACCATGGGATTTAAGGTTTATAGAAGCTATGCCAATTTCTTGCTTGTTAAAAATAGCGAAAGGCTTGATAAGTATCTTGCAAAATTTGGTATAGCCATAAAGAGAGTAGCAGATGATTTATATAGGGTTAGTATTGGAAATGAGGAAAATGTTGAAATGATTATTAAGCTTCTGAGGGAGATTCTATGAGAATAGCAATTCCGAATAAGGGTAGATTGCAACAACCAACAATAGAATTACTTAGTGCAGCTGGGATAAAGCTTTTCTCTGTTGATGAGAGGGCATTGATTGTTTCAACTAATTGGAAAGATGTTGAGGTTATAATGGTTAGACCAGAGGATATTCCATACATTATAGAAGGTGGTGGTGCATCACTGGGAATTACAGGACATGACTATGTTGTTGAAAGTGGTGCAGAAGTTGAGGAGGTTCTAAAGCTTGACTTCGGGAAAGCAAAAATAGTTTTTGCCGTACCTCAGACTTTAGGCATTAAAAGTGTTGAAGAGTTGGCAAAAAGTGGTAAAGAAGTTAGAATAGCTACGAAGTACTATAATATTGCTCTTAAATATGTAAGGTCACGTAATCTAAGAGCTAAAATAGTTAAGATTAGCGGTGCTGCAGAGGTTATGCCTTATTTAGGAGCAGCAGATGCTGTTATAGATGTTATGAGTACTGGTACTACATTGAAGATACATGGTTTAGAGCCTATAGACACTGTTTTAGAAACTCAAGCTGTGGTTGTTGCAAGAAAGGATTGGATTCTAAGCAAAGATGCTAATTTAATTAAGATTGTTATAACAATGCTTAAAGGTGTTATAGAAGGTAGAAATAAGAAGATGCTTTTCATGAATGTTCCTAGTGAGAGTCTAGACAAGGTTTTAGAAACTTTACCAGCAATGCTTGCACCAGCTGTTACAAGACTAAGCAAGGGTGATGCGTGGGAGGTTATAACAGTTGTTGACGAAGACTCTATACCAGAGGTGGTATCAAAGGTTCTTGAACTTGGTGCAAGAGACATTGTTGTAGTTGATATTGAGAAGGTGATTAAATGATTGTAGTGCCAAGCATAGATATAAGTAATGGTGTAGCTGTAAAAAGAGTTAAAGGTGTAAAGGGTACAGAACTTGTTTTGGGAAATCCACTAGAAGTTGGAAATAAATTGTTTGAGGCAGGTTATGAATATATACATATAGTTGATTTAGATGCTGCTGAAGGTAGTGGAGACAACGAGTCTATTGTGAAAAAGCTTTGCAAAATGGGATTTAAATGGATTCAGGTTGGTGGTGGTATAAGAAATGCTGATAAGGCATCTAGGTTGATATCATATGGTGCATCAGCAGTAGTTATTTCAACAATTTTCTTCACAAATCGAAATGAATTTGAAAAAATTTTAAGTGTTGTTGGAGGTGATAAAGTGATAATTGCTTTAGATTATGATAATGATTATAGTGTGAGGATAGGTGGTTGGAGTAGAAAAGCTGTGAAAATTTATGACGCCTTGAATGATGTTAGCAATTACAATGTTAAAGGAGTTTTATTCACATATGTTGAGTATGAAGGCAGTGAAAAAGGTATAGATAGGAATGTGAAGATCTTTGCTAGTATAGTCAAGGGTATTAAGGAATATGCAGGTGGGATTTCATCTATAAATGATTTGTATGAGCTGAAGAGTTTTGGCATAGATTATGCTGTTGTTGGTATGGCGTTGTATAATAGGAGGTTATGGGGTGTGAAAAGTGTCTAGGGTCTGTAAAGATGTTAGAGAAACCAAGGAAACTAAAGTCTTAGTTGAGTTTAATCTAGATGAACCAGGTGATGTTGAGGTAAGTACACCAATTCCATTCTTTAACCACATGCTTGAAACAATGTTTGTATATATGAATTCAAGGGCAAGTATCTTGACTGAGGAGAAAAAACGTGTTGATGATCATCACATTGTGGAAGACACAGCTATTACAATTGGTAACGCACTAGATAAGTGTTTAGGTGATAGAGTAGGTGTGAAAAGGTTTTCACATCAAATAATACCAATGGATGATGCCCTAATACTTATAGCTGTTGATATCTCTGGTAGAGGTGGATCCTTTATAGAGCTAAACTTTACTAGAGAAGCTATTGGAGGGCTGTCACTAGAAAATGTTAGTCACTTTATAGATTCCCTGGCCAAGAGATCTGGAATAACAATTCATGTTATTAAGTTAAAGGGGCTTAATGATCATCATGTTGTTGAAGCTATTTTTAAGGGTCTTGGCATAGCCTTATATGATGCAACGAGAGTGGTTGGAGGCTCTATAAAGAGT
Organism: Ignisphaera cupida; assembly: GCF_030186535.1. NCBI lineage: Archaea > Thermoproteati > Thermoproteota > Thermoprotei > Desulfurococcales > Desulfurococcaceae > Ignisphaera > Ignisphaera cupida. The sequence continues at coordinate 579,752 of NZ_JASNVW010000001.1, read as the reverse complement.
TTAAAGGGTGTTTTGAAGTGATTAAGAGAATTATACCATGTCTAGATGTTAAAAATGGTAGAGTTGTGAAAGGAGTTAACTTCATTAATTTAAGGGATAAGGGAGATCCTGTTGAACTTGCATCAAGATATGAAGAGGAAGGCGCAGATGAAATAGTTTTTCTTGATATTTCAGCATCTCTTGAGAATAGGGAAACCTTATTCAAAGTTGTTAAAGATACTGCAAGTGTTTTAACAATTCCTCTTACTGTTGGTGGAGGCATAAAATCGCTAGATGATATCTCAAAAGCTCTTTCAAGTGGAGCTGACAAAGTAAGCATTAATACTGCTGCAGTTGAGAACCCATCTTTAATAACTAAAGCTAGCAGCGAATTTGGTTCGCAATCAATAGTTGTAGCTATTGATGCTAAGAAGATTGGAAATAAATACTTAGTATTTACAAAATCAGCTACTGTCAATACCGGTCTAGATGCTATTGAATGGGCAAAAACTGTTGAAAGACTAGGTGCTGGAGAAATTCTATTAACAAGTATAGATAGAGATGGAACTCGTATCGGCTACGAAATAGAGTTGACAAAGCAAGTAGCAGAAGCTGTTTCAATACCCGTTATAGCTAGTGGTGGTGCTGGAGTCATGGAGCATTTCTACGAGGTTTTAACAATTGGTAAAGCCGATGCTGCTTTGGCTGCAGGAGTTTTTCACGATGGTGTTATAAGAATTAGGGACTTGAAAATGTATCTTCATGGAAAAGGTGTTGAGGTGAGACTATGACTGTTGTTCATGGTATTCCAAAGCAAAGTCAGTACGATGTTAGTAGTGTTTTAAGTTATGTTAGGCAGATAGTGGATGATGTTAGGAGGAGAGGTGATACAGCATTAATTGAGTACACAAAGAAATTTGATGGAGTTGACATTGATAGTGTTGAATTAGGCTCTGATGCAAAGATTAAATGCCTTGAAGGTTTAGATAATGAAGTAAAAAACGCTATAGATACGGTATATGAGCTTCTCACAAAATTTTATGAAGAGTTTAAGCCAAGGGATTTTCAGGTAGAATTAGGTGGTGTAAAGCTAGGGATAATGTGGAAACCTATTGGTAGTGTCGGAATATATGTTCCAGGAGGTAGAAAGCCCTATCCATCAACTCTTTTAATGGCTGGTGTTCCAGCTCAAGTAGCAAAGGTACATAGAATATATGTTGCTTCGCCCCCAAATAAAATTGGTTGCGTAGATCCTGCCATAATATACGTTTCTCAGTTGATAAATGCTCAAAGCATTTACAGAGTTGGTGGAGCTCAAATAATAGCTGCTATGGCTTATGGCACTGAAACCGTAAAGAAAGTAGACAAGATTGTTGGACCCGGAAACATATATGTTCAAGCAGCAAAAATAATAGTTAGAGATGTTGTTGGAATAGATGGTGTTGAGGGTCCTACAGAACTTGTTATTATTGCTGATGAATCTGCCGATCCAAATCAAGTTGCCTTAGACATGATGGCACAATCTGAACATGGTTTAGAAAGCCCAATAGTGCTTATAACAACATCGCAGAAACTAGCATTAGCTGTTGAAAATTTGATTAAAGATTCTAAAGGGACTTTCTATATACATGTTGTTGAATCACTTGAAGAAGCACTTGCAATTGCGAATGAACTTGCGCCAGAGCATCTATCTCTGCATATAAATGAGGCATACAAGGTTCTTAGTAGTATTGATAATGCAGGTGCTATTTCTGCTGGAACCTCTCCACCAGCACTAATAGATTATATAGGTCCTAATCACATTCTACCAACGAATAGATGGTCACGAGTTAGAGGAGCTTTAACAGTTTATGATTTTCTTAAGCCAATAGCTATTTTATTTGATGATAAAAACATTGATAAAAAGATTCTAAGAGCTGCAGAAACTCTGGCCAGGTATGAGGGTTTTGATTTTCATGCAAAAAGTATTGTGATGAGACATGTGTGAAACAATTGAAAAACTATACAAAATCATATTAGACAGGTTAGAGAAGAAACCTGTTGGAAGCTATACTGCTCAACTGGCTAGTAAAGGCAGAGGCTATGTTGCTAGAAAGCTTGGAGAAGAAGCTGTAGAAGCAATAGTGGCATCTCTATCGGAAGATAGGAAAAGGATTGTTGAAGAATTAGCAGATCTTATATACCACATGCTAGTATTCATGGCTATAAACAACGTTTCTATAGATGATGTTTGTACGGAGCTTGAGGCGAGGATGAAAAAATGAAGGCAGTAGTAATAAATTATGGTGTTGGAAACATATATAGCATATACAATGCATTGAAGAAAGTAGGATTCGAAGTTTCCATAGAGCTCGAGCCTAAAAGACATGCTGATATAATTGTTTTTCCAGGTGTTGGTACTTTCAAGGCTGTTTCAACATATATGACAAGATATGTTGATGTTATAAATGAGCTTAAGAAAAGTGGTGTAGCATTCTTAGGTATTTGCATAGGAATGCAGGTAATGTTCGAGTATGGCCTGGAAGGTGGAGAAAAAAATAAGGGCTTGGGATGGTTTAAAGGCTATATAGACAAAATTAAAACAAATTCAAAGTTGCCTCGCATAGGCTGGGATAAAATAAGGTATGTGAATAATGAGAAATGCAGACCATTTCTCGATTTCGATGGAAAATACATGTACTTTATGCATAGCTACACAGCTTACATTGATGAGTATAACAATATATGTTTCATTAGCGAATATGGCTCTGCTATAATTCCTTCAATGATATTAAAGGATAGAGTTATAGGTGTACAGTTTCATCCAGAGAAAAGTAGTAAAAATGGTATTGAATTTCTTAAGAGAATAGCCAAGTGGTTGAAAACATGAGACTTAGTATTGAAGAGGCAGAGAAACTAGCTAATAAATTGAAGTTTAGACATGAGGATAATACTGTAATAGCTGTTGTGCAAGACTATAAAACAAAAGAGGTTTTATCAGTTGCATTTATGAATAGAGAAGCTTTGATAAAAACAGTTACAACAGGATATCTTCACCTTTGGTCAACATCTAGAAAAAAGTTGTGGTTGAAAGGTGAAACTAGTGGAAATTTGCAAATTGTTGTTGATATTAAGATTGATTGTGATGAGGATGCTGTACTTGTTTTGGTAAAGCCTATGGGTCCTATGTGTCACACAGGTAACTTTAGTTGTTTTTACCGAAGATATAGCGAAATTTTGTAGAGAATTCAAATCTTTGAAGCAATTGCTTCAGTAAACTCAATTGTTGTTGCATTTCCTCCAAGATCAGGTGTGAGTTTTTTCCCTTCTGCTAGTGTTATTTCAACAGCTCTTTCTATGCTTTTACCAGCCTCTACATATCTTTCACTATGGCTTTTTTCACCAAGCCATTTAAGCATCCAAGCAGCTGACAATATCATGGCCGTGGGATTTGCAATACCTTTACCAGCAATATCAAATGCAGCACCATGAATAGGTTCAAACATTGCTTTTTCATCACCTATATTCGCTGAAGAGGCAAGTCCTATACTGCCAGATACATAAGCTGCTAAATCGCTTAGTATATCTCCATACAGATTCGTTGTTACAATAACATCAAATCTCTCAGGTTTTCTAACAATGTCCATTACAGCAGCATCAATATACATTTCATCTATATCGACATCTGGATACTCTTTTTTAACTTCATATGTCATGGATCTGAAAAGACCATCTGTTATGGTTAAAACATTAGCTTTATGCACAACTGTAACTTTCTTTCTTCTATTCCTAGCTATTTCAAATGCCTTTCTAGCTATTCTTTGGGAAGCCTTCTTACTTATGACACGAATAGCAATAGACACGTCATTCGGGAGAATATATTCTGCTCTTACATACACATCCTCCGTATTCTCTCTCACAATAACTAAGTCAATATTTGGATTCAAAGCTTTTACACCAGGAAATGCTTTTGAAGGCCTTATATTTGCGTATAAATCAAGTCCTCTTCTAATTTTGACAACAACATCACCTGCAGATTCTCCTACAGGACCTTTTAGAATAACATCACATGATTTTATAATTCTCCAAGAATCTTCTGGAACAGCAACACCATACTTCTTAACAGCAGCATCCCCTGCCTCAACCTTTATGAACTCTATATTAAGTGCATATCTTGCAACAACCTTGTTTAAAACATGAAGTGCAGCATTAACAACTTCAGGACCTATTCCATCACCTTCTATAATAGCTACTCTATACATTATTCACATCCCCATATTCCTCTTTCACAAGTTTTAGTATCAATTCCCATGTAATTTTAATTCCTTGGTCAGCTAAATCCTTTACTTTATTCAAGATATTCTTTATAGCCTCTTCTCTAGGCTCTAATCCAAGCTGTTTAATAACATATTCAATTGCATGTCGTCCACTATGCTTTCCTATAACAATTCTTCTCTCTGCACCAACAATTGAAGGATCTAAAGGCTCATATGTAAGAGGATAACTTAATATACCATGAACATGAATACCAGACTCATGCGAAAATGCATTTGCACCTACAATAGCCTTGTTTGGCGGTATTTGTATTCCGAAATATGATGAAACAAGTTTTGCAACCTTGTTTATTTTACTAAAATCTATCTTGACTTTATATCCATATAGGAATGCTAGTGCGGTTGCAACTTCTTCTAATGCAGCATTTCCTGCTCTTTCACCAACCCCAAGAACTGTGACATGAGCTTGGTCAGCCCCATTCTCAATAGCTGTAACACTGTTTGCAACGGCCATGCCAAAATCATTGTGACAGTGAACACTTAGTAGATAGTTTCCTTTTACAGACGATCTAATATATGTTGTTATAAAGGCAATGTAACTTGGATATGCAACTCCAACAGTATCTGCAATATCTATTCTATCTGCTCCTGCATTAACAACAGCTTGAAATACCCTGCTTAGGAACTGCAAATTAGATCTTGTAGCATCTTCAGCACTAAACTCTACTACTAAACCATGACTTTTAGCATATTCAACAGCTGAAACAGCTTTTTCAACAACTTGCTCAGGGCTAAGCTTAAGCTTGTACTTCATATGCAGCTCAGATGTGGCTATAAATGTATGAACAGCTGGCACCTCAGCTTCGATAACCTTATCAATATCTTGTTTATTTGCTCTAGCCAAGGCTATAACCTCTGAACCTCTGATCTCTTTAGCAATTCTTTTTACAGCTTCAAACTCTCCTCTGCTAGTAATTGGAAAACCAGCCTCTATAGAATCAACACCTAAATCATTTAGAGCCAACGCTATTTCAAGTTTTTGCTGTGATGTTAGAGAAATTCCAGGCATTTGCTCTCCGTCTCTTAATGTTGTATCCAATAGTCTTACAACTCTCTTTTCACTTTTTCTTTGTATATAGTCTAAACTATTTTGAGTTGGAGCAATAAACACACCTCCAAGCTTGGCTTTTGTCCAATGCTAAGAAGTGTTGAGTCAGGTATATAAGCTATTATGCACAATTAAACATGTATAAGCACCTAAAAAATTTAAAAACCTGCTCATACACAAAATAAGAAGTACCTGAGATAAATGTATTAAGATATGGTTAGGTGATGGTGATGGAACTCCAAGTCAGTTAAGCAATGCAAATTCGTCTATGGAGAGCAAAAGCAGAAACAGCAAATTGAGTTATGGAAAAGATAGCAATCTGTTGTTGAATCTTTTGCTTATTCTGATAAGGTGAGTATTATGAAGGGCTCGGTGCTTTTAGCTGAGACTCTAAAGAGAGAGGGTGTGAAGGTAATCTTTGGAATTCCTGGATTATCAAACATGGCATTCTATGATGCTTTAGTAGAATATGTAGCAAACAATGACATAAGAGTTATTATCATGAGACATGAACAGGGGGCAGCACATGCAGCAGATGGTTATGCAAGAGCCTCTGGAAAACCAGGTTTTTGCACAGCTACATCAGGACCAGGTGCACTTAATCTTGTAACCGGTCTTGCAACTGCTTATTGGGATAGTTCTCCTGTCATTGCAATAACTGGTCAAGTAACAAGATCAAGCTTAGGCAAATTATCATTTCAAGAAGCTGATATACCTGGGGTTGTAGCTAATATAACGAAGTTTGCTATACAAATAAGAAAGGCTGAGGATATTCCCATATGGGTTAGAAATGCCATTTATATAGCAACAACTGGAAGACCAGGACCTGTTGTGATTGATATTCCAAGAGACTTATTTAATGAAGATGTTGATAGTGATAGAATCAAGTGGTACAATGGTTTTTCATTCAAAGGGTATAGAGAGTTTCCAGAGTTTATAGATCCTATAATGGTTAAGAAAGCAGCTAAACTCTTGATTGAAGCTGAAAAACCTTTAATGATTGTAGGAGCAGGAGCTGTTTGGTCTCCAGCTTCAGAAGAGATTATAGCTCTTGCGGAAATGCTTAGAATGCCAATTGTCTCTACATTACTTGGCAAATCAGCTATACCAAATGATCACCCTTTGTACATTGGCATGATGGGTTATTATGGAAGGGCAGAAGCAAACAAGGCATTTATGGAAGCTGACGTTGTTCTTGTTGTAGGTGCCAGATTAAGTGATAGAACAATTCCGAATATTAAGGATGTTCTTGATACAAAGAAGAAGCTTATTCTTATCAATATTGATCCTACGGATGTTCAGAGACTTTCTGTACAACTTCCTGTAGAATCATTTATAATAAGTGATGTTAGGAAGGGGTTGAAGGAACTCATTAAAGCTGTACATGAAATTGGTTTAAAGAGCGACAGAAGTGCATGGATTAGGAAAATATTAGAATACAAAGAGTACTACTCTCAAATATATTACTATGATGATGGAAGAGGGCTGAAACCGTGGAAGATATTAAAAACAATTAGAAATACAATACCAAGAGATGCTATAATAACAACTGGTGTAGGCGCTCACCAGATGTGGGCAGGGGTTTTCTGGGAATCCTTTGAACCAAGAACATTTTTAACATCTGGCGGCATGGGCACAATGGGATTTGGTTTGCCCGCAGCCATGGGAGCCAAGGTTGCTAGACCTGATAAGGTTGTTGTTGATTTAGATGGTGATGGCTCCTTCATAATGACTATGAATAATCTTGGAACAGCGGTAGATGAAGACATACCAATAATAGCTATAGTATTTGACAACAGAACTTTAGGTCTTGTAAGACAAGTGCAAGATTTATTCTTTAACAGAAGAATAATTGCTGTTGACCTTGGACCTTCAACAAACTTTGTAAAGATTGCGGAGGGATTTGGTGCTCTAGGTTTTGATGCTCAATCATATGAAGATATTGAGGTTGCATTGAGGAAATCTATGAAGGAGAATGTGCCAGCTGTTATTAGAGTACCTGTTAATAGAGATGAGAAGGCTCTTCCAACTTTACCTCCTGGTGGTAGCTTTAGAGAGATGATTGTATATGACCCAAGAGAAGGTAGCTAGGCATATAATCAAGGTTGTTGGTCACTATATAGATGCCAGTCTCATAGAGAGAGTGGTAGCAAATTTTAGGAAGCTTCTTATAGACATTGATTGGATCTATGGGAGAAGAGTTGATGATAGTGGGATTTACGAATTGTATCTCATGGTTAGAGAACATCCAAATCTCTACATGGCTTTGCTAAATCTAAGTAAAACTGTTGGTGTTGAAAAAGTTTTTGAATTCAACGGGGAAATCACTGAAAAAAGCCTAGTCGAAGACAATAAAACCTTTACTATTTATATTCCCAGACCCAGAAAAGTTAGGGAATATTCGTGGGGTGTAGTTAATGGCTAAGATATATAGAGATGAAGATATCAATATAGATTATGTAAAGAACAAGAAAATAGCTATACTTGGTTATGGTAGTCAGGGAAGGGCATGGGCACTTAATTTAAGAGACTCTGGATTGAATGTTGTTGTAGGACTTGAAAGAAAAGGTGAAAGCTGGAAGAAAGCTGAGGAAGATGGTTTCAAACCGCTTTTTACAAAGGATGCTGTAAGAGATGCTGACATAATAGTTTTTCTAGTTCCTGACATGGTTCAGAAAAATCTTTGGATTAATAGTGTAAAGCCATATATGAAGAGAGGTGCAGACATGGTTTTCGCCCATGGATTTAACATACATTATAAACTTATTGATCCTCCTCATGATTCCGATGTTTATATGATTGCACCTAAGGCACCAGGACCAATTGTTAGAAGAATGTTTGAGTCAGGCTATGGAGTCCCAGCACTTGTTGCTGTTTATCAGAATGTTAGTGGGTCTGCTTTTGAAAAGGCACTAGCAATTGCAAAAGCCCTTGGATGTGCTAGAGCAGGAGTTATTGAAACAACATTTAAGGAGGAAACAGAAACTGACTTATTTGGAGAACAAGTTATTTTAGTTGGAGGTGTTATGGAGCTTATAAAGGCATCTTTTGAAACATTAGTTAAAAATGGATATCAGCCAGAGGTGGCATATTTCGAGGTTTTAAATGAGTTAAAGCTTATAGTTGATTTAATATATGAGGGTGGTCTTGTTCATATGCTTAAAGCAGTTTCTGATACAGCAAAATATGGTGGTATAACGGTTGGGAAAACGATAATAGATGATCATGTGAAAATGAATATGGTTAAAGCCCTTGAGAGAATAAGAAATGGAGAATTTGCTAGGGAGTGGCTTAAAGAATATGAAAATGGTATGCCAACTGTGCATAAAGAGTTAGAGGAATTAAGAAACAGTTTAATTGAGAAGGTAGGCAATGAAATCAGAAAAATGATATTTAAAAAAGCTTAAAAACCCTAAGAAAATACATATTTCTTAAATCATTTAATACATGTAAAAACATTTTTATGGTGAGTGTGGGTGAATGGTGGTTTAGAAATCCGAGGTTGAAGTACTTGATACGACGCTAAGAGATGGTTCTCAAGCAGCTGGAGTATCATTTTCACTTGAAGATAAAATAAGAATTGCATTAGCTCTTGATGACCTAGGTGTTAACTACATAGAAGGTGGTTGGCCAGGGTCAAATCCTAAGGACGAGGAATTCTTTAAAGAAATAAAGAAATATGGGCTTAGAAATGCTAAGATAGCAGCTTTTGGAAGTACTCGAAAAAAGGATGTTCATGTAGCACAAGATAAAAATGTTGAAGCCATAATAAAAGCCGATGTTGAGGTAGCAGTAATATTTGGAAAGGCATGGACTCTTCATGTATATGAGGTTTTGAAAGCATCTAAAGAAGAGAATCTAGAAATGATATACGATACAATAGATTATTTGAGAAAACATGGAATTGAAGTAATATTTGATGCTGAACACTTCTTCCAAGGATTCAAAGAAGACTCTGAATACGCAATGAATGTTATTAGAGTTGCTGAAGAGGCTGGTGCAAGGGTTTTAGTTCTTGCTGATACAAATGGAGGTATGATGCCTTGGGAGGTATACGACATTGTAAAAAATGTTGTTAAAAATGTTAATAGTGTAGTTGGTCTTCATATGCATAATGATAGTGGATGTGCTGTTGCCAATACGCTAATTGGAGTTTATGCAGGTGCTAGACATGTGCAAGGAACTATAAATGGAATTGGTGAGAGAACGGGTAATGCTGATCTAACTCAAGTTATTCCATCTATACGATTTAAACTTGGGTTTAGAGTATTGAAAAATGATGAGAATTTGAAGAAACTTAGAGATGTTTCTAATCTTGTATATAAAATAACCAATACTTTGCCGAATCCCTATCAACCATATGTAGGAGAATTTGCATTTGCACATAAGGGTGGTGTGCATGTTGATGCTGTTTTGAAGAATCCAAAAGCTTATGAACATATAGATCCTGAAGTTGTAGGCAACTCTAGAAAATTTATAATCTCTGAATTAGGTGGGGCTGCAAATATTGTTGCTATTTTAAAGGACTTTGGAATTAATGTAGATAAAAAGGATGATCGCATTAAGAGAATTATTGCGAAGATTAAGAATTTAGAGAAACAAGGCTATACATTTGATAAAGCTGCTGCATCAGCTGTGCTAATTGCGTTAAAGGAGCTTGGCTATGGAGGCAATGGCGTAAATAAGTTCAGCTGGACTGTATTTTCAAGTTCTATGGGTGTTTCAGTGGCTGTTGTTGATGTTGATAATATTGTGAGTAAGGATGTTGGTATAGATCCTGTAAATGCCTTGGTTAATGCTTTGCTGGATTCCGTTAAAAGAGCGTATTCTATAGATAATGATCTCAAAATAAGCATTGAAATTTCATTGTTACAAGATAAAATGTTTAGAGTCACTATAAGTTTTAACAATAAGTATTTATCTTGGTCTACACAGGCAGTATCTCTCAATATATTTGATGCAATTGCAAAAGCAGTTATAGATGGATTAGAATACTACAATATTTTAAAGTCTATGAAATTTAATAATAAAACATTTGGTTTAAGAGGGTGATGATACTTGAGAAGCAGAATTACTATAGAGGGTATTGAAAGAGCTCCTCATAGATGTCTCTATAAAGCTCTTGGGCTAACAGATGAGGAATTATCAAAACCGATTATAGGTATTGCAAATTCATGGAATGAGTTAATACCAGGGCATAAGCATTTGAGAGAAATTGCTGAAGCTGCTAAAGCTGGTATTAGAATTGCTGGTGGAACGCCGCTAGAATTTAATACAATTGGTCTTTGTGATGGAATTGCAATGGGTCATGAAGGTATGAAGTATTCCTTACCATCTAGAGAGGTTATAGCGGATTCAATAGAAATTATGGCAAAGGCTTATCAATTCGATGGCATCGTTTTAATAGCTTCATGCGATAAAATTATACCGGGTATGCTCATGGCTGCAGCAAGACTTGATATACCAGCGATTTTCATTTCCGGCGGTCCTATGCTTGCTGGAAGGTATAAAGGTAAAGATGTTGATTTGCATGATGTTTTCGAGGCTATTGGTGCTTATAAAAGTGGTAAAACATCATATGAAGATCTAATTGAGTTAGAAAATGTTGCTTGTCCTGGTGTAGGATCATGTGCAGGTATGTTCACAGCAAATACTCTTAATGTTCTTTCTGAAGCCATGGGAATATCTCTTCCTGGTAATGGAACGGCTTTAGCAGTTTCTGCAGAGAGAATTAGAATAGCTAAGTACACAGGTATGATGATAGTGGAACTTGTTAAAAGAGGAATTACTGCTAGAAAGATCTTAACTAGAGAAGCATTTTTAGATGCTATAGCAGTTGACATGGCTTTGGGAGGTTCTACAAACACTGTTTTGCATTTAATGGCAATAGCTAATGAAGCTGGAGTTGAACTTTCACTAGATGATTTTGATGAAATTAGCGAAAAAACTCCTACAATTGCCAAGTTAAGTCCAGCTGGTCCTTATCATATACAGGATCTTCACGAAGCTGGTGGAGTACCTGTTGTTATGAAAGAGCTTTCAAAGAAAGGACTAATACATTTAGATAGAATAACAGTTTCGCTAAAAACGGTAAGAGAGATAATATCAGCAGCTATCAATAGGCGAACAGATGTTGTAAGACCTGTTGAGAATCCGTATATGAATAGAGGAGGAATTTTAATTCTCAAAGGGAATTTAGCACCAAAGGGAGCTGTTATAAAGGCTTCTGCAGTACCAGAAGAGCTCTACTTGTTTGAGGGGAATGCAAAGGTATTTGATTGTGAAGAAGATGCTGTTAAAGCTATTCTAAATGGGGAAATTATGAAAGGAGATGTTGTTATAATAAGATATGAGGGTCCTAAAGGAGGTCCTGGCATGAGAGAAATGCTTACAGCAACATCAGCTCTTGTTGGAATGGGTTTAGATAGAGATGTTGCACTTGTTACTGATGGCAGATTTTCTGGTGCTACAAGAGGTATTGCAATTGGGCATGTATCTCCAGAAGCAGCTGAGGGTGGGCCTATAGGAGTTGTTAGAAATGGTGATAGAATAAGAATTGATCTGAAAAGAAAGAGAATTGATTTGCTTATATCAGAAGAGGAGCTTAGAGAAAGACTTGCTACATTTAAACCACTAGAGAGGAAATTGGGTGGTTATCTCTATAGATATTCAAAACTTGTTACATCTGCTAATACTGGTGCTATATTCAAGGTGTCAGATACTAGCTCTTAATATTGATTCATAGAACAGTAAGAGATTTTTTATAGTGCTCGGCAAAACCTCCTCTACCTTTGCCGCATACAGATCAAATATATATATCTTACTTATTGAGGTAACAAAATTCAGTTCTCTAGCTTCTGCTATTACATCCTCATCTAACATGTACTTAAGAGATAGCTGAACTATCACCTCTTTTGTATAATTATCCAATAATTTTGGTGGTATCAAAGGAATAAGTCCAAGTGGATAAGCAAACGCAGCAAACATTATTTTATTCTTAGACATTTTTATGAGTTTTTTCAAATGAATTGATACTAATATATTACTCCATTTGTCAATTGTTTCTAGTGGTAATGTGTAGTAAATTATCTCTATACAAGTATCTACATTATCTATTTTTGCATAAACATCGCATTTCATATCACCAATGGTGAACTCTATATCACATGAAAAGTTTTTTTCACTTAAATATTTACAAAGAAGCAGTTCAGCCATTAAATGCGCAAGTGAAACACCTTTATCTTTTAACATTCTTATAGCCTTTGCAACATATTGTGATTCCAATGAAAATCCTAGCCTAGTTGCATAGTGTAAGAGACTTGTTAAAGAATTGGAGGCTGTTTCTAGATAATTCATGGCAAATCATCATCTTTTGGATTATTAAATGCTTTACCTCATTAGCAGTATATCAAATTTTTAAATTTATGTTTATTTAACTGTATATGCAAAGTGACTTCAATGAAAATAGCCATAGTATATACATTTAGAGATGTAGCAGCTGTTGGTATTGTCAATAAACTTATTTACAATAACGTCAGTTGTATAGAGCTTAGTGCTAGAGATTTTCAAGTAGAAAAATACGAGAAATGTATATTAGAAGGAGTTGAATATGCTCTTCTTGGTTTTAACGAAGAGGTTCTTTACTTAAAACATCTTGATATGTTAAAAGATTTCGACATGATTATTGTTCCTTCACGACATGAATCCGAGTCTAAAATTCCTTGCTTAACTGTTCATGTCACTGGTAATCCGTGGAGAAGAAATGACTTTGGTGGAGATCCAATGTCGTTGTCACTTTCAAATCCAGTTGTAATGTGGCTTATTCTACAAGATCTTTATATTGCAAGAAAAAGTTATGATAAAATCTCAAAATTTTATGTAAGCTATGAAGCTACACATCATGGGCCTACAGTAAAAAAGGTGCCAATACTTTTTGTTGAGATTGGAAGCAGTGAGAATGAATGGAGGGATCCAATAGCTCAAGAGACTATTTCAAACGCTATTAGGAGTAGCATTAAAAAGTATTATTCTCTAGGTAGTAGCAAACCATGTAAAATTGCTATTGGATTTGGAGGTTCACATTATGCTCCGTTATTTACGAAGAGAGCTTTGGAGAAAAATGAGTGCTATGGGCATATGATACCAAATTACGTTATTAGAGAGCTTGGAATAAATGATTTAAAGTTTATTGCTAAAATGGCTATTGAGAATACTCCTCAAGCTGAGATTGTTGTTATTGAGAAAATGAGAAGCGAATTAAGAAATGCAATAATTGATGTTACGAAGCAATATGGTTTAGAATACATTGTTATTTAACACTATTTTTGGTTCTCTAAACCTCTATAATTATCGAATCTCCCGTTTTGGGCACTTCAAAATCTGCTCCTGCAGCCTCCTTTATTCTATAGCCAAGTGTGAAGGCAGCATCCTCGCTTCCATGAATTAAAATAACTTTCTTAAGGTTTCTAACACTTTTAGCAAGTTCAACAAGATTATTTGATCCTGCATGGCTTGAAAAATCAAACCAGTAAACCTTTGCCTTAACTCTTGTTCCAGAATCATCAAGTACACCATCTGTTAATAATCTTCTTCCAGGTGTTGATGGTGCTTGGTAACTTACAAGAATTATTGCGTTCTTGGAATCGTTATAAAGTCTTTTTACATAGTATTGTGCAGGTCCTCCTTTTAACATTCCAGCTGGTGACACTATTACACTCCCACCTTCTTTACATATTTGTTTACGCATATCAGAGCCTTTAACAGGTGTAAACAGTTTTGCAGCTTTTTCCAAAAGCTGGTAATTGTTTATATATTCCTTGAATTGCAGAAAAAGTTCTAAAATTTCTCTCGACATTCCATCATAGTAAACATTTGCATGAGGCATTCTATCTGCTAAAAGAGCAAGTATTTCTTGTGCTCTTCCAAGAGAAAATGCTGGTACAAGAGCTATTCCACCATCTTCTACAACACTCTTCACTGTTTCTATAAACGATTCCTCAACTCTTTCTCTAATGGGATGGTTATAGAGACCATATGTTGATTCCATAACAAGAACATCTGCTTCTAACCCATTTAAGGTAGCCCCTTTCACAATTCTTGTATCAATTGTGTTTACATCACCTGTATAAATCACTGAAGTTCCATCTCTAAACTCTACACGATACATTGCACTTCCAGGTATATGCCCAGCACTAAAAACGTTAACAATCTTGTCATCTATTTCAATTTGAGCTCCATAAGAAAGAGTCTTAATGCTATTAATCATTGTATCAAGCTCCAAATACTCAAATGGTAAATAATATCCAGAAAGTCTTAACATATCAGATATCATTATTTTACTTAGCAATGCTGTTAGAAGTGTTGAATATATCGATGGGTGTGATGATATGTAGAATAGTGGAGCTGCACCAATATGATCTAAGTGTGCATGTGATATAAATAAAGCTCTTATCTTATTTGGTGAAATGGGTAAAGGCAGCACTGGTTTATCTTCTAAGTCAAAGTTTATACCATAGTCAAATAACAGGTATTGTTGATCGCTATTTCTTTTAATGGCTATAGCTGCTCTTCCAACTTCTCTACCACTGCCAAGTACTAATATCTCTAATTTCATCTATTTCTCACTTTAATTCTGAAAAATACTTAAGCGAGGATATATTTACTCTCTATTTTAAGTATTATGAGGAGAGAAAAATGTTTGTAACTAATCCTAGAGAGCTTCAAAAACAGTTGAAGCAACTTAAGAGAATGGGTATTAAAATAGATCATCTTCAAAATGTTCAAAAAGCTGTGATAGAGCTTCAAGACAAGAGGATTGTTATAGAAAATCCAGAAGTTATGGTGATGGAATTTGGAGGACAGAAAATGTTTTATATAGCTGGCAACATTAGAGAGGAGGAGCTATCTACAGAGACTGTTCAAACAATGAAACAAGTAGAAGTAGTTAATGTAAATATGTCGAGTGAGGATATTCAATTTGTTGCGGAGTATCTGGGTATTGGGGTTGAAGAAGCTAAAAAGTTGTTGATAGAAGCAAAAGGAGACATAGCTAAAGCTATTGAAATTGGGCAATCAAGAACTACTAGGAAATCTTAGCAAATCTCTAGTTTTCTCTCTATGCCAATCCAACTATCTTTAATACATTTACATAATTTTTGCAATAATGCAATGATCTCTTCATTACTTATAGATGAGTATTGTGCATACAAAAGCCTATTTACTATAGTATGTAGATAACTCAAGTCAATTTCTTTACAACTGTTTCTCAACACATCATCAGCGTTGCAAATTCTTATTATTTCACCTAGCTCTATTACAATATATCTCCAAATATAGTAGAACTCTCTTTGATCAATATTATATTTCTCTATATTTTTTAAGCAAAAATCTATAAATATTCTCATCTTCTCTTTATAGGTGCCACTCATAACAATATATAAACTTTGTCTCGTTTTAAATTAATTGGAAAAGTGAAGATGATGAGTATTCTCAAAATGTTTGTAAATGATCTTCCACTTATTGGTGCTGTTCTAGTATTTTCTATCATATTTTTCTCAGTGGCAACACTCTTTATAGATGTTCCTCAGCAATTTGTTGACACCATAAGGGATGAAGTCAAGAAGATGGAGAGCATAGCTAGGGAAACCAATTTTTTGGCAATTCTTTTAGCAATATTTAGCAATAATGCACAAGTTAATATCATGATCTCAATTCCCTTTTTGAATATTGTAATGTATCCAACAATGATTCTTTCAACAGCTTGGGCTCTAAGAGTTTATGTGGGGCTTCAAAGCAGTAAAGCAAATATTTTCAATGATTTGGTATACTTTCTCGCACTACTTTTCTTAATGCCACATTTTTACATCGAGTTCTTCTCCTATTCACTATCATTGGTAGCTTCTATGAAACTCGCAATATCTATGCTTAAGAAGGAGATAAATAAAGAGAAAGTGAGATACTTTCTTTTCCTAGTAGTTTTTTCAATGGCGTTACTATTCATAGCAGCATTTATAGAAGCAACTTTAATGAGAGTACTTGCATCTAGTAGTCTGTAGGTGTTATTGGCATTGAAAACTTCGTGTGGAGTAATCGCCTTAATCACTGACTTTGGCTATATAGATCCTTATGTTGGTGCTATGAAGGGTGTAGCACTTGATATATGTCCAAAGATAAAAATTGTTGATATAACACATGAAATTCCAAGTTTTGACATAGACTATGCAGCATTAGCTTTGTTTATGGTGTATAAATATTATCCAGTTGGCACAATATTTGTTGTTGTTGTAGATCCTGGTGTTGGTAGTGCTAGAAGACCTATTCTAATTGTCACAAGAAACTATTATTTCATTGGACCTGACAACGGTGTTTTAACTCTAGCCGCTAAAAATGATGGTATTGAGGCTGTTATTAAACTTGAAAACGAGATCTACTTCAGAAAACCTGTTTCCAGGTCGTTTCACGGTAGAGACATTTTCATGCCTGTTGCAGCTTGGTTAGCCTGTGGAACACCCCCAGAATCTTTTGGCTCATTACAACCTATTGATAGCATTAAAGAACTTGAAGCAATGCTCTATATAAAGAAAATAAATTCAAAATGTATAGAGCTCAAGGCAATACACATAGATAAATTCGGTAACATAATGTTATCAAACATGTTTAATGATGTGGCAAAAGCGCTGGGATTAGACATCGGAGATAGGTTATATGTATATACAAATAATGCAAGATTTGAAGCTGTTGTAAGAGAAGTATTTTCATTAGCTAGAGAGGGAGAGCTTGTACTATATGAGAACAGCTTTCAACTCGCAGAACTGGCTATAAATAAGGGTTCTGCAAAAGATATTCTCAAAGTGAATAAAAGAGATACTGTGAAGATATGCAAGGAAGTTTAGCAAAATTTTGAATTCAATTCAAAGGTTTTAGAGTTAGGAATTTCAATTGATATTTGAGGTTTCATATCTTAACAATTCTGGGTAAAGAGAAATTACATTACCTAACTTCTTACTTGTACCAAATTTCTCATAGCTACTTCTCACAGTAACGTGTTTTAAATGCTTTGAAGCAAGTTTATACGCTGTTTCAAGCTCAGCCTCTGTTGGTCTTCTCCACGGTGCTGTGGGAATGGGTATGTATTCATCTATTATCATTGGTATTTCCCTGTTATATGAAGCGACATGTATAGCAAGTTTCTCAATATCTTTAGCTTCATTAAAATCTGGTATCAAAATTGTTTCTACCAGAACTCTTCGTTCACCATCAATAATTATTTCAAAATTTTTCAAAACCCTATATAAATCTCCACCACCGGTATAAAACCTGTACTTATCTGGATAAATACTTTTTATGCTAAGCTCTATCACTGTATTAGTAGGTATGCACCTCAGCACCTTATCAATGATATAGCCGTTTGTCAAAATCGATATGTCTAAATCAAGACTCTTCAAAACTTCCATAACTTCACAGAAGCTTGGATCGTGAGTTGGTTCTCCACCACCAAGAACAGCTTTTTTGAGTCCAAGCATCGCCTTTGTGTTTGTTAAGATATTTCTAAGTTCCTCAATGGTTAATGTATTTACTTGTTTTAATGTAGTTAGATTTTCCATAACTGTGTCTTCTAAGTGATGATCCCATCCATATCTATTCCTTATACAACCCAAACATCTTAAATTGCATCCAGCAAATTGTATATAAACTGACTTGTCATAATCATAATACGTTATGTGATAAATTAATGTTCTCATTAATGCTCAACTCTATGCTATATTGGTTCTATTGGGATTATTACTTTTCTTCCATTAACATCTACATAAGCAATTCTCACGTTGTAAACCTTTTCAAGAATTTCTTTTTTCAAAACCTCGTCAGGAGTTCCAAAAGCGATTATAGACCCTCTGCTCATTATTACAACTTTGTCAGCGTAAAGCGATGCCAGGTATATATCATGTATGGCCACTAAACATGTAATATCATTAGTTTTTACAACATTTTTAACATACCTCAAAGTTTCTAGTCTATGTCTAAGATCTAGAAAAGCTGAAGGCTCATCAAGTAAAAGAATCTTAGGTTGTTGCACCATAGCTCTAGCTATTAAAACCCTTTGCAATTCACCACTACTTAACTGGTCTAATCTACGATTAAGTAAATGGGTTATGTTGAATTGTTTAGCAATAGAGTCAATAATTTCTACATCTTGAGGTGATTGTGAAATGCTAAAGGTGTTTTGATGTGGATATCTAGCTGTTAGTAAAAACTCGAATACTGTTGATGGTATAGATCTTGAAATATGTGGATCAACAAAGGCTATTATTTTACCTATTTCACGTTGAGGAATTTCCGATAGTGTTTTTCCATCTATATAAATCACACCTTTACTTGGTTTAACAATAGAGGCTATTGTTTTTAAAAGAGTTGTTTTTCCAGCACCATTAGGACCTATAACAAATACCATTTCACCTGACTCTATCTCTGCTGATACTTCATCAAGTGCTTTGACAGAGTTGTACCAAACCTCAACACCACTAATCACTATTTTCATGCTCTCGACCTTCTAATGATTAGATATGCTAGAAAAGGAGCTCCAATAACTGATGTTATAACACCTAGGGGGAGCTCTCCAATACCTCTTGCAAACATTGATATTAACCTTACAACAATGTCAGCAATAGTTGTTATTATACCTCCAACAAGAGTAGTTATTGGGATTGAAAATCTATGATCAGATCCTACGAAAAATCTTGCTATGTGTGGAGCTGCAAGACCTATAAAGCCAACAATACCTATGAAGGCAACAGTAATAGCTGTTAGTATAGAGGCTATTGTTGCTGCTATAAATATTATTCTCTTTGGATTGAATCCAAGCTGCTTTGCATAGTCATCTCCATATAGATATGCATTCAATGGCTTAAAAAATACTATCGCGATAAGCAATAACAATAGTGTTGGATAGAATAGGAAATTGAGATCCTTAAGCAATACTGTGCTTGTAGATCCCATGAGGAAATATACATAAGGTGTTCTGATAATGTTTTGAACAACATATAGAAGAATGTGTGAAACACCTGAAAACAGTGAAGCTACTGCTACACCCGCTAAAACAAGTGCTAGGCTATCCCCACCAGCGAGTTTAGCTAATGAAACTGTAATTACATACCCTGTCAAAGCGCCTATGAAAGCAACTAAAACTAAGTTATACCTGTAAACAGCAAATGATGGAGAAACTATGACTGCTATGGCAATTGATGTTAAGGCTGTTGATGACAATCCAAATATATATGGATCTGCAAGAGGGTTTCTCGTAATAGTTTGCATAAGTAACCCTGCCAAGGAAAGTGCAGCACCACAGAAGAATGAAGCCATTGTTCTGGATAGTCTAAGCATCGAAATTGAATAAATAGTTGGGTCAACATCTGAATAAAAGCTCTTTAGGAAAATAGCCTTGAAAACATCTTTTGGATTAAGCATTGCTGGACCTACAGACAATGAAATTACTATTATGATTATAGCAAGAATTAAAAGTGTAAATAATGAAACAAAAAAGTATTTTATTTTTCTCTTGTATAGCTCAAATGCCATTGTTAAACAACCACAGCCTTTATCTCTATATTTATAAAACCACTTACATCAATTAAGCTAAAACTCATAGATACAATATTGGTTACATCAGATCTTGTAATTTCACCAAATATTTCTGGATGTATAATCTTTGCAAGTATCTCAAGAGCCTCGGCTATTCTGGGTCCTGGCCTACTTAAAACATCATCAGCTTCACCAGTTAAAAGATAAACTCTACCTTTCTTCCAAGCTGTTGTATTTACTAATGGACTTGAAGACACCTCCTTATACACAGATTTCGCATCAACATCATGAGCAGTTATTATTATCACCTCCGGGTCTTTAGACAATATATATTCGTAGCTTAGCTGCGGCCATCCACTATATGTAGAGGCTATGTTGCTTCCACCAGCTGTTTTAATCAACCAGCCTATGAATGTGTCTCCACCAGCACTCCACAACCCCCACGATGGTGGCCCTGCAAGTTGCAAAACCCTAGGTCTAGAAACATTGACGAGTTTGTTTATAATTGAAGATATTTTCTTGTCTATGTTACTAATAACCTCTTCAGCCTTTTGCTCAACTCCAAATATTTGACCAAGTAATCTCAAATCCTTATATATATCATATTGATCTTTTGCAGTGTCGCATGTTAGGAAAAATGTTTTTATACCCATTTCCTCTAGCTTGGGAGCAAATTGAGTTTCCTGTGGTTTAACCCCTCTACACATAAACACTATATCAGGTTTTAAAGCAGCTATTTTCTCAATATCCAATGTCCATGGTTTTCCAACAACAGCTATACTACCTTTGTTAATTAGATCCAACACTTCTGGTGGATAATTCGAATACTGATCTACACCAATAACCTTAGTGCCAACACCTAAAGCAAATAAGTTCTCTGTTATGCTTGGAATAGTTGAAACAACTCTTTGAGGTGGAGCATCAAAGGTTATTTCTCTGCCAAGTGCATCAACAACTTTTCTAGGCCAAGACAAAGATACGGTAGTTTGTTGCACTTGCGTTACTGTTGTAACCACTGTTTCACGGTAAGTAACAGTTTCGTAAACAGGTATTGTTATTGTTTCTAGTGTTTTTGGCATGAATGCTATTGGAGTATAGCCTATTGCAATACCAATTATCAATGCAATGACAATTAGAGCTATTGTCTTAATCTCCATGTGGATACCCTAGCCATATATTAGTTTTTAGCTTCAGTTTAAAAGTTTATTGGTTCATAATGTCAAATTCAAATTTAAAATGAAAACATTATAATGAAAATAGTCAAATAGATTTATAAAGAGCTGGCTTAGTTGTCTTGCTAGGGGGTTGAATATGGATGTTAAAGAGCTTTTGAATAAACTAAGTATTGAGGAGAGGATTTCCTTACTTGTTGGTGCAGGATTTTCAAAAATAGTTCCTGGAGCTGCTGGCGAGTCTAGAGCTGTTGAGCGATTGGGTATACCATCTATTGTTATGAGTGATGGCCCCGCTGGTGTGAGAATTCATCCTCTTAGATTTGGTGTTAAGGAAACGTTTTATGCTACTGCATTTCCTAATGAGATTCTTCTTTCATCTACTTGGAATTTAGATGTTGTTGAGAGGGTTGGGAAAGCCATAGGTGAGGAGGCTAAGGAGTATGGAGTTGATATAATGCTTTCACCAGGTCTTAACATGCATAGAATACCGCTTTGTGGTAGAAACTTTGAGTATTTCTCTGAAGATCCGCTACTTGCAGGTGAGATGGCAGCAGCTTATGTTAGGGGTGTTCAATCTGTTGGTGTAGGTGCCACCTTAAAACATTTTGTTGCTAATGATCAAGAAACTGGCAGAATGTATATAGATGTTGTAGCACCTGAGAGAGCTTTAAGAGAGATTTATTTAAGAGCATTTGAAATAGCCGTTGAGAAGTCGAGACCATGGGCTATAATGGCTGCGTACAACAAATTAAATGGTAAGTACTGTACACAGAATGAGTGGCTTTTGACAAAGGTTTTAAGAGATGATTGGGGTTTTGATGGTCTTGTAATGACTGATTGGGGTGCTGGAGACAATCCTATTGAGCAAATCAAAGCTGGGGTAGACATAATAATGCCTGGTAATGACAATATTGTTAAGACTCTTATTGAAGCCTATAGAAAAGGAGAGTTAAGTGAGGAGATAATAAATAAGAGAGTATTGAAGGTTTTAGAGCTTGTTACTAAGAGTTTGAAATTCAAGGGCTATAAACACTCAAATAAGCCTAATCTTGATGAACATGCTAAAGTAGCTTATGAAGCTGCAATAGAGGGTTTTGTTCTTCTTAAAAACAATGATGTTCTGCCACTGCCACAGGATAGTAAGGTTGCTGTATTTGGCAAGGGATCTTATCTAACAGCTAGAGGTGGTTTAGGAAGTGGTTTTACACACCCACGCTACACAATATCTATAGTTGATGGGCTTAAAGAAAGAGGTGTGAAGGTGGATGAGAAACTGGAGAAGATGTATAGAGGCTTAATGCTTCCCTTCTTTGAGCTTGGCGAAATAACATCCTTGTTTAGACGATTCAGAGAATCTGCGTTGCAATCAGGTGATCAAGGAGCTATACAGTGGCTTTTATCAGACTATGTTGAGACTATGATAGAATACTTCAAAATTATGAATATACAGGAAAACATCTTTGATGACACCACCCTAGATGAGATTGCAAGAAGAAATGATGTTGCATTAATAACCATATCCAGAGTTTCTGGCGAAGGATTTGATAGATATCCAGTAAAGGGAGACTTCTATCTAAGGGATGATGAATATGATCTTATTCAAAGAGTTTCAAAAGCATTTCACAAGTATGGCAAAAAAGTTATTGTTTTACTCAATGTTCCAAGTCCTATTGAAATTGCTAGTTGGAGAGATCTTGTAGACGCTATCATGGTTATTTGGATGCCTGGGCAAGAAGCTGGAAGAGCTGTTGCTGATGTGTTGCTAGGGAAGGTCAGTCCCAGCGGTAAACTGCCTTTAACATGGCCTAAGGATCTCTATGAAACACCTGCTATGAGATCATTTCCTGGAGAACCAAGAGATGATCCAAAGAAAGTTGTTTATGAGGAGGGAATATATGTTGGTTATAGATACTATGACACATTCTCTGTTGAGCCAGCCTATGAGTTTGGCTATGGATTAAGCTATACAAAATTTGATTACAAGGATCTAGATGTTAAAGTTTATGATAATACATTAGTGGTGAGTTTAAAGATTAGGAATGTTGGGAAGTATGTTGGTAAGGAGGTTGTACAGGTTTATGTCAGAGCTCCTAGAGGTAGAATTGAGAAGCCATTCCAAGAACTCAAGGGATTTTACAAGACAAGGGCTTTGAATCCTGACGAAGAAGAGAATGTAAAGATAAACATACCTTTGAAGTACTTGGCTAGTTTTGATGGAAGTAAGTGGGTTGTTGAGAAAGGAGTTTATGAGATTAGAGTTGGTAGTTCATCTAGAGATATAAGACTTGTTAAAACTGTTGAAATAGATAAAGATTATTGCTATAACACAAGCTGGAAACAGATACAATGCAGCTAGAGAATATGCAATAGCCTACCTCTTAAATCAAAGAAAGTAGCATCATTTATTTCAACAACAGCTTTTTTACCTAGATACTCTCCCCCAACATCCAACACAACAGGTCTATAATTAAATAACCTACCAATTGCCTTGTTCCTAACCCTATCTACCTCTGTTATCACAACCTTTGCTCTAGACCCTACATATTCTCTATTTATTTCTAGTGCCACTTTCTCGTACACTGATTCTATGTAGCTACTTCTACTCTTCTTTACAGGATCTGGTAACTGGGGCATTAGAGATGATTTTGTGAATGGTCTTGGGGAATATCTTGCAATGTGAACTCTGTCTATGCTATATTCAGTAATGAGTTTGATGCTCTCCATAAAAGCAGTTTCATCTTCTCCTGGATGACCAACAATAATATCTGTTGCTATATGCACACCCTCTATCTTTTTTCTAACCTCATTAACAATGCTTATAAAATCTTCAACTGTGTATCCTCTGTTCATAAGCTTCAAAACTTTGTTATCACCACTTTGCACAGGTATGTGGAGATGCTTATAGACGCGAGGATCTTTAAGAATCTCTATAATTTCATCTAAGTAATTTATTAGGTGTCTTGGATTCATCTGTCCTAATCTAATCATGTAATCTCCTTCAACACTAAGAATAGAGTTTAACAGCTCAGGCAATGCATATTTGCCGTATAGATCATAGCCATAAACGCTAAGATCTTGTGCAGTAATCTCTACTTCTATAGCCCCTCTACTAATTACATCTTTAAAAACATTAACAACTTTTTCTATTGGCACACTCTTCAAATGAGGTCTAGCAACCTTCACTATGCAAAAAGAACACTCATCTAAACAACCCTCAGCAACAGGAATAGAGGCTGTAACACCTTCAACAACTCTAGGCAAAACACTAAACTCTTTAAACTCATCAAAAAGCATTACTGGTTCCGAAGACTCTACAGCTTCAACAATTCTATTAATACTTTGAGGCACTATAAGAGATGCTTGTGGAAAAATCTTTCTAACTTTAGCAGGAAAAACTCTAGCAAGACATCCAGCAACAATAACCTTCTTATTCAGCTTCTTTAGCTCCTCAATTCTTGAAAACATTCTCGACTCAGTATCGTACCTAACAACACAGGTATTCAACACTATAACATCTGCATCCTCAATATTATCAACAACCTCATATCCACTCTCAACTAGAATGGTTTTCATTATAGCAGAGTCAGCCTTATTTAACGTGCATCCATAAGTTTCTATATAGATTCTTTTACCTTTCAACCCCATCTGCTAAACTCCTACACCCATCCCCATTTAAACTCTTCATCGCATCTCAAACATTTATACAACCAACTATATTACTGAATTAAATATAAAAGCTTTTAGCTCACAACATTGTTTCTACTAAAAACACGAGAATGTTTTATTTTCATTCTTTGTGAAAATCGCAGTTTATATTTCTGTGTTGCTTATTTGCATTATTTGTGTAAATGAAAAAAATTAGCTTATTTAGCATGTACCGTTGCTCCTTGGGGTGTGGAAAAAATGGTATTGTCTTTGCCTATTAAAAGATTTGCTGTTATTGCTATTGCACTACTTGCTATAGTTTATATCATCCCCAGCTACCTCAGACAGCATTCAAGTGCTGAGTTTATGAGCATTGTTTACAAGAGATTTGAGGATATTGTCAATGAGTATGCCAATAAGCTTATTAGGAATCTAACGATTTGTGTTTCCACAGCGAATACGTCTATTGTGAATGAGTTGATTGGCGTTGAATTTAAGAATGTTGTTGTAGATTCGTTCAAAGATTTTTGCAATATAACTATTATTGATTTTGAGAAACTGTTTGAGGTATCGAGAAACAAAACACTTGTGAAAACAGCTTTCTCTAGGGAGGTAAAAGCTGTTTTCATATCAAAAAACATTGTTGATCCAATAGAAATGTTGTTCAATGAAACAACACCTCCAATAGCTGTGATACCCATTAAGAGAGTTGGTAATAAGACTGTTGTTGGGTTAAGTGAAAAACCATATGCGCTATACATAGAAACATTTAGAATAGGCAATAAATCAAGCGTTCTAGGAGTAAACTACCATGTGTTCACAAGCAAAAGAAGCATTAAAGATATTGCAATGGAGATTGCAAAGGACATGGCAAGAAAACTTGTTAAAGCTGAAAATGTTTTGATGGAAATAATCAATGAGTTTCCACCAAAAGCAAAAGCACAGGGAGTCTGCCCAGATGGATATTTCTATAGCTACAACTTGATAGGAAGATTTGAATACAAAGATGACATTGACTGGCGTGGTGAAGATGTAGGATATGGAGAAACAATAATATACTTCTCATATGCTACAAACTTCTATACAAATAATTATCCCAAAATAAGATTGTGGAAAGTTGTTGTGTTTCAGCTTGAGAATATTTATAGCCCTAGGTACTGGTATTTGCCAATGCTTATAGACTTTTTGGGGCTGAAGCAGTGGAAGCCTGAGCCAAACGTTATAGAGGTTAATGCATATACAAATCTTTATCCAGATCAAGAGATTACATGTTCTGAGCCTCTAGGAGCTCAAACAGGTGGACAGGTTTATGTTGGTGTAGAGATTAGTGCAATACCCCCAGGGATTAGCTTCCAAGCTGGTACTGTTATATTGTCTGGTGGTATTTATCATGAGGCATATGCAAGAAATGATTACTATAGCAGTTACTATAAGTCTCGTGTAATAAATGTTGTTGGGTGGCACTGGGGATCGTACAATGCAGATGCTAAGTATGGCTACATGACTTCTGTGGCATATGTTGAGGGAGAGCCAAAGGATGTAACTGGAATACCAGGTTACCACCTCTATGGAATACTCGTTGGTGTAAAAACAAAAACTGTTGCATGGCAACATTTTACAGGGTATCGGGCGTGGGTTGAAAGAGTACAGAGCTTTGTTTTAAGATTTACAGATGTAATTCAATTGAGTGAAAAAGTCTCATCCGGTTCATATCCATAACAAAAACTTTTTTATCATGTTCTGTTATAAGCTTCTACATCTTAAAACTATATTTGCTTGGGTGAGTATGTATTTCGCAGGATGATGAAATAAAGATTTTGTATGACTATGAAAAGCTGTTGAACATGGTTTATGAGAGGCTGCCTAAGAGAGTTGTTGCAAGGGCTTATGATATTCCATCGCTTGAAGTTGACTATGTTGGTGATCACACTGTTATCAAGAATTTTAATGTTGTTTGTGAGAGGATTAGAAGAGAGCCTAGAATAGTTATGAGGTTTTTGCTGAAGGAGCTTGCAATGCCTGGTTCTCTAAATCCTGACAACAGTCTGATTATATATAAAAGAGTTTCTACAAAGTCTATTCAAGGTCTTTACACAAGGTTTTTGGAAAGCTATGTTAGATGCTCAACATGTGGAAGTTACGATACTGAGCTTGTGAGGGAGGGGAAAGTGTGGTTTATTAAATGCTTAGCTTGTGGAGCAATAACATATGTGAAACCTGTTTAGGTGATTAAGTTACATGAGTTTATTTATGATGAAAATTCATCATAGGATTGGAAAGAAAATTGTGGCAGTATGTGATGAGGAAATAGTTGGAAAGGTGTTTAGAGAAGGGAATATAGTGTTAGACATTTCACCAAAGTTTTATGAAGGTAAGAAAGCTGATTTGGAAGAGGTTGTGAAAGAGATTATGGATGCAGATATTGTTGTTTTATCTGGTAAGAGAATAGTTGAGGAGCTTGATAAAAAAGGTCTTGTAATTAAAGATTATGCTCTAAAGGTTGGCGATCAACTACATCTGCAAATAATTAAGGAGGTTTTTGAAACTTGAAAAGGTTCTGTGTTAAATGTGGTGTTGAAGAATCTCCATCTACACCTATAGTAAATGGTCTTTGCCCAAAATGTTATGTGGAAGTTAGGGGAGTTGTTGAGAAAGTTGATAAAATTGAAATAGAGTTTTGCCGATCTTGTGGTGCTGTTAATGTTCATGGTAAATGGATTGATGTTAACAGCTCTGAGGATCTTTCAGAAATTGTAGAGGAATATGTGATAGACTCTATAAAACCATTGCAAGACTTTTTACTAGAAGATGTAAAAGTTGATTTTAAGCCATTTGAAGATTCCATAGCAACGATTAAGCTGTTTGGAAAGCTTAGAGAAATAAAGATAGAGCATGCAATACAGGTTAGAATGTTTTGGAAATCCACATTGTGTCCAAATTGCAGAAGAATTGCTGGTGGTGGGCATAAGGCCGTGGTTCAAATAAGGTATGTTAATGATGATGAGGAAATAGAGAAGTTTGTGAAGCTTGTAGAGAAAGAGTTCAATAAATTTATTAAAGAGATTAAGCCTGTTAAAAAAGGCTATGATATAATGTTAACTGATGCTGGAATAGCGAAAAAGATAGTGGATTTGGCAAAAAGGAGATGGTTTGGAGTGAAAATAATTGAATCATTTGGAGATGTAAAAAGACTTTCCACTGGTGAAAAAATGGCTAGGCTTTACATATCAATCAGAATACTTAATTTTAAGTCAGGAGACTACATTGTTGTTAATGGTACACCTTACACCGTAGAATCATTTGATGGTGCATGGCTTAAATTACGTAATCAAAATGGTGATGTGATCGAAGTGCATGTAGATTTTGTAATGAAAAGTTTTTCAAAGTATAAATCAAGAAAATGAAAAGTGTTTAGATTTATAAGCTACAGATTTTTAAGTTCATTTCAGAAGGTGGTGAAAACCTATAGCAAAAGATAAAAAGGTGGAAAGCACACCAAGAGATCTTACATTACCTACTCAAGGTCAGATTCTATGTGTTGTTGAGGAGATTATAGGAGCAGATTTTTTAAAAGTTAGATGTGTTGATGGTGTCCCCAGAGTTTGTAGAATACCTGGAAAATATAGAAGAAGAGTTTGGTTTTCTGGAGGTGATGTTGTTCTTGTTCAGCCATGGGATTTTCAGCAAAACAAGGGTGACATTATCTACAAATATAGTAAAGATGAAGTTAGAAGATTGATATCAATGGGTTTATTGAGTAAAGAATTTGTGGAGGGGGCAGTCTAATAAGAAAACATGTAAAGAAATTGTTTAATTTCTTGTTTGTTAAGCGAAGCTTTCAATTATATTAAAATAATTAATATAGTTGAGGATAATGTGATATGAGTGAAGACATTGAAAAGAGAGTTGATATAGAAATTGGAAAAAGATCTAGAGAGCGTCGACATAAAGATAGTGATTTGCTTGAAACTGTTGAAGAAGTGTTTGATAAACCTACTATTCTAGCTATTATTGAATTAAAGAATAGAGGTTGTTTAGCTGAACTAAAAGGAGTTGTGGCTGCAGGTAAAGAGGCCAGGATTTATTGGGCAAAGAACAGAAATGGTGGTGATCTTGCAGTGAAGATATATTTAACATCGTCTGCAGAATTTAGGAAAAGCATTTGGAAGTATATAAAAGGCGATCCAAGATATGAATGGATAACATCCCTCCCTTCACATAAACTCATGTCTGTATGGGCAAAGAAGGAGTTTTCTAATTTAAGGAAAATGTATGAAGCAGGTGTTTCTGTTCCAAAACCATTTTGCGTATATAGAAATGTGCTTGTCATGGAGTTTATAGGTTCTGAAGGTGTAAGAGCGCCACTTCTGAAGGAGGTTGTTGAGATGGGGAAAATAGATTATGAGATGGCTCAAAAAATTTTTGGCATCATAATAAAAAACATCTATAAAATGTATTGGTTTGCAGGTCTTGTGCATGGGGATTTAAGTGAATATAATGTTATGATACATAATGATAATGTTTATATAATAGATGTTAGTCAAGCAGTGTCTTTGTCTCATCCAAATGCTCATGTGTTTTTATATAGAGATGTAATGAATATTGTGAAGTTCTTCAGAGATGAAATTGGTTTAGAGCAATACTCAGCTGACAAACTATTTGATTATATAGTGTCTAAAAAAGTTAATGAATTGGAAAAGATGTTGGAGGAGTAAAGCTGAAATGGAGCTTACAAAACTATATAACATATATAACAGCTAACAATTACATTTATATTGTGCTTGCAGGTTATTTAAAATGAATCTAGAAGATGAGAAGAGTTTAAGGAAAAATAATGAGGTTCCAAAAATTGGTGTTGCTCAAGGCTATCTTATACCAGGTGTTACGAGACTCTACATAAAAATTCCTCTAGAAAGAATCGGTGCACTCATAGGTAAAGGCGGCGAAACTCTGAAGAAGCTTATGGAGCAAACACAAACAAAAATAACTGTTGATGAAGTCAATGGAACTGTTATAGTAGAGCCTCAAACTCCGCAAACAAGAGTTTTGGATTTAATGAAAGCAAGAGACATAATACTAGCTATAGGCTATGGCTTTTCACCAGAAAGAGCATTTAGACTTCTTGAAGATGATCAAATACTCATCGTTATAGATTTAAAACAATATGTGAAGCCATCAGAAAATCATTTGACCAGAGTAAAGGGTAGGCTAATAGGTGAGGATGGTAAGGCCAGGAAGAATCTCGAGGAAATGACAGGAACAGAAATATCAATATATGACGACTATGTGGCTGTAATAGGAGATTATGAAAGTGCAAACATTGCTCGAGAAGCAATTCTTATGCTCATAGATGGAAGGCAGCATTCAACAGTATACAAATATGTTGATAAAGCTATGAGACAAATAAGAAGATCTAGAATGGTGAGTTTGTGGGAAAAAGAGTATATGCCTAAGTAAAGTAAATTGTATGAATCATAGATGAATAATAGTACAATAATGTAAAACATAGATCTGATTTTAAAGTTTCATACAACATAATATTATTTGTCATCATATTCTCTCCCTTGGCCTTATCACCTTCAAGATTTTTATCAAAGCCTATAACGCTTATCCTCATATACTTGATAACACTAGCTCATAGCTTAATCTATCATAAACATCTCTATACATTAATGTAATAAACATTCATATCTTAATATACTACTAAGATCTTTAAAAAAGATTTAGAATTGATTTATAAATTCACGTGAGACCATGAAGCAAAAAGCATAAGAGTATATAAGGTTCAGTAAATAATGTATACTAGCTCAGATGAAATTTGGAGGGCCCGTAGCTCAGCTAGGTAGAGCGGCGGGCTCCAGCTAAAAATCTATGGGTCTGTTGACCGCTATGGGATGAGAGGGGGCTGGAGCGTTGAGGAGAGACCCGTAGGTCGGGGGTTCAAATCCCCCCGGGCCCACCATAATCTTGTTCAAAACATTTCATGAAATATGGGAATTTCTTCAAAATATTTTTGATTCTTGTTCTTGCTAATGGGTGTGTTGCAAGTAGTTTTGATATTAAATCCTCTTTATTTTTCTCCCATTGACCAAGAAATGCAAGAAGCTTTAGATATGAGCAGGGGTTAGAGGTATTGGATATTGCAAAGAGATCTGCTTCTAGTTCAAATTTTCTTGTAATGTATTTTAGCAACATATGTATTGATATATAGGCAAATACAAAAACCATCATCAATATCATAGCATCTGCTATGGTTGATAAGAATTGAAGTTCATATATTGTTATTCCTGTTAGTATAGAAAGTAACATGCTTGCAGTAATTGTGATCTTGATACTATGCTTTAACTTGCAATGTGCATATTCATGAAGTAAAACAGCCTCTATGTAATCCCAACTCAAGTTGTGCAGAGCTTTTGTTATTATAATTGTTCTACATCTTAACCCAAAAACCACTGCATTATAAAATGGGGCATTAGCTTCTTTAATATATTTGAATGGTTTAATACCTATTTTTAATGCTATGCTAGTAGATAACTTAGCTATTCCTTCATCATTCAATGGTTTTGCTTTAAGCCACCAAAGTTTAAATCTGATAAATCTTCTTAACCACTCTAAATAGCTTATAGCCTTTGACATGGTATTAAGCCACTTATTGAGGTGAAAGATTGGCAACATATTTAAGAGGTCATATAATGGTTAAAAAAGAGTTTGCTGAACTCATAATTAAAGGCTTAAAAACTACCACTATTAGGCTTGGAAAGGTTGTTCCAAAATCTAAGGAGATAATAATTCACAGTGGTGGAAAACCTATTGCAAAAGCGGTTATAGAAAGTGTTGAGTATAAGAAGGTTGGCGAACTTACTGATGAAGATGCTAAAAGGGATGGGTATCAAACAGTTGATGAGCTTTTAGAGTCTTTGGAAAAGATATACAAAACCAAGATATCTAGCAGCGATGTTGTGACCATAATAAGGTTTAGAGTTGTGAAAAGATTTAATGAGATAAACACAGATGATATTTACTTGGGGCTAGAACCTATTGACATTGCAAAACTGGCTCATAGATATATACTGAACGAGCTTTCAGAAATTGATAAAAAAGTAGTTGAAGAAGTTATGAGAAGTAAAAGCATTAGAACAGCATCAATTAAGCTTTTTGGTTCTCTAAATAAGAGATGGATTGTTAGAAAAACACTTAGAAGATGCTTGGCAAAACTTGTTATAAAGGGAATAATAAATATTGATGAGAAGTCTTTAAAGAGATTAGCTGAAGTTTCTGAATTTTGGAAGAAAGTGTATATGCAGTTAAGCAAAAAATAAGGTTATGAAAGTTTAATTACATTCTCCTTCTTGCTCATAACAATATCAAAAGCAACCTCAGCAGCTGCTTGTAAATTAAAGCAGAGAAGCATTAACTTTTCGAAGAAGGATTTCATCTTCAAATAATCCTCCAATGACTTGTACTTTGGAATAACATCGGCTTCAAGTCTACTCACAAATTTTGTTGCTTCGGCTGCGAGATCAGCTGCTCTACTTGCTATTGCAAGATCTTGATTTGTTATTGCTTGCAGTATCATATCTATTGTATAGCTTAAGTGAAGTTTCATTTCCTCTAGTTTATCACCAACAACTTCTTTAATAACCTCAATTAAAACTGTTTTTTCATTTAATATCTGAGCTGCTTGAGCTAGAGAATCTCCAACATCTTCTAAAGTTTTTATAAGAACTCTGTACTCAGTTAGGAAATGGGATGTATTTTGTATGTTTAATGCATATACATATCTAATTGCAAGAGCATGAACTCTATCCATTTCAAATTCTAGCTCTGTAATCTCCTTTAAATGTTCTGTTAAACCAGTTTTAATAGATGTTATGAGATAGTCTAGCATGCTCTTTATTGTTGATGACATTCTTTCTACAAGTCCATCAATGCTATATCTTTCTGTATCAACAAAATTCTGAATAACTATAGAATTCTTGGTCTGAGCAACTATCTCAGCGCCTATTAACATTCTCACCATAGTTCTTATGCTGCTCATTATATGAGGCGGTATTGAACCATTCTCATACTCGATAACTATTCTATCATAGCCTATTATATATGATGTATATAAAGCTCTTTGAACAAGCTCTTCATTAGTATTTTTGGATAAAATAATCCTTATTTCCTTTCCTCTAATTCTTTTTTCAGCAAGCTTTTGCGGAAAAACAACTAAAGAACCATCATCTTTAACCTCTAGAACCACAAGATCAGATGGTTTAAGATCTACTATTTTAACCCATTCAGATGGAAGAGATATCATAAGAGTTGATTTTCCAAATCTTTGAACCTTTCTGGTTTCAACAATTTTTTGTGTATTCATATATCTCTATACCGTATATACATTTTGTTTAATTAGCTTAAAACTGTTTTTATACAACAAAATATGTATTTTGAATTATTTTTAAGCTAATTAAACAAAATGTATAGCTAAAAACTTAACATTGTTTAGACTAAGATCGATTTTTAGATTCCGGTTAGCAATTCAATTGAATTTTCATATAAAATTGTTTCTCACAAATTCATAAAATATATGGAGAGAACAATGAACTTGCAGATCATTTTATGGTATGTAGAGAGTTGATTTTTAGAAACTAGTCTTGAAGTATTTTTGTAAGATCATATATTGTTATTTCTATTATTTTTCCATTTTTAATTCTAATGGCAATATTATTTTCAAGTAGCACAGCCTTATCAGCATCCTCCTCCTCTATAATGATATGAATAGAATCCGAAACTTTATCATAAATAAGTTTTGCTTTTTCAAGACTCTTTAGATTTATCATATATTCGTCTATTTCTCTGTTCTGCAAGTTTTTTCACAAGTATATAGCAAACATTCACAGAAAAATAGTTTTTCAGCAAATCAAACCAACTATACTTATAAGCTTTGTAAGCAAAGCTGTTTCAACCCACAAATACGAGCTCGATTTGAATGTCAAATCCTGAATCTGTAACAAAGGTAAAAGATTTAAAACCAGGAATGGAAGGAATAACAATTGATGTAAGAGTTCTGGAGAGTTTTGGTACAAGAACCATAGAGACAAAAGCAGGTATGAGAACTCTTGGAGAATATATTGTTGGAGACGATACTGGAAGAGTAAAACTTGTAGTATGGGGTCAAAAAGCATCTTTGCTCAATGTTGGCGATGTTATTGAAATTAAAAATGCTTGGGTAACATCATTTAAGGGAGAAGTTCAGCTTAATGCTGGAAAGAATAGCGAGTTTTCAAAACTAAGTGATGATGCTGTTGTATCTGCAGATTCAATACCAGAGGAAATGCCTAAAGCTGAAGGTGGCAAACCTTTGGGAAGATCCAGATTTGGTAGAGGCTCTAGAGGAAGAGGTAGATTTGGTGGAAGAAGGTGAAATATGATGCAAGATCAACCAGCTGAGCAGCATCCAAGATGGAATGAAGTATATAGGAAGAAAGGAACTGAGATAGGAATTGACAGAGGAGATTTCATTGTTGCGGTAGATGAGGAAAAAGCATATGCATTAGCACCAGCAGTTTACTATGTATGGAATATGTGTGATGGAGAAACAACAGTTGGAAAAATTGTTGAAAGTCTTGCTGAGGCTATTCAAGAAGAAGTAGATATAGCAACGCTGTATAATGCCGTTACAGATATAATAGATAAGCTTGTGGAGGTAAATCTTCTTGAAAAAGTCTCGTGATATTAACACGTTAAAAATAAATGAAAATATTTTTTAAATAAACCTACTTCGATAAGCTCTAGCTCTTGGGTCATCAATATTTCTTAAATATGCAGAGAACAAGGCAAGAGCATATAGCATATTCTCAACATTGCTAATCTCATAAAAGGAGACTATGTAACCTTCGCCAAAACTATGCAAAATAACATCATTATTACCTAGTTTAATTAAATCGTCTAGATATGCTACATATTTTGAATCAATGTTGAATGCAAAATACTTTGCATTTACATTTTCATATCTTAACTTAATACCAAACCCCTTAACGAAATAGAAGAAAGGTGTACTTTTAACAGATATTTCTATGCGCCCCTCATAAACATTGTTATACCTTTTAAATTCAGCAACTCCTCCACGAATTAATTCAATAAAACTTTCAGAAGAAAATTCATCATCGATACATATATGTGGTATACCTAATTCTTCATTAAGATCTATTTCAAGGTCAAGCTGCTTTACTCTGTGACTACACACAAAATTTTTTGCATATGGTACTAGAATTTTTGTATCAATCCAAGTAATTTCAGCAACTTTATAAACATATTGAAAAGATGTTTCAACAACGTTATCGCATATTATGGCAGAACCTGGTGCAATAGCTAAGCTGTATTTAACATTTTCAATTAGTATAGTTATTGTAGCTGGCTCTATAGCTATGTAAACAGGTGTTTCATGAGCTATTTTAATCAGTTGCCTAAAATAATTCACAAAATTCTCTCCTAAACCATTTTCAGATGCAATAACTTTGCAATTCTCATGTATTTTCAATATGAGCACCTTTTTACATAAAAACTCATTAATTTTCCAAACTATATCTAGTTAACGTTGATTTTCAAATATTAAAGGTGAGAAGCTAAATGTCTAAAATGTCATCTAAAGCATTTAAAGCATGTATAAAATGTAAAGCTCTTGTGCCATCAGAAACCGAGATATGTCCAGTTTGCGGATCAAAAGAATTTTCAACTGAGTGGAGTGGTATTGTTATTGTTTTAGATCCTGATAAATCCATGGTAGCAAAACTTTTAGGTATAAAAACCCCAGGGAGATATGCTATAAAGGTTGGTGCTTAAGGTGAAAAGCTATGAGCAGTGGTATAAAGCTTGGTTATGCCGGTAAAACAATTAAGATTAGCGATGATCTCTCTGTAACAGTGACTAGAGAGGAGGAAAACAAGTTATTGTCGAGAATAGAGCTAGAAGTTTATTTAGATCATGTAACAAGGGGTACACCTTCAAGAAAGGAGTTGCAGAAGATATTGGCATCTATTTATGGTGTTGCAGAAGATATGATAATTGTGAAAAAAATTTTGTCAGAGTATGGTAGAGGCAGTTCTAAAGCTCATGTACACATATATTTGGATAGGAATTTTATAAGACTTGTCGAGCCAAAGTATATACTCAAAAGACTTGGATTAGAAAGCTAGGTTTTAGATGAGGTGTAGGAAGTGGCTGAAAAAACAAAGAGATTTAGATCACAGCTGTATGAATACGACTATAAAACAGGAAGTATAAAACTTAAAAATAGGCTTTGCCCAAGATGTGGCTCTGTAATGGCGTTTCACAGAACTGGTAAGCCTAGATGGCATTGTGGAAAGTGCAACTACACTATATTTGTTGAGGAAAGGAAAAAGTGATTGTTGTTGGTATTGAGTCGTCTGCACACACATTTGGTGTTGGAGTAGTAACAGATAATGAGGAGAATTTTATTTTAGCTGATGAACGAGTTCAGTATATTCCAAAACATGGTGGCATACATCCAAGAGAATCATCAAGATTTCTTGCTGAAAAAGCACCTCAAATACTCAAAAACGCCTTTGCAAAGTCATCTCTAAATCCATTGAACATAGACGCTGTGGCAGTAGCGCTAGGCCCTGGGCTAGGTCCATGCCTAAGAGTTGGCGCAACAATTGCTAGAACACTTTCTGCTTATCTCAATAAGCCCCTAGTTCCCGTAAACCATGCTGTGGCGCATGTCGAAATAGGCTTAAAACTAACAGGTTTAAAAGACCCTGTTACAGTATATTTATCAGGTGGCAATACAGCTATTATAGCATATCTTGATAAGAGGTATAGAGTTTTTGGAGAAACACTTGATATTGCACTAGGAAATCTTCTAGATACTTTTGCAAGAGAAGCTGGTCTAGGACCTCCTTATGTTGTTGGAGGCTTGCATGTTGTTGATAGATGTGCTGAAGAAGGTAAAAAGATCTTGCCTGATTTTCCATATGTTGTTAAGGGGCAGGACATAGCATTTTCAGGTCTATTAACAACAGCGTTAAGAGCGCTCAAAAGAGGTGTTGACTTAAATGATATATGTTTAACCTTAAGAGAAATTGCTTATAATAGTGTTTTAGAGGTTTCTGCTAGATGCTTAATGCATACAAGAAAAAAAGAAATAATGTTGGTTGGAGGTGTTGCTGCAAGTCCAATACTAAAAGATAAATTCATTGAAATGGCTAAGATATATAATGCTTCTATAGGTGTTGTACCTCCACAATATGCTGTTGATAATGGTGTTATGATAGCATGGACTGGTCTGCTTGGATTTAAAGCTGGTTTATCAATTGATTTAAAATCTGCTATTGTTAAGCAAAGGTGGAGAATTGATGAGGTTGACATTTTATGGAGATAGAGTTACCTGAGTCAATTAGGAAGATGCTTAAGGAAAGTTATGCAATTGTTGATAATAATGGAACTAGGATTATGAAAATTCTTGATTCTATAGAGCTATTGTCAATGGGAGCAGAATCATATATATTCAAAGCAAGGTTCATGGGCATAGATTCTGTTATTAAATGGCGATTTCCAAAACCCTACATGCCAAAAGAGCTAGATATTCAGATGAGAAGATATAGAACAGAGCTTGAAACTAAAATACTGTGGAAAGTGCTTTCAATAGGTATTAAGGCTCCAACACCTCTTTTTGTTGATTTAAAAGATTGTTTTCTTATAATGACATTTATAGATGGGGAGAATTTTAGAGATATTGTCGAGAAAATAAACAATGAAGATTTATGTAGAATATCAAAAACAATAGGATTTTATGCAGGGCTTCTTCATAAAAATGATATTGTTCATGGAGACTTAACAACAAGTAATGTAATTATATCCAAAGATAGTGCTGTGCACATTATAGACTTTGGCTTAGCTGTCATCACTAAAAGAATTGAGGATAAGGCTATAGATGTGCACATATTTTTTAGATCTATTGAAAGTGCTCATAAAAAATTTGAGAACATCATGAAGAACTGTTTTATTAATGGCTATAAAGATGCTGTTAATGAAAATTTTGCAAACAAGATTATTAATACTGTGAAAAATATTAGGTTGAGAGGTAGGTACATTGCTGAAAGAAAACTTAGAAGTGAGTGGGTTACATAATTATAGATTAATCAATAAGTAATCACATGTAATAATTGAATGTATTAAGATTTCTGATGTTATTAACTAAGGTTTGTGCTGTGAGTTGAGGTGATCTACTTTTGAATTTCAAATAGAATTAAAATTTAAAATGTGATTCAATCTTTGAATGAATGAGGTTTTGATTATTATGGAGATCTTTTTTGTAACTAATAACATGAATAAAGTTAGAGAAGCCGAGGCAATACTTAAGGAATTTGGAATTGTTATTAAACCCATAAATGTTAAGAAGATTGAGATTCAGCATGAGTCATTGGATGAGATAGCAAGAATTGCTGCACAAAATGCTTATCAAGAGATTAAGAAACCAGTTGTTGTTGAAGATTCTGGACTTTTTATAAACGTTCTAAATGGATTTCCTGGTCCATACAGTAGCTATGTTTATAAAACAATTGGGCTGAAGGGTATACTAAAACTACTTGAAGACTATAAAGAAATTGAGCTTAGAAAAGCAAGATTTGTTGCAGTAGTTGCATTAGCGCTTTCTAATAATGTTATTCACCTATTCAAAGGTGTTACAGAAGGGCTTATATCCTTTGAGATAAGAGGGGATAAGGGATTTGGCTATGATCCAATATTCATTCCTGTAGGTTCTACAAAAACATTTGCTGAAATGAGTATAGAGGAAAAGAATAGATATTCACATCGAGGTAAAGCATTCAAAGAGCTTGGGTTATGGTTACAGAGATTTTGTGTAAGCAACAAATCTGTTTGTAGCTAATATTTCTTCTTTTTACAATTGAAAGTTTTATCATTGAGGACTGAAAAGAGGTTAGAATGTTGATATTAGATGAAGAACTCTATAGAAAAATTTATAAGAGTGTGTAATTCATATCTTTAGGAAGATCATGTATTTACTGTGTGAATAGTGCATGGCAGGGAAAAAAAGAGATAAAGGAGAATCGCATTCAACTAGACCTGCTAGACTTGGACCTCCGAAATGGGTTAGATATACTCCTGATGAAATTGAAGCTATAGTTGTTGAGTTAGCTAAAATTGGTTACACCCCATCTATGATTGGAATTATTTTAAGAGATCAATATGGTGTTCCCTTGGTTAAGAGTATTACAGGTATGAAATTAACAAAAATTCTTGAGAAACATGGTGTGGCATTGCCGGTTCCAGAAGACTTGCTGAGATTAATGGCAAAAGCTGTTAATTTAAGAAGACACTTATCTGAGCAGCCAAAGGATTATGCAAGTAAGAGGGGGTTAATAGAAACGGAGTCTAAAATTAAAGCATTGATAAAATATTATAAGCGTGTTGGTAAATTACCTCCAGATTTTGAATATGACCCAGAAAGAGCAAAACTATTAGTTGCTCAATATCTTGGAGGGGTATTACAAAGCAGCTCCACTGCAACATCATCAGAATCACAGTCACAGTAAATCCATTTTACCTTACATAGCTTGTTCTGATTTCAGTTCATTATTTGCTTATTTAGCCCATGTATCAATTATTGAATTCTAGTTCAAAATAGTTATGAATTTGGATCTGTCTATTAAGTAAAAATAAATTATGAAGTGAGAATATGAAAATGGAATAGGTTTTTAAAACTAAGAAATAGAAACTGTATACAAGGAGAGTGAAAAGAAAAGGGCGTTTTATTGTGCCTAGGCAATTCAAAGAATTAATAGCTTTAGCTAAACAGTTCAAAGGACTTTATATTTTATATGCGCCAACAATAGATTGTGTTTTTTCAGCATCTCTTCTCCTCAGATTCTTTAAAGAATACGATGTTGATATATTTTTATCACCATTTTATGAAGTGTCTAAACCAGCTGGTGAGGGAATTATAATTGGGGTTGGGGTAACGCAGAGAAGTCCATTGTCTAGCACAAGATTTTTCTCTATAGATGATTTTCTGGAAAAAGATGTAACAGTATTGCAATCAACATCTGCACATCTTCTAAAAAATATTAAGAATTATTGGATTGTTCCGAAAACAATTGAGGTATTGACAATAGCTGCAATGTTGTCGATTACACGTTCTACATTATATGATGAAAACCTTGTAGAAATACATAAGCAAGTTTTAAGTGAGGCTTTATCAAAAGATGTGTGGGAGTATGTGCAAAGCCTTAGGTTATTTGGCTATCCACGAAGAGATGTAGCACAAGCTCTTGCAAAAACCCTGGAACCTTACATTGTAGGTGTTTCACTTGATGATAAGACAAGTTTAGAAATTGTTAATAGGATTTTAATGGCTAAGGATAAAAACATTGTGAAGGGAGTTGCTGATGAGATTGAAAGAGTGGTGTCGGGATATGGAAGAATGGCTGTACCTATTTTAGGCAATAAGATTGTGGTGAAGAATGTTGATGAAATTGAGGATCCATATGAAGCTGTATACTCTTTTTCGTTTTACATGGATTATAAAGGTCTTGAGTCACCTTTGTACATTGCTTTAGAGCCTAAATTGCTGAACTATGCAAAATCAAAAATGTATTCAACTTTAAAACAATTCAAAAGCTTTATAGATAATCTAATTAAGGGTTTAGCCATTAAAAGATTCATTGTTAAAGGTGTTAGAATAGGTGTTGTTGATGTATCAACAGAACCTACACTACCACCTCTATACACTTTGTATAGAATTTTAAAAGGAGTTGGATTAGCAGAGGATGTGACTGTGTTTACTAATGGCAAGGAGTATTTTATGCCTATACAGCTAGTTGAAGCTAGGTGGCCTATTGAAAAAGAGCTTAACGTAGATAAAAACTATGTTGTATTTTCAAATCTACAAAATGTTGGGGATTTAATAAAATGATGATTGAATTGAACATGGAAATAACAATAAAGAATAAAAGAATATGCGAATCAATTATAAAAGCAGTTGAACCAGATAATGTTACAGCGCCTAGTACAATAACCATTGACATGATTTGCCAGAATGAATCAATGAAAATAGTTATTAAAAGCTCAGATACAAAAATATTGACATTTAGAAATACTGTAGACGATCTTTTAGAGCATATATCCATAGCCATGAAGACTATTAGCGAAATGAAGTAGTATTTTGAAAATAACGCAACTCTTCTATATATCTAAATATTGAATCTGCAATTACTGTAACTATCTTGGAGCCCTGTGGCAACTCCTTAGAAATTTTTATAGCTCCAACCACGTTTGCACCTGAAGATATTCCAGCTAAAATACCTTCTTCTTTAACAAGATACAATGCCATATTTAATGCCTCTCTATATGAAACTTCAACTATGTAATCAATTATTGATTTATCCAAAAGCTGTGGCACATCCTTATGTAAAAGTCCCTCTATTCTATCCTCTCCGTTACCACCAGCAAGTTTCGAACCTTTTGGTGTAACGGCAACTATCTTAATATCTCTCTTTCTCTCCTTTAAATATCTTCCAACACCTGTTATTGTTCCACCAGTGCCAACACCCATGACAAATGCATTTATTTCACCCTTCATCTGCTCCCATATCTCCCTGGCTGTTGTTTCATAATGTGCTAAAGCATTATCGGGATTTGCATACTGATTTAGAAAAACACCATTTCTCTCCATAGCTATTTTCTCAGCAATTTTTATGTAGTAGTTTGGAGAATTTGGATCCTCATCACCATAAACTATTTCTGCACCTAACATCTCTAAGATCCTTATTTTCGCAGCACTCGTTGATTTTGGAATTACAATAACAGGTTTGAACCCAAGTCTCTTAGCAACAAAAGTAACAGAAATTGCTGTATTACCACTTGAAGCCTCAACAATATAATCACCTGGTTTAAGATTATATTTTTTCATAGCCCCTCTTATCATGTAAACAGCTATCCTATCTTTATGACTACCTGTAGGATTAAAATATTCCAGCTTTGCAAAAAGCTTACAGTTATTATCAAGTTTCACATTCTTAATTTCAACCATTGGTGTATTTCCAATAAGTCTTAGAATATTCATTTGAACATCACTCAGCTAAGAGCATTTATATTTTCTGACAAATCATACAAAATTTGTGTGTTATTATGCTAATTGTGTTTGAAGGTATTGATGCATCAGGAAAAACAACTCTAAGCAATCTGGTTAAGGAATATCTACTAAAAAAAGGTTTTAAAGTAAAAATGTTTTCTTATCCAAACTATGCATCAATATATGGCTCCATAATAAAGCTTTTTCTGGAGTCAAAAATAGACCTAGCCTATCAAGAACTATTTTTTCTTTATATATTAGATATGTTTAGAGAAAAACAAGAAGTTAGAGAAGCTATTGCAAGTGGAAATATTGTGTTAATAGACAGATACTACACATCTACAATAGCTTATCAATGTTCACTTGGATTTAATTATGAAATAGCTAAAAAAATCATAGAGTACTTAGATATGCCAAAACCAAATATCATAATATACCTTGACGTAGAACCGAAAATAGCTATAGAAAGAAAAATAAAGCAAAAAGTGCCTGACGTATTTGAGAGGAATATGGAGTTTCTAGGCAATGTTCGAAGAATGTATTGGAAACTAATTAATGAAGGATATCCAATAAAGAACTGGATAGTTGTAGACGCATCTAAGAATATTGATGAAGTATTTAATATTGTTATTAAAGCTTTGAATATCTAAAACTATGTTTTGAATAACCAAGGCAATTTCGCTTAAAAGGTGAGGAGGCGACCCGATCCCGGCTTAGACGGGCTGCGGCCCCTTTCGGAAGCCACAGCCACGTCCAACGCGGCTGGCTTAACTTCCGGGATCTGACGAGTCCGGGTGTTGCCCAGCCGCTATGGCCGGGTCGAGTCGCCAACACTATTGTTTTGTTGCTAGGGTTTAAAAGATTTTTGTGTCTTTTCTTGGGCAACAGCATAAATTTTTGATATAATTAATGCAGAACCACATTTGGGGCATTTACCATCAATTTTTCCTACAAAATCTCCTTCTTTGAATTCTCTCTCAATTGTATAATCATTTTGCTGACATGTGGCAATAGTTATTAATTTGTAATTTGTTTTTTCTTGTTCAATGCCTCGTCTTCTTCTTTTTATATAATCAAATGATGCTGTAACTAGGTATATCAGTAGACCTGCCATTATTACTACTAGAAGTATTGTTAGAACATCTGTTTGCATAATAGACATGCTAGTATACACCTACAGTATTTCCTATTCCAATAACTATGACATTATCTCCTGGCTTTGTTCTATTTCTTATAATTTCTAAAACCTTTTGATATGCTTTTTCAACCCCATCTGCAATCTCCTTTGTCATTGGGTTTATAGCTTCATCACTTCCCATTTTAACTATTACAGCATCTAATGGTGCTCCACATTTCACAGCTATTCTCTCTATTTCTATTTTCTCTGGCCCCACATCTCCTATAGCTGCTCCAGATCCCTCAGCAACCAAACCTGTTTGTTCTCCTTCAAGTTTTAGTGCAGCATCGATAGTTATAATCCTAGCTACTTTGTAATCAAGCATTTCAGCTATTTTTGCAACTGCTTTTCCTGGCTTTCCAACAGTTGCTCCAGGACCTTTTGCCTTTATAACATAAACCTTTCTATTATCTATTTCAACAATAGAATATACTGTGTCTTCTTCAATATCTATTCTTGGAGCAAGACCAGCTAACTTAAATGCTGTTAAAGGACCAGCTGAATCACCTATTGGAATACCCTTCATAAATGTGTCAACAGCTCTTACATATGGCA
This sequence comes from Ignisphaera cupida, assembly GCF_030186535.1. Classification (NCBI taxonomy): domain Archaea; kingdom Thermoproteati; phylum Thermoproteota; class Thermoprotei; order Desulfurococcales; family Desulfurococcaceae; genus Ignisphaera; species Ignisphaera cupida. Next base: position 536,185 of record NZ_JASNVW010000001.1, on the reverse strand, counting down.
TAAGCTCTTTTACGAGCTGTGGAAGCAGTAAATAAAGTTGCATTAGCAGAACCCAATTCTCATATTTTTTCCCAAGGAGATAATAGTGTCTCAAAATCTTAAACACTGTGTAGAGAGCTGATACAATGGCTAGTGAAACAGCTATGTTATTTAGCATGTGCACTCCTACATTAGGAATGGAATTTCTCAAATCTTTCTTGTATTTATCTTCATTAGCTGTTATAATGTGATCAAGTCTTTTAATAATATCAATAGGCTCTATGGAAACAGGCTCTATAGCAAAATAGTTCTCTAGAGAATTGCCAATTAAATTATCAATGTTACTCACATCTAACTTATGTAGATACATCTTCACCTTAGATATACTTTCCTTAACAAGACTCTCAATAGCAGCCAATCTCGATGCAACACCTTTTTCATATCTCAAAAACTGTGTTTTTTGTGGAAGATCTGTAAAGAAATACAGCATAAACACAAGCCAAAACAATATAGATAATATACTATTCCAGTCACTACCACCAATCTGCATATGCATAATTATTTGCAAGTTATTTCATCACCTTTCAAGAGTACTTATACTTGTCTAAAAGATAGTTTAGACAGTATTAAAATTTTAACTTTAAATTATAATGAATTATTAAATAACATATATTATCAACATTTTTGCACTTTTGCATTCTCTAGGTGAAGTTATGTAAATCATATATTATATGTTAAAGAGCATAGATTTTTATATAAGCTATTACAATAAGTTATTTGTGGTTTTGTATGCAGTTAAGATTTTCAACTGGTATATGGGTTTTTGGAGCAGGTATAGAAAGATTTGCGCCCATGGGTTATAAATCAGCTAAACCAATTGTTGATCTTATAAAGGATGCATCAAAAGTTGATGGTTTAACTGGGCTAGAGTTTCACTATCCTACTGAGGTTAATGAAGAGAATGTTAAAGATGTTAAAAATACTCTTTCAGTTTATAATTTCAAGGCTGTTGGAATAGCCCCAGTATTGTCTCAAGAGGCTCAGTGGGCTAAAGGAGCTTTGTCGGCACTTAATGAAAATACTAGGAGAAAGGCTATTGATAGATGTAAAAAGGCTATCGATATTGCAAGAGAGCTTGGCGCTGAAATACTAATTATATGGCCGGGTAGAGAGGGATTTGATTTCCCATTTACAACAAACTATGTGAAGCTATGGAATAACTATGTTTCATCAATTAAGGAAGTGGCTGAGTATGGTTCTGATATAAAAATTGCTTTAGAATACAAAATGGAGGATCCATCAAGCTACTTATTACATGGTTCAGCTGGAAGAGCATTAGCAACAATTTTGGAGTTGAGAATGTTGGGAATTAAAAATGTTGGTATAAATGTTGAGTTTGCTCATGCAAAACTAGCTAAGGAGTATGTTCCAGAAACAATAGTTCTCATATCACGTTACAATGCTCTATATCATCTCCACTTAAATGATATATTCTTTGATGCTGATCTAGATCTATTCCCAGCAAGCGTACACACACTAGAGTTTATAGAGCTTCTCTACTGGTTACATGAAGTAGGTTATAGCGGCTGGTTTGGATTAGATCTCTTCCCAAGATACATAGATGCAATTGAAATGGTTCAGCAAAGCATATACAATGTAAAAGCACTATACAACGCTTTAGAGAAAGTTGGTTGGGCCAAGATAAGAAATGTTATAGAGTTGAACAATCCAATAGAAGTACAGAAGCTTATAAGAGAAATTCTAGGCACAAAACCATAAAAATTTACAAATGATTATGCCCAAATAACAATACTTTTTTACTATTGTAAACCTCAACAATTCACTGTATTTTAGCTACAAGCCTTAAATGCAATAGCTATTTTCGGTTCTTTCTAGTTAGACAACATGGAAATATTCATTGACAGTTTTTCTTAACTTTGCTTAAGAATATAACGTAATTTAATTTTTTCTGCTAGAAAATGAAAGCTAGAAAAGTTTTAAATGCTCATTATCACCTTAAACATGAAGTTTTTAATTGCAAAGCTACTTGGTGATTGAATTGCTAGACCCTGTCTTTATCAATTTTTTAATTAGGATATTTGGTCGTGAAAGCATTCACAATGTTGTTGATCCAACCAAAATCTCCTTAAAAACATATCTTGTACCAATAGACATTATCAAACCTCATGAGGGTTTTTACAACAATCTTGTTAGTGAGGTATTGGAACAGATAATTTCATGGGGCTATTTAAAATATCCAATAATTGTTGATTCAAGAACTATGATAGTTTTAGATGGTCATCACCGCTTGGAAGCGCTTAAAAGACTTGGCTTAAAGTACATACCGGTGTTTTTTATAGATTATGCTGAAAGCTATGTAGATTTATACCCGATTAGAAAAGAAATTCCAGTATCTAAAATTGATGTGGTTAAGAAAGTTTATGTTGAGAACTCTATATATCCACCAAAAACAACAAGACATTTCTATATCGGCATTTCAATTTTACCAAGCTATATACCACTGAAGCATTTGATAAATGAGAATTTAAGCTATTTACCTATACTCAGAGATTTTTGAAAGCATCTTTTAATTTGAATTGGATATGTAAATTAAATGTCAGGTCTTTCTTAACTTTTCATAACTTGATATTACTTCTGCAATTCTTTTAAGAGTATTAATTATAAATGATGGTCCTGGATGAGCTAGGTTAGCCTCAACAGACTCTTCTATAAGATAAATAGTGCCTTCTTCATATGCCAAGGTATTTTTTAAAGGTTCTCTTATACTCAAAAACTTTTCTAACGTAATTCCCATGAATGGAGGTTCTATGTTAACCATAATTATCTGCGGATTTCTAGAAATTATCTCCTCATCTTTAGGAAAGAAGAATTTTTGTTTCTTGTCAAAGAAAATATTTATTCCTCCACAAAGCCTTATAGCATCATCTACATATGTCAAACCACCTGTTGTTGAAAATGATTTATCTGGCCATAGATACTCCACATAAACTCTTGGCCTAAAACCAACTCTTATAGCTCTTTTGTAGTAAACAATATTATCTAAGAGCTTATCTGCAAGCTCCTTACCCTCCCAATATCTATCAACTAACGAAGCAACAAATTCCACATTCGATACTATATCAAGTAGGTTTGTAGGCAATGAAACCAGATATGCATTAAATCCTTCACTTCGCAAAACACTCAAGAACTTGTCATGTACATGTGCTTGTATGAAAACAATATCTGGATTTAACTTTTTAAGCATTTCAATGTTTATGTCTAGGTATGTGCCTACAATTGAAATTTCTTTTCTTTTTAAATACATTTTACACCATGGCGTTACACCAACAATATTATCTTCAAGACCAAGTAGAGAAAGAGTTTCTGAAACAGCTGGTGAAAGACTAACAATTCTCAACCTATTATCACCATATGGCTAGGAAAACCACATAATTTATTCAACGAAGATATGTTATAAAGCTTTCGATACATGAATTTGATAAAGAAATTCCATTGTATAATATTTATTGGATAACATTAGGAATAGCTTGTTGTAAGCTTATAACCTATTCTCAATGAATATATGGATAGGGTGTCCATATGAAGATTAAATGCGTGGCTTCACCATGTAAAATTGTTTCCAAAACACATTCTTATTTGTACTTAAGCTGGTTTAGAGATGAGTTTATACAAATTGATTTTACAAAAACACTTCGCTAATCAATTGCATAGGCTTAGGGGGATAAGCCACGGTTTCTGGAATAAGAATTGCTTATGGATCTTTTGATGTGGATATGATTAAATCTGGTAAAGCAATGGCTGTTTATGTTATAGCATCGTCTATGACCTCAACTATTCCTGGAATATCACTTGCAGGAGCAGCACCTATGGCAACTCTCTTTACACCTGCACTTGATGTCGAGTATTTGTTTTATGGAAAATGTGTTACACTGGATTTAATACCAACAACACCTACAGGTATACCAACACCAGCAATCATAACCAAAGCAGCTTTGCATCTTATGAAAATACCTTTTGTAGTGGTTGATGCTGGCTCATATGTAGAGCCGAAGATTCCTCACATTCGTCTTTCAAGCAGATGTGTTGGCAGAAGAATTGACAAGGAAGATGCGTTGCCTAGTGGAACCTCAAGAAATCTTTTTGAAGAAGCAAAGAATGTTGGACGCATTCTTGGCTCTATAGCTAATATAGTTTTAATTGGTGAGAGTATGCCTGGTGGAACAACAACTGCCTTAGCTATTCTACAAGGTCTTGGCTATGAAGCTTATAATATTGTGAGTAGCGCATCAAAGGTAAATCCGATAGAGCTTAAAAAAACTATTGTGGAGAAGGCTTTGAAAAGACTCAAAGATGTAAAAGATCCATTTACAGTTAACGATGTTGTTGGAGACTCTTTGCATATTTCAATAGCAGGTATAGCTCTAGGTGCTTTACAAGCTGGGAGCATAGCAATTCTTGCTGGAGGTACTCAAATGTTGGCAGCGTTGTCATTGATGAAAGCAATTAACCCATTATTTCCACAAGATAAAGTGGTTATAGCTACGACGCGTTGGATATTTGCGGACAAGGGCAAGGAGATAACAGGTTTTCTTAATGAGGTTTTGCCAAATGTATCGCTTATCTATGTTGATATAAACTTTGCTGATGCTCCATTTGAGGGGCTTAGAGCATATGAAGAAGGATATGTTAAGGAAGGTGTTGGTGCTGGTGGTACAGCATCTATGGCTGTTATAAAAGGTTTTGGAGTTGATGATTTAAAGAAGGCTATATTTGATGAATACAAAAGGTTGGTGGAGGTTCGTAATAATGGCTAGAATAGTTTTTGAAAATCCAGATGTTCTTGTTATAGATCTTGAGAGAAAACATTTAGCATTGTCAACAGCTGGATGTCCAAAAGTATACAAGGAGCTTAGATACGTAGTCTTTAAAAAAGTTCCAAAAAATTTTGAAATTGTTGATCTTGATAGCTACTGCAAAGAAATTGCATTATCTATTAACCTAAACTATGATGAAACATCAATATTTTTAACGGCAGTTGATGTATCAACATATAGTCATAGCTTAGTAAAATATAGAGGCATTGAAGCAGAGGCTTTTGTAACTTTTGGTGTTGATACTCCAGCTTGTCTAGATGTTGAGAAAAATGTTGTTGGAACAATTAACTTGGCATTGATTGTTAACAAACCCTTGAATATTATTGGTCTTCTCGATCTCTATAGACTTGCCTCGGAAGTTAAGGGTATGGTTATGGCTCTTGGAGGACCAATGTGCAAATCTATTACTTCTATTGGTACAGCATCTGATGCAACAATGGTTTTAGCGCCAGTAGGTGAAGAAAGATTTGCTGGAATAGCAACAGATGTTGGTATAGCATCAACTATGGCGATAATTAGTGCACTGTCTAAACACATTAGAAAAACACCAGTTGATAAATATGTTTCTCAAACACTAGGATTCAAGGATATAAATGATGTAATTGAAATCGCATTGGAGGTATATTCAAAGGCTTCACTACCTCAGCTAAGCATTGATAATGTTAAAAATGAGTTGATGCAGGAAATAGAAAAGGTTTTGAAAGATCCAAATATAGTCGTGTTCTTAAGGGGTATGAGGCTTGCTGAAGCAGCATTAGCTCTTGGACTTGTTCCAGGCATTGGCAAGGAAGAGTACAGACTAGATTCAACTGGAATAGTTGTGGATGAGCTTGCTGGCAAAGCTGTTGCTGAATACATTAATGGGTTCAAAGGTCTTCTATCCTATTACTGGGTTGAGAGACTTAAAAAGGAAAATAAACTTGGGATTTTAAATGAGCTACCTCCAATAGCTGATGATCTTATTGGAGCATTTGTTGGTGCAATACTTAGTAGAATATATGATAAGTATTCTAGATAATAACTGGTTGAGGATTCTTATGAATGTTGTGATTATGGCTGGTGGCAAAGGTTCTAGACTTGGGGGTATGAAAAAGCCTCTCCTAGAGGTTTGTGGTGTGAAATTAATTGACAGGGCATTGACAGTTGCAAAAACTATTAATGGCGTTGATAAGATATTTGTATGTGTTGGAAAAGATGATTTAAATGCTTTTAAAGATTATGGTGATGAAAAAACTGCTGTTGTTTTGTGTCCAGGTCAAGGCTATGTGGAAGACCTAATCTTTATTTTAAAGAGAGTATCCTTTCCAGTTCTGGTTTTGCCAGCAGATATACCGTTTCTATCTAATAGAGTTGTTATGGAGTTTCTAAATAAAGCACTTGAATGTAAAACTGATGTAGCTACTCTAAATCTTTGTAAAGGTAGTGAATGTGGCGAAGTGGGAATATCGCTATTTAGAGGATTAGGTGGCTCTTGGTGCAATATATACTTTGATTATACTAAAGAGAAAGAGTTAAGGGATATAGATACTTATGAAGATCTTCAATGGGCGATGGGTTTATGCGAGTCCATGGAGGATTTAAAGAGGCTAGAATAGATCTTAGTGTTAATATTAATCCATTGGGACCACCAAAAATATTCTATAGCGCATTGAGTGAATGTATTAATGATAGGGTTTTGGAAAAATATCCAGATTATAGCTATAAGGACTTGAGAAGCTCATTAGCCAAGTTCTATAGATGCTCAGAAGAGGGGTTAATTCCAACAGCTGGAGCTGGTGAAGCTATAAACTTGGCTATTCTAGCGACAAAACCAAGGAGAATTGTTGTTGTAGAGCCTTCCTATGGTGAGTACGAAGATATTTCAAAGGCTTTAGGTATTGAATACAAGGCTCTATTCTATGACAAATCTAGCAATAGTTTCTATCTTGATTTTCAAAAGCTAAACAGTATTTGTGAAGATGAGGAATCTCTAGTTGTTATAACTAATCCCAATAATCCAACAGGTTATTATATAGATAGAGAGGAACTATTTACCCACATCTCAAAATGCAAAGCCAAGTTTTTAATAGATGAAGCATATATGGAACTGTGTAGCAAGTGCCCTGTTGATATAGGTGCCGATATTTCTAGCAATATTGTTGTTGTGAGAACATTAACAAAATGGCTTTCAGTACCAGGGATTAGGCTAGGCTTTCTATACACATCGAATGCAGAATTCCACATAAGAGCTGATACACTTAGGCAGCCATGGAATGTCAACAGCTTAGCTGAATGCATAGCTCAAAAAATTTTTAATCATGGAAATGAATTGAGGACATTTATAAATGAATCGAGGCAATTTATAGATGAAGAGAAGAGACATGTAACCAGGGCTCTTTCTGCTCTTGGTTTAAAGGTGTTTGAAAGCAGCACAAACTTTTTACTTGTAGAGATAAGTAATGGTTGGTATGTGGTTGAAGCTTTAAAGAGTATGGGCATAGCTGTAAGAAGCTGTGCCAGCTTTAAGGGGTTAGGTCCCAATTATATTAGAGTAGCTATTGGAAAAAGCAATGAGAATAGCGAATTTCTTAAGGCTTTGGCTGAGGTGTTGAAAAATGTTAAAAGTAATTGAGAATTTTGTTGCACTCTTATCGTTTCTAACACCAATACCAATACCAAAGAGATTTCAGCTAAGAGAGCTTAAATTTGAAGGTCTTTTTATGCTTCCACTTGTAGGCTTTTTGAGAGGAGTTTTAGCGGTAATTCCAATAACATTACTTGCTATGGTTAATAGTAATGCAATATATGTAGCAGTTTCAATAGCTGTTGCAATGCATTATTTTGTTCAAGGATTTATTCATGGAGATGGCTTCATAGATTTTTCAGAAGCTGTTTTAGCCTATAGATTTGGCGCAAATCCACATAAGGTAGTTAAAGACAGGTATAAAGGCTCTTATGCAATAATTGTTTTTTCTATTCTAGCTCTATGGATATACTCAACACTTTTACAACTATGTCTATTCTATGGCTTAGAAAACATGGTCAAAGCAATAATTATTTCAGAGACTTGGTCACCAATATCAATGGCTTTGGTCTCATATCTTAGCCTAGAACCCCCTGAAGGCATGGGCAAAAAGTTTAAGGAAGGTGTTAAGCTTGTAGATATTGTCTTAGGCATAGTGGTATCTTCTGTCATAACCATTGGGCTTGCTGATTTACATATATTCAAAGGTTTTATCAAAATAATCTTCTTGTTAGCATCCCTGGCAATATCATGTCTCATAACCCATATGCTAAGCTCTAGAGTGCTAGGCTATGCTAGTGGCGATGTACTTGGTTTTGCCCATGAAATAACATTCTCAGTAATTATTACAATGCTCATATTTGGTGCAAGGCTATGGACATAGAATGGCTTTTACCTAAAAACATATTTGAATTTTCAGTAATTCTTTTATCGATCTTAGCACTAGACGTCATCTATCCAAAGCACACGGGCATTCTATACAGAATTCACCCAGTTCACACAGCCTATGAAATGTCGCTATCACTTTACAGAAAATTTCCAAAAACTAGGGTAGCAGGTGTAATCATATGGTTCATTGTAGTTAGTAGTCACACAATTATCTACGCATTGGTTTTGTATATGCTAAGTAAAATTCATAGAATTTTATGGCTTGTTTTTTCAGTATACATACTAAAAACATCTACATCAATAAAACTGTTAGTGGATCATGTAACAGATGTTTACCATTGTCTAAGAAGAGAGAATTTGATGTGCGCCAGGGAAGCTGTGTCAAATATTGTTAGAAGAGATGTTAAAAATCTTGGAGAAGACCATGTAGCTTCAGCAGCAATAGAATCTCTCTTTGAAAATATTGTTGATGGTTTTACATCTCCTCTGCTATACTTTCTAGTTCTAGGACCTATTGGAGCACTAATACAAAGAATTGCAAACGCTTTAGACTCAGCGCTTGGTTATAAACATGAACCATTTAAATATGTTGGATGGTTTTCAGCCAAGATGGATACTATACTAAATTTTGTTCCAGCAAGACTAACAGCATTTCTTCTAATAGCTTTGTGTCCACTGGCTAAAGGATCAATTAAAAAGAGCTTGGCAATATACCTAAGAGATAAAGGCAATACAGAAAGTGTTAATAGTGGCCATTCAATATCAGCTGCCTCTGGCTGTTTATCAATTAAACTCGAAAAGTTGGGAAGCTATACAATAGGAAAAGAATACTGTTTACCAACGCATGTGGATATAGCCAAGGCATTGAAATTAGCAATATACATAACAACATTTTACATAGTTCTTTTACATATTTTATTTATTATTATGCACAGTATTTGAACCATGACATGCTCAGATCATTTCTTTAAATTTGTGTCTGTCCTCTGTAATTTATTTTTAACATTGTATATCACTAATGCAATGTAATAAAGCAATCCTATTAATCCAAGAAAAATACATATATCGTTGATTATTGAAGCATATGATGGATTATACAGTGGGTTAACATCTACAGGATAAAACGGTCTTATATCTGAATAGAGTGGAGAATCCAGTAAAATGTGAAGAACAGTTCCGCTAACACCAGAAGCAACAAAGGCTTTCAGTTTTTTATTCCCATTTTCCAAGAGAAGTAACTTATATAAACTTTGGAAATATTTGTCGGTGGAGTACATGAATAGGGATAGGCCAACGCCAACAGGTATTGCCAGCAAGAATGTGTGGAAGTAGCCATGAAGAGGGTATGGAAGTCCAAGCACAAGCACTATAAATGGCTCTAGATCTAGCATCACATTGGCTAGTATAAATGTTGGTACATGAATAAATCTTTTCAGAGGAAGTCCAATTCCTAGTGCTGGACCTAGATGAAGAGGGGTTATGGGCATGGTTAAACACTAATTGTTTTACATTGGAATGCAATTTATCAAATAAAAAGAGTTAAATATTTATCCAAATGTTTGTTGTTAAAAATAAAAAGTTTTGTTGGTGAAGCTAATGCATGTTGCATTTGTGTCTGGGGGTAAGGATAGCTATTATGCTATTTATAGATATGGTCTTGGTGTTGACATGGGTTTGATGCTTTTATATGAATTTCCTAGGCCTAGTCCACATATTCTAAACTTGGGTAAGTCTGTTAAAACTCTTCTTCTATCTAGTATACCTGTGCTAATTACTAGAGTTAATAAGGGTAGGGAGTTTCAAGAAACAGTTGAAATTCTTAGGAAAGTTGGTGCTAATGTTGTTATTGCTGGTGATGTTTATATAGAGGATCATCTTAAATATATGGAGAGATTGGCGAAAGAGATTGGGGCAAAGCTTGTTGAGCCTTTGTGGGGTCTAGACCCTGTTGAAGTTCTTCACAAGGAGCTTGAGGTAGGTATAAAGCCTTTAATAATTGGCTGTGTAAATGGTTTGAGTAAGTGGCTTGGGGTTGAGCTAAGCTTGGATAATGTAGATTCTTTTATAGGTTTTACAAAAAACCTTGGTATTGATCCATTGGGTGAAAGAGGTGAGTATCATACAGTGGTTTTATCAGGTCCTCTTCACAAGGATGTGTTGAGGTATAAAGTTGTTGCTACAGAAAGTTATGGTGATTACATCATTTTGAGGTTGATATAATGAGAATTTCTATGCCATGTCATATCTATGAAGAGCTGTTGCTTAAAAGACTGATGGATGTTGTTAAGAGGTTTAGTTGTGACTGCATAGCCTTGAGTGGTGGTATAGACACATCAGTAATTCTTTTAGCGTCTGTGTTGACAGGTTTAAAGCCGAGGGGCTATCTTGTTATATACAGAAATGGGCTTCCAAAGGATGTTATTTATGTGAATCACATAGCTAAGGTGCTAAACATTCATGTAGAGCATCTCTTTGTAGACTCGAGTAATGTTGAAGAGATTGTGCAAAGAGTTGTTGAATGCATAGGCAAAGAAAATATTGATTCGCATGGCGATGGTGGATGCATTGAGATTAGAAATGACATAGTGTTTTACACATTTCTTAGTAAAGCTATTGATGATGGCTGCAAATGTATTTTCACTGGTAGTGGTGGTGACGAAATTTTTGTAGGCTATAGCTTCATGATGAATAAAGTTAGCTATGATCTTGAAAAGACTAGGGAAAAACTTGCATATGGTAGATACCCAGAGCTGGAAATAGGGAAATGTGTAGGGGCAAAAGTGGTTGCACCATTTTTAGAAGAATCGGTATTGGAGCTAGCTTTTAGAATACCCATAAACTGTTTGCGTTCTGAATCCATGTTAGGTAAAGAAATTCTTAGACAAATTCTTGAAAAGCATGGATTACACTTTATAGCAAATAGAGTTAAAACACCAGCAGAAAGTGGGGCGGGAACAAAAGCTGTTTGTAAATCCATTTACGATGAGTAGAAATAAAAACAACAAATATATTAAGTTGTATTAATTTATGTTAAATCTGTTTATGAGGGATATATTTGTGAAGGATGAGGCTTTGCGATGGCTTGATGAAGCCCTATGGGATTTAGAAACTGCTGAGATTCTGCATAGGGAGAAGAGATACAATGCCGCTGCTTTCTATTCACATCAAGCAGCTGAAAAAGCTTCTAAAGCGCTTCTCTATTATATTAATGAAGCTCCTTGGGGTCATAGTATTAGGGTGTTGCTTCAAAGATACTTCTCTGCAACAGGCTTAAATGTTATTGAAGACGTAATGATATGTGCACGAGAACTTGACAGACACTACATTCCCTCTAGATATCCTAATGCTCACCCAGCTGGAACACCTCATGAAGCTTATGATGAAAATACTTCTCGTAGAGCAATTGAATGTGCTAAAAAGGTTATTGAATATGTCAAAAAAGCTATTTACAAATGAATTAAGGAAAGTTGTATCAATTCTTGTAGAGAAATATAGGCCTATTGCTATAGTATTGTTTGGGTCTAGAGCTAGGGGAGATTATAAACCCTGGAGTGATTACGACATTTTAATTATAGCCGATTTCGATAGGCCATACCTAGAGAGAATAGGGGATATACTTGAAGTGCTTTCAGATATAGAACTACCCATAGAGCCTCATCCATATACATTGGAAGAAGCATTGAAAATGCTTAGCAAGGGAAACCCAGTAATTGTAGATGCTTTAAGCGAGGGAATGGTGCTTTACAAGAGTCCAGACTTCGAAAAATTAGTAAATAAGTTTAATGAAATGCTTAAAAAAGGATTGAAAAGGACAAATACATCAATAATTGTTCCAATTACGTAAATTAATCTAGATTTGCTAGATCAGCTTATTTTTATTATATGTGAATATTTTAAACTCTAAACTAGATATTCTGTTTTGTCTTCCAAGCCAGCTTCTCTAAAGGCCCTTTTTCTATTAATACAGCTTTCACATTTTCCACAATGTTTTTCATAGCCTTGGTAACAGCTCCAAGTCTTATAAATGAGATCTCCTATAAAGCTGTAGCATCTTCTTAAAAGCTCGCTCTTCCTAATCATCTCCTTTGACGGGGTCCATATCTTTAACTTGCCAATGTACTTTCTAAAATGGCATATGTTAAATGCGCTTTCCAGCGCAATAAAGCATTCTGGTGAACAGTCTGGATATCTTGGCCCCCAGTCCTCAGCAGGCTTTACATCATCATATTGAGACCCCAACACCAATGTTACATCCAATCCCTCTTTCTCAATCAATGTATATGCATAGGCTGCTGCAATGACAACCATAACCACATTTCTAAGAGGCACTACAACCGACGGCTTATACTCTTCTTCAACAGTCACACTCTCATCAACTAGTTGAGTGTTTTTCCAAAAGCTTTTCATAAATCCCATGTCAATTATGTGAAGCTTTTCTACAACTCCCCAACCTCTCTCCTTTGCCAATATATTTAATTTATCAATTAACTTCTTAATAACCTCAGTCTCTTTCCTCGAAGCTTTATGACCATAATTAAAGTGAAAAACCTCAGCATTAAATCCTTTAGCTAGAAACATGACAAGAGAGCAAAAGCTATCAGGACCCCCACTAACAATGGCTATAACCTTTCTATTAACATTATCTTTCAAGTGTTTTCACCGGCAATTTGCTGAAACGCATATAAATTAAAATTGATATTTAATAGGTTTTTATATTGAAAACATTAGGGGCTATCTTCAGCGATGATGAACCTCCACCGCTTTTGACTGATGATAGAAGAGAATTGCGCTGAGAACAAAAGTATTGTACATGGTTATGTAAAAGTCATGCAAAATAATATTTGGTAAAAGATTATAGTTTTGTAGTTATCTTTAGTAAATACGATAAATCTATTTCCTTGGGTTCAAAATCTCTTAACTTACCCTCTAAATACTCTTGGTAGCCAGCTAAATCCAATAATCCATGGCCACTCATATTAAATAGTATAACCACTTTCTCCCTTTTTCTTTTCGCCTCTAAAGCAATATCAATTGCAGCTTTTACAGCATGTGCGCTTTCTGGTGCTGGCACTATCCCCTCTGTTTTAGCAAATAGCCTACCAGCTTCAAAGACCTCTGTCTGATGATATGCAACAGGTTTGACAATACCTTTGTTAACTAACAAGGCTAGTGTTGGTGCTACCCCATGGTATCTAAGACCTCCTGCATGTATTGGTGGAGGTGTGTATTTATGTCCAATTGTATACATTTTTAGTAATGGTGTTAACCCAGCTGTATCACCAAAATCATATGTATAAATTCCTCTAGTCATTGATGGAACAGCCCTTGGCTCTACAGCTATGAACTTCAAATCTCTTTTTCTTCCTTTAATAACTGCCTCATAGTAAAAGGGGTAGGATATTCCAGCAAAATTGCTTCCACCACCAACACAACCAATAACGTAGTCTGGCATCTCTTCTCCTATAAGCTCCAACTGCTTAATAGATTCAAGACCAATAATTGTTTGATGCAGAAGAACATGATTTAATACAGAACCTAAGCAGTATTTGGTATTGGAATTAGTAAGAGCATCTTCAATAGCTTCGCTAATAGCTATGCCTAGAGATCCTGGATGATTAGGGTCTTTTTCAAGAATACTTCTACCAGCCTTGGTTAAGGTGCTTGGACTAGGTACTACCTCAGCTCCATAAAGATGCATTAGAATTCTTCTATATGGTTTCTGATCATAACTTGCCCTAACCATGTAAATCCTAACCTTTAAACTAAATAAGGCTCCCGCTAATGATAGTGCAGAACCCCATTGTCCAGCACCAGTTTCTGTGACTAGTCTTTCAACACCTTCAAGCTTATTGAAGTAGGCCTGGGCAAGAGCTGTATTAATCTTATGTGAGCCTGTAGGCAGAACACCCTCGTATTTATAGTATATCCTTGCTGGAGTATCAAGAAATTCTTCAAGCCTTTTAGCTCTAAGTAATGGTGTTGGTCTACCTAGTTCAGCATATAACTCTCTAAGTTCATTTGGTATTGGAATGAATCTATCCTCTGAGAACTCTTGGTTAATTAAAGATCTTGGAAATATCAATGAAAGATCTTCTGGTTTTACTATTGTGCCATTAGATTTAAGCATAGGTGGAAGCTTTTCGGGAAGATCAGGCACAATGTTGTACCAATATCTTGGTATCAAATCTATTGATTGAATAGATCTAATACTTAGATCCATTGGTGCATAATTTCACCAAAAGATAGAGAACTTCGTGGAATGGGTTAAAAAGCATTACTAAAATCAGAGTCGCCATGTTAATAGACGTAACCTTATGTAACTGATCTCCTCAATGCCTTAAAGGGCAAGAGCTTTAAGCCTCTATTTATGGTTACATCCGTCATTTGCTGAGCAGTTGAGGTGGTGAGAGATCCCTTCACCTGAACTTTTCTATGTTGTCAATCTCGCATTAAGCTCTTGGAAACAACCGATAACTAAACATTATCATCATTACTAAGAAATATGAAATAAAGAACTTATTAAATCTTCAACTGAAAGCTTCACCACCTATGCTAGATGTAAAGTTATGTATAAAATGCCGGGGGTGACCCGCTCCGTGCTCATTACAACCCCGGGACATCGGGGGTTTTGCACGGGCAACCGGGGCACTAGTATTTTTTGTTAGCAGGTATATAAGGTTTTCAGTAAGGGATGGAGCTCTTCATCTATCTGATTTGAAGTCACTCATCATCTTTGGTAAAAAGTTTTGTTATCACAGCTTTATATTATTTCTGTCTTTGTTAAAAATGTTTTAATGTGTCGTAGATGTTAAAGAATTCAAGTAATTTGAATGTTCCAGGTATTTATGTGCTTGTACTTGAGATTAGAAGCCGTGTTTGCTTGGATATAAACTCTCTTGGAAAACCATGTATAGCTTCTGGTCTTTATGGCTATGTTGGTTCTGCCAGGGGATTTGGTGGTATCGGAGCTAGGTTAAAGCATCATTTGAGAAAGAATAAGAAGAGGCTTTGGTGGCACATAGACTATCTAACAACACGGCAGGAAGTTGTTCCCATTTATATCATCTATGCTGAAACAGCAAAGGATTTTGAAGAAAAACTTGCAAATGCTATAGCAACTAATAAGTGTTGGGATGTGGGAGTATTAAGCTTTGGCTCATCAGATAAAAATTCTTTAACACACTTGTTTAAGTGTGTTTGTAGTAGAGATCAATGTTTTGAGACTCTTCTAGAAATATTTAATTTTCTTGGTCTCAAACCATTTAAACTTGGTCTCGAAGAATCAGTTCATCATTAGTTTTATGGCTTATTCACTAAAACTATGTATAATAAAAGCATTAGCCCTATAGCTATGAAAGCTACTCCAGCCACAAATCTAATACCTCTATAACTTATTTTAATACCAATGAGTTTTGCTAAAATAACTCCAATAGCATTTGCAAGAGCATAACCAATTACGCCACCAAGAAGAGTGGAGATCGGATCTCTAAAAATCATTGCATAGGAAGCTACTGTTAGCTGAGTCTTATCGCCTAGCTCAGACAAGAATACTGCAAAGAAACATGATGCAAGCCCTTTACTTATATTTGCAAAGCCTTTGTCTTTGCTAAACAAAATCCAGAAACCAATAAACATAAAAACTATGGCAGCACCAATCCTCGTAAAATAATTCTCTACAAAACCACCAATAAAACAACCAAGAAAAATAGGCAAAATATTTGCAGCTACAAAAGCACTTAGAGAAACAATGAAAATAGCTAAAAACCTTCTAGTATGCAAAGCAAGAAAAGCTGTAGAAAGCATTGTTTTATCCCCCAACTCAGCAAAAAACACAGATAAAGCTATAGTAAAAATCTCTACCAATGCATTAATACTTATCATATTCATCAATTTTTAATATGCCTAAGACAAAAATATAAGCATAGATTAATATAAGAATAACATAGACATCAATTACCAAAAAGTATAAAGCGCATCATAATACAATACTATTTGAACGAAAATGAAAATCTATGTGAAAGCAGAAAAATTTAGGGAAGTAATAAGTAAATGCATGAACTCACACATTGAGAGAATATTCTTTGGCATTGGAAAGATTGAGGTAAGTGCTTATAGAATTGTGGATATAATTGAATGCAAGAACATTGCTAAAAACCCAGAAACAGAGTTTTTAGCAGATCCCATGTGCATGTACAATGTTTATAAACAAGCAGAGGGGAAAGGACTTGAAATAATAGCTCTTATTCATAGCCATCCCGCGGATCCTGTACCCAGCAACCTCGATTTAAAAAACATGAGATTATGGGAAGTACCGTGGATAATAATAAACAATGTTAAAGGTTCCTACAAAGCCTGGACATACAATAAAGAAAAAGGTTTAGAGGAAATTGAGATTGTTGAGGAAGATTATTTTAATTAAAGGATAATAAAAATATAATGTTTTATATGTGATTCACAGGTGAATTATTAACTATCATGAAGAAATTCAATGTAAGCTTAATTAGAAGATAAAAATATTGTTGATTGCAAGATTAATGAATATGATAAATTCTGCCATCTAGGAGAAGCAATCTATTTAATAATATGCAAAAGATTTTTCTAAGACAATTGCCCTTAATTACCTAAGGTTTGCAAACTTTAGGGTTTTAGAATTGACTTTTCTATACTTTTATAGTTTCAGTTTTCAAGATTATGCAAACTATCAAGTTAAAGAGTATTTAAAAGTCTAAAGTTCATTTTAGTATACGTTTGGTGGAAAAATCTTATATACGACTAAATTCTCGTTGCTAGTGTTAGTGATTGTATATTCCTTAGCTCCCTCATAGGATATGAATAGCTCATCCTTTCCCACATTCTTTCCTTCAACATCGATGTTATTTACTCTTCCTTTTCCACTATGTACATAGAGTAGGAAAGGCCCTTTTTCACTAAATTTGATACTTGAACCAGGCTTTATTACTATCTCCTTTCCTGCAAATTTTCTTATTTTAATTGGGTTGAAAATCCATTTTTCAATGTATTCATTGGTTTCGGTAATAATTTCTGGTTTTAATCGATACTTTCTGTGAAACTTGGGGTCTTTGTTTACATCCCAATTAATCATTTCTAGTATTTCCTCTTCTGTTTTAGGGCCATTTAACAAGAATTGTTCCTTTGGCAAGATCTTGCCATTCCATAAAGCTTGTAGAATTGTTCCAACATCAGATTCTTCTTGTGCTTCAAGTGTCAAGAGAGTACATGGTGCATGTAGTACTCCTGAAAGCACATGAAAACCTTCTCCAACTCTACATAGATAAGCTGGGGAATAATCTAAGATGGTGTCATCACTCCACTGCTTTAAACGCTGCAGTATTTCCTCCTCTGAAACATCTGGAAAAAGACCTAGATGTACGTATGGTGTTGGCCCTATTTCTTCATGTGGTAAGTAGTAGTATGCTTCCTCTTTGGGATTAGAACGCCAATATTTTCTCGCGTGATATTCCATGGCATGGAAATGCAACGGTATTTGCACTCCTGGATCCAATAACTTTGTTAGAACACCAAAAGAGTAGTTATTTAATTTAGCATAGGGTCCAAGAAGAACCTCAGGTAATGCTTTTATGGCATCTCGAAAAAACATTTCTGCAACCTCAGCCTCATGAGTAAACACAATTTTTGATAAGCCATAGGTTTCTGAGCCAAGTACGGATACACAAGAAGCTAGCCATCGTTCACTAAACCATCCCAAACCCTCAACATAATTCTTCTTAACACCAAGTCTACCTAGTGAAGGATAAAACCTAGCTACAAAATTAGGTTTCAATTTTAGTATGCCATCATTGAGTTCAAGTTCTCTCTGTAGGAGCTTCTCAAAATCCATATGCACCCCAAACATTACCTCCTTTTATATAGCTTTAAAAACTTAACAATAACAAATCTTAGTTAATGAAACTAATAAAATTAAATAAGGAAATAAATGATTTTTAAGTACAACCAAAAACTCAAATAACATTGTAATTATCTAATATTTTCAATATTAAATAATTGCACAGTCCGAGCTCATCATTATTGTTAAGATCAGAGTAACTATTTTTGTGTATTGACATCATATATCATTGGCACACTTCATGCAGTATATCATGTCAAACATTTATGTATAAAACATAAATTGCAATTATAATAAGACACATGCTTTATCTTCTCATTTTTGCTCACAACATATTACATGGCGGGCCCGCGGGGATTTGAACCCCGGGTCTCCGGCTCCGGAGGCCGGCGCTTTATCCAAGCTAAGCTACGGGCCCTTTCTATAGTTTTTGACAAAGAAGTTTATCAGCTTTGTAGTATGTGCTGACCTTCTCCTCGCTCTTAAGGGTGAGGGTTCTTGTTAGAGCTGGGAGGGTTTGGTTCTGGGCCTGGTCTCCGACCCGTCGCCCCTACTCCTCTCGGGGCTTGGGTTATTGATTTATCATTGCCTTGGAGGCATAGACTTGACCATATGCATCTAGTATTTCTATTGAGTATTGCTAGAGATTAACCTCCGAGACTCACACATACCAATCATCATCAGAGATATCAGAGAACACATAGCTTACAAATTTCCATCCCCACCCCAAAGGACGAGACTTTCAATTGTTGTAATGATTTTAGATGTTTGTTAAAAAAAGGATTTGTTTTTGGCTAAAAGTTTATTGTGTTTGTTTTGGTTTTAGATATATTTTTCCTCCTATTATTGTGTTGTTTGGTATTAGGACTCTTGTTCCATCAGCTTTAATTACTGTTGTGAAGAGTGTTGCAACATCTTCTACGACACCATCTTCACCAGCAATAACAACGCTATCACCTATTCTAAATGGTCTTGCAATTAATAGGAAAAGCCCTGCTACTGCCTGTCCCAAAACTTGTTGCGATGCAAAGCCTATGACAATACCAAGAAAACCTCCTAGCGCAACACCGGCTGCACCTCCAGCAACCCCTCCAGCTATTGCAGCAACCATTGCACCTACACCAACTATTCTAACAACATTTCT
Source organism: Ignisphaera cupida (assembly GCF_030186535.1). Taxonomy (NCBI): domain Archaea; kingdom Thermoproteati; phylum Thermoproteota; class Thermoprotei; order Desulfurococcales; family Desulfurococcaceae; genus Ignisphaera; species Ignisphaera cupida. Next base: position 516,911 of record NZ_JASNVW010000001.1, on the reverse strand, counting down.
TATGGCAGCAGCTGTTGGATGATCATATTTTGCTCTTGTTGCCCAGTAAAAGAATGTTGCAATGCCGCTAACAATCAGGTAGCCAAACAGCAAAGCAAGCAATATTTGTACATAGATCTCATAATCAGTTACCACTATATTGTGTTGAGGTAACAAAGTTGATATGACATAGTGAACAGCAGCAAAGATAAGCACATACAACACAATATATAGCACAACCCTTACAATAGAAGCTGAAGCTCTCTTGGCAATTTCGCTAGAGGATAACTGTTGTTGCTGGGCCATGCACCTTTACACCCACTTCACTACATCCTTTCCTAAATTATAAACTTTGCGGATATGGGGATTAAATGTTAGACAAGCTGATGTGAAGAAACTTTTTAAGGATGCAAAACATAGATTAAAATGTGTTTGAAGTGATGTTATGTAGCAAATCTGAAAATGTGATGAGGGGCTCTATTCTGAACTAGCTTTCTCCAAACAGCTTCTAATCTTTCTCCAACTCGCATTAAGATCTTCTGGAATCACCTTTGCATTTGCTATAACAGGCATGAAATTTGTATCTCCATTCCATCTTGGAACAACATGTATATGCAAATGACCCTCTATTCCGGCCCCAGCGGCTTTACCAATGTTAGCACCAATGTTAAAGCCTTGCGGATTATAGCAATTTCTAAGAGCTTTTAAAACAATTGACACGGTTTTAACCAAGTCTAATAACTCATCATCAGAAAGCATTTCAAAACTTGGTACATGCCTAGTTGGAGCAATCATTACATGGCCATTGTTATAGGGGTATCTATTCAACAATGCTATGCTGTATCTAGATCTATAAACGACATGATTTGTAGCATCATCTTGGTTTAGCGCCTTGCAAAATATACATTCACCACTGTGGTACTGCACCACATAAGATTCTCTCCATGGCGCCCACAAAATCTTTCTTTCACTAGTCACGAGGCATTGTCACCTAACTCAATCATTGCTTCAACTCACATATTAATCAAACCTCTATTAAAGTTTTTCATAAATCAAGTAATAGACAAGTAAAACATCATGTACAAAGTTACGTAAATTGCTATGGAAATAGATAGAAAAGAAACCATTGGAATACCCCAAGAAACAACAATTATAGTATCTTTGGGTAGTTTCTCCAACTTCTTTTTCCATGCATCATCATCTTCATATATGTTGAAAGTAAGTCTATCGATAATACCTGGAACATAGACAGGGTAATAGAATTTTTTCTTCAAATACTCCTCTACACGCATAAACCTATTGAAAACTATAAGAAATAGTTTTCTGCATAGAGAAAGGTTAAGTTGCTGAATTTCCCTATATTTAATAATGTTGGAAATAGCATTTTCTAGAATGAATAACACCATGATGATTGAATGGATTATTAAAAGCCATAGTATTGGAGGCAAGAAATTAAGTAAAAAGATGTAAATATTGTTTTCTGTAAACATTTTGTAATTGCATGCAAACAGTCTATTAAATGGATATAAAGCAGCAAATGAGATCATCCCCATGAAGTCTGCTCCACCAAGAAGATTAAAAACAAAGACTAGAACAGCTATGAGAATAACTAAGAATGTTGTTATACCTATTTGAAAAAGCAAAATGCTGTTAACACAATGGTTTTTCATTAGGAATATGTAGATAGCATTCATTGCAACACCAGTAGATATGGGAATTATCCATATCTTTGGATTAATTTCTCTAGTCTTCCAATCGAAAAAACCTGCAAGAACAAATGAAGATAGTGCTACGATAGCTATAACATATTCTATTACCGTCTCCAAAGCTTTATCTCCAATACTCTCAATTGGAAACGTTACTACTACTCTGGATCTCTAATACCAACTTCAGTTATTGCAAAAACAGCTTCACTCTCGGGTAGGTGTGGTGCATCAACAATTCTTGCAATTCTTCTATTACCTCTACTCTTCTTTAACTGAACTCTAACACCAGGTGCGTGATAAAGTACATGACCACCTATAGCTGTTGTTGGATCTCCATAGAATACATCAGGTCTTGCCATAACCTGATTCGTTACAACAACAGCAACATCAAATAATTCGGCAAGAGACATTAATTGGTGGAGGTGTCTATTAAGTTTTTGCTGTCTTACTGCAAGATTTTCTCGTCCTGGGTATTCAGCTCTAAAATGACCTGTTACTGAATCTACTACTACAAGTCCTATGTCTTCTTTGGGAATAAGCTCTTTTAGCTCCTCAACAACAGCCATTTGATGATCACTGTTAACAGCTCTAACATAAAAGATGTTCTCCATTGTTTTATCTGGATCAAGACCAAGCCCTCTTGCCATTGCCTCTATTCTCTCCCATCTGAAAGTGCCTTCAGTATCGATATATACAGCTTTTCTACTAAGACCTCCTTTCTCAAGTGGTAACTGAACATTTACTGCAAGTTGGTGACATAACTGAGTTTTTCCACTACCAAACTCACCAAAGAACTCTGTTATTGTTTTAACCTCAACACCTCCACCAAGCAGGTTATCAAGATTCTTACTACCTGTAGTTATTTTCGGTAGGCTCATTCTCTCCTTCTTTATTTCCAAAGCTGTTTTAAATCCGAGACCAAGAGCAGCTCTTGCTTGTGATACAAGTTTTTGCACAGTTGGAAGAGGAATGGCAAGATTTTGACTAAGCTCTTGTGGGTTAGCAGCAGCTAGTGCTTCTATAGTTGTTATTCCCATTTCCTGCAGTTTTTTAAGTATTGTAGATGATATTCCAAGATCCTCTAAGCTCTTCACCTTTCTCTCAGCTGCAGACACACTTTCACCCAAACTCAGTGCTAATATATTAGAAAAAAGCTAATATATTGTTAGAGTCTAGAGCGAAACAAACCATATTCAAAAAGCCTTATATTGAACTAGAAACATTTTGCATAAAAATAGTATTCACACACCATGTGGTGCAAAATCGTTGCGATTACTGCTTATACACGCTAAAGAATTTTGGTATAAAGCAAGAGAAAAAGCTGTTGAGAAAGCTGAGGCAATTACAGATGAAATTGCTGAGAAAAATCTTGAGAACGTTCTTGTTGTTTTCACAACTATTGAAGAAGGCGATGAAAAAAATGTTGAAGCTGTTATTGAGAATGCAGTACAACAAGTTTTAGAAACATATAAAAATGTTGAAGCCAAAAACATTCTCGTTTATCCATATGCACACTTATCATCTTCTTTAGCACCACCTGAAACAGCTAAGAAAATTCTTGATGAATTTGCTAACAGATTAAGGATGTTGGTAGGTGAAGACAAGGTTTATAGAGCTCCATTTGGATGGTATAAAGAGTTTAAGCTTCATTGTTATGGACATCCACTAAGTGAGTTGTCTAAGACTATAAAACCAGTTGAAAAAATCACTAGAAGATCTATTGAGAAGAAGTATTACATTCTAACACCTGAAGGTGCTTTAATAAAGCCTGAGGAATATAGTTTTAAAGATGATGAATTTAAAATACTTGTTGAGAAGGAGGTGTTTAGAAAAGAAGTTGAGGGTGGTCAGGGCAAGGTTTACCAATATCTAAGAAAATTTGGTTTTGAATGGGAAGATCTTTCAGATAAGGGTCATATGAGATTTGAACCTCATGCAACTATAATATTCGAAGCTGTTTCCCAATATTCCTGGAATACAGCAAATGATCTTGGAATACCAGTTTTTAGGGTTAAGGGCACAAACATGTTTAGTTTAAATGCTGAAGCTGTTAAACAGCATGCTGAGTTGTTTGGAGAAAGAATGTATGAAGTTGAAATGGATGTAGATAGATTTATTCTTAGATTTGCTGCATGCTATCAGCAATTTTCAATATTAAAAGACTGGGTCTTGAGCTATAAAGATCTTCCGCTTGGAATGTTTGAAGTAGCTGATAGTTATAGGTATGAGCAAAGTGGTGAACTTGTTCTGGGGTTTAGGCTAAGAAGATTTCACATGCCTGATTTGCATATATTGACAAAGGATCTTGAGGAGGCTAAGAAAATAGCTCTTCTTGTACGAAACAAGATTATTGAGGAAGCTAGGAAAGTTGGTAGAGAGTATTTAGCTATATACAATGTTACAGAGGATTTTCTCAATACACATTTCAACTTTATTGTAGAGCTTGTTAAAAATGAGGGTAAGCCAGTACTTGTAACGGTGTATCCTGCAGGCATATACTACTGGGTTATAAATGTTGAGTATGTGATAATCGATGAGCTTAATAGACCAAGGGAAATAGCGACATGGCAAATAGATGTTGGAAACGCGAAAAGGTTTAACATAAGATATATTGATGAAAATGGTAATGAGAAATATCCTGTAATAATACATACTGCTATTATAGGCTCTATAGAGAGATATATATACATGGTTTTTGACACTATTGCGAAAAAGGAAAAAGAAGGTGTTCCACCAACATTACCACTTTGGCTTTCACCAATACAAGTTAGGGTAATTCCCGTATCTAGAGAGTATTTAGAGTATGCAGTGAAGAATGCACAAATACTTATGTCGCATGGAATTAGGGTTGATATAGATGATAGGGATGAGAGTTTAGGTAAAAAAATTCGTGATGCAGGAGTTGAGTGGATACCCTATGTAGTAGTTGTTGGTGAAAGAGAAGCTAAAACAAATACAGTAAATGTTAGGATCAGAACTGAGGGAGTGCAAAAAAGCATGACAATAGATGAGTTTATTAAAGTTCTTGAGAAAGAATTAGAAGGGTATCCAAAAGTTAGTATGGCCATGCCCATCTATTTAAGCAAAAGACCCACACTAAGCTATATTCAGCCTGTAAAACCATAGTGATGAACTGTTGCCCACACTGATGAAATGATGATATGAACCTCCTCTGATTATATGAATTCTTTGAATTCTCATGGTGTATTCATTGTGAAGTTCTTTATTAGAGTTCCACTAAAAGTAACACTATTTGGAGAACATGCTGTAGTACATGGAAAACCTGCAATAGCATCTACTTTACCAATTCATGTTAGTATTGAAGCAATGGATATAGATGGTGATAGACTTATTATAACATTTAATAATGTTTTATTGCCCATAGAAAGTCTGGCTCTTGATAGAAAAAATACAAAAATAATTGAAGTTAAAACAAATGAGGAAACTATAAAAAAGTTTATCAACTATATCACCACAGCACTTGATATATGTGAGGATGAGGTTAGACCAGGTAAAAGAAAGGGATTTTTAATTGACTTAAAAAGTCCTGTACCAACTGGAGTGGGCTTGGGAACATCAGCCGCTGTATCTGTTGGAACCATTATGCTTTGCTTAGCATCATATCTTTCGACAACTGATGTTGAAAAAAATCTTGTTGCAAAACTTTCTTGGGCTACGGAGCAAAGAGTTCAAGGTGCAGCCAGTCCTATGGATACATACACCATAACGTTTGGTGGCATTAGATATATTGATCCATCGACTCCTAAGGCGGAGTTCATTGAATCGCCAATAAAAATGAATTTTATTATTGGTTATACACAAAAGAGATTTACGACGGGAATGCTTGTAAGAGTTGTAAAGGAGCGGTTGAGAAAACTTCAAAGTATGACTCACATTATTGATGCTATTGGTGGTGTTGTTGAAGAGGCTAAAAACTATATTTTAAGAGGGGATGTGGAATCAGTTGGAATGTTGATGAACATAAATCATGGATTACTTGACGCACTAGGTGTTGTAACTCAGGAGCATCATGTAATAGTTAATATGCTTAGAGAAGCAGGTGCTTTAGGGGCAAAGACTTCTGGCGCTGGTGGTGGAGGAGCATTTATTGCATTAGCTAGAGATGAAAAGCATGCAGAAATTCTGAAGAGTGTCGTAAAAACACTTGGCGCTACAGTTGTCGCAACAAGTCTTGGATTTAGTGGTGTAGAGATTTTAGAGAAGCAGTAGATGTGATAAAATGTCGAATTATATAATGGCAAGTGATTTGATAGAACATCTTTTTAAGTATAAAAAGCTTGATGTGAAACTTAAAAGCGTTTTAAAATCTAATGAGAGAAATAATCTAGAAAATCTTATTGCTGAAGGTTTAAAAGAAGGTTTTTTGATTAGTGATGATGTTTATATCTATTTGGAAAAACCAGTAGAGTTTCTATTGCTTATAGAAGAAAAAATGCCTATAGACATTACAAGATTTGCTAACTATATAGAGTGGAGAGAATTTGAGGAATATATAATTGCAAAGCTAAGAACAACTGGTTTAGATTATACATCTAGCTATACACATAAAAGGATATCGCATTTCCAAATAGATGTACTAGCAATTGATGTTGTAAAGGGAATTGGATTCATTATTGAATGTAAGCATTGGAGAAGACGTATTGGAGGCTTCTCCATAGCAAAAATTGTTGAAGATCATATGACAAGAATAGACAAGTTTCTGAAGCATTGCGAGTGGGTAGCTTCAGATATTCCTGTAATTCGTAAAGTAAAATTCTTCATACCTATAATAATCACACTTTATACATCTGCAACATGGGCTTTTAAAGGAATTCCAATAGTATCCTTAAGATTTTTAAATGACTTTCTATCAAATATAGATGTTTACATGGATTCTCTAGAACTAAAAAGAATTGAGAATAGATGCTATGTAAAATAACTACTAAGACTCTATTTATAAAACATTATAGATGCATATCCTACTACAATATCCTCATCTCCAGTAACATCAGCTGAGTGATAATACTTCAACAACTTCGCCTTACCATCAACAAGCTTTGCATACTCCATTGCAATAGCTATTGCTCCAAACCCACATACGGTTGCATTATAATCCTCTATAAGTTTTAGAAACTTTCTCGTGTCAAGATCTAATATAGCATCTATAAACTTCTTGTCAAGTTCTCTAACATTTTGAGATATATTTACATGGAATAGTACATAGTCATATATTGAACCATGATGCGTAAAATCTGAAGAAGCAATAACAACAACATCTCTCTTAAGGGCTTCTCCTACATCTTTCAATGCTTTTGCAAATTCCTTCGCTTCTTGATAAGAAACATTTTTAACAACTATAGGCACAATTCTAAATTTGTTTTCGTATATGTATTGAAGAAATGGTAGTTGAACCTCCAGTGAATGCTCTCGTGTATGTGCTAGTGCATCATCATCTAAACCCGTGTACACATTTTTCAACATGTTAATGAATTCTTTATCAATATCAACAAGACCCAGAGGTGTTGCCCATGAAGCATAGTAAGTTGTTGTTGTTATTGTTTTGCCAAATCCTGTATGGTTTGTTCCAATCAAAATCACGGTATCTACTGATTGTTTATTTTCAGCAAGTTCTTTATAAAACCATGCAGCACAATATGCTGAGTAGCTATATCCAGCATGGGGTACAACACCACCAATAATTATAACCTCTCCTTGTTTCTTCTTTGGTAGTGATCCAGGACCAAACCTTGCGTTGGTAAATGCACTTTCTAATTCTTTTAAGAGCTGGTTTTTGTTATATGAGTAAAAACCCCATGCAGCAGCTTGTGGCTCTCTAATAAAACCTTCTCTCAAATCTAATCACTAAAGCATTATATAGATTTTAAAGCGTTTAAATCTTCTTCACTCAATACAAGATTTAATGACATTATATCCTCTATTACATGATCTATGTTTTCGCTTTTTATGAGAGCTACAACATTTGGTTTAGAAAATATATAGCTTAAGGCAACTTGTGCAGGTGTTTTCCCATATTTACTTGCAATATGTATAACAACTGGATGTTTCAAAGCATGTCCTTTTTCAAGAGCAGAACATGCTTGTATAGTAATGTTGTTTTTAATAGCAAATGGTATCAGATCTTTCTCTATACGCTTATCCAAAACATTGTACTTGTTCTGAATCATTGCAATTTCATGTTTTTTCATAATGTTTAAAGCATTTGAAAGCTGCTTCAACTTTAAACCACTTACACCAATGTATCTAGCATATCCAGAATCAACAATTCTTTCCAGAGATCTTAGCTGAAAATCCAGTGGTATGGCATCCTCGTACCATCCAAGCATTATAACATCAACATGACTTATATTCATTTTTTGTAGAATGTTTTTGAATTTTATCTCTGCAGTATTTGGATTTGCTAAGATTAGTGGTGAAACTCTAAAAACTATAAATACCTCATCTCTTTTTATCTTAGTTAAAAATCTTCCAAAAAACTCAATTACTAGTCCATTTGCATATGTTTCAGATATTTCAAAAACATTTATACCATATTCTATTGTCTTAAGCAAAGCTTTTTCAGCATTTATGAAATCTCTTATGTTATGTGTTCCAAATCCAAGTGGAGATATCTTCTCCCCAGTTTTCCCCAAAACCTTTCTATATTTTGAAACATTGTTTTCAACCAAAGTAAAGCACCTGAAAACGTTCTCTAACCCCCACTTGCAAATGGGAATAACTCAATTTCTTGACATTCTTCAGGAATTTTATCATCTAGATAAAGCTGCTCATTATTACATATTGCTATAAACTCGTCTATACTCACATCATCAAACTTCACAATTTTGGAAACTTCAGTAATTAAGTCAGAAACCGTAATATTGTCTATCTCGATTGATAAGATTCTATTCTGGGCTTGTCCAAAACCTATTAGTTTTACTGTTATCTTCCTCATATCATTATAAACCCCATTTACATACCTAGTTAATTTTTTAAATTCTTTTTAAGCACATTTGCTATAAACTCATGTAATTGATTACCAGATATATCTATAGGATTCTTTATAAAAGGCTCTGCATTTACTATCAATACAAACATTTTATTTTCATAAATACTATAAAGTTTTTGCAAAACCTCTATTTCCATTGGATTAACTGATCTATGCAATGAAATAGCTATGCCTATACCTATATCACTAACAATATTGTACTTGATCATGTTCATTATGTTTACCGGTATACCTGTTTTCAATACGCTTTCAATGTTTAATGCAATACCTATTTTATTAGATTCATTCAGAATTTTTTCGATAATTTTATCAATTCCTTTTAAATTTTCAACATACAATAACAAATTATTGTTATATGCATCAGCTAGATATAGGTATGACTCAATTATGAACATGTCCTTAAATCCATAAGAAATATTTCCAGATTCATCTACAATTTTAGATAATATGGTGTCTACAATAACAATTAGTGAAGGGTTGAGCTTATTTAAGCTTCTTAAAATGTTTTGAGTAAAGAATACAAATGCTGAAACAAATTCAGGTTTCTGAAGAATTGTTTCATTTTGATAGTATATATTGTTGGCGAATTCAAAGAAACTTGGCATTACAAAGTTTCTAGATTCCCCAGTTTTACCAATATAGCGCTCTATTGGAAAATCCAGGTCAATAATGTTCTCAATGACATTAGCATCAATAATATAGTGTTTTCTATTTCGTTTTTTCACAATACTTTCATTTACTAAGTACTGCATGTAGAACTCTGTAACATTTTTAACCAAGGGCTTTAGAAAAATCACATTTTCAAAGCTTCTTAAATTATAATCATACCCTATTTTTAATGGTCCTACGTAACCTATGGAAATAGTTATAGGACTCACCTCAGCAACACATTTATGTTTCTCAAAAACTATAGAGTAAATAATATTTTCTGAAGCAGTGTTTTAAACAATTAGATAGTTGTGTAATGAAGTATTAACACTTTTTACTTTTGTATCAAGTAAATGTTTTTTGTGATGAGGCGCTCAACACTGATTTATGATGAGTTTGAACCTCACTGAATATCTTTAACTATGTTATTATTTCAATTTTTGGTTTGGAATTAACTACAATTGATTTTATTATATGTGAAAGCCAGAGCCTAGGTTTATCAGTGTTTAGAACTCCTAATTCTGCAAATAATGGATAAGGTAATGATATTTTCAAGAACTTCGTACGCATGTTTTCTATTCTATTTATAAGATGTGTTATAGTTTCTTGTGAAGGTTTATAAAACCAAATATATGCATTCGTAATGTCTCTTTCTAGAAAGATGCGAGAAGACCAAACCTCAATAAAAATTTTGTCAATATGCTTCATTTTTCCAATGTCTTTTAATACACGTTTTTCAAGAAATTCATATTCTGATTTATAGGAATAGTCTGAATTTTTAGAAAAATCTATGCAAACTGGGGAAGTGCAATTGTATTCGAATATATTATCTAAATCTATTTTGTATGGAGATATAATTGTTGTCTCAACTAAGTCATTGTTAATCAATTTACTTCCAAACATTTTAAATCCTGTGAACTGTGTTAAATGAAATTCATTGCAATTTGTATTAGCTAAAATATCATCAACTTTCCATACTATTATAATTGGTACGTAATTTAATAGCAATGGCCATTGATCTATAGGATCATAGTAAACAACAAATTCCACGTTCATATTGCGTTTATCGATAAAACATTCATTGAATATTTTAATCATCTTGCTAATCCAATCTCCACTATCAAGAATTAAGTAGTTAATGCTATATGGATCTGTTGCATAAGCTCTTCTAAAAGCAATCAAAATTTCACGTGTTATAAACAACATGTTATTCTTTTTAGCTATGTAAGGTGCTACTCCTATTACTGGAGTAATCAAACATTTTTCTGCTTTTAAAGAAGATAACCACTTGACATACTTCTTAATCATTTTGCAAAGAGTATATAAATCATCAATGTTCATAATCTTCAGCATTCCAATGTGACGAATGAAATGATGTTTTTCCCTAATTATAGCAGTTAAAAATGCTATAGCGGAACTTGTGATTAGGTAACTATTTATAGTCATTTTATTCCCATAAATTACAAGGGAATATAATGTGTATCACTTAAGGCTAATAGATAAGCTCCAAGGTATTAGGTATTATGAATAAATTCGATATAGAAATTCCCGTTTGTCCCTTGACGCTCATCCCTATTAGTTCATGTTTGTTTGTGGTTGCGTCAAGGGACTTCCACCTCGCCCATGCATCACGTGCTATCAGCATGGGTTCATGGGTGGCTGTCGAGCCCAACGGCACGGGGCTCCCATCTACGTTGAAGCCTACGGGCTTGGAGCAACGCTCCCATCGCCCCTCAGAGCTCTACAAACACAAGCAAAACCAGAGCTTATAAACCTCACGCCTCATCATCAACAATGAAACAGCCCATATTTTTCGAGTTATCCCCCATTAAAATACTTTGGATAGATTTAATGGAGAATTGGATATATCTTGAACTTGAGATTGAATGCCCCATGTGTTTTAGAAAACAACAATATCTAATTATTTCCCTAGTCAATGAATTAGATATTCTAAAGAATTATAAATGTACCAACTGTGGCTATGGTATTGGGGCAGAAATATTTATTAGTGTTATTGAGGGAATTTTATAGATGGTTAGGGTCGAATGTTTGAGAAGTTGTTGAAGCCCAGGGAGTTCTGCGAGGTTGTTGGAATTAGCTATAGGACTTTTAAGCGGTGGGTTTCTGAAGGTAGAGTGAATATTGTACGAACGCCTAGTGGCAGGATAAGAATACTATACTCTGAGGTTGAGCGTATTCTTGGAGGGAAATCAGAAGCTAAAGAAGTTAGAGCTATTATTTATGCCCGTGTGAGCTCTAGCGACCAAAAGAGCGATCTCGAGAGGCAGATCCAGCACCTAGTGCAGTACTGCTCAGCCAAGGGCTATAGAGTAGTCGATATTTTAAGCGACGTGACCAGCGGCTTGAAGACTAATCGGAGGAGCTTGCTCAAGCTATTCGACTACGTCGTTAATAGAAGGGTGGTCGTTGTGGTAGTTGTCTACAGAGACAGGTTAACGAGGTTTGGCTTTGAGTACCTCGAGTACTTCTTCAAGCAATACGGAGTCAGAATAGAGGTTGTTCTCGGTGAGGAGCCCAAAACGCCCACCAGGAGCTAGTGGAAGAACTGCTAGAGATAGTCACGTCCTTCGCAAGCAGGTTCTACGGTATGAGGAGTCACAAGAAAAAGAAGCTCGTCGAGGGCTTCAAAAAACTAATAGAAGAGGTCGAGAAGGGCAGTGGCGAGAGTAGCTAGAACCGTTGTTGTTGAAACACCTCCTCTCCCACGAAAACTCTTCAGGGTCTTCGTCGAGCTCGAGGGTATGTACCGGAACATGGTCGAGCAGCTCACGTTATATGCTGTGAGGGAGGGTGTATCCTCTTTCACGAAGCTTAAGGCGCTGAAGTACCGGGAGCTGAGGGGTCTCTACCAGCACCTGCCCTCACACTACGCCTACACTGCGTGCCAGGACGCGTCTGCAAGAGTTAGGGGCTTCCTGAGACTGAAGAGATTGGGTTTAGCTAAGAAAGAATACCCAGAGATTAGGAAAGTCAGTATCTGGCTCGACGACCACCTGTGGAAGCCAGGTGGCTTGACCTCTATTAAGATAGCGACCCATGAGGGATGGGTAACAGTGGAGTTCAACTCTCATAGGCAGTATTGGAGGTATATTAATCGTGGATGGAGACTAGCGAGTGAAGCCCGGGTAAAGCTTGATAAGAGAAATAGGCAACTCATAATCAACTTAATGTTCGTTAAGGAGGTTGGAATGTATGAACCTAAAGGTCACCTATCTGTTGATGTGAATGAAAACAACGTTACCATACTGGTTGATGGCACTGCCTACCTCCTCAAAACAGATATTGAGAAGCTTGTCCTAGGTTACTACTATCGCAGGAAGAGGATACAGGAGAAGTACGATAAACTGTATGACGTGAGGTCGGGGGCTAAGAGAAAGGTTATGAGGAGACTTAAGGAGAGGAAGAAAAAGAATGATATTAGGTGGAAGACGGCAAACATTATAGTCAGAGCCGCCTATGAGAGGCAATATGCCATTGTCCTCGAGAAGCTGGATAGAAGACCGGCCAACAACATGATTAAGAGGATTAGGGATGAGCAGTTGCGGCATAGGATTTACCAAGCATCCTTCAGGGGTATTCAGAAAGCAATAGATGAGGTGGCTAGGAAGTATGGTGTTCCGGTGGTTTATGTTAATCCAAAGAACACTTCTAAGACGTGTCCAATACACAATGCCCCAATAAACTATGGTAATGGCTCTAGAATAGGAAGATGCAGTAGAGGAGGTGAACTATGGCACCGCGATGTAGTTGCATGCTGGAACCTCCTCTTTAAGACCCGCCTAGGCGATGGGAGCAATGCTCCAAGCCTGGGCGCGTCTCCTCTAGATGGGAGCCCCGTGCCGTTGGGCTCGACCGCCGCCGGTGAGCCCACAGTAATAGCACGTGACCTGTGGGCGAGGTGGAAGTCCCTAGAGGCAACCCTAAACAACCCTAAAAAACACGGAACAACCCTCTAGGGACAAACGGATTTGCTATATGCCTACATAAAGAAAGAAATTGATTATATAACAATGTCTCTTAAATAATTAGAATTAAATAATGTTATATAATGGTATTGAATCTGAATACTTCTTGCTCTATAAATAATGAACTTTTTGATGTAACATATACTCTACATTGGAATTTAGTGAAGTAATTGAATGTAAAATTGTTGTTAGCATTGAGTTCAATAAGTTATTAAAACTTTATAACATATTTAGCTGCATACTATTAAGCATTATAATGAAAACAATGAAATGGGTAAGTAACATTGGTTTTTAAAGCAAGTCATAGAGGTGATGATGGTTTTACTGATCTTGGCTCTAAAAGAGTTTCCAAGGATTCTATAGTTATAGAGTTTGAAGGAGAGGTGGATGAGCTTGTTTCATTGATAGGTGTTGTTAAGGCTTTTTTCAAAGAATATAATATTACGGATTTAGTTACTATTTTAGACGATATTCAAAGAAAGCTTATGCATATTGCAAGCTATGTCGCATTAATGGGTAAGGTAGATTCACCAATTGATGCTCAAAGTCTAAGTGAAATTGAAAAGCTCATAGATGATTTCTCTAATAAAGTCGTTATTTATCCCAGGTTCGTTGTTCCTGGTGCGTCAATTGGCTCAGCTCTGTTGCATTTTGTTAGAGCAGTTTGTAGAAGAGTTGAGCGAAGAGCAGTTAGAATGCTTAGAGAAGGATTGTTGGATCAAAAAACATATGTATATTTAAATAGATTATCGGATTTGCTATATCTTCTTGCTTTATATGTTAATGTTATTATCAATGTGAAGGAAGACCTGCTATAATTTTTTAAATATTATGGAAAAGAAATGCTAGTAAACCAGCAAAAGCTGCTATTTTTAAAAATCTTGTTGATTTCAACGCTTTGGATGGTTCAAGACTTTTAGCATTCATAAGAGCATATATTATAACAACATCTACAACTAATGCAAATATCATATAGGTAAGACTGTATTGCAAATAAAGTACGGGTAGTATGCTTAAGGTTAGAAGAATTGTATAAACAGCTAAACTAGCTCTAAAAGCAGTTGAGGCTCCATATTCTGTTGCAAGTGTTTTTACATTAAACTTTTTATCTCCTTCAACATCCTCTATTCCCTTCAAAAACTCTCTTCCAAGATTGAACAAGAATGCATATGTTGCTGTTAAAATGGCATGTATATTGCAAGAAGAAAAAAGTGATCCATATACTATGCTCAAAGCAGTTAAAAATGCTATTACAAAATTTCCAATAAGCAATATGCGTTTTAAACGATATGAGTACATGTAAACAAGAAAAATAGCAAATAAAGCAATAACACTACCGATATATGATGAGAGCACGGATATAAGGAAACCTATAAAGAAAAATAATAATGATGCTATATATGCTTTTTCAGGTTTTATTAAGCCCATTGGTATAGGTCTCCACGGCTTATTAACAGCATCAATATCTCTATCAAAGTAGTCATTTACTATATTTCCACCACCACCAATAAAAAATGCTGTTAAAAACACCTTAATCATATTAAAAATACTTGTCCCTCCACCAACAACATAACCAACTATAGCTGCTGCTCCAAGAGCAATGCTATTTCCAATTCTTATTATATTTAACCAGGCTCTAATTCTCTTTATAAACATAGGAATTTTACACCTTCTCAGCAAGCCAACTTCTATACTCTTCAAAGAGCCTCTGTTCACTTTCAAGCCACCTAACATACTCCCCTGGTGTCGTTGGATAATTAAGATAAAGCTCCATAGCTTTGTCCATGTATTGCTTTAATTTATATAGCTTTGTTAGAAAGCCCGGTCTTGATGCTAATGCTATAAAGCCTTTCACTCTACTAATTATTGAGGTGCTTAACACGCCTTTGGAACCCATGTCATATACTTCAGATCCGTTAACAAGACCTGATTTGAACACAAAGTTTAAATCGCTATTGCTCATCCTTTGAAGAAACATTCTTAACACGTCCAATGAAGCTTGTTTTGCTCCATATGCTCTATGGAATTTTGTGTGATAACTCCAAAGATTGTCTATTGTTGCATCACCTTTCTCCAAAGCCTCTACAATAACATCGCTAGCTATTTTAGCACTTAGCATAGCGGAGCCTATTCCACCGCCATGAACAGGATTAGCAGTGGCTGCAGCATCTCCTATAACAACAAAACCATTCCAAACCATACATGGTATGGGCCTTCTTGTTGGAACAACACCTCCTCCACGATGAATAACCTCAGATACTTTGTTTTTGAATCTGCTCAAGATGTAATTGTTATACTGTGTTTTTGGGTTTGGCGCATTTTTCTTCCACTGAACCCCCAATCCTATGTTATAAATACCCCTACCTTTTGGAAATAGCCACCAATAACCTCCTGGAGCAACATCAACATTGAGATATATGTATGCATATCTTTCATCAACATCAATATCCCCAACAACGACTTCTCTATAGGTAATATTGTAATCCTCATTTGGAATATCAATAGAAATCCACCACTCGCGTGGAAGGCTTTTTCTAACAGCAGCTGCAGCACCAGTAGCATCTATCACAACTTTTCCTTCGAATTTCTTCTCAAAACCACTCTTATCTTTTGCAATTACGCCAAAAACTCTTGATCCACTAACTAAAGGCTTTACAAAAAAGTGTTCAAGATAAGCTTCAACACCATTATTAATAGCCATTCTATAAAGTCTTAACCCAAAATTTCTTCTATTGAGGGAATATCCCCTTCCCTTAACAGAAATACTATATAGTTCATCAGGTGAAATCAGCATAACACCATCATATTCATGATCCTTATCAAATCCTGGGATTGGTGGTTCAAGATTCAATTCAACAAAATGATGCTCTCCAATAGCATCACCACAAACTTTATCACCAATGCTTTCCTCATTCTTCATTTCTATTAATGCAACTTTTAAACCATTTTTAGCAAGAGCATAGGATGCATATAAACCTCCAACACCACCTCCAACGACAATAACATCGTATTTCATAAATCTTCACCCATATCAAATACAATTTTTTCTTACTCAGCATTATTCAAATATTTAAACATTGATTAAGTTTTGACAAGCGAACATATAAAATATCCCTCCATAAAATGTCTATGAGGCCAAATTCTAATACACTTTGAAACTCTATAATCAAATGTTATATTCAAGAATTTTGTAAATCCGTTTGACCAGTAATTAAGTCTTGGTTCCTCAACCTCAATTCCATCATAATGTTCAAGTACTTTTGTAACAACATATTCATTTTCTTCTGGAGCAATACTGCATGTTGTATATACAACTCTACCGCCTCTCTTCACTAATTGCAATGCTGTATGAAGAAGCTTGATCTCTCTTTCTACAAGCTTGGCTAAAACCTCTATAGAAGTCTTGGTCTTTCTACTAGGATCAAACATTATACCTCCTTCAGCACTGCATGGCGCATCTAAAAGAACATAATCAAATTTCTCCTTTCCAAACTTTTTAACAAGCTCAATGGCATTCTCATTTATTACAATATATGATTTAAACCCCATTCTTATGAAATGTGAAAGTAGTGATATGGATCTTCTTCTTGAAATATCATTAGCTATAAGAAGTCCTGTATCCTCCATTAATAACATGATGTGAGCAGCTTTTCCACCAGGCGCTGCACACATATCTAGCGTTATTGAATTCTTCTCAGGATTTAGTATCAGAGGTGGTATGAGAGATGCTTGATCTCTATACACATAGTAATAGCCTTTCAAATACTCATGAGTTGATCCTATTGAAGGTGATGAAGGAGCTGTCTCAATATATAAGCAATAGTTACACCATTGAATGTTTTTCAACACGAAATTCATATTTTCAAGTTTCTTCGAAAGCTTATCACAGTCATATCTTAGGTAGTTGCAAAGTATTGCAATTCTTTTCCTAAAATTTTCAAAGGACTCTATTAATTTCAACGCCTCTTCATATCCTAACATTCTTAAATATCTTTCAACCATGTATGGTGCATATCCATATTTTCTAGCTAAATACATAGCTTCTTCAGATATGAAATCAATAGTTATGTCCTTCAAAATGTTATTGATACCTACAGATATTTCATGCATAATGCTCAGCCGATTTGCTTAAGACAATACTTTTGTGATCAGCCGCGGGTTCATCGATCATTGCAAAAATGCTCACTCCTTGTAAGTTTCATCATGTAATTGCTATAGTCTATTTCGCTTATTGCATACAGCAAGTCTTATTCTCATTTTCTTATTTTTGAGGCTATTTTACTTATAAAGTAATGGTATATTGGTGAGGGTGTTAACGGTCTGCTCTTAAACTCTGGATGAGCCTGTGTTCCAATGAACAAAAAGTTATTTCTAAGCTCCATAAACTCTATCACATTTTCATTATCTAAGCTAACACCGCTAATAACAAATCCTGTTGACTCAATTCTGTCTATATACTTTATGTTTACTCCATATCTATGTCTATGTCTTTCTGAAATAATTTCTTTTCCATATGCTTCATAAACTTTTCTATTCTTGAACAGTTTTATCTTTATAGCTCCAAGCCTCATAGATCCTCCTAAAAAATCTATTTCTCTTTGTGATGGTAGCAAATCTATAACTGGATATGGTGTCGAAGGATCTAATTCAGTACTATTCGCATTAGCAAGACCAGCAACATTTCTAGCTATTTCCACAACCATTAATTGAAAACCAAAACAAAGACCAAGTGTTGGAACATTATTTTCCCGTAGAAGTTGAACTGCCTTTATCTTACCCTCTGCACCCCTCTTTCCAAAACCTGGAAGTATTATAGCTCCATCAACATCCTCAAGCTCTTTTGAAATATCCACATATCCATTTTCAATATCTGTTGACTCTATCCATTTAAAAACCGGTTTTACACCTTCATATGCTGAAGCATGTTTAATTGCCTCGACAATACTTATGTAACTATCTCTAAGCTTTGTATATTTTCCTATCATAGCAATTCTAATGCTTTGAGTAGCTTTTGATAGTTTTTCTAAAAAGCTTAGCCATGGAGATATATTTGGCTCTACATAATTTAGTGAAAGCTTTGCTGCTAAAATCTTGTGAATATTTTGATGCATCAATATTATTGGAACTTCATAAATATTGTTCACATCATGATTTGATATAACAGCTTCTGGAGGCACATTACTAAAAAGAGCTATTTTCGCCTTAGCCTCATCATTCAAAGGTTTTTCACATCTAGCAACTATGATATCTGGCTGTATTCCTATTCTCCTCAACTCCTGAACACTATGCTGAACAGGTTTAGTTTTCTGCTCACCAGTAGTCTTTAATGTTGGAACTAAGGCAACATGAATAAATGCAACATTGTTAAACCCCTCCTCTAGCTTCATTTGCCTTGCAGCTTCAAGAAAAGGTAAACTCTCAATATCACCAACAGTTCCCCCAATTTCAACAAATACCATATCTGCGTTATACTCCTTTCCAACATCTCTAATTTTCTGCTTAATTTCATTCGTTACATGTGGAATAATTTGCACAGTTGCTCCTAAATACTCTCCTCTTCTCTCCTTCATGATAACAGCATAGTATATTTGACCTGCTGTAATGTTATTCTTCTTGCTCAAGTCTTTATTTAAAAATCTTTCATAGTGACCTATATCAAGATCTGTTTCACCACCATCTTCAGTTACAAAAACTTCTCCATGAGCATATGGATTCATGGTGCCAGCATCAACATTCAAATAAGGATCTATCTTAATAATGGTTGTGTTATAGCCCATAGACTGAAATAGCATCGCTATAGATGCTGTTGTAACACCTTTTCCAACACCACTTAGCACTCCTCCTGTTACAAATACGTACTTAGTCATAAGCCCTATTGTAAATTTTAGCAGCTAAAAATAGTTTTGAGCTTTTTGGAAAACAAGGAGATAGCCGAAACTATTGTTTTTCAATTCACCTATAGGAAAAACCTTTGCTTCACTAGAAGCACTAGTGGAAAATGCATAAGAATATTCTATGAAAATATCTGGATAATACATTCAATAATGTGTTACCTCTGTATTCTTTTGTAATATTAGATCATGCCCACCTCCATTTTATAAATCCAAAACTTTCAATAAATATCTATGGTGCTGTTAATGATAACATCAAACATGCTATTAATTGCAACTTTGGCTTTGTTAATAGCAGCTCTTTTAGTATCACTCAATAACTACATAAGCTTCAAGAGATCAAGTAGTGGAAACGACGTGAATTTACTATCTGTCTTAATGAAAAGTGCTCATATAAAGAAAGGGTATGCTTATACTGTTGATGTTGGCGATTCAATTGTTTTTGTTGCAGTAGTAAAGAAGAGGGTTAGTAACTCAGTTACAGATGATCTAGCTCAGGAAATTAAGGTTGAAACAAATTAGTAATAACAACTGTGTTGAATAAGATTTAGATATTATATTTCATGTTCTTTTGGGATATATGATATTACAACATTTGGCATTTTTGATGCATAACTTTCAATGCTTTCCTGAATTATTTTTCTCTCCCCATAGTTTATATGGAATTTTCTTAAAGCCCATTCAAGTGAATCTTCTGTTATTACACCTCTTCCCTTACTTGCAACAATTCTAACTAGTGAATCAAGTTCTGCAGCATTAAACCATTTAGTTCTTAATATCAAATCATTAATCAGAATCTCATTTGCTAACTTCACTCTATACTTTTTGCAAAGATTAGACACTATTTTCTCTCTCATCTTTCTATCTGGATACCCCATAAACACTGTTACATCTAGCCTACCTGGTCTCATTAGTGCAGGGTCCATGATATCTGGAGTGTTTGTTGTCATTATTATAAGAGGTCTCTCCCTATCCTGTAGTATATTTAGCCACATATTCATTTCAGCAATAA
The DNA here is from genome assembly GCF_030186535.1 of Ignisphaera cupida. NCBI lineage: Archaea > Thermoproteati > Thermoproteota > Thermoprotei > Desulfurococcales > Desulfurococcaceae > Ignisphaera > Ignisphaera cupida. The sequence goes on along the minus strand of NZ_JASNVW010000001.1, from coordinate 496,683 downwards.
AAGCTTCGTGTATAGCATTAAACCTATTTACAAGGAAATCTGCATCATCAACAAGAATAACCACATCCTTTTTTCTTTTAAGTGAAGAAAATAGTGACAAAAGCATTTTCTCTGTCATTCCATACCACATAGACCTGTATACACCTGGGTTTATTCTCACAATCTTTTTTCTAAGTTCACTTGCTATAGCTTCAGCAGTTACACTCTTTCCAACGCCAGGAGGACCAATTATTATTATGCCACGTGGAGCATACTGTGCATTAGTATTTATAGGTTCTATTACAAGAGTATATAGATCTTCTTTTATGCGATCAGGCAAGTTGTCGAATTCCCATGATGGATTGTTAATTGGTATTGTGAGAGAAGAGTCTTTTCCATAATCATCCCTGAGTTTAATTTTTAAAACATTTTCGGTATCGAGACTTAGAACAATTATGTGAAGACTATTGAATTGTAGGTGTTTTGCTAACATTTTGTAGTATTTCTTTACATTGCTGTTTAGAAAATTAATGCTATTGCTTAATGCATCACCAGAATTAGTATTTCTATTAGTTAAAATTATGGCAATGCTATTAACATTTTGCTTTACATATTCTGTATATGAATTTACAAAACTTTGGTTGTATATTATTGATATAGCCGAAACACTATCTTCATTTAATATTGAAATCAGCGCCAAGTCTATATCTAACAACTTCATTTCAGATGCTATATGTAGAACAAGTTGCTTAAAGTTCGCTATAAGAGACTTGAAAACTCTTTGATAATATTCTTTATCCTTAAACATTATTATTTTCTTCTGCACACCCCTATAAAGTACTGACACAATTCTAGGAGTTAGTAGCAGTGTTGTTTCATCACCATCACCAAGAACATGTTGTGTTACAATAAACCCCCTTAAATCACTTGGTAATAATCTATCTATGGATTCTATCAATAGTTTACCTTCTCTCCTAACGTTATTGCTCATCAACTCCATATAGCCACAGCCACAAAATAGAACATACTGCTAAATCTTAAAAATCTTAGAGTTAATTTTTCTACTACCTATTCTTTCTCTCAAATATGATTTCATTATTCTTAACAATTTTTACTATTCTGTGAATAGGTATTGCATGTTCATAGCCACTAGAATCAATTACGTAAACATAGTTATTATCAATTCTAACAATTTTAGAGAAAGGTATTTTCCTAAATCCTGTTTCATCAATTCTATCAATTACAACTAAATAATAATCTTCAATGTTCTTCACACTCCACAAAATCTTATTAACAATATCTTTAATTCTCATCTTGATGTCACGTCATGCTAGTTTTGTTTAAAAGCTAAAATGTTCTTAACAAAGTACCCTAAGTTAATAAAACAATTATAGGTGTTACAATTAAAACTATGACACCTCTATAATAGAGGTATAATAAAGAAAATTTTAACCTTTTCCACTTCAATAAAAGCAAAGGTAACAGTTTAGAATAGGTGATATTCAATGGTGAAGTATAGAGTGCTAAGATTAAATGTTTCTACAGGTGATTGGAAAATTGATGAGTATAACGTCGAGGAGGTTTTAGGGCCTATAGATATTGCCTTAAAAATTCACGAGGAATTAGCAACATGGAGCAAAAATGTTTTTGACCCTGATAATGCAGTTGTCATAGGAACTGGCATTTTTGCTGGAAGCAAAATATTTGGAGCTCATAGACTTGTTGTTGTGTTTAGAAGTCCTGAAAGCAAAACTATTCATGTATCTGAAATGGGTGGTGCCGGCTATAGGTTTATTGGCTGTGGTGTTAATGCAATATCTGTTGAGGGTAGAAGCAGTGAACCAGCCATAGTATTTGTTAAAGGTGGTGAAAAAGGTGTTGCAGAGGTAAATATAAGAAGAATGCAGTGGAATAAACTAGAGGAGATATACAGAGGATATGATGGTTACATAGGTGCATATGCACTAGAGAAGTACCTAATTGATACATTCTGGAATGAGATATCATCTATGAAGGCTAGGCCTATAGTTGTTGGGCCTGCAGCATACAAAACTGTTTATGGAGCAATTATTTCAGTAGATGTTGACTTTACTAAAAAGAAGTTTGTTGATGGTAGTGAAGAGTTTGCTGCAAGAGGTGGAGGAGGCTCAGTATTAGCACAAGCACACAATGTTGCAGCAATAGTAGCTGGAGGATCCTATAAACCAGAATTACCTAAGCAATTAACAGACCCTACAGAATTTCTCAAAAGCATGAAAGCTATTTTAGGAAAAGACTTTGTACAAAGTGTTAATGAAGCAACAGTGAAATATCGCTTTGACCCAAGCATAGGAGCTGGTGGAACATTTGGTGTAAATTATCCGCATTACAGAGAATTGCTACCTCTATTCAATTTCAACAGCATATATCTTCACAAGTCAATAAGGAAAAAACTTGTTGATCTCATCTTAGAGCACTTCTGGAAACCAGTTAAAATGGAGTCTTTTGATCTTGCAAAAAGCTGGACTACATGTGGCGAGCCATGCCCTGTTTCATGCAAGAAAATATGGAGAGGTAAGAAGCTAGACTATGAGCCATCAAATGCCTTGGGTCCCTCCATAGGAGTTTTCAAAATAGAATTATCAAGAAACTTGATTGATTTGGCAGATCAATTAGGTTTTGACGCAATTGGTATTGGTCATGTGGTTGCATGGCTTTTGGAAAGTGTTTATAAGGATCTTTTAAAACCAGAGGAGGTAGGACTTGATAGGAAACCTAATATGGATCCAATGCTAATGAATATAGATGAATGGTCTGTGAATGCGCAATTAGCTGAAAAAATCTTGAAAGGACTGGTGGAGGGTTCAACAGATGTGTTGAGAATTGTTGCGAAGGGAGTTAGATTCGCTTGTAAGCAACTAAATAACATGTTTAGTGATAGGGTTAAAAGCATTGGAGTTAGATTCGAAGATCTTGTATTATACCAGCCATATGGAGAAGAAGGATATATGACACCAAATTATTACTGGACTCCAGGCTTCCTCTTACCACTTCCAGTTACAGGTAAATACTGGACAAACTATACAACAACATTCTCAGAGCCAGAGGAATTTGCTAAAGTAGTTGCTACAAGAGCTATAAAGGAGCTGGAGATATCAAATACAGGTCTGTGCAGATTTCACAGAGGCTGGGCTGAGAAAATTTTGCCAAAGCTTTATGAACTAGTTGGAGCAAAAGTTGATTTAGATCAGCATGCAAAGAAATTGTATCGAAAAATAGCAGAGTATTGTATTAAGGCAAATGCAAAACCAAAGTTAGTTGAAGGCGAGAAAGCGAAAGATGTTATAGCAACTCTTGCTACAGAATTCAATGTAGAAGAATGGAATAAGAAGTTTCTGAGCAATAAAGAGGATGCAATCAAAGAATGGATTTCAAGAGCTATAAAAGCAATAGCAATGCAGATAGAACTTCCAGAAGCTTGGTATAAAGACATCTAATATGTTAAAAGGATAGTTAAATCAAATTAATTTTTATTGTATTTCTAACAGAAGATACCTAGTATCTAAAAAGAATAGAATTAAAAGTTTTAATCAAAGGCTAAACAGATTTTAAGTAAGATAAGATAAGTAAAATTGTGCTAGGTGTGAGGCTATTACATTAGAGTTTTCATTGCTGGACATATTATATTATTCAACACCTGTTAAGGTAATGATTCTAAAAAGTGTGCCATACATACCACTACTTGGAACTGCATTGCAGAAGGGCTCTGAAGAGAAAATACCGAGATGGGTTGCTCAAATTCTTGAAGAAAAGGGATTTGTAGAAATACTAGAAAAACCTTATAGTATTCAGGAAGTGACTAAGATAAGATTTTCTCATACTCAACAAAGACTTGGATTAAGCAAATTAGATGATTATTTCTATATCAATACTATTAACATGTTAAATAGGCTTGAGGAAAAAGCTAGAAAAGAATCAGATTTGCAAATGCTAAAAACTTTGGATAGAGCTAAAGAGGATTTCAATGAGATTTCAAATATTCGATTATCTAATATAATAAGAGCTGTACAGTTTCGCAGTTTAGAAACCATATTAAAATCTCTGAGTGTAGAAGAAAAGGTTCTTTCAATACTTATGCAGAAGACACTTATTACATGGCTTAGGAAATATACATTGTTAAGGTGATGGAGCATGGAAGAAAATATGTCAAGTGAAACAATTACAGCTGTAGTTGTTGATGCATTGCAGGAAATTGAAGAGTTTATAAAGAATTATAAAGTAGATGGCAGGCCTAAATATAGAGAACTTGTTAGAAGAATGATTCTTGAAAATAGATTTGACTTGGAAATAGATTTTAATGATATTATGAGTTATAATCCAAAATTAGCAGAGCTGCTAATAAGAAACCCTGAAAATACTATAAAAAAGTTCTCTAAGGCTTTAAGGAATGTAATTGAATATGAAGCTCCTGAATACTTAGAGAAGATTTATGAAGTTATTCCTCGTTTCAAAAATCTTCCGTTTGTATACAAGATACGTGATATTAGAAGTGATTTAGTAAATAAATTGATTGCTGTTGAAGGCATTGTTGTGAGAGCCTCACCTCCAAAGCAAAAAATTGTTGAGGCTGTTTATCAACATGAATGTGGTAATGAGGTTGTTGTGCCTGTTACTGGAGATGTTGTAGAAAAACCTGTTCTATGTCCTTATTGTCATAGATCATCTGGTAATTGGAAGCTTTTAGAGGAGAAGTCTAGGTTTAGAGACTTTCAGCGATTAGTTATTCAGGAAAAACCAGAGGAGATGCCTGCAGGGAGAATGCCAAGATCAATAGATGTTGATGTATATGACAATCTAGTTGATGTTGCAAGACCAGGTGATAGAGTTGTTGTAGTTGGTATTCTAAAGTTGAGAGGTTCTGGAAGTAGACGTGTTAAGAGTTTGTATGATTCTTATATTGAGGTGAATAACATTATTGTGTCTCAGAGAATGCTTGAAGAAATAGAGATAACAAGAGAAGATGAGGAGAAAATAAGGGAGCTAGCAAAAGATCCATTAATAAGAAGAAAGATTATTGCATCAATAGCACCTGCAATCTATGGTTTGTGGGATATAAAAGAGGCTATAGCCCTTCTACTCTTTGGTGGTGTACCCAAGGTTTTACCAGATGGTACTAGAATTCGTGGTGATATACATGTTTTGATGATAGGTGATCCAGGTACTGCAAAGTCGCAATTGCTTCAATATGTTTCACGAATAGCTCCAAGAGCAATATATACTACTGGTAAAGGTGCAACAGCAGCAGGTTTAACTGCTGCTGTTGTACGTGACAAACAAACTGGTGAATATTATTTAGAAGCAGGAGCACTTGTTCTAGCTGATGGTGGTATTGCCTGTATAGATGAAATAGACAAGATGCGTGAAGAGGATAGAGTAGCTATTCATGAAGCTATGGAGCAGCAAACAATATCTATAGCAAAAGCTGGTATAGTAGCAAGATTAAATGCTAGAACCTCTGTTTTGGCAGCTGGTAATCCAAGATATGGTCGATACTTAATAAATAGATCAATTGCTGAAAATGTTAATCTACCACCCACAATTCTTTCAAGATTTGACTTAATATTTGTAATAAGAGACGTGCCAAATATTGAAAGAGACTCGAGATTAGCAAGACATATAGCACAAGTTCATGCTGCTGAGGATATTACAAAACCTTTGATAGATGCTGACATGGTTAGAAAGTATATTGCTTATGCAAGAAAATATGTAAGGCCTGTTTTAAGTGAAGAGGCAAAGAAAATGCTAGAAGAATTCTTTGTTGAAATGAGAAAAAAGAGCTTAGAAGTTCCAGATTCTCCCATAGCAATAACTGCAAGACAATTCGAGGCATTAATACGTTTGGCAGAAGCACATGCAAAAATGGCTTTAAAACCAATCGTTGGTGAAGAAGATGCTGCAGAGGCTATCAGGCTTATGAAAAGCATGCTGGAAAGCGTTGGTATTGATGTTGAGAGTGGTGAAATAGACATAGATGTTATTATGACTGGAAAACCTAAATCTCAAAGAGATAAAATGCTCATTATTGAAAACATTATAAGAACTCTAGCTAAAGAAGAGGGGTGTGCAAAAATAAAAACAATTATTGCTAAAGCTAAAGAGCAAGACATTGAGGATAGACTTGTTGAAGAAGTTTTGACAAGGATGAGAAGAGAGGGATTAATATATGAAGCAAGAGATGGTTGCTATGCTCCTGTTATGTAATTACTATGTAAACTAAAAACAAGGTAGTTAAAATAAACTTAAAAATCTCACACAAATACAGTAGTTACAATAAAGAAATTAATGATGTTTTAAGGTAATGAAAAGTGTCAGTATGTAAGAAATATGTTGTTAGAGTTGGTGAGAAAGAGATAGAAATTGATGAAAAAGTTGTCAAGATTTTAAACATATATGTAAGAACTGAAATGAATTTAGAAAAATTAGCAGAGGAACTTGGATTAGATGGCTGGGCAGAAGCTTATGAATTTGTTAAAAAGATTCCAGCATGGATTGCATGGACACCTTCTATACTATGGCAACGCGAAATGGAGAAATGTGAAAAAGCTAGTGAAGTGAAGATTGTGAAAATTTAGCAAATAGTTTTAAATTCTGAACACCATATTCTATATCTTTCAGATATTAGTTTAGTTGGGGCCGTCGTCTAGCCTGGCTAGGATGCCAGCCTGGGGAGCTATCCCCGCATGTGCCCGGATCGCTGGTGGTCCCGGGTTCAAATCCCGGCGGCCCCACCAATGGATTAATTTTTATATTTCTATGCTAGAGAAGATAGTAATTATAGTAATTTTTTAGTAATTAGCAACTATTTTTATAACTTTTACTAAAATTTTTCTACCAATAGTTTATATGTAAGGCTATGTGGAAGATGATGAACGTATTACTAGGGCTTTTTTATGGTATTACCAAAGCAACATTTCAAAACTACTCGATATGTAATTATAGACTTAGTTTGTGTTTTAAGTTGTGTGAGTGGCAATGCCTGTAATATATCGATGTTTAAATTGTGGTGAAATATTGTATAAATTTATCAGAGCAGGACAGGATTATTATGGAATACCATCACTTTCAGAATTGAAAGTAAAAATAGGCAATCAATGTCCAAAATGTGGTAAAAAATTGCGTGAATCTATTGATTTACATGATATATTCATTTCAATAAGAAAATAATTAATTATATCACCTTATTTAATTGTTTTCTTTCAAAAACCTTTCTAAGCCAGACTATAAACGATTTTTCATCACTTATTAATACATCATGAATAGAGGAAATTCTTTTTATTTCAACTAGTCTTAATGACGATGGTGAAATCTGATTTAAAACATCTTTTATAATATCCTCTGGCTTTCTCTTTCTTTTTCTAATGCATACAAGTCTTCCATTTTCATTTACCCAAGGACCTATGACAGAATCTTTATTTTTTCTAAGAAAGTTTATAGCCTCCGGATCGTAGGCTGGAGGTCCAATCCTATATTCATAATCTCTACACTCATATAATTCTACTATAGATATGGCTTTAGTCAAGTTCGTGTCAATCCAAGAATCTATAAAGGTGCATTGAAACCCTTGTTCATTTAATGTATTTCTAATAGAATTCTGTATTCTTCGTAACTGGCCCCAGATAACATCTGGAATCTTCTTAACAATATCAAATATTATTGTGATGTAGCATAAGCCTTCTCTCAATGTCCTATCTTGAATTAGTATTGAAACATTGTTTTCACTTGGAATGCTATGGTTTTCCTCAAAGAATTTCTCTGATGGATTCTCCAGAAAAAGTCTGGCAAGTAGTTTAAACATTGAGAAATTCTTTAGGGAAAGTGCTGATGCTGCATTTCTGTTAGCATCAACAGGATCGATAACAACAAGAACATCGTTTTCAAATTTCTTTCGACACTCTTTTTCATTTTTGTAATAACCCTCAATATCTATACAGGTTTTGTATGCTCTCCACATTAGTGAATTCTTTAATGTGTTTTCAAAAGACTTGTATGCTATTATAAGTAACTCTACCAAGTATCCTGAAAATCCTTGAGTTTTTATCTCAGCTCCATATAAATTCCATAGCTTGAGAAAATATTTTAAAAGTCTAACCTCATCTTTACATTCTTCACATAACTTATGTTTAATGTAAGCAGTATGAAAAGGTGTTCTATCAACAGCTGAAATAATTTTACTTGGCTCACTTACTCTGAATGCTGGAACAATATTTATTTCGAAGCTATTATCGTATGTTACCACATATGGGTGAGATGCGTATTCTATTATAACATTATAGCCGCTATTCCTTAAACAATTCGAAGTTATTTCAATAAAATCCTTATTTAACCAATCAATGCTATACTTACTTGGATCAAATAATATGAAAATATCTATATCAACATCATTTTTTAAAAAAGTATCTTTGGCTACAGAACCTTGTAAAGTTATTTCATATGATTGCAAACCTATTTGACTATAACATGATTGAATAATCTCATGAAACTTATTATATGTTTTTATCAAAATATGTTTTATTTTCTCATCAGGTTTTATATTGGTGAGAACCTTGTTAAGTATTTCTCTCAATTTTCAAAAACCCATACGCTACAATAATTTCACTATGTGAATATCAGAGTATATAGGGCCTCTTGGTGTAAGTGTGCTTTTCTTGATTTTTATTTGAGTAACAGTTGATGTTCCAAAGAAATAATCTTTATAGTCAATGAAATATTTTTGAAGTTTTTCAACACCTCTATAGCTCTTTAATCTTGCAATTGTTATATGTGGTGAAAATTCATGTTGATCTTTATGAACATCTCTTAGACCATATCTAATAATTTCAGTATCAATGTATTTTCTTATATTAGCAAGATTCTCAAAACCTTCTACAACACCTATCCATAAAACTCTTGGTTTATTTATATTTGGAAAAGCACCAAATCCAGCAATCTTTATTTCAAAAGATTTAGTCATTTGAGAAACTTTGTTGACAATTTCTTTTATTTGCTCTAGTGAACTCAAAGATATTTCACCTAGAAATCTAATTGTTAAGTGTAGATTTTCATCTTCAACAAATTTTGCATCTAAACCAAGACTTTCTAGCTGTTTTTTCCACTTAACTATATTGCTAAGAGTAGATTCATTCTCTATCTCTACAGCTATAAACGCTCTAATACTACTCACAATAAGCACCATGGATAATTTGATAACTAAAAAGAATTAAAGCTTATATAGGCTACGGGATATAGAACAGTTACCTGTTTATAAGTGAAGGGTTAAAAGTATGCCGTGCACAGTTCAAGTCAAGGTAAAAGATCCATCAACACATTTGGAGATTATATTAGCGCCGGAAAAAGTCTATATTATAAGGAATCATTTAGGAAAAACAATAAAGATTGGTGTTTTCACAAGCCCAAAAACAGGTCAAAAATTCAGGGCGTTACTGCCAAATAGTTACAAATGTGATTAGTAATTAATTTAATGAGAGTTTAATAGCATTAGTTTATTCTTTGTATTCTTCCTCTACCTCTTCTGGTGGTAGAGGAGCTTCCTTAATTCTCTCCTCCACTTCCTCGCCGAGTTCTGACAATATAATTCTTATTTCTTTGACAGCAGGTTTAGCCATTTTCTTTACTCCTCTATGACCTGGTAAATAAACTGCTCTAACAATATTAGCTTCTTCTAAGCGCTTTACATGAGTACTTATATTCGCCTTACTCTGCCCAAGCTTATCAGCCAAATCCTCTATACCCATATCACCTTTAAAAGTTAAACCAATTATTCTTAGTCTTGTCAGAGAAGCTAAAGCACTTGCCACTTTCTCAATAAATTCTTCACCAGCCACATACATGATATCTCCCTCAATCCATATACCTCTTCGCAGCTTGCTAATACCAGACTCTTTTCCACCCCCTTCAGCAATCATTGAACTTCCACCTCTCATAAAAATAAAGTCTAAATTTATTGTTTTCTAAAAGCAGATTTAAATGTTTTGCCTTGTTTCTGTGAAAAATAAAATAGCTAGTATATTAGTTCAGCTTTGAAAATAATAGAAAATTATTGTAGCTTAGCAAAGTAATGTAGAAAGAAGCAAAAAGTATTAGTATTTCTAAAGCTCGTATATATCAACTAGTATAGAGGTGAAAGTTATTGAGTGCAAAAATTGCAGAGTTGCTATGGGTAGAGAAGTATAGGCCAAAATCATTGAAGGAAATGGTTAATCAAGAAGAAGTTGTTAAAAGACTTATGAAATTTGTTGAAGAAAAGAATATGCCTCATTTGCTTTTTGCCGGCCCTCCGGGCACAGGAAAAACAACAGCGGCTTTGGCACTAGCGCATGATCTGTATGGTGAAGATTGGAGAAGATATGTTTTGGAGCTTAATGCTAGTGATGAGAGGGGAATTACCGTTATAAGAAGTAAGGTCAAAGAATTTGCTAGAAGCAAGGTATCAGGTGATGTGCCATTCAAAATCGTTATACTTGACGAAGCTGATAACATGACAGCTGATGCTCAACAAGCTTTGAGAAGAATTATGGAAATGTATGTGGAGACTACACGATTCATATTGATAGCAAACTACGCTAGTAAAATAATTGATCCAATACAATCTCGATGTGCAGCATTTAGATTTACTCAACTTAAAAAAGAAGATGTTGTTGGAAGGTTAGAGTGGATTTGTAAGCAAGAAAATGTTACATGCCATGGCGATGGCTTAGAAGCAATATATGAGATTAGTGGAGGTGATTTAAGAAAATCAATAAATATACTTCAAGCAGCTGCGGCATTAGGCGAGGTAACAATATCCAATGTTTATAAAGTTGTTGGATTAGCTCATCCAAAGGAGATAAGAGAAATAATTAATCTTGCTCTTTCTGGAAAATTTATTGAAGCAAGAGATAGGCTGAGAGAGCTCATGGTAACATATGGTCTTAGTGGAACAGATGTTTTGAGGCAAATGCATAGAGAGATTTTCTCAGCAGATCTTAAAATACCTGAAGATTTAAGGGTTATGATTGCTGATTATATTGGAGAAATTCATTTCAGAATAGTTGAGGGATCTGATGATGAAATACAGTTAACAGCTTTGCTAGCAAGGCTAAGTCTACTTGGAAAAAGGTAATAAGATGTTTTAGGGTTGGAAAGTGTCTCAAAACCAAAACTTGAATAGAATTCCCTGGGTTATAAAGTATAGACCCAGGAAAGTAGATGATGTTGTTAACCAAGAAGAAGCAAAAGCAAAGGTTTTGGAATGGTTTAAGAAGTGGCCAAATACTCAGAAAAAAGCATTGCTTCTCTATGGTCCTCCGGGATGTGGTAAAACATCGCTTGTAGAGGCAATAGCAAATGAGTTTGGTTATGAACTCATTGAGATGAATGCTAGTGATTTTAGAAGAAAGGAGGATATTGAAAGAATTGCATTAAGGGCTTCCACAGCTCAAAGTCTTTTTAGTTCTGGAAAAAATAAGATTGTACTTCTGGATGAAGTTGATGGCATAGCAGCAAAAGAAGATGCAGGAGCTCTTGATGCTATAAAACATCTTATCGAAGTAGCAAGAATTCCCATTATAATGACTGCAAATAATCCCTGGGATCAGAAGCTTAGACCTCTGCGTGAATTAGCAGAATTTGTGCAGTTTAAGAAGCTAGGCAAAAGAGATTTAATGAAATTACTTATGCATGTATGTTCTTCAGAGAATTTAAAATGCGATGAAGATGCGCTAGACTACATTATAGAGAGGGCTGAAGGTGATGCTAGGGCTGCTATAAATGATCTTCAAGCTGTTGGCGAGGGATTTGGAGAGGTAACTCTTGAAAGAGCCAAGACATTGCTGAGACCAAGAGATAAGGAGAGGGATCCATTTGAGACCTTAAGAACAATATTTTCTGCCTCATATGCATGGCAAGCAAAAAATGCATTAAATCAATCACAACTAGATTATGATCAGTTAAAACTTTGGCTTGAGGAAAATATTCCACTTCAATATACCAATCAAAATGACATAGCAAAAGCCTATGAATTTTTAAGTAAGGCCGATGTTTATTTAGGAAGAATAGTAAGGAGTGGTGACTGGGACCTACTATCATATAGCATAGACCTTATGACTGCAGGAATAGCTGTTGCTGCTAAGAATAATCCCAAGGACAAGTTTAAATGGGTTAAATATAATTTTCCACAAAGACTGTTAATGCTTTCTAAATTAAAAGAGGTTAGAGATATTCGAGATGATGTCGCTAAAATTATTTCTCAAAATATTCATGTCTCTACATCAATAGCAAAAAATGATGTGATACCAATACTAAGAGCAATATTTTCATCAAATCCTGAATATGCAGCTAGAATAGCTCTTGCATTAGGCTTATCTGAAAAAATGATAGAGTTGTTGGCTGGTACAAATAAAGCTGCTATTATCAGTTACTACAGAAAGTATAAAGAGGCTATGGAGAAAGAAGCTAGAGCAAGGCTAGAGGAAACAATACATAGAGAAAAAAACAAGAAAGAGAAGCCGAAACATGAAGAGAAAAAAGAGAAAAGAGATTTGCTTTCATTTTCTAAAAAGAGCTAGATTCTCTAGCATTACAACATTATTTAAATAGCATGTTCATTATCATCGCAACATACTCATTTTTATCATTTAATTTAATTAATCTAACTCTACCCATTCTAATTTCTCGTACCATATCAAAAGACTTCATTAATTCAATACATTTCATAATGTGGTTGTAATTGCTATTAAGCTTTGACACAAGAGAGGTGATATTAATTGTTTTTGAATCAATGGAGCTTAATAATGCTATTATATTCCATATACATGGTTTTCCAAATACATCAATTTTCTTTTTGACATCTTCAGGAATTGTTATAGTAATTCTCTGAAACAATTCCATGAATTTAGATCCCTAAAATTACTGAGTAGTATTTATAATGTTAGGTGCTTGCTTCTTCTAAAACTCTTTTATCAATTAATTCATCAATTCTTTTTTCAAATGGTTCTAGAGGTATGGGTAAGGATATTAATGTAGTTCTACCCCTAAGTCCTTTGCTAGATGTTCTAGAATTTATAATACCCATGTTCTTTAATGTACGAACATATTCATATACTTGTGTATGTTTTCTTGGTTTTATGTTGTATAGTTGACATAGATATCTATACTCTTCTTCTACATCACCCATTTTAACATAAGCCTCACTACTTTTCTTCAATCTTCTTACTATGGCCTTTAACACAATGAGTTCATGAAGCTGAAGAAACTGCAAATTATCTGATATTTCAACAAGTAACTCCTCATTTATTTCACCAATAGCTTTTCTAACATGCTCTAAGAAAACTTTTTGAGAACCCTCATAATCTGCTGCAATACCTGCTCTTAAGAGAATTTCTATTGCAGCACGAGCATTGCCTTTTCCACCTCTATCATATCCTTCAACATCAGCTATAAACTTTAGTATACCATCATCTACAGTATTTTCATAAAATGCCAAATCCCTTCTTTGTTTAAGAATATCAAATAACTCACTTGCTTTATAAGGCTCAAATTTAATTATGTGTTTTGTTATGTAACTTTCTGTTGCTGGATCTAATATTCCTAGAACATCAAGGTTTCTTGTAATAAATATATAGTGTAGCCTTTTCTCAGCTTCTGGATATTCATCATAAAGTCTTACTAGAAAGTATATAGCATCGTTGCCAGCAACACGAACAAAGTATCCAAACTCATCTAATGCTATGAGAGCATACATATCATTTTTCTTCATATGATTCAAAATTATTAACATCATCTCCCTTGGTGACAATCCTCTAAATGGTATAGTTAAACTAAATGATGCAGCAATGCTTTGCACAACACCATACAATGTTCTAGCGCTGTGGCAATTCACATGAACATATTTCAACTTAATACCCTTTCTCTCAGCAATTTTTGTCAATTCTCTACCAAATACATATGATGTAACAGTTTTTCCTACACCAACATCTCCAATTAAAAGTGCAGTAATTGAAACTGTGCCAGGAGATGTAATAATAGGTTTAAATAGTTCAGCAAGCATAGCTAGTTGATTCTCTCTATGAGGAAGATTATCAGGAATATAAGATCTATCAAGAACACTTCTATTCTTAAACACAGATACTCTATTTATTACACTTTCGACTATGTTATTTATACTCATTAATACTTACACCCATGTCTAATACACTATATCTAAATAGTATAAAAATGTTTCAGTTTATGCATTTCCTAACGCATACAAAAATTTTGAAACCAAAATAACCTAAGATTTTATAATATTTCTCAATTGCTTTAAATATTCTTCTTCAAGGCTATTGTCTCAACCCTTTTTCAAATCTATAGATTTGTCTTATTACAACTGAAGGCCTCGCCTTTAGGGTGGGATGAAAACTTGTAAGTTTTGTGTTTCACATCTTTCTAGTGATGATGAATACTTGTAGTGTTTGGTATTTGGTGATGGGTTGCTCCCAAGAACTGGATGCGGGGTTAGCAATACAGAGTATTCAGATGGGGGAAGCTCTGGCCCTCCCAACTGCTCAGCAGATGATAGATGTGAAAACGAATAGATGCTGGGAACCGATGAACTGCCCTAAGGAAACCTTTGTCTTTCAGAGCGGGGAGGAGGTCAGATTCAGCATGAATAATACCTGAATGGTAAGAGACAAAGCTTCGAAATGAGATTAATGTAGTGAAGGAAGTTGAGTTATTCCTAGGCACTTCTTTAATGAATGGTGAAATCAGAGATGTAGAAAGGAAGGCTAAATGAGAGATGGAAATTGAAGTGTTTAAAAGTAGTTAAAAGAGAGGTGTTGTTTTAACTTTGACCTTCATTTAACACAATATAACTATAAAAATTGAGATGCGAAATGATTAAAAATTTGATACAGAAATATAGTATTACGGTTGTTAAATGAATAATATGAGATGATGAATCCCTCGGCTATATATAATTGATAAGTAAAATGATTGAATGGACTACCCACTGAAAAGCTCAAAATTAATTTTTTAACTCTGTTTTCCATATTATCCTTGTTAAATCAGATAAGTGGTGAGATATAATCATGTCATTCATGCCTGCTGCAATGGGTTATGATAGAGCATTAACAATATTTTCACCTGATGGCAAATTATATCAAGTTGAGTATGCTGCTGAAGCTGTTAGAAGAGGATGGACATCTCTAGGAATAAAGTCAGAATATGGTGTTGTTTTAATTGCTGAGAAGAGAAAGGTTGCACCACTTCATAATGTAGTTGATCTTGAAAAAGTTTTCATAGTTGATTCACATGTTGGAGCAACGTTTTCAGGTCTTGGTCATGATGGAAGAGTTTTGATAGATTATGCAAGGCTTTTAGCTGTAAGGCATAGATTAACATTTGATGAGCCCATAGATGTTGAACTTTTAGCAAGAACAATATGTGATATAAAACAAGCATATACTCAACAAGGTGGTGTAAGGCCTTTCGGAGTTTCCATAATATTTGGTGGTGTTGATAGAAAGGGTGTTGAGCTTATTAAAACCGAGCCAAGTGGGCTTTATTTCAAATACTATGGTGTAGCAGCAGGGGCTGGGGAACAAACTGTTTCAAGTTATCTTGAGAAACACTACAATCCAAAACTATCTATTGAGGAAATGATAATACTAGGACTAAGAGCATTGAGAGCATCTCTTGAAGAGCCTCTGAAGGTAGATAGAGTTGAGATTGGTGTAGCAGATGTAAATTCAAAGACATTTAGGAAGCTATCCCTTGAGGAGGTGCAAAGCTTTTTAGAAAAAGCAGGTGTAACTACGTGAGTAAAAAAGAATATGTTATTGCGAGACTTGTTGTGAAAGGGAAAAGGTTTGAAGTTCTTGTAGATCCCGAAAAAGCTTATCGATATAAAGAAGGCGAAAAAATAAGTATTGAGGAGGTTGTTGTAGGAGACTACATATATAAAGATGCAAAAAAAGGTTTAAAAGCATCTCCATCAGAATTACAAGAGGTTTTCGGAACTGATGATGTATATAAAATTTCTGCTGAAATTGTAAAGAATGGCGAGCTTCAACTAACAACCGAGCAAAGAAGAAAACTTTTAGAAATGAAAAGAAAGCAGATAATTTACTACATTGCGAGATCAGCTATAGATCCCAAAACAAAAACGCCAATACCACCAACACGTATAGAAAAAGCAATGGAGGAAGCAAAGGTTAGTGTAGACTTGTATAAATCTGTTGAAGAGCAGGTAGCAGATATTGTAAAGGCTATTTCAAAAATTATTCCAATTAGAATAGCAAAAGCACTTGTAGAAATCGTGATTCCAGCAGAGTATGCCTCTAAAGTAGCTGGTCAGATAATGAAACTTGGTGAAGTGAAGAAGAGTAATTGGTTAGCAAATGGATCTTTAGTTGTTCAACTTGAAATACCTGCTGGAATGCAAAACGAGCTTATAGATAAGGTAAATGATATTTCAAAAGGTAATGCATCTATTAGGGTGTTGAATATTGTCTAGCTCCATTCAAAGAGTAATAAGATTGCCAGGAGATCAAATTATTGTTGATAAAAATGTTTCTATTGAAGGTTCAAACATAAATATTTCCCTTTATAAGTTAAGTGAAAACATATATGTTATTACAACAGTTTCTCTTCAGGATATTGGAGAAGATGATAAGAAGATCAGAATAATTCCTTTGAAAGGTCGTTATATACCAAAGGAAGGAGATATTGTAATAGGTATAGTAACTGATGTAACACTTTCTTCATGGCTTGTTGATATAAAGTCACCTTATTTAGCAATCTTAAATGCCTCGGATTATATTGGAAAATCATTTAATCCCTCATCTGAAAATATTCGCAAATATCTTGATGTAGGTGATGTTGTAATAGCCAAAATAGCGCAATTCGATAGAACAAGGTTACCAATATTAACAGTACAAGACAAAGGCTTGGGAAAAGTAGTTAGTGGATCACTCATTGAAATAGAGCCTATTAAGGTTGGAAGAGTTATAGGTAAGAAAAGGTCTATGATAACAATGCTTTCAGAGCAAACAAAATGTGAATTTGTTGTAGGTGTAAATGGTAGAATATTGCTTAGATGTCCAGATCCAGAACTAGAGTATGTTGCAATTCTAGCTATAAAAAAGATTGAAGCAGAGGCGCATACAACAGGATTAACTGAAAGAATAAAAGAGTTTATTTTAAATGAGAAAGTGAAGAGAGGGTTAATAAAATTTGAAGGGTAGTAAACCTCAGTTAATAGCTGAAGGAAAAAGAATAGATGGTAGAGGTCCTGCAGATTTAAGGCAAATAAGAATGGAAGTTGGAGTTTTGAAAAACGCTGATGGATCTGCAATAGTTGAGATTGGCAATACAAAGGTTTTAGCAGCTGTTTATGGACCTAGAGAAGTTGTGCCAAGACATGAAGAACAAGTTGATAGGGCTATAATAAGATGTCGATATAGAATGTTATCATTTTCAACAATGGGTGAAAGAAAAAGTCCTGCACCAAGTAGGCGCGAAATAGAGCTTTCGAAGGTTATTAGAGAGGCTTTAGAACCAGCAATAATCAGTTCTCAATTCCCAAGAACAGCTATAGATATATTTGTAGAGGTTTTGAATGCTGATGGAGGAACTAGAACAGCTGGAATAACAGCTGCTTCACTAGCTTTAGCAGATGCTGGAATACCTATGATAGATCTTGTAGCTGCCGTTGCTGTGGGTAAGGTTGATGGTGTTATTGTTCTGGATTTGAATGAAATTGAGGATATGTATGGAGAAGCAGATATGCCTGTTGCTGCAATGCCATCAATGGGAAAAATAACCATGATTCAGTTGAACGGTGTTTTAACTCCAGAAGAATTCAGATATGCTTTAAGACTTGCTCTTGATGGTATTAACAAGATATATTCTCTACAAAAAGAAACGTTGAAAAAGAAATTTGTTGAAGTAGAAGAGTAGTTAGGTAAGGTGAATAATTATGTCATCAACTCCTGAAACATCAATCATACCAAAAATAAAGATGAATGCAATTTTGAATGTATTGGCAAAGGGTTATCACATAGATAAAAGACCTTTGCTAAGCTATAGACAAATTGATGTTATTAAAAACATTTCTCCCAATGCTGACTCCTCTGTACTTGTAAAGCTTGGCTATACTCAAGTATTGGCTGGAGTAAAGATTGAAGTAGGTCAGCCATTTCCAGATAACCCAGAAGAAGGTGTGCTAATAGTTAATGCAGAGTATATTCCTGCAGCATCACCAACATTTGAGCCAGGACCTCCAGACGAAAATGCAATTGAACTTGCAAGAGTTATAGATAGATCAATTAGAGAATCAAAGGCTGTGGCTTTAGATAAACTTGTCTTAGTTCCTGGAAGGAAAGTGTGGGTTGTGTGGCTAGATATATATATTCTAGATCATGATGGTAACCTCATAGATGCTTCGATGATAGCATCAATTATCGCATTAGCTAAGGCCAGAATTCCATACTATGAAATTGATCAGGTTACAGGTAATGTGAAAATTGATAGAAGTAAATCAGCTGGTTTATTGCCTCTAAATAAGCTTGTATCTTCAGTAACAATATATAAGATAGGTGATGTGTTAGTAGTTGATCCTACAGCAGAAGAGGAGGCTATTGCAAGCGCAAGCTTAACAATAGCAATAAGTGAAGATGGTAATATAGTTGGTATGCAAAAAAGAGGTTTAGGAACATTTACGGAAAAAGAAATAGAGCAAGCATTAGAAATTTCTCTTAATAGAGGTAAAGAAATAATAGAAACTATAAAAAAGTTTTTATCATAAAAACAGAGATAAAGCTTTTATTCTTAAGCAGATATAGTGATTGCAGATAGGTGTATTGAAAATGGGAAGATTGAAGGTTGTTGGCATAGCAGGAAGATTTGGTGCAAGATACGGATCTAGCTTAAGAAAGAAATGGAAAGAGGTTATGGAGAGAAGATATGCTGAATATCAATGTCCATATTGTGGGGCTATAACAATGCTAAAAAGAATTGCCTTTGGCATATGGCAATGCCCAAAATGCAATAACAAATGGGCTGGTGCAGCATACACCCCCTGGACAATAGAAAAGTAGTAAAATCACAAAGGTTTATTAAATATAATGATGCAAAAAAGAACTCTAATAACAACTTCTCATAGACCAACAAGAAATACTAGACGTTTTATCAAGGCTTTATCTAAGCTAATTCCTAATGCTATTAGGGTTAATAGAGGAAAGCTTACACTTAAACTACTTGCATTACATGCCATTGATACAAATTGCGATAATGTATTAATAGTTAGAAATAGAAGAGGAAATCCAGGATTTATAGATTTATATGCAATATCATATCCCTTGCTGGAAATTACAAAAGTATGTACATTAAAAATCTGTGGTTACTCTATAGATGAAAAGTATAAACAGTTACGTAATATCAAAGTTTCTATTCTTAGACCAATTTCCATTTTAAATGAATTCGAAGTATCGTCTAAGTTATTGGAATGTTTTCTAAAAACATTTAATATTAGCTTGGATGATGCTTCGTTGAAGACTTCTGACCAAAGTATATGTGTTCACATAAAAAAATCTAGAAATAGAGACGGAATTGAGGTGGTCTTCTCTGACTGCAACACTAATACAAGATACATGCTAATAAGACTATGTGAATAGATATGGTTATTGATAGAATATACCATTTAATACATAACACTTATTACCTAAGCTGCCAATCATTGGAATGAACAAGAATGTCATTTAATGTTAAAGCAATTTTAAAAATAACCTTTGAGAATAAATGTGAATTTGCTCAAACAATTTACAATAGTATATTTGCTGAAGTAATTAATCCTGCTAACATAGGCAAAATAAAAACCAATATCTATTTTTCAGATGATTTGTGCTCTATAAATATAGAGGTTTTTGCAGATACTTTGAGTCATGCAAGAGCATTTCTAAACTCAATTCTTTATCTAATAAATGCATCTCTTGAAACATTGAATGCTATTAAAAACATGAGCTCTTATAAAAACTAATATATTCGCTATATCAAATTTAGCATTAAAATAAATGTAACTAAAAAGAAGTGGTGTATAACTTGGCCGAAACAATACCACCTGAAGTTCAACAACAAGTTATTAAATATCAGCAACTACAAGCACAATTGAATCAGTTGTTAGCTGAAAAAAGTGTTATAGAGCAAGAGTTAAGAGAAATAAACAGGGCTTTAGAAATACTGAAGAACGTTGCTGATAATACTGAAATGTATAGAAGCACTGGTCATTTATTAATTAAGATTAGTAAAGCTGATGCTGAAAAAGAATTAAGTGAGCGAAAAGAATTGTTAGAACTTCGACTAAAAACACTTTCTAGGCAAGAAGCATTAATAAGACAGCAACTAAGCGAGGTTCAATCAAAGTTATCTCAATATGCCTCGACACTTTACAAGAAAACATAGAACCAAAAATTTTAATCCCAAATAAAATTTATTTATTAAATGAATTGTATGAGAAAAGTTAGGCAACTTAATCTAAACTTAAGCAAAATAGATTTTGAAACATTAGCTGAAATAGCTAACCTCATCGAAAAAACAATTCTTGATCACATAAGTTTAGTGCTTGGAACTAGAATAACAGATTACAATATTGTTGTAGGTGTGAAACTAGATAATGACATGTTGACAATTACTGTTGATGCAGATACAAAGGCATATTTTATTAATAAGCTAAGTCTAGAATCAATACTAGATGCAGCATTGAGGAATGCTTTCAATGCAGCAGAGCAATTTCTATCAAAATTTAGATTTAGTGAAAAAAATAGTGGAGAAGGCAAAAAAAGTTGCAATAGTAACACATGTTAATGCTGATCCAGATGCTCTTTCATCAGCATGCGCTTTACATGAGCTAGTTCATAGTTTAAATAAAGAAGCGTCCATAGAAGTACTAGTGCCAGAAGGAATAGGATCTGAATGCAAATACATTTATGTAACATGTCAAAAAATGAACATAAAAATGGATGTTATTAAGAAGTATCATCAGATAGAGGATAGAGCACCTTGTGATGTATGCATAGTCTTAGATACAGCATCGCTAGAGCAACTCAGGTTGTTGAAGAACTATGTTCTTAAGTGTGACACCATTATAATAATTGATCATCACCAATTTCAAGATATTGGACCTTTGATTAAGGATAGGCAGGTTATATACATTGGAGATGGACAATCCTATAGTTCAACAGCTGAAATAGTTTTTGAAATGCTGATGAAATATAACTTAAGTCTTAACAATATTCGTGAAATAGCGGAAATTCTTTTGGCAGGTGTTTTGTGGGATACAAAAAGATTTCAAAGAATAACAAGAAATACTTTTCATGTAGTAGCAAGCATGATAGACTATGGAGCAAATTATGAAGAAGCGCTAAAGCTTATAGCAACTGAAAGGCCTTCATCAAATAGAATTGCAAGAATAAAGTGTATATTTAGGCATAGAGGGTTCAAAGTAAGAATAAAAAATAGCGATATTTTCATAGCGATATCAAATGTTGGTGCTTATGAATCTGATTGTGCATCAACTTTAATCACAATAGGCTATGATATTTCCTTTGTAATAACTGAGGATGAGAGTTTAAAGGCTATAAGAATTGTTTATAGAGGTAGAGAAGATGTGATTAATTCTCTCAATATAGATATATACAATGAATTTGTGAAAAAGCTTATAGAAGTCTTTGGTGGTGGTGGGGGAGGTCATAAAGCAGCTGGAGGTGCTATACTAAGAACATATAATATTAAACAAGTAGTTGATCAAATCATTAAGATATTGAATAGTATAAGTGAAATAGGTATTTTGGAATTTGTTGAGAATAAAACTTGAGGTTAAGATTTATGGTAATTGTTTATATTGATGAGAGAGAGCGCAATTCCAAGGTTCCACAAATTCTAATTAGCAAGGGTGTTACAATAATTTTTAAGCTTCTAAATGTAGGAGACTACATCATTTCGAATAAAGTTGGTATAGAGAGAAAGACTGCTTCGGATTTCATAAAATCTCTAGTTGATGGGAGATTATTTGATCAAGCATCTAGACTTGTAAATGAATATGAAAAAGCAGTGATAATAATAGAGGGCAGTTTAAAAGAAGCTGCAAGGTTTTCTAATGTTAGGAGAAGCGCAATTTTAGGAGCATACATAACACTTGCTCTTGATATTGGTGTTATAACGCTAAATTCTAGAGATGAAGAGGAAACAGCTGAAATAATAAAAAGAATAGCTATGAGAACAGAAAAATTGGGAAATGTTGCAATAGCTACTAAAAGACCTATGCAAAAACCATCATCTTCTGAAGTAAGTGAATGGCAATTGTACATACTTCAAGCATTTCCTCATATAGGACCAAAAACTGCTGTAAGAATTTTGGAAAAATTCGGATCCATACACAACTTTTGTACAGCATCCTTATCTGAACTTGCAAAAATTGAAGGTCTGGGAGAGAAGAAGGCTAGTGAAATATATCAAATAATACATGCCATATACAAGGATTTTAAAGAGTTGAAGAAGGATAAAAGCAAGTCTATTATGGACTATTTTTCACAAAATCATAGCAAAAGCTAGTTTTGATTTGCTTTTTAGAAATAAACTTTAAATTAGGTTTAGCTTCAAAACCAGGA
This sequence comes from Ignisphaera cupida, assembly GCF_030186535.1. Taxonomy (NCBI): domain Archaea; kingdom Thermoproteati; phylum Thermoproteota; class Thermoprotei; order Desulfurococcales; family Desulfurococcaceae; genus Ignisphaera; species Ignisphaera cupida. The sequence goes on along the minus strand of NZ_JASNVW010000001.1, from coordinate 474,046 downwards.
TGTGAAAAGTTAATAAGCTTAACACTAGCTAAAGACTTGGATAAGGTAGGGTAACAAAAAATGAGATTTGTCAAAAGTGTTGACCAAATACTAAAGATAATGAATAATCCCGAGCAAATTAGAAATGTAGGTATAATTGCGCATGTAGACCATGGAAAAACAACAACTACAGATAGCTTGTTAGCAGCAGCTGGGCTCATCTCACCAAGGCTAGCTGGGCAGCTACTGGCAATGGATTTCTTGGATATTGAGCAGAAAAGACAAATGACTGTTAAAGCAGCTAACATTAGTTTGTATCACGAGTTTGAAGGAAAACCATACGTTATTAACTTAGTTGATACACCAGGTCATGTTGACTTCACAGGCAAGGTAACTAGAAGTCTTAGAATGATTGATGGAGCAATTGTTGTGGTTGATGCTGTAGAGGGTGTTATGACACAAACAGAAACTGTGCTTAGACAAGCATTAGAGGAAAGAGTAAGACCATTATTGTTCATAAATAAAGTAGATAGGTTAATAAAGGAACTGAGGATGTCACCAGATGATATAAAGCAACGATTTATTGAAATTATAAAAGAGGTTAATAATCTAATTGAGACATATGCAGAGCCAGAGTTTAAGAAGAAGTGGCTTCTTGATCCAGCACAAGGAATGGTTGCATTTGGAAGTGCTAAGGATGCTATAGGATTAACAGTTCCCCTGAGCAGAAAGAAGGGAGTTAAAATAGACGATTTAATAGAAGTTTATACGAAAGGAGATAAAGAAGGTTTGGAAGAACTTAAAAAGAAAATACCATTACATGAAGCACTTCTAGACATGGTAGTAAAATTTGTGCCTAATCCTCGTGAGGCTCAGGCTTATAGAATACCAAAGATTTGGAGAGGTGAGATTAATACTGATATTGGAAAAGCTATGATGTCGGCAGATCCTGATGGACCTGTGGTATTCTTTGTATGTGACATGCGCTGGGATCCACATGCAGGTTTTGTAGCTACTGGAAGAGTATTTTCAGGAACAATATATAATGGGCAAGAGCTTTATCTAATAAATAGCAGAGTTGTGCAAAGAGTTTTGCAAGTAGGTATTTACATGGGACCGTATAGAGAAGTTGTAGACAGAATTCCAGCAGGCAATGTAGCAGCTGTACTTGGCTTGGACCAGTCTAGAGCAGGTGAAACAGTTGTTGATGTCAGGATAAAAGATGTTATGACACCATTTGAGAGAATGAGATATATTTCAGAGCCTGTTGTAACGATGGCTGTTGAGCCTAAGAAAACAACTGATTTAACTAAATTAATCGATGCTCTAAAGAAGATGAGCATTGAAGATCCCAACCTTGTTGTTAAAATAAATGAGGAAACAGGCGAGTATCTAATATCTGGCATGGGTCATTTGCATCTAGAAATTGTTTTAACACTTTTAAAAGAAAGGTTTGGCTTAGAAGTTGATACAACACCGCCAACAATTGTGTATAGAGAAACTGCTAGAGAGAAAAGTAAGATATTCGAAGGTAAGTCTCCCAACAAGCACAACAGATTCTACATAAGCATAGAACCACTAAATGAAGAAACAATAAGACTTATACAGGAAGGTATTGTTAGTGAGGACATGGATACACATAAGAGAGCTAGAATACTTCGTGATCAAGCTGGCTGGGACTATGATGAAGCAAGGAGAATATGGGCTATTGATGAAAACATAAATGTATTTATAGATATGACTTCAGGAATACAGTATCTTAGAGAGGTTAGGGATACTATAATACAAGGTTTTAGACTAGCTATGAGAGAAGGGCCTTTGGCTGCAGAGCCTGTAAGAGGATTGAAGGTCATTCTCCAAGATGCTGTAATACATGAGGATCCAGCTCATAGAGGTCCTGCACAAATATATCCTGCTGTTAGAAATCCAATATTTGCGGCAATGCTTTCATCGAGACCAACACTTCTAGAACCCTTGCAGAAAATAGAAATAAAGTTCCCCATGGACTATCTAGGACCAATATCATCTGTTATAACAAAGAGAAGAGGTAGAATAATAAATGTTACTCACATGATTGGTAACATAGTCAAGATGTTGGCAGAAATGCCTGTTGCAGAATCTGCTGACCTAGCAAATGAACTTAGAAGTGCTAGTGCTGGAAAAGCATTTTGGGGTACAGAATTTAGTCGCTGGGCACCAGTACCAGATTCAATGCTACTAGATATAGTTAGAAAGATTAGACAGAGAAAGGGTCTAAAGCCTGAGCCTCCAAGTCCCGATGAATTCATATCACTATAGAAGAGTTAAATAAGAGAAAAATCTCAAAAATAATTCAAAATGAAGTACTTTTAGCAAAATTAAGTTATGGATATAACTAAGACTTGTTTTTATAGTTAACATTAGTTAACATTCCTAGATTTTCCTCACATTGATTATGAATAGAGGTTAGAGGCATTTGAATACTTTAAAGAAACTTCTATCTTTAGAATTTACAAAAAGTCAGAAGGCGCTTAATCCATCGACTAGATTAATAGTTTGAGTGAAAAAGCTTAAAATTGTAAATATGTGAGTAGTATTTTGTCAAATATGTGATGGGCCCGTAGCTCAGCCAGGTAGAGCGGCGGGCTCTTAACCCGTAGACCATGTGAATGTGGGCGGAAGTCCCGGGTTCGAATCCCGGCGGGCCCGCCACATCATAATAACATTAACTTGTTTTGCTTGCCTTGTATTTTTCAACAAGCTCCTTAGCTTTATCAAATGTTATCTTACCTTCTTTAATCATTTCTTCAGCAACTATATCTATTAGAGCACCTTCTGCACCAGCACTAATCGCAAGGTTTCTGGCATGAAGTTTCATATGCCCTGCTTGAATTCCTGTGGTAACAAGTGCTCTTAGTGCAGCAAAATTCTGTGCTAAACCAACAGCTACCATAATTTCCGCAAGTTCCTTTGCTGTTTTAATTCCAAGAATTTTTAAAGCTATTTGAGCTACTGGATGAGTTTTTACAGCTCCACCAATTGTTCCAACTTGTAATGGCATTTCTAAAACTCCAACAAGATATCCTTGCGAATCCAAATCCCATGTACTAAGTGGTTTATATCTTCCATCTCTTGCTGCATAAGCATGGGCACCAGCTTCAATGGCTCTATGATCCTGTGCTGTTGCAAGAGCAATAGCTATAACACCATTCATTATACCCTTATTATGTGTAACCGCTCTATATATATCAGCTTCTGCAATAGCTGATGCCTCAACTATTTTCTCAGCTACTTCCATTCCACCAATTTTTTCAGGCTCTATTCTTACCCATGCCCTAGCGATTCTATAAACAGCATAATTTGAAACTATTCGCAACCTAGCTTCTCCACCAGACAATTTTTCAAGGTATGGAGCAACTGCTTCAGCCATTGTATTAATGGTGTTTGCTCCCATTGCATCAACAACATCAACTATCAAATGAACCACTACGACAGGACCTTTTCTAGTTTCAATAACTCTTACCTCAATATCTTTAGCACCTCCACCAACATTAACGAGAGTTTTATTAGTAGAGTTTGCAATTTCCAATATCTCGTTTTTCCTTTGCATAATTTCCATAGCAGCATAATGTGGTGAAGGAACTTTTACAAGATGTACTTGGCCTATCATTAATTGCTTAGATGCTTCAGCTCTTATACCATCACCATTGTTAGCTTCTCGAAGCATTCGAGCTGCATTGCTAGCTGCTGCTACAACACTTGGCTCCTCTATAACCATTGGAACTAGATACTCTTTTCCATTAATTCTAAAGTTAGTTGCTACAGCAAAAGGATATGATATTGCACCAATAACATTTTCTATCATGGTGTCGGCTACTTTTGGATTCAAATTTCCAAAGTTTTTCAGCAACTCAACTTCATTCATATTTAGATTAGCCCAATTAATAACAATGTTTAATCTCTCATCTATTGATAATTTGTAAAACCCAGGTATTCTAGACGATCCTATACTGTTATTTGAATTCAATTATATAACACCAAAAAGTAAATTAAAGCATCACAGTTTAAAATTACTTATGTTTCATTTAGTTAACCCTTTTTAAATAAATTAATGCATCAGTATTTAACAAGTATCTAAAACTACATCAATTAAAGTATTTAGCAAAGCTTTCTCAGCTACATTTAAACCATTTGCAAATGAAATTATTGCAACATCTCCGAATTTAAGTAATAAGGAGCTGCGTATATTTCTTAATGTTGAGTATTTCTTCTCATTCAATTCTTTATCTGGGGGTATATATGCAAATTCCTCAACAAATACAATCAAAGCTGCTTTTGCACCATATCCTATTAACTTGTCTCGTATATTAACAATTCCAAACTTTTTCACAAGTTCAATACTATTATCCAATACAGCTAACCAGGAGTAGGGTGCCAGCCTCAAATCTTCTTCAATTATTGCTGTAGAATTTTCAATTCTACGCACAACACTCATTATCCTCTCAATCACCCTCTTACCTCTTTCAGTAAGTATACATCCACCAACATAATCAACATTTACAAGGTCATATTCTTTAAGTCTCTTTATTAAGGTTCTTGTAGAGGCAACACCAATGCCAAGCATTCTTGATAAAACATTTCTTCCTATAGGCTCTTTCTCGTAAAGCAGCAGCAATGTCTTTAAAACATGAGCAGGCTCAAATAATGGCTTTACACCTTTCCTACTTGCAGCAATTTCATAAAAAAGATTCTTTAAGTTACTCATAATCACACAAGTATAGTCAATTGTTTTAATCATTAATAAAGATTTATGAACAAACCCCTACCTAATCACATCTTTGTATAAATATTAACTTCTCTAGAGCCATAGAGATTTTGCTAAAAACAATGATTTTTTGCTATGTTAAGCACTTTCCATATTTATCATCATAAACCAGGGAAAGTTTTATTAACTGCTTTAAAACATCATCTACAAAACTATCTAGGGTTTCTGGCGAAACTCCATTTTGTTTTGCCTTCTCTTTTACAATGTTTTCAACTATTTGATAATTTTTGTATTTTTCATTTAGAACTTTCCATGGTATTCCAGCTAATGCCTTAGCTATATCCTCATTATATCTCAAATAGCCTTTTATCATGAGAAATGCTATTATTGGATACCCTACATACCTTCTGTACTTCGTTCCATTATCATCGCTATACACAATTCTTTTCTCAATGTCAACATAAACACAGTACTTTCTACTACCATCTGAAGAAACAACAATAGCTTTGTTATTACTAACTTCCTTAATCCTTTTATCAGCTATACACCCTAAAGCCTCTAACACTTTTATTCGAGGAGGACTTTTAAGTTTCTCAGCCATAACCAAACCTAGTCTCTAACAGTTTGTTTAACAAACTTAAAAATGTGCAGACAAAAATAGAAACTAGATGAAGAGTCCCGCGCTCTCGACAACACAGTTGGATGAAGAGAATCGCGGCCGCCACGGATTAAATCAGTATAGAGGTGTACATAAACGAAACTTGGAGTAATGTATAGAAGCTTAGTTGATGATGATTTCATTGTGTTAAACTATTTTGTTCGTTCTCTCAAAAGATATGAATACGTTCCATTAGAAATCATAATCAATAATTTTAGAGAAAAATTCACACAGAAAGAATTAATCGCGCGAATCAAGAAACTAGCTAAAATGAAACTTATTGAACGTCATCCAACATTTGAGGCTTATAGAATAAAATTTCTTGGATTAGATTGTTTAGCACTACATAGACTTGTTAAGAAAAATGTTATAACAGCAATTGGTGATAAAATTGGTGAGGGTAAGGAGAGTGAGCTTTTTCAGGCAATATCATCAGATAATATGCTTGTTGCAATAAAGTTTCACAAAATTGGGAAGGAATTCAGAAATGTGGTTAAGACTAGGTCGTATGGGGAAGGCTTTGAGAATTCGTCATGGATTATAAAAAGCATTATATCAGGTCGTAGAGAGGCAGAGGCACTAAACATATTAAACAAGCATGGTGTTGAGGGTGTTCCTAAATTTTATGGAGCAGCTCTTCATAGTGTAGTTATAGAGTTCATACCTGGTGTGAATTTATATGAAGTAGAATCTCTTGAAGATCCCACTGAGGTATTTCATCAAATAGTGGATATAGTTAAGAATGCATATTGGAAAGCTGGTTTGGTTCATGGTGATTTAAGTGAATATAATGTAATTATTGATATTGATAATAACAAGAGCTACATAATAGACTGGCCACAATACTTTGCAACAGTAAATCCAATAGCTTTGGAGGTTTTGAAGAAGGATCTATATCATATAATATCTTTCTTCAAAAGAAAATTTAGAATGAATATTGATTTAGACAAAATACTTGAATATGTTTTAGAAGGGAAAAGGTCTAAGTAATTTTTGAATCATTATTTGCTAATTGCACAATGTCTTCCTTAATCTTATTTGTTCAATTGCAATACTATTTGCTTAAACCAATTAAATTTTTAAACCTTTAAAATACTTAATTATGCTGTACTCAACTTGATTATTTTTATACGTAAATGTAGTGTAAAAGGCTGTAAAAAGTGTTACTATGAAGGTAATGGGCATCGATATTGTTAAAGGTAGTCCGTTATCCAGAACAAATCCACCACTTTATGCTGTTGTTGTAATTGATGAGAATAGTAATGTTTTGTATGAATCTATTGAGACTCCTTTAAAAGGTTTGATTAGAATTGCATGGGATTTTAAAGTAGATAGGATTGGTGTTGATAATATCTTTGAAATTGCTCCAACAAAAAAAGACTTAGCAAAAATTTTTGAACTCTTTCCACCTACTGCAATTATATATCAAGTTACAGTAGAAGATAACAAGTTTATTGATTTATCAAAACAAGTTTCAAAAATTGGAATAATCTTGTCATCAAAACCTAAGCCAATTCAAACAGCATATCTGTGTGCACTTCTTGCGTTGAATGGTATTGGAACAGTTGTTAGAGGTGTTGGGGCTAGAACTAAAATTATTATTTCAAGAACAAGATCTCCTGGTTCAGGAGGTAGTAGAGCAAATATTTTTGCACGTGCAATGAGAACAGCAATTTTTAGAGCTATGAAAGAAGTTAGAAAGAAACTTGATGAAGCTCAGGTAGTTTATGACATAGTTCTGAGGAGAGGGAGAGGAGGGCTTGAGAATGCAGCCATAATAGCCTATGCAGATGTTACAACAATTCGCAAGATTGTGAAGCCTTTTCATGGAAACGACATAAGAGTTGTTATAAAACCCGAGTTTACAACAATTGAGTTTGAAAATAAGGATTATAGCAAAAAATATGTTATTGTTGGTATCGACCCTGGAATTGAAACAGGTATAGCTATAATTGATCTCTCCCTTAAAACATGTTACACCTACTCATCCAAAGAACTTGATAAAGTGGCTGTAGTAAGTAAGGTCTACTCCATTGGAATACCAGTTTTAATAGCAACAGATAAAAACCCTGCTCCAGATACTGTGAAAAAGGTTTCATCTATTCTTGGACTACCACTTTATGTTCCTCCAAAATCTCTAAGTATTGAAGAAAAAGAGCATTTAATTGACTGGTTAACTAAACGAGGTCTAAGCATTGAAATTAAAACCTCTCATGAAAGAGATGCTTTAGCAGCAGCGTTGAAGGCATATAAATCATTTGAGAAAAAATTTATAGAAATTGAAAGAAAAGTCATTGAATTAGGACTTGATATTGAGTTAGATGATGTTAAACTTCAGTTATTGAGAGGAAAGACTGTTAATGAAGCAATAGAATATGCTATTGAGGAGCATCTCAAAAACACTTATTCCGCAGCTCTAAGCCAAGATTTTGTTACTATGCATCAAATTGTTTCCAATGAAAAATGTGATGAAAAAATTAAGATTATCAATGATAAATTAAGTGAATTACAAAAAGAAAGAGAGACTTTGAAAAGAAAAGTTATGGAATTGGAAAACAAACTAAAGGAAATTGAATTTGAGAACAAATTTAGAATTATGGAAAAACTTGAGCCAGAAATTGTAAAGGATAGAATAATTAATGAGTTTAAGGAAAAGATAAGGCAATTACAAATACATGTGGAGTATTTGGAGAAGGAGCGTGAAAAACTTTATGATTTGAAAAAGATATTTGAAGATGTTTTAAGGGGGATGGTTAAAGACGAACTTATTCTTATTCCTATAGCTAAAGACTTTAGTGAAGAATATCAAAAGAATGTAGATGGCATTTATGTAATGTATGTAAATAAGGATTTTATAGAGTTGCCCAAGTTAAAGAATATAAAAAGACCATCTATTCTAATAATGAAAAAATGTTCAAATGAGTTATTTACTCAATTTTTTGATTTTGAAATTGGTGTAATATGTGATGAATTAACACCAGTTCTAATAACAGATGATGTGGTTGTTTTCAATAAGAAACTTTTACAAGATACTATAAGGATTGCTTATAACAAACTGATGAATTATTTGAATATGAAGCGAGAGAAAGAGTTGTTGGATTATAAAAAGCTTCTAAGTATTATTAATGAATACAGATCAAACTTGATAAGAGATCAATAAATTTTTAAAAGAGCGTTACTTTGTTCTCTAATATGTAATTTGTTATACCATCAAATTTACTTAGCACCTCATTTACTATATTCTTTGCCTCGTTAATCATATCTAAAGTTAGTCTCTCTACAGGCAATATCTTTATATCAACAATTAGTGGATCATTTATTGGTCTTCCAATTTGGCTTAACATACTGACATACACCTCCTTAACACCTTTCACCTCCTCATAGATTCTATTTGCTATAATAGTTGATGTAACATTGTATAACTTACCAACATGGCTAACAGGGTTTTTTCCTGCTGTTGCCTCTAAGCTCATTGGCCTCATAGGAGTTATTAGCCCATTTACTCTATTGCCTCTTCCAGTAGCTCCATCATCTCCATGTTCTGCTGATGTCCCTGTTACTGTTAGATAAAACACTCCTTCTTCTGGCTTGTCAGCAACATTTATGAATATTTCAATATCATAGTCATGTACTTTCCTAGCAAGAAAATCAAGTATTTTCTCCTTTATTTCTTCTTTTACCGACAAGTACTCCTCTTTATCCCTTACAAATCTAGATACAATTGCCGCGGCAATTGTTAATTTAATTTTCTTATTTATTCTAAGCCCCATTACCTTAACATCTTCTCCCACAGCTGGTAAAACACTTTTTGTGGTGGGGGAATTCAAAAATCTTTCAACATCATAAACAACCTTCTCAAGTGTTGATAAAGGAGCAAATCCAACACCAAAACTAGTATCATTCGAAAGTGGAATCTTTTTTAATCCAAGTTCAAATATGCTAACTAGGTCTGCACTTCCCTGCCCCACCTTATAATCAACAATCACATGTTCTTCAGGATTTAAAAACCTGAAGTTTTCTCTAATCCAGTTTTTGGCTGCTTTCATTATTAAAGTTCCAACAGGTATAAATTCTAAGTCTTCTTTTGTTTTAACATATGTTGTGGCTCTTCCAGATACAATGATGTATATTGGTTGTAAAACCTCACCTCCACCGAACACGGGATTTGCTTGTCCCCCAACAACAAGAACTTTGTCAACATTGTGATGCAATATTACCCCAAACCTCTTTAAATAGTACTTGCAAAGCTCTCTACTAACCGCTTCTGAAATACTATCAGCTATATAGTCTGGATGTCCAGTTCCCTTCCTTTCAACTATTTCCACATTTAAATTCTCTATACCCGTCCATCTATACTCAGATACTTCTATATTTGGCATTGTTAATTCCCAAAGTATTTTTGAACATACCAAAACTTAATATTTTTATATTTCTATAAAGCTAGGATATTTTTAGCTACCTAATATTTCTACTAAGTCTCTCAGCTTTAGTAAATATTTTAAGACACTCATCAAAATATTTACATAGTTTACAATCAATATTCTCAACCGAGAACTCGAAGTTTATTGGACATGATAAAGGTAATTTGATTTTCTTTCTAACTTTTTTATAATTTTGCATAATACATTCACGACATTGAGGCTTGTCTTAATCTTGCTTCCGTATAGTCAACGCATATGTAGAGTATTTGGCTTCCTCTGATCAATATTCTACCATATTTTGCTATAACATCTTCTCCACCATCTTTATACTCAGTAGCATCCTCCAAAACAACATTCATTGTTGGATCCGTCATAACAAGTTTTCCAACAAATTCTGTATTCTCCTTCACCTTCACTAATACTGTTTTATTCATGGAACCTCTTAATAGTTTCATTGGAGTTATTGCAGGTTTTTGCTGAGTTGCAGCCATTCAGATTCATCCCAATACAAGTTGTATACATTTTTGATTACAATTTAAAAATTTTTATTCTAAGCCTTATAAGATTGTTGGTATGTAGTAAATGTATATTGTGATAGAGCATTTAGAGCCTTGCATAAACAAGTGGATTTTAAAGGAGTATGAGTTTGTAGCAAAAATATTCAATGGAAGAGTAATTTTTGCTAATGTTAAAAATGAAAAGGATTTACAAATACTCAAAAAACTTGGAATAGTATATAAAGAGTCTGTTATAGAATTTCTAAGCAATAACCCGAATGTTATTGTATTGGATCCCATGGCTTATGAGGAACTTACAACAGATGATATGAAACATAGTGAATATGTTGTTATAGGAGGTATAATGGGTTCTCATCCACCAAATGGCAAAACAAATAAGCTTATAACATCTAAACTTCCATTTGCTAAGGCAAGAAACATTGGAAAGCATCAATACACTATTGCAGGTGCTGCATATGTTGCTAAGCTCATAGAAAGTGGAAAAAAGTTAAGTGAGATAAAGTATGTATTTGGCTTGAAAATAACGAAAAAGCTTGGTAAGGAGCTAGAACTTGAAATAGAATTGCCGTATGCTTTTCCAATTAATGAATATGGTGATGTTATTCTTCCAGAGAATTACTTAACAGTTGTTGCAGAATTTGTACCAGTATTTGAAAGTAGGATTTTAGCTGGAAATAATAATGTTTGTCAAGATGAAGATGACAAAGTATATGGAAAACCCCCTGAAATATAAATCAAATTTTTTATTAGTGTTAAGAAGCTTTACAAGAATAATGCTAGGTGGATAAAGTAATAGTGTTAATGTCCATGTGAGAAATGGACCAAATGAACCTAGTAAGCTATTTAAGATGTTTTGGTAATATATATGCATTGATGTTGTGGTTGCAATAACTGATGTTATTAAACCATAAAGACCTCTTACAAACAGTATCTTTAGGCGGGTATTCAATGTCTCGTCAAGCTGTAGAGTCATTTCAAAAACGCCAAAAAAATTCTATGAGCTGGCTAGATATAAGTGTATGGATTAATGAGCAAAGAAAATATGTGGAGAACTCGTTTATTGATAATGTGTATATCTACTCAAAGAATTTAGTTGTTTTAAAGCTAAGGAAAAGTGGAGAGAATAGACCTCTTTACTTGGTTATTGAACCTGGGAAAAGAGTTTCACTATCAGAATCCGGTATAGATGTAGAATACTCAAAGAATTTATCTATCACATGGAGATCTCACATAAGAGACTGTAGAATTAATTCTATTGAGCAATATGATAGAGAAAGAATAATAATGTTTAAACTTAGTTGTGAAGGCACTGAAAAAAAGCTTGTTATAGAGCTATTGCCCAGGGGCACAATGATTTTAGTAGACCTAGCTGATAATGTGATAATAGCTTTAGAATACAGAAGAATGAGAGATAGGGTAATAGTTCCTAAATCAAAATATGTTTTCCCTCCTAAGCAATGGCGTGAATCAATTGATTCTTCAGATTTTAATAATATTATAAAAAATGTTAAAGGAGGTAAACAAAACATTATCTCTTATATTATAAAGACCTATGGATTTCCATCAGAAGTTGTTGAAGCAGCTTTTTTCATATGCGAATCATCGATTAATTCAAACAAATCTCTGGAGGAAATCATTAAATGTGCAATAAACAGTGTAAGCAATATTATTGATGCTGCAATTAAAAATTCTGATCCATGTATAATATATGCTAATAATGAACCAATCGGGTTTTACCCCTTTATTCCACCACAATTTAGTGGTAGTACCTATAGAGTTGAAAAATATCAAAGCATTAATGAAGCAATAAACAAATATTTTATTCATGACATAGAGAATTTTATTCGCAAATCAAGGATAGAGCCTATTGTAAGTAAAATTGAGAAGTTGAAACATACTTTACAGGAAATGAGCTCAGCACTAAAAGCATATGAGGATAAGAAAGAGCTTTTAAATAAGATTGTTAACATTATTGAAAGAAACTATCCAGAAATAGAAACTTTGCATCAGTGTGTTCAAACAGTTGTTAAGCAGCTTGGTTGGAACTCCATAAGTAAATGCAGTGAAAAAATTTCTAGTTATGATCAAGCCAAGGGATTATATCGTATTGATGTAAATGGGGTTTCAATAGAACTGGATGTAAGAAAATCACTGATTTCAATATACAATGAATATAGAAAGATGTTAAGCGATGTTGATAAAGGTATTGAGAGAACAGTTGAGGAAATGAATAGAATTGAGAAAGAAATTCAAAGATTAAGTGAGGAAACAAGTTTAAAGGAGAAAAGTATTAAGTTTGTAGTTTCTAGAAAAAGGGAGTGGTTTGAAAAATTCCACTGGACCATAACATCATCGGGGTTCTTGATTCTTGGAGGTAGGGATGCAAGTCAAAACATTTACCTCATCAAAAGATTTTTGCATGATAACGATATTGTAATGCATGCTGATATTCATGGCGGTAGTGCAGTGATTGTGAAAACAAATAATAGAAATATTGATGAAGAAGCGTTGAAAGAGGCAGCTATTTTAGCTGCGTGCTATAGCAAGGCCTGGAAAATGGGTTTACATTCTGTGAATGTTTTTTGGGTTCCTGGATTCCAGGTATCCCTATCTCCTCCAGCTGGGGAATATCTTCCACGTGGAGGATTTATGGTTTATGGAAAAAAGAATTACTTAAATGATGTAAAGCTTAGATTAGGTATAGGATTAGAGCTTACCATAGATAATGAAAACATTTGTAATCTTAGGGTTGTTATTGGTTCAGAAAATAATGTTCTAAGAAAAAGTATTGCCTATATGATTTTGGAACCAGGGGACCTAAAAATTGAGGAAGTGGTAAATGAGTTTCTAAGTGAATTGAAGAAAAGAGGTTTAGAGGTTGTTGCTATGGCTATTGATTTAAATGAATTAAGAACTAAAATACCTGGAAAAAGTAGAATAGTTAAAATAGCTGTAAATGAAAATGCTAAAGAGGTGCTGGAAAAATGCTTAGAGCATCTGATGTGATGGTTCCTAACCCAATTTGTGTAAGGATAAATGCAACGGTATATGATGCGATAAAAACAATGGAGAAATACAATATAGCATCAGTTATAGTTGTTGATGAAAATGATATTGTATTCGGTGTTGTAACTGCAAAGGACATAGTGATAAAGACTATTGCAAAAGGTCTTGACCCAAAACTTGTCAATATTACTCAAATACTTTCAAAACCAGTTACAGTAGTAGACCCCGATACACCACTAAAGGATGTTATAAATCTGATGATTGGTACAGGTCATGGTCACATTCCAGTTGTCAACAAAATCGGAAAAGTTATAGGCATTGTGACAATAGATGATGTATTAAAATATGTGCCAGAGCTGTTGGAGTATGTAGAGATGAAAAGTAGGTAAGGACTTTTTCTATGAATAAAGTTGTACTTGCTCATAAAAGTCTTTGATAAAATTTATTGCTGAATTATGGTAATCTATAATTTGAATTCTTGCCATATATGCAACATATTATGAAATCATAAACTTTGTGCATAGATCCATGAAAAAGAAACAAATAAGCCATGCTGAGAAAATTTTCGTTCTTTAAATGGAGAAAGATTAATTATAGTGTTTAGAAGGTTAAAAATAATGGCATTAAGCCATTGCACCGAAGTTTTTACCCCATTCTTCATACAGCTTTAAGAGTTCTTGCGAAATGCTTGGTTTTCTATGTTGAAGAACCTCCATAAAATCCTTTAATGTTATTGGTCTCGGGCTCTCATTAAAGTTATTTGATTTGAATAATTCTCTAACGGTTTTTAAATAAGCTTCTAAAACAATATCTCTAATATCACTTGCTGAATAGCCTTCTGTTTTCTCTGCTAAGATATTGAAATCAACATCGGGAGCAAGTTTAAAGAACTTGGTATAGTATTCAAATAAGTTTCTTCTTGCCTCCTTATTAGGTGGTGGTACATATATTCTCTTTTGGAATCTTCTCAAAAAGCCTATGTCAAGTTTCCATGGCTTATTAGTTGCAGCTATAACATAAATGAAGAATTTTTTGCCTTTGTCGCTTAGACCATCCAATTCTTTTAAAAACTGATTTCTAACCCTGGCCTCACCACCAATTTCGCTTTCATATACACCCAATAACCCGTCAGCTTCATCAATAAATATTATAACCGGCTTTGACACACCTATTTTCCTGGCGTATTTAAATATTGCAGCAACTCTTTTCTCAGCTTCGCCTAGCCATTTTGACATTAGACTAGCTGCATCTACTTGCATAAATACTCCATCTATTTCATTAGCTACAGCTGCAGCTATTAACGTCTTTCCACATCCAGGTGGGCCATAGAGAAGTATGTTTCTTGGCCAACCAAGTGGAAAGAGGTCTGGTCTTTTTGTTGGATAAACAATTGAATCCATTATTGCCTGTTTCACATTATCTAATCCTATCACATCTTCGAATCTTACAGAAGGTTTTTCAATTAGAACATAATCCTTCACAACATCCTCTTCAGATTCCTCTTTCTCACCTCCTATAGATACTGAGAGTTTGGATTCTTCTTCAAGTTCCTTAGCCTTGTTAATATAGCTTTCGGCAAGACTTTTATATATATGTATCATTGGATCATTTTTGTAGTTATTTATAAGCATCATGATTATTTCAGCAGCTTTTTTATAGTTTTTAGCAGCATCAACTTTATTGCCAATTTTTTCATTTATCATTGCTTCATGAACATATTTCCTAGCTAGTGCTTCTAGATATTCACGTCCACCACTCATTTAAATCGACCACGTATAAGAATTCAAAGAAAAAATTCAAATTCATGCAACTATTTTTATAAGACCTTTCTGCTCAAGTCTCTTCAAAATGGTTATAACATCATCCTTTGAAATACCAAAAATACGTGCACATTCATCTATTTTTATCATACCTTTGTTGGATACTATATAGCTATATATTTGATATTCTATTCCACTATCTATACCTGATGAAGGTACATATTGATGTTTTCGAGTTACGAAAGCTGTTGGAATGGTTGCTGTTGCTGAAGTTCCTTTTTCAACTATTTTGGAAATACTAATAATGTCCTCTTGTGTAACACTATTAATTACACTTTCTAATTGTACTGGTATAGGAGATAAGGTGCTCTTCACCTTTTCTTCTGCCTGACTTTCTATTTCCTTCAATATTTCTTTAACCTCCTTTGTCTCAGGTACTAAGCTTATATTGAATTCAGGTGTTTGTGTTTGTGCAACAATTGCATTCACATTATTTACAATGGTATCTAAAGTTGATGCAAGCTCAGGCATTGTATTAGAGAACATTGCTTTAAGCTCATTTAAAACACCTAGTGTTGTTGATAAAACCCTTATATCATTAACAATATTCATGGTTTTCATGCGTTCTAGCAATCTTTCTACTGCTAGCAATGCTATTTGAACATATTTTATTAATCTTCTAACCTCAGCTATTTCTGCAGCATATATTGAAGCTCTTTCTCTATCATTCATATTCAATGCTTTAACAGCACTTGTTAACAATTCATCATCTCTATCTTTAAGTCTCTTCTTAACCTCCTCCAGCTTTATCTTCAATTCATTTAATGAGGAAACTATGTATACTAAAGCTCCTTTCTGAGGATCACGCCGAGATGATATGCTAAGAATCTTTGTGAAATGATCCAAAATTCCTGCCGGCATTGCCATGAAAATCACTAGCTATGCTAACTTACAACCTTCACGGCTAGAGGAGTTGGAGATGGTTGAGTGACTGGCTGAGCTGGTGTAGCAATTGTTTGTGATTCTTCAAATCCTGATACTATTGAAACAAGTTCTTGTTCTAATTTTTCAATTAGACCTAGATGTTTATCCAAATCCTTTCTTTCATCTATTGCAGCTTGTCTAGCAAATCTCATGAAATCTGCAGATATTTTAAACCCTGTTTCCGGTATTTCTCCTGCTGTATAGCTTACTATTAGATGTGTCATAGCCTTCTCTATATGTATAACAAAGTTCTCCAATTCGTTTATTCTCTTGCGCAGAAGCTCCTTAGTATTCTTTGTCTCTATCTTAACATGTTCAATCTCCTTTGCAAATTTTTCTTTGAGTTCTTTATAAGCGTGTTGAGCAATTTGATTCTTTTTATAGAGCTCCTCTAAGGCTTTGAATCTCTTCTTTATCACATCTAACTTGCGCTCAATTTTTCTAGCCTCAATAACCCATTCTGGAAGAATCTTGATTCCATCTATTCCATGCTCTAACCTATCACTTGAAAGAGTTTCATATGTCATATCATTGGTCATTATCTCAACAGCTGTTACCTTACCATCGAAATCGCTATAGACACTCACCAAAACACCAACTTTTCTACCATAAATATCTGTTATGGTTTGACCAATACTTGAAGCAACATTCTCTATGGTTATACCCATAATCCTAACCTCGATAATATGACTTTTAAAAAGCAATTTTATATAAGGTGTCACATACGTGGAAACTCAATTGCTTTATAGATGCAGTATTACCACTAAATTATAGCAGTCTTAATTATAAGAACTAGCACAAGCCATATAAAATATAATAATGGTAACGATATTTTCAGATATTTTACAATTATGGAGCCAACACGAGTTGCAACATCTAATAATTCATAAATTTTATTACCAGCAACTTTAACCTTGGATTCATATTGTAGGTATTTAACTGTAGCAGGTTTAAGGTCATTGATGGAGACATTCAATGCATTTTTCACAGCATCAATGAGGCTATTACTCAATTCAATACTATAATATGGTGCATCAAAAACTGATCCTGCGCAAGTATGATCATCTAGTGTAACAACTTCAGCATCTTTGCAGCCATTCTCTATAGCTACTTTTCTCAAAGCATCTCTCACACCAACTTTGGCATTATTTCCATAGAGATATATTATGGAGTAGAGATTTTCATTACATCTCATCGTTAAAGCCTTGACAACATCTCTGCAAATTCCTTTAACGTAAACATGTTCCTTTATACTTGATTCTCCATAACCAACCATAAACTCTTCACATACTTTGCTTCTCTTTGACAAAGCAGCTTTTACCAATAAACTAAACTGTGATACATCAAGTTCTCGCTTACCTTCTAAATTATGAGCATCGACAATAACAACATCCCTAAATCCATACAACCTAGTAATTGATTCTGCAAATTTTTGCAATTCATAAGGCAAATCATCCCCTCCTGTCACAGTAGATGATATTATTATTAGTGCAGTACTATCAGTTTGTATAGCTAAGGCTTCTCGCAAACCATTAAAAACACGAAAAGGTTCGTAAACAAGTTCTGGAACTATTCTATCTTTTTCTTCTACTATTCTTGAGGCAAGTTCACGTGCTAATGATACCCCATAAGCTCTTTTAGTAAGATCAAGTTCATGTGATCCTGCACCATGAAATACAAGCACCTTTAATTTTTTGCTTGTAAAAACCGATTCTATGTCATAAGGAAGGTATGTGCTTCCAATATTTTTATATGGTCCAAAATGTATTGTTGGTGTAATCAGTGCTATGGCATCAGTTTTTCTTTCAAACAAAAATATCTTCATTTGCGCATTGAACTCTATGCCAATGTTATCAAGTGCTTCCTCAATTTCATTGCCATCTCCAGATAACATGAATCTTATCCACGCATTTGCTATTTTAAGTACATTATAGTTCCCAACTTTATTTAATCGCATTACAATAGAAACTGAAACAAGTAGAAGTATTAATACCAATGAAAATCTGAGTAATACGAATTTGAAGCTATCAACATATGAAAACATGGACTCTATAGCTATAGATACAAAAACTACGTAAATTAACCCCTTAAATAATCCTGCTAAATGAACTAGTGTTATTGTTCCAATTAATGGTATAATAGCATAAGCTATACCATACAACCCAATAGGAGAAGATATGAACTCTAATGGCACACCGACACTAACTATGAAAACAATTGCATTAACTATTTGCCTAGTTTTCATATATTTTGCAGAAATTTTCATAAACAATATCAAAATCAACATAGATAAAACATGGATAATAAGTAATTTATATAAAAACATCAAATTAATAGCATATAAGAATAGAAAGGGATAAACATCCGCTATGAAAAGCAACAAAAACAATGTTATGTAAGCTATGTAAAATTTCTTTGCAATTGCTGATGGAATTCTTAAAAACCTATAATACTTTAATGTTACTCCTTCAAGCATTGATATTCCTCGGATCAACAAGGCAAAGAAAAGGATATAAAAAAGTTACCTAGATGCTTTAATAGTGAAAATCTATGGCAGCACTTGATGCAAATACTATAAGAAATATTCTTATTCAAAAAGGATTTGAGAAAGTATATTTAGTTGAAAAAGAGCACAATTGTGTACTCTTCTTAGGAAAGATTGGTGATTTCAACATAATTATTGGAATATATAGTGGGGTAAGATCATTGTATGCGAAAATTGTTGATGCATCTAAGGTTTTAGAACCCTATTGGAAATGTGAGTACCTAGAATATGTACCTCATGGACTTTACACATTCTCTAACAATATCGATGAACTTATTGAAAAAATTGTTTCTAAAGCAAAAATTATTATAAAATAACAAAATTTATGATTATTTACATATTTCAGTATGAGCTATTCTAAATTGTTTATGAACTTATTAATTATTAACAATGTTATTGCTATGCAAAGGAGATGATTAAAACAATTTTTTATGAGGATTAGGAAACAAGTGGTGTTATTGTGAAACCTTTTTCCGGAACTATATCTACTTTAAATGCATATCTTGCGTGATTCGTCATCCTCATTTTCTTTATTATTAAATATCTTCTAACCTCCTTTGCATTTTCTACATCATCCATCCATAAATGGAATACGCCATCAGCTATATGCTCTAAGCCAAATCCAAATGTGGATTTTGTTGTCATTGCATATTGTGATACCAAGTAAGCTGTTACATTTTCTCTATGAGTAGATATCTTCAAATCATAGCTATATTTTCTTGCCATTGCTGGTTTATCTGCCCAAAAAGCACTTAAAGAGTCTATTATTAACCTCACATGTCTAGTAGGTGATTTACCACCTTCCCTAAGAACACCAAGAATTTTGTAAGCTTCTTGAATAGCTGCTACAAGTGTTTGAATATCGAGTGCAGCAAACCTTCTCTTTTTAGCAGTTTCAACATCAGTTGGAATTGCTTCACTCATTTGTCTTGCAATTTTTAGTAAACCAAATATGTCTATGACAACAATATTGGGTGTTTCTGAAGCTTCTCTACTACTAGATATGTCATATATTCTATATTGTTCAAAATCCATGCCAAACATCTTTGCTTGTTTAACAACATCTCTAAACTCAGCTTCTGTAGTAACGTAAACCACCGGATCTCCAGCCATTAGACCTGCCCATGCAAAATGCATACACAGTATAGATTTGCCAGTGCCAGGCTCACCTGTTATTGCAACCCATGAACCTTTTGGGACTCCACCCTCTAGAGCATTATCTAATTCTGTTACACCAGTTGAAACTCTTGTCACATAATATAGTCCCTTTGTTTGTTTCTGTCCTGCTTTCTCCTCCTTTCTACTGCTTTTCGTTTTCTCACTTAACTTTTCTAGTTCTTTCTCTATCTCTAAAAGCTCATCCTCACTAACCTCTACAACATTGTTTTCAGATACCATTGTTTTACACTGAACATACTACTTAGTTGTTATTGAAATTATAAAGTTGTATTCTCTAAAAGTTTCAAAATAGGCTGTTGCTGGTTTAGCGATAAATTTAAATGCTTTCAGCTACTTCTAATTACTTGGTTAGTGTTGGAGATGCTCTTAAAGACGCTTAGGAGAACGGTTGTGCTAGAAGGCTGGACTAATAGGTTTGGTGGAGAGGCTCTTAGAGAGGTTGGGGATGCATATAGGGAGATGTTGGGTGAGATGCTCTGCTACGCTCTAGAGCATAGAGCATCTCAATCTACTTTACACAGGATCTTCTATAACAGGTTTAGAGAGGAATATCCATGGCTTCCCACGAGGATTATTAAGGGGTGCTATAGAGATGCCATTAGAAGGGTAAAATCATTCAAAAAGCTTAGGAAAAAAGGACAGGCAAAAAGAGATAGGCCTGAGATAAGGAGTATAACAATAACATATTCTGATTCTCAGGATTGGAGGTTGAGGGATGGAGCTGTAGAACTTAGAACACATAGGGGATGGATCAGAATAACCTATAAAAATCATAGGCAATTACATAGATATCTCTACAGTGGTTGGAGACAATCAAGCGAGTTAAAGCTGAAGCTAGTTGGTGGGAGGATCCTCATATATCTAACCCTTGTAAGAGAATTCGAGGTATCTTATAACCCGAATAACGCTGTTGCAGTGGATATAAATGAGAACAATGTTACACTAGCTGTTTTTGTTGATAGGAGGCTACATGAGATCTATAGGATTGAAACCAATATTGGTAGAATAGTTATAGCGTATTCTGAGAGGAGGAAGAGGATAGCAAGCGGTAGATCCACTAGGGATAGAATTGCTAGGAAAGCATTTAGAAAGCTTAGAGAGGGTGAGAGGAAGGAGGATATAATATACAAGACAGCTAGGATCATTGAGAAGATCGCTAGGAGATATGATGCAACTATAGTTGTTGGAAATGTCCATAGGGGTAAGAATAGAATGGCTAGCAAAGCTAGTAAAAATCTTAGGCATAGAATCCACCAGTGGAGCACCTCAAAACTAGTTGAAACATTGAATAATAAACCTATATATGTTGTTGAGGAGTCAGAGGCATACTCCTCCTCAAGGGATCCGTTTAGCGGTAGACCCATCAAAAATTATGCCCCCTCTGTGATTCGCATTGCGTTGAGAGGGGGTAGA
Source organism: Ignisphaera cupida (assembly GCF_030186535.1). Taxonomy (NCBI): domain Archaea; kingdom Thermoproteati; phylum Thermoproteota; class Thermoprotei; order Desulfurococcales; family Desulfurococcaceae; genus Ignisphaera; species Ignisphaera cupida. The sequence goes on along the minus strand of NZ_JASNVW010000001.1, from coordinate 452,839 downwards.
AGGGTAAAAGTCATAAAGATACAGATGAGAATAGCCAGGCTGAGCAACGGATTAACCATGGATAGAGACATGATAGGTGCTATCAATATTGGTCTGAGATATCTGTCCGCAGATGGGAGGGGCGTGGCGTTCCCCTCGACAGGGCCCCATGAGGCTTGGGCGAAGCTAGTGATCCCAAGCCTAGGGCCAACCCCGCTAACGGTACTTCTAAATACTTGTAAATATCTTTAGTTCCGTTAGCGGGGAAACGCTCTAGGCTCACAGGGTAATGTTATGTGAATTTAAGAAATAGTGAAAGAAGTAGGTGTAATGAAGAAATAAGACTTGATGCGTTAGCTAATGCAGCTTATGATTATAGGTTTCTACTTTCTAGAGGCTATTCATCATCTATATTGGATATTGTTGCAAAGCACTATATGCTGGATCGATATGAGAAAATGCTACTTTTTAGGTGTGTTCATAGCTTGAGCTACGTATATGATACTATGAAAAAACTTGTTGTTCCATGTGTAAATAGCTTGAATAGTTCCATTCTTGTAATAGATTTCTTTAACATAGTATTAACTGTTTTATCAATTATTAAATCAGAATGTGTTTTTCTTTGTGATGATTGTCTTGTAAGAGACTTGAGAGGTGCTAAAATAAGAGGTGATGAAAAAGCATTGTTAGCTAATGTATACAAAATAATTATGGATGTTTTATCTACATACAGAAATCTTTTTAACGAAGTAGTGATTATTGCTGACAAAAATGTTAGTCATAGTCTAGATTATGTGAAATCATTTTCAAATTTGCTAAGCAATAATGTTAAAAATATCAAAGTCTCATACATACTTTCACAAACACCTGATTCAGAGACAATATCAATGGCGAAACACGGTGTAGTTGCATCAACAGATGCTGTAATAATAGAAAAAGCAGATAAGGTATTACCTCTAACAACAATGGTTCTTTGGCATATAGGTTTAGAGCCTAGAATAGATTTTCCAAAACTTTTTGGTTACTATTGCCCATTTTGTTTCAAAAAACCAAAAATGCCGTAGATTAGTAGTACTGATTCCAAAGTTAGTGGAACACTTATACTAAGTGCTGCAAAATTGTCACATCTACTAATATCAGAACAGGGTATGTATATAAAAGATGGTGGAATTACGTAATGCTTCAAAAATGTCAAATGACTTAATTCAAAGTATAATCCAACTACGTATGAATACAGATTTATTACCAAGATTATTAAAATTGTCAATATATCCCTTAATTTCATGCTTGCTATAAGCTCTCTAATAATTAACAGTATCAATGATAAATAGAACGTAATTACAGCAAGAAATTTGGGGTTTTCTATAAAAATGTTTTCAAACCTTAATGGCATAATCATTGACAATAAGTATATTATTATTAATGGTACTGATAAAGTAATAGCAATGACATATTTAATGTGTGTTATCTCAACTTCCATTTTTGAAACACTATTTAAAATAGCACATTCAATTATATTAGTGGGCCCGCGGGGATTTGAACCCCGGACCACCCGGTTATGAGCCGGGCGCTCTACCTGGCTGAGCTACGGGCCCTATCAACTAATAATTGTTGCCCTAGGTTTATATGTTTTTCTTTGCCTATACTCATATTTTCCTAAAAACTAATTAACTAGATACTCTCATATCATTCGATACTGAAATAGGTTGAATATAGGGGAATAATATTTATGTGGAAATTTATTAAGTATGATAATAACATTGACTTTGGTAGAAGTATAGTTATAGTTGGTTTTCCTGGTATGGGTCTTGTTGGAAAAACTGTTGCTTCTCATTTGATAGATTCTCTTGATGCAAAATTGTTTGGGGTTATCTATGGCACTAAATTCCCTGCTCAGCTAATAGTGGATTCTGGTGGAATTGGTGAAATTAGTAAGGTTTTAATATACAATTCCAAGGTGAATGATCTTGGAGTTTTCATTGTAACAGGAGATTCTCAACCTATTAGCGATTCCGATCAGCATTTCCTTAGTCACTACATTCTCAGTAAGCTTAGGAAATACAACATTGTTGAGGTTATAGCTGCTGCAGCATATGTTTCAGATGTTGTTGTTTCTAGTAGAAGAGTTTTTGTTGTTGGTAATAACAAAGATGTGTTGAGAAAATATGTGGATAAAGGAGCTGTAGTGCTAAGTGAAGGTGTTATAAGTGGATTAAACGGCATTATAATTGGGTGGGCAAAAGTTTTTGGTATTCAAGGAACTTGCGCACTTGGAGAAACTTGGAGAAGCATTGTAGAGCTAAACTATGTGGATTATACAGCTGCTAAGCTTGTCATTGATTTGCTAAGTAACGTATGGAATCTTGGTGTAGATACTCGAGATTTGGAGAGAAAGGGGAAAGGTATTGAGAAAGAGGTTGAGTTACTTCTCAGAAGCTTTACTCAGCAAAAAGAGGAGGGTATAAAAGGAGAGAAAAGACCATACTATATCACATAGCACATTATTTCCATTTTTTTATAAACTCAAAACCTTTTTTAAAATATCATCGCGATGTTTCTTTAAAAATTCCTTATACATTACTATGCTTCTTGTTTGCAGTGGATCTAAACCAAGCTTATTAGCAATTTTAGCACTTGCAATTCCAGCTATAAGTGATCCAAACAAATACCTTTCAATTATGTTACCACTAAGTTTAAGATGATACACATCAAATCCTGTACTCTCTAAATATTCTCCATAGAATTTTAGTAGCTGCTCCTCATACTCGATATCTGAGCTTATAATTATTGCCTTTTCCCTTCCGCTATGTCTTTCCCAACCAACTATATCATTATGAAATAGCTCAGGAATTACCTCAATTTTAGCAGGCATTTTCGCATTTTCATTTAACTCATTTTTAATTCTTATGGCTAATGGATGATATCTATTTGTAGCTACAATCAAAGGTATGGTAGATTCTTTTAGAAACTCAACAACTTCATCACTAATTCTATTAGCTTCTTCAGTATTTCTTAGAATAGCTAAAGACTTGTGTAAGCTTTCCCATGAAACCAATCTTATGCCACATGAACTAAGTAGCTTAATAGATGCAACAAGCATTAGAGGCATAGCTGATCTGGGTGCTAAACCAGGTCGCACAACAATGTGTGGTAGTATATGCTTCTTTGCTATATCCAGAAGCTCACCACCAGAAGCAACAACACCTATTGGAAGACCTTTCTTTAGAAGCTGTATTACAGATGCTATTGTTTCTAATGTGTTACCAGAATAGCTTATTGCTAAAACAAATGTTTTATTGCTTATGAAATTATTTGGAACATAGAAATCCTTGTATGTAAGCATTAAAAGATTAGAGTAGTTTTGTGCTATTACACTAAGGATATCTCCTACTATGCCACTTCCACCCATTCCAATTACAACAACTCTTTCAATATCCTTATACTCCTTTGAATTAAATACTTCACTTTCCAATGTTTCTTGAACCATGTTATACCAGTTAAGGTACTGATTAATCATAGTCGACACCAGTTTGAAAATGTTATATCAAGGAATCTATTAAAAAGCTTTTAACCGAGAGGTATCAATGTGGTATTAAAAATAGAATTAATGGGTATAACACAATGCCTGTATTTATTTCCAGTGAAGAAGAATTCATAGATGTAGCTAGAAAAGCTGAGGAGTGTAGAGTTAAGAGGATTCCAAAGAAGAATATTGCAAAGGTTAAAGCAAGAACAAAAAGATATCTCTACACATATAAAATACAAATACAAAATCTTGATGCATTATTAGAAAAATTAAAAAGCGTTTGTAAAAATATTGTTGAGGTATGAAAATTTGGTAGCTGTGCTTAGTAAAGGAGTGATGTGTTTATAACCCCATCTGATTTTTGTTAATGATGATGGCTGGCGCTCCTGAATTTGCTTAACGCTTTATAAGTTCTCTCGTTAGTTGTACTATTAACATTTTTTTTATTTTATTGCTAATGTTAACTATCATAAAAACTTTTTAGCAATTCAGACAAAAAGTTATGTTTAAATGCTACAGGTTTAGTTAAAATGAAACAGCATGTTTTTGGAAATGAACTCATTGGGTTAATGGCTTCCACAGCATATGAAATTCCATCAGTAGTTGGTTTTAGTGATTTGCCATTTGTTGGAAACGCTATTGTTAAAAAGACTATTAGTATGTACATGGATGAAGCAACAAAGTATGTATATGATGTAATTGGGTTAAAGCCTCTATCTCTTAATCTTCTGATGGAAGATGCTTATGCATTGTGCAATAATGAATCGTTGGTTTATATTGGAAGATTTGTAGAAGGCTTGATACCTGCTCATGAAATATATTCGCAGTATAAAAGTCAATGCAAAAGCACAATATTTCTGCACAGCCATCCAATACCTTTGCCATTACCATCTCCAGAAGATATATTATCTGCTTATCAACTGGATTATGAAGCTGAATGCGTTATTAGCAAAGTCTCTAAATCTAAAGCGGTTCTCACATGTATAAAACCCATGAATGGCTGGAAAGACGTTATTTACATATTTAATGCTTTAATAGAGAAAGTACTTGAAATTTCACAATTTATTGTTGTTGGCAATAAGGATAAGATATCGTTTCTACCCTTTCCAACAGAAAAAGAAATAAATGAAATTATTTCATATAGTAAAAAGAGGTTAGAGCCCTATGCTCATCTAATTCACGTAGATATAGACTTACTAAATGGAACATACAACCTAGTTTATCCATAGAACATTCTACAAATGAGAATTTTAAAGCTAATCTTAAATATCATAACTATTTGATATCTTGATGATACCAAAAACTGCAAGAGGTAAAGCTCAGAATTAAACCTTTGCAAAAACAGTTCTTGCAGTGTTTTCAACTCAATTCTTTTGATAGCTCTATAATTAGTAAGCAGAGGTCGAAAAATATCGCTACTTAAACAAGTCAATAATAGCTAGAATAATTTAGCTAATAAGCATGGATAGCTACTTAGAGCTGTATACAGCATTTCATTTAATGCTCAATTTTCTTTAGAATAATTAAGGTTTTCACAACTTATGTATGTAACCCCCTCAATACATTCTGAAAACTAGTGACTAAAAGTTTCTGTTTTTGTATTTGAAGATAAAAGATGATACATTAATTTCAAATTATAATCTCTTGCAGTTAAGATCTTGATATTTGGGTTAAACAAAATTTTATAATCTTTTTTACACATATTCTTCTCTAAATGATGAGACTCTTTACTTCAGGAGAAATATAATGACTAGTAGTAAAAGATTAAGATGTATGAAGTATCTCTAATCATAATAGCTACTTAGTAGATAAGAAACACAGTCGTGAATAAATGGTGAAAGTTAATGAATTATGCTAAAAAGGTCTTTACCTCTTGTGGTTGGGAAGATGCTAGCTTAAATAGGAACAAAGTTCCTGATTAGCCAGGGTTTTGTTCATGGATCTTGGAAGATATAAGATAGTTAAAGACCCTGTTCATGGGTATATTAAGATATATGAGCATGAACTTTCTATTGTAGACACATTTGCTTTTCAAAGACTTCGAAAAATAAAACAGCTTTCAGTAGCTGATATTGTTTATCCTGGTGCTACACATACGAGATTTAGTCACAGTTTGGGTGTGGCCCATGTAACAGAGGCTCTTGTAAGAGATGTTACTAGAAAGTATAGGGTTAAGCAATATGATTTAGAGAGATATGTTGTTATCATGAGGTTTATAGCGCTTCTGCATGATATTGGCCATGGCCCATTTAGCCATGCTTTTGAAGATTTTATTCTCATACCAAAAGGAATAACTCATGAAGATGTTGGTGCCGAAATTGTTTTGCAAGAACCTCAAATATCTTCAGTTGTTGAAAGAATTGTTTCTGAGTATGGATATAAATTAAGTGATGTTTCAGCGGCTTTGAAATGTACTAAAAAAGATTTTTGGCCATTTAAAGAGAATATATATGATGGTGGCTCTGAAAAAGCATTGTTCTACATATTAAAGGGTGTTTACAGTGCTGATATCATTGATTATTTGCTTAGAGATTCATATTATACAGGTGCTGGATATGGAAGCAATATAGATTGGTATAGAATCTCGTATTATCTAGGGGTTGTGGGAGACAATATCGTTATTGACTATAGAGCCTTAGATGCTTTGGAGCTATTAATGCTTGCTCGAATGTACATGTTTTCAACAGTTTACTACCATAAAACAGTTAGAGCTGCAACAAAGTTTCTAGGTGATATAATGTCTATTGTTCAAAGCAGAAAAATAATGGATTTTAATAATATGTTAAAAAATGTTGGTGAATACATAAAGTTAAATGATGAGAGCTTTCTATTCAATCCAAGTGTATACAGTTTAAACGAAACCAGGGATTTTCTATCAAGAAAAATACCATATAAACTTGTGGCAGAGTACAGAATACCACTAGCAAATCTTAGAACACCAATAGAATTTATAAATAGAAGCAAAGTAGTTTTAGAGAATATTCTTGAGCAAGAACTAAAAAGAAAAAGCATTGAAGTAGAAAAAGACAAAGACTTTTTCATAGATACACCAAAGCTTTCTCTAAATCCAATGCTAGGCTCAGAAGAAATAATTGTGATGCTTGAAGGAGGGCAAATAACAAGAAAAAGCATATTTGACTTCACATGGTTCAATATACCAAAGTTTGCAATACTAATTAGATTGTACATAAGAAGAGAATTGAGAGACAAAGCACAAATCATAAGAGATGTTTTTAATGAGCTATTTAGCTATGAGGAGATGAGATCCTTCTATTAAAACCTAAAGCGATTATCTACAATAAAATTCTAATACTTTATAATATGTTAATTGATTTTATGAGTATATGCATTATTTGATGATGCATAAGATTTTCAATTCAATGCTTTGATTTGAAAACTATTTAAATACAAGGCAATTTTTGGAGGTAAGCAAAAATGTGTATTTATGGAAAGGGTTTAGCTAATGTTGTTGTTGGATTAATACTAACAATGGTTGTTGTTACGGCAGCTGGTGCTGTAATCTATTGGCTTAGACAATACTTAATGCAAATGCCTACAGGTATTGGTAAAACTCCTAATATAGCTGCTTTTGTTGTTGGTAATGACTTGGTTATTGTAAATAATGACCTTAAGAATTATAACATTGTGCTTATTGCTAGGAATGGCACCATTTGTAACAATATCGCTATTTGTAATATTAGTAACATTGAAGGAGAAAGAATTGTAGTTTCTGGCAATAGCACCTTCACTTGCAGTAACATTAGAAGTGTATGCGATGCTGGATGGATACTTACTGAGGGTTTTCTCATACCCACTAAGAGGGTTGGGTAAGGCTAGGTATTATGAGTAGAAAACGTTTTGTTGGTCAAGCTGAAACTGTTGCTGTGATGGTTTTAGCTGTAATTCTTTCAATAATGCTTATGCTTATAACGCGATATGTTATACTTGTTAAGCAGGCTGCAGCAGCTGTTCAGCAGGAGTATATTCGATATTCTCAGGCATTAGAAGAATACATCGCATTTAATTTAACTAATGATGCAATATATGCTAATCCAAACATTGCTGTGAGAGTTGTATATGCAACAATTTTGCTTAGTAATACCTCTGGTGAGTACCAGCCATGGAGAAACAATACAGAGGTTTCTCTGGAACCAGGTAAGTGGACACTTATATACTCAGATAAATGGTCTGGGCAAGGACTGGCCAAGGAAGTGGATAAGTGTAAAGCACGTATATACATAGTTACTAAGAGAGGAAGAATATTTGGATGGTGTCCAACATACCTAAGGTTTTACATGTATAATTCAACAATAATTGAAAGAGGGTTTTTACTACCGACAGGTTTTTATAAAGTTTACCTTGCTAAGTCAAGACCTCAGCAAATAGTTGTGAAAAACTATGTTATAAGCACATCAATGACTGTAAATCTTGATTCCTACAACAATATTTGGTATATAGATACTTGGGTTAATCTAAAACAACTCATAATTTTGCCACCAATAGTGGTATTCTACTATGGACCTCTTAACATATCTGATTATAGCTATACAAATAGCGGAAAACTATATACAAACATAACAATAAAAAACATTGCAACAAACGCTAAATACAGCATAGTAATTGATGATAGCGGTAATATCGTTTCTCAAAGTGGTTTCAAGAAAGAGTCTAGCAATGTTTATATAATGATTCCTGAAATTAACTTAGTGTTCAAGACCATAATCTATGAACTTGATGGTGGAGAATTTCTAGTAGCGTCATTTAAACTTGAACACAGTAGATATGGACAAATAAATCAATTATACGATTTCACATACTATGACCTGAAACTAGTGCTTTATCCAAGCAATGTAGATACAATTGTTAACAGTTTGCAGGATAGAGTGTATGGTGCATATTCTTGCAGATATCCATTTGGTTGGAACCCAAAACCTGTAGCATCATCAGTTTTGCTTAGCTATGGAGCAGATTTAGAGGATATATGTAAAAATCCATATTCTTGGCTTTCCCCAGGAAGCAAAGGGTATATAACTCTTGTGCTCATCAACTCAAATACATGGGTTGGCACTGGCACAACAATACCAATAGCAACAATAGCTATAACCAATTCTCGTACAATTGCAGGTTACTTCTACAACATAAATCCACCAGCAACAGTAACAGCAAGTGATGGCACAAATCAACAAATAAATACAGCAACATTTAATCTTGGAAGAAATCTAGGAAGCAATTACTGGATAAAAATATCGAAAACATTGAACATAGCTAAAAACAATGTGGATATAGCATACCAACACGACTTAGCCACATCACGAAGCCTTCCAGCAGCACCAAATACTGCAACACCAACACCATTACCATCATCACTGATGCAAATACCAGTTATACGCTATGAACAAAAACCTATACCTAACACTAACAAACCAATAACAACAACCATTACACTATGGCTTGAAAATCCCAGTCGAGATTTTATACAGAATTCGAAGATAGTATACAAGGTAATGGATGATAGGGGTAACACATTGGAAAGCAAAACAACATATTTCACATGGGATCCAGAGAAACGAATATGGGACGCAATATTCACACTTTCAGAGGAAAGCAAAAAGATGATAACTATATGGATTTACTACAAAGAAATAATGATATCTACAGCTACATTTTACAACTATTTATCCCAGTAATTTCAAGTCTTCAATGTATTTTTGGCTATTATGTATTCAAAAGAATACAAAGTCATTGTTACAACCATCAAATAATTCTATTCCCCAAAATTAAATAGTATGTAAATGCAACTCCAGCAGAAATCTAATCTTCTTGCGGTAATTCTCATTAGTTATTCTCTTTACCATTAGTTATACAATATTTCATTGATGTGAAGTAATTTGTATTTGTGATTGAATTCTTTGTGTCAATTATTTAATTCTGTGGCGGGCCCGGGGGGATTTGAACCCCCGACCACCGGCTTAGGAGGCCGGCGCTCTGTCCTGGCTGAGCTACGGGCCCATTTATCTTTTCCTTTTTACTTAGGTTTTTATTTTTTCATAGGCTTGTTTAAATAGTATTGCATCTTCTTCTAGATTTGGTGACTCACTTATTACCACCCCTTTTACGTTGTATTCTTTTAGTGTTTTTGCCAAATCCTGATAGTTAAAGTCAGATTCCTTTAGATTTAGATGCTTTATTTCACCTTTTTCTCCGTATTCAATACCACTTATGTGTATATGCATATTTTGTAAAGCTTCTTTCCCTAATCTATTCTCTAACATGTTTAGAACTTCTCTAAACTCTTCATATGTATTGTACTTTCCATTTGTTCTTGCATGCAAGTGCGCAAAGTCTATACAGGGTAGCACATTATCGCCTATATCCTCAGTTAATTTAATTACTTCTTCAAGTGATCCAATTTCACTTGTTCCACCCATTAGCTCTGGTCTTATCCAAATATCTATGCCCTCATCTCTAAGTCTCAAAACAATAACTTTGATAGCGTCTCTAACTCTTCTATAAGCCTCATCACTTGTGAAAGAACCGTAGTAGCCGCTATGAAAAACAACACTCCAAGCACCAGCTCTAAACCCAATTCTAGCACTTTCAAGAATTCTGTTAATACTGGCTTCAACTTTTGAATTATCAGAAGAATTGAGGTTTATGTAGTAAGGTGCATGAACAGTTAACAAAACACCTAAACCATTAGCAATGCTTCTAACCTCTTCAGCTATTTCACTACTCATTCTAACACCTCTAACAAACTCAATCTCCATAGCGTCGAGACCCAGCTCCCAAACTCTTCTAACACCATTGGGAGTAGACTTCCTAGGAGTTGAATTGGGTATGCCGGCAGTTCCAAAATGAAGTTTTGAAATAGTTCTTGGCATTTTTAAATCACTCATCTTAAATGTAGCATCTAAACTATTCAAAAATTCTACTACCTTAAACACTAAAATAAAATGAAAATCTATTTATAGACTTGAGCTTTTGAGACAAAACCCATATGAAATTTCAACTCTATAACAAACTATTCTTCATCAACACATTTAGTTTTCTCCCAACTTCATTAGCTAGTGTATTCAGAGATGCTATGGTTGTTGCTATAACCATTACTGGATATATTAGGAGATGTGGAGATGTAAACACATATTCTTTGTATTCTGCAATCATATTACCTAGAGTTGGCGTTGGAGGTTGAACACCTAGTCCTAAAATACTAAGAGAAGCTTCAAATGCAATAGCATCTGATAGAAGAAATATTGCTGTTGTTAACGCTATGTAGAAAAGCTCCTTACCAACGTATCTAAAGATGATCCAGTTTGTAGAAGCTCCAAGAGCTTTTGCAGCTTCTATATATGGCTGTGTTAAAATCTCTTTTGCAGCTGATCTGCAAAGTCTATAAAAGATTGGTGCTAGACTCAATCCAATTACTATTGAAGTTGTTGTTAAGCCAGATCCGATTAGAATTGATAGAGCTATTGCTATGAAGAAACCTGGTATGATATAGAGAATATTAAAAAGAGTTGAAAGCATAGAATCTGCAAAGCCTCCTACAATAGCTGATAAACTTCCCATTAAAAGCCCTATTGAAAGCGATAATACTAGTGAGAAACTGGCTACAGTAAACGAATATCTAATGGCATAGAGAAGTCTTATAAAAACGTCTCTCCCAAGAGTGTCGGTTCCAAGAAAATGAGCTATAGATGGTGGAGCAAGTCTGTTAGTAAGATCTATTGTTGTTGGGGAATAATGTGAAAAAAGCTGTGGAAAAGCAGCTAAAAAAGCTTCTACAACAAGAACGACTATACTGATTTTTGTCCAAATATTCATTAAACAACACCTCTTAGTCTAGGATCCATATAGATATGGAGAATATCTGAAACCATGTTCAAAACCGATAGCGTTACTGAAACTATTGTTGTCCATCCAATTAAAACAGGGTAATCTCTTGAGGAAAATGCTTGAACCAATAGCAAACCCATTCCCGGATAGGCAAAGATAACCTCTGTAGCCATTGCACCAGCTATTATAAGCCCCATTCTATAGAAAGTTGCTGTTAAGTAAACAGGCATAGCATATCTCAATGCTTTCAGAAAAATTTTTTCTATTGACATACCAAAAGCTTTGTACATTTCCACAAAGGGCTCTGAAAAGGTTTTTTCTAGAAGACTTTGCAAAATCCTGTAAAAAACCCCTGTTCCAGCAACAACAAGTGTTAGCAAAGGCATTGACATGCTGCCAAAACCTATTGGTATTTTCAAATAAGCTGCAAAAACCATTAGAACAACCCCCCAAACAGCTGCAGGCATTGATGAGGAAAGTGTTGGGAAAACCGAGGAAAGCATTTTAAAACCCTTAGCCATTGATAAGTAAGCTAGCAAAACACATACCAATGTTGTTAAAACTGTTGCTGATACAGCAAGCTTCAAAGAGTTGATAAAGCTTTGAAAAACAACCTGGAAAACAGGTTTTGCAAAAAATGTTGATACACCCCAATCACCTGTAAAAACTCTTCTCCAGTAAATCAAAATCTGTAGATAAAGAGGCTTGTCTAAACCAAGTCTAGACTCAACAGCTTTTCTAACCTCATCTGATATTGGTTGCTCACCATATAAAACAGTTATTGGATCGCCAGGAAAAGCTCTTGCAACCAAATATATTGTTGCTGTGGTTAGGAGAATTAAGGTAAGGGTTTTTGCAATGCTTTTTGCAATTAACCACCACATCATATTAATCAACTAACACATTATCCAAAACAAGCATTTGAAATGGCAATATCTGCAATCCTTTTATAGATGGTTTTGCAGCAACTATAATATCTTCATAGTAAAGCCATATAGCTGGTGCATCACTCCACAAAATCTCTTGAGCTTCTTTATATAACAAAGCTCTCCTACTTTCATTAACCTCACTAGCAATATCATCCAGTAGCTTATCATATACTGGATTGCTGTATTGAGGACCATTTAAACTAGCATTTGTTCTCCAATATGTTAATGCGTAGTACAAAGACGATGGTGATGGCCCATATATTGCAAGGTCAAAATCATGCTCTCCAAAAACCTTTTTCAAAAATGCTGTATGCTCCATTTGAATAATTTCAGTATTTATTCCAATAGCAGCAAGATATTGTTGTATAACTTGAGCTAATTGAATATCCTTTGCACTTCGTGTTGATACCAAAAGCTTCAAAGTTTTGTTTGAAAAGCCTGCTTCTTTTAAAAGTTCTTTAGCCTTGGAAACATTGTATTCATATGGATTCATTGTATAGACGTTAGGGAAAACAGGCGAGGTAACGCTATTAGCAATTGCTGCAAATCCATTCAAAAGATCTTTAACTATAGCCTTCTTATCAATGGCATAGTTCAATGCTTGTCTAATGCGCACATCTGGAATTCTCTTACAATTTATTGCAACTAGAACAAGTCTAACACCAGTAACATTATAAATGCTGATACCGCTTGATCTTAGCTTAGACACATCATCAGGTGATATGCCAACAGCTATATCTGCTGATCCACTAAGAACCGCTGATATTCTTGCTGATGGATTTGGAAGAATCAAGTATGTTAATAGTGATATGTTTGGTTTTTTGCTCCAGTAACCATCAAATCTTGCTAGAACAATCTTCGACCCCTTTTCATATGAAATAAATCTAAATGGCCCTGTTCCAATAACATCAGCTGTGGAGTTTATTGGGCTATTCCAATATTTTTCAGCTATTTCTCTAGGCATTATAGCTGTTGCTAGATGGGCTAAGTGCTCTATTAAAGGAGTAAAGGGCTTGCTTAATTTTAGAACAATTGCCGTACTATTTAAAACTGTAATATCACTAATTATTGGATTACCACTTGAATCTCTCAACAACATTCTTCCTATTGGCGATATCCTCATTGATCTTTCTAAACTTGCTTTAACATCCCAAGCATCAAGTTTCTTACCATTATGAAAATAAATATTGTCTCTAATAACAAAAATCCATGTGGTATCGTTCAACTGTTTATAGTATTTCACAAGCCACGGAACATATTCAAGTTTTCCATTATCTAAAACAATTTTGAATAGAGACTCATAAACTTTTCCAAGAATCTCAAAATCAGCTACACCAGTAGCAAAATGAATATCAACAGTTGATATATCTGTTGAAATAGCAATGGTAAGTGGAGATAATCTAGAGGTAACAGAGTAGGTATAGGTATATGTAATTGTGACTGTAGAATGTACTCTGTGAATATTATAAGCATAGAAAGCAGACAGAAACATAATTATAACAAAAGCTATTACAAGGATTACCACAATATTTTTATTTATATTCCTCATATCAAATCACCTTCATCTTAAGAATATTGAATCCTTAAACATATTTAAACCTGTTGTTATAATCTATTTAAATAGTTTAAACAGTTACCCAATGTAAGATAATTATATAAGCTAACTCGCAGTAAATTAGTTCATAGCTAGATGATGAATGGGGTCCTCGAAAATGATTGGTGATAGGGGTTAGAGATTCTGACAAAAACTTATTTTGTTTCAATAAAGCGATTATATGGATAGTGGTGAAAATAGTTGGATTTTAGCATTTGGCAGTTACTTACACTAATTGTTTTTGGTGCGTTAGCAGATTCTATAGATCCATGCATATTCGCTTTATATGTATCACTTCTCCTATCTGCTTCATTAGCTGGGTTAAAGCATATAGCAAAAACTGCTGCAGCCTTTGTGTCTTCTGTTTACATAGGCTATTTACTTTTTGGAGTTATTCTCAAAACATTAGTTGCTTCATGGACTCCACCTCGATGGATTTTATCAGCTATTCTAATTGTTTACGCCTTAGCAATGATTGTTTATACAATGTTTTTTGAGGGTGAAGCAAGTGAGATGGTATGTAGAGAGGATAGAATTGAGTGTAAAATTGCTTCAACGCTAAATCTAAATAGATTTGCAAATACAAAAACAAGTGTTTTCATTATTTCAGTACTTGGCTTTGTAGCATCTTTTACACTACTTCCATGTAGTGCTGGATTATACATTGTATTCAATTTTGTTACTGCAAATATGGAGCTGCTGTTATGGTTTCCACTAGCAATGCTATATACAGCAATTTTTGTTTCTCCACTAATACTCATTGCAATAGCTGTTGCAGGCTTGACAAAGATTGAAAAAGCCTATAGATATTTGCTATCTAGACAAAGGCTATTCAAAGTAGCAGCATCTATTGCCATGATCATAATAGCTTTGATACTACCTTTCTACTAGCTACCAAACATTTGATTTTACCTTCTCTGCATTCTACTATATCTTAACAATCTTAATATAATTATAATAGCCATGGTTAGAAGATATGACAATACAATAACCACTTCAGTATAGCATGTAATAAAGTCTCTATCAGCCTTAGTGCTTATTTGTGGGATTGCAAACTTGTTTAGCGTCCAAAAACCTGAAGATGATGAAGAGGCTATGACAATACTATTTTCAACTATCTCAACTGGTTTTATGTAGAGCAAATGCCTATATGAGTTATTTAGATGTTTTCTCCATAAAATATTAAGATTCTTGTCCAATGCATAAACATTGATTTGAGCACTATCTATTCCAATAGGGGTTGAAACTAATGCAATTAAACTCTCATTATAAAATTTCACACTTAGAGCATCACCACCATAAAGATAAACCAAGTTATTAACTTTACCATCACAAATTTTTGCAACACCAAAAGATCCACCTATATAAATGCAGTTATTGTCTGAGACAATGCTATACAAATAACCATTAATATTCACATTAATTCTATTAACGAGGTTAAGATTCGTGTCTAGAAAGTCCATTGATATCACCCCTTTTTCGCGATTTGTATAGGCAATAACCAAGAAATTTTTGATTATGTAAAGCCTTGGAACAATACCAACAGCAGAACCAATGCGAATATTGAGCACAGACTCAATAGTTAGTGTTTTAAGAGATCTTTTCTCAATTCTAATGAAGGCATTACCTGATTTGTTAACAACACCAGCAACATACAAACTGTTATTGTGTACAACAATATCCATTGCAACATTGATTCCACTAGACAGGTTCTCAAGTACCATTCTCTCCAAATGTAAACTAGAGCTAAATATCGTCAAAGCCCATGAGAAAACATTGGAAATGTTTTCAAAGCCGACAACATAAATTTTATCTTCATAAACAATACAATTGTAAAAACCTCCAAAAGAACCATTGAATATTTTCACAACATTATTGTTTTGCACATCAAAGGAAATAGCAAATGCTCTTGGAACTTTACTACTATTTTCAAAACCAAAAACATACACAGTGCCATTGTAAAAACAAATAGCATTTGGAGCTCCTAGATATGGCAAAACAACGTGTTCTGAGTAAAGGAATTGAACAGTAAAAGTAAGAAGCATTATAACAGTATATTGTAAAGCAATAAATTTAATGACCATAGCTTTAAAACACCACAACTACAACATATATTAATCATTATATTAGTATAAAGATTTATTCTTTAACATCTTTTCATTAAGCTAATTAATGCTGTAAACAAAAATCTTTTTGGTGTATGCATGGAAATTGTTTGTGATGACTATGTAAAAACACATCCATATAGATTTTGCAGAGATGCATGCTCTGAAGAGGCCATCGATAGAGAATCCTACAACTCATGTGTTGAAGAATGTGTTAAAGAAGTTGAGAGAAAATGCTACTAGCACTTCACACAATTTTCGCATATCTCTAAATGCTTAAATGAGTGTTAAGAACAAGATCATTAATGTGATTTAACATGGTATTTGTTGGTTGCTGTGGTTTTTGCATAAGCAGAGAAAAATACTTTTCAATATTCGATGTTGTTGAAATTCAGGAGACTTTCTACAATCCTCCAGATCCAGAAAAACTTAAAAAAATTGCAAGCGAGGCACCACCAAGTTTTGTATTTGCGATGAAGGCATGGCAGGCTATAACACATCCACTTGATTCACCAACTTGGAAAAAAGCAAAAACAATACCAGATAAAAGCCTTAGTGATAGATATGGATTTTTAAGACCAACTAAAGAAGTTTTCGATGCCTGGGAAAAGGTTGTCGAAGGTGCAAAAGCCTTAAACGCAAAGGTCATTGTTATTCAAACACCACCAAGTTTTGGATATAATGAAGAGAACTTTAGAAATGCTATTGAATTTTTCTCATCTACAGCTACACACAACTTTTTAATTGGGTGGGAACCCAGAGGAACATGGATGCAACACAAAGACAAAATAACTGAAATAGTTTCTAGATTCAAGAATTTAATTCATGTTGTTGATCCATTCAAAACCCTTCCAGCAGTAGACAAAAACACAGCCTACTTCAGATTGCATGGAATAGGCAGTGGAGAGGTAAACTACAAATATAGATACACAAACCAGGACCTTGCAAACCTTCTGAGCATTACAAAGAGAGTTGTGGAGAAAAGCAAGGAAATATTTGTATTATTCAACAATGTTTATATGGCTCAAAATGCTCAAGAATTCAAAAACCTAGTGAAGCAGTTTTTGCTATAAATTATTGTTTCTATAACCTCTGCCAAATGAATAATAGTTACGTATTTAATTAAAACAATTGGTTAAAATTTAGCCTTGTCTTAGTCTCGGATTAAATATTTCATCTAATGCTGTTGAAATTACCATTAACGAGGATGTTGCTGCAACCATAACTGCTCCTGGCGGTATAAACCACCACCACAACCCTCTTCTAACAGCCTCCATCAATGCTGCCCACTGAAGCATCAACCCCAGGGTAACACCTCTAGTAGGCCCTACACCTATTATAGATAATCCAGCTTCTCCTAGGATACCACCATTAACATAGAGAACAAAAGCCATGAACACGTATGATGCTATGTTTGGTAGTAAATCTGCAAATGCTATTTTAAGATCTTCGAGACCAGCCATCTTAGATAAGTATACATATTCTCTCTCCTTCAAACTCATTAACTGAGCTCTAATAGCTCTTGCAAACCATGGCCACGATGTGACACCTAGAAGCAGTGCTACCATTTCCATAGCTCTAACCTTTAAGTAACTAGCAACTAGAATTGCTAGGAGCATGCCTGGTATACTTAAAACTATGTTTGTTATAGACATGAGAACCTCGTCTATGATACCACCTTTTATACCAGCCACAGAGCCTATTACAAGACCTATGATTGTTGCTATGACTGCTGTTAAAAGCCCTACATATAAAGAGTTTCTAGTTCCCCATAGCAATTGAGCCAAAATATCTCTGCCATAGGTGTCTGTTCCTAAGGGGTATTGAGGAGATGGAGGTGTTTCCATAGGACCTGCAAAACTTAAAGGATCCTTGGTATATATGAGAGGTCCAATTGTTCCTAAAAGAACTACTATCATAAATATTGATAAACCTACTACAAACCTCATGTTTCTAAGCAGCATATATATCAGTGGATTCATAGAGTCACCCCTACACTTTTTCACCTGCAAGTCTAATTCTAGGATCTATCAATGCGTAAACAAAGTCTACAGCAAAATTAGCTATGTAAAGTGTCGCTATTAATATTACAAATACCCCTTGGATTAGGGGATAGTCAAGTGTTGATAAGCCTCTAAATAGTATGTAACCTGTTCCAGGATAATTGAATACGACCTCTGTAATTAGTGCACCACCTAAAACAGAGCCCAGGGAGAGAGCTAGGCCTGTTACTTGAGGCAGTAATGAATTTCTAAATGCATATTTAAATATAATTGATTCTTTAACACCT
The DNA here is from genome assembly GCF_030186535.1 of Ignisphaera cupida. Lineage (NCBI taxonomy): Archaea > Thermoproteati > Thermoproteota > Thermoprotei > Desulfurococcales > Desulfurococcaceae > Ignisphaera > Ignisphaera cupida. The sequence continues at coordinate 434,580 of NZ_JASNVW010000001.1, read as the reverse complement.
AAAGACTCTGAATAAGTCATGTAATCCGAGCCTAGCTCATATATCGTTAAAACTCTCATGCCTATGGCCCAGCCACCTATAGCTGATAAAAATATTGAAAGAAATGGAAGAACATAGTGCCACAAAACATCCAATATAAATTGAGGTGCAAACGACGGTATTAGATCTTGGCTATAAGCACCACCATATGGAAAGATATTAAGCCTTACTGCCAAAACAAACATAAGTAACATTGCCAACCAATAATAAGGTGTTTGAGATAGTATCAGTGATGAAATAAGCACTGTTTTTTCGAACTTACTTCCCCGCTTATAGCCTGCTACAGCTCCAATTAAATTACCAACAGTCCATGCAGAAATTGTTGCAGGTACTAGTAAAGCAAGTGTCCATGGAATTGCGGGAGCAATTAAATCTATAACTTTCTTAGGATAGAACGCAATAGAGGTTCCTAAATCACCTCTAAAAGCTCTTGAAAGAAATTCTATGTACTGCACATAAATTGGTTTGCCAATGCCAAACTCCTCCATTAACTTCTTGTAAACCTCTCTTATAGCCTCTGGATTTGTTTGAGCTTGCTGAAACAATTGTGTTAAAAGCAAAGCCAATGGATTTCCAGGTATGGCTCTAGGCAATATAAACACTATTGTCAATGCGATAAAATATGTTGTTATCAAAAACGCTGATCTTCTCACCAAAAAGATAACAACAGGTGATATTCTAAACCTTTTATCTGAAACCATGATTGATTCATCTCACATCAGTTTATAACTAGATTAAAAAAATTAAAGTTTAAAAATTTGTTTTTGTTTATTTTCTTTTTATTGTCCATGCTATTGCGAATCCTATTATGAATAACACTATTGCTATTGCTATTGTTGTTGTCCATTCTGTTACTGTTTGTGTAACAGTTGATGTTGTTGTTGATAACACTGTTGAAACAACTGTTGATAACATTGTTGATATTGTTGTAACAGTTCTTTCAATTGTTTGAGTAACAACAGTTGTAACAGTTGTTGTTATTGTTGGTGCTATTGTAGGTGTTGGAGATGGTGTTGGCTTAGGAGTTGGTGTGGGAGTCGGAGTTGGTGTAGGTGTAGGCGTTGGAGTAGGAGTAGGAGTCGGTGTAGGAGTGGGCTTGGGTGTTGGAGTTGGTGTAGGAGTTGGAGTAGGTGTAGGTGTAGGCGTTGGCGTTGCTACTAATCTCACTATTTGTTGCCATATTATTGAGGTCGGGATGAGTAATCCACCTTTGTCAATTGTTTGTACCCATTTTGGTGGTGTTGGTGTTTCACCTGCTTTGGCTATGCCGAAGAGTATTGGCCATGCACCTGCATCCCATGGTGCAGCAGGCCACCACCATGGATTATCGTTGTTAGGCCATCCTATCCAGTATTTTGTATTGTATGCGTACCAATGAGCTCCATAGAACAATGGTATTGCTGGTAAATCTCTTAACCATATTTCTTGCAACTTCTTTATGGCTTCGACATATGCTGTTGGATCATATGCTTTACTTGCTGCATTGTCTATTAATGGTATAACTTCTTTGTTGTTATATCTTTCCCAGTTGCCTGCAGGTGCTGATAGCCTTGGGTCCATTACCCATCTATAAACACCCCATGGATGATCAAAGCCTATACCCCCATCCCATCCTATAACCATATCATATTTTCCTTCAATAATATTGTTCCACCATACGCTAAAGTCTGGGAAGTATGTTCGAACATCTATGCCTATCTTTCTAAGGTTTTCTGCAATCATTTCACACATCATCATCCAATCTGTCCATCCATATGGAACAGATATTGTTAAGTCTTTTAGTGGTGTTCCATCTGGAAGTTCTCTAATACCATCACCATTTCTATCAATTATGCCTGCATCATCCAAAATCTTCTTGGCCTTATCAAGATCTGTTGCAAAGAAGCATTCTGTAGATCCTAGATACATCTGACAAAGGTCCGTGAATATGTACTTTCTATAAACTTCAAACACATGATGTACAGCTACAGCTGTAGCTTGTGGTGAGTAACCGAAGTAAGCTTTTTCAAGCATATCAGTATATGGTATTGCGTATGCTATAGCCTTTCTCACAGCTACATTTTGAAATGCTGTCTTGTTTAAGTTTAGATAGAGAAAGTTTGGTCCTGAACCAACATAATATGGTTTGCTCTTATACCATGTGCCTATGCCTTTAGTAAACAATGTCCATACCGAGGGTATGAAGGTTCCTGCCCAATCTGCATCTCCCTTTTCAAATGCTGTATTAGCTGATGGATTATCCTTATATATTATGTGTGCAAGGTATTTTGGTTTTGGTAAACCAAATATATCTTTGCCCCACCAATCATCAACTCTAGCATATATAACTCTATCAGTATCATAGTAATATAGTTTGTATGGTCCTGAAACAACTTGTTTTGCTGGATCATCGTTTTTCCATTCCTTTATTTTCTCACCCATTTGATTCCACAAAGGCTCTATAACATGTTTTGGCATTGGATAGAGTCCTAGTGCACAACCTATGAATGAGAAGTAGTTTCTTGGCGGATCCTTAATTCTGGTCTCAACAACCTTATCTCCAATAGCCTTTATATATTCAACATAATCCCAGCAACCAACACCTGGACCAAGTTTTACCTTTTGTACAACAAAGTATGTAAACTCAACATCATAAGCTGTTATTGGTTTTCCATCACTCCACTTAGCTTGAGGCCTTATATAAACTCTAAGTGTATAGGGATCAACAAACTCAAATCTTTCAGCAATTACAGGGAGCCATGCATCTTTCAAAGCGCTGTAGGTGAAGAGAGGCATATAAAGATAGCCCCAAGTTCCCCATGTTGTGGATGGTTGAAATAGATTCCAGCCTGGTGGAGGCCCCCACTGAGCTCCTATAACATGCACTGTGTCTTCTCTAGGTATTGCAACCTGTGCTCTTGTATAAGTGCTTGATAATGCAACTAGGATAATTAATGCGATAGCAGTAATTGTGGTAAGAATTTTTGTATGAGTTTCTGCTTTACCCTTAATTTTCTTTGCTTTTACTAGGATGTGCATTGAGTTCAACCCTAGATATTGATTTTTAAGCTAGTTTTAAAAATTTTAATGCAAATTATTGGAACATTTAGTATTAATAGAAGCATAACAACACTAAGACTTTATTAACATTTTAACATTACTGATGCTGGTATAACTAGAATACATTGATAAGGCTATGCTCTTTAAAATAACATTTCAAATAGTATTGAAAAGGAATGAACTGTTATAATCATTAATGTTTAATGCTACAATTCTACTTTAATTCTTGTTACAATAATCCATGGCTTATTTATTTTTGGTTCTTATGATTTCAATCATTTTTGCTAATGAGCTTCTTAAGATGCTTATGTCTGACATTATGGCTACGAATTTGAATCCCATTTCAATGTATTTTATTGCTAATTGTGTGTCGAAGGCATGTATTCCTGGGGTTTTATCGAATTTTTCGCATGTTTTTAGAACTTTTTGTATTGCTTCAACAAATTTTGGGTGGTTGTATTCAAGTGGTATGCCAAGATTTGTTGAAAGATCCATTGGACCTACATAGTATATGTCTATTCCATTGACGCTCACAATTTCTTCAAGATTCTTTAATGCTTCTTCAGTCTCAATTTGAACAGCAACTACAAGGTCTTCTAGCTTAAATTTTTTGTAGTAGTCTAGAAAGTTTATGGCTCCGTAGAGAATAGCTCTTCTTGGGCCCACACCACGTACACCAGTTGGTGGATACTTAACATACTTCATAACATTTTCAGCTTCTGTTCTTGTGTTGACCCATGGAACTAGAATACCTGTTGCTCCAACATCTAGAACTCTTTTTATAACGACCATGTCATTCCATGGAACTCTAACAATAGAGGCTATGTCAGGGTTTTTAACACCCATTAGAAGAATTTCCAGGTTTGAAACATCTATAGGTGCATGCTCCATATCAAAAACAAGCCAATTTATTGGTAATGTGGATATAGCTTCAACAACATCTGGATGAGCTATTGTTATCCAAGTTCCTAAAGCAACTTCACCACTTTTCAAAATCTTTTTGAGTTTAGACAATTTATCCACCTTTGCATCAATTTCTTTTCAAAATATTTAAATCTTAGTTGCTTCAACATATGTTTGTGATTATACATGAGGAGGGTTTTGTTAACTGCTCCTATACACCAAGATGCTGTTGAGTTGCTTAGAGGTGTTGCAGAAGTTGTTGTATCTGATAAGCCTTTGAGAAGCGAAGATGAGTTGATGAATGTTGTGAAAGATTTTGATGCTGTTATCTCTATGGGTGTTGAGCCATTTACAAAAAGAGTTTTAGAGAATTCTAGTAGGTTATTGATTGTTGCAAGGCATGGTGTTGGATATGACAATATTGATGTGGATGCAGCTACAAGACTTGGGATATGGGTAACTATAACACCTGTTGAAGAGCTTTTCGATGCTGTTGCTGATCATGCTATTGCTCTGCTTCTGTGCATAACTAGAAAAATTTGTACTGCGGACAGTTTTGTAAGGCTTGGTAAATGGTTTGAAAAACCATTTGATAAACAACTCTTTATCGGAATTGGTTTGAGAGGTAAGACGCTGGGGATTGTGGGGCTTGGAAGAATAGGGGCTAGAATTGCTGAAAGAGCTAAGGGTTTTGGGCTAAAGGTTATTTACTATGATATTGAGAGAAAAATTGAGTTGGAGAAAAGACTTGGTGTGGAATTTTCGCAATTTGATTATCTTCTCAAAAACTCTGATTTCATAGTTGTTTCAGTGCCGTTAACAGAAAAAACCAGGGGTTTGATAGGGGAGAGAGAACTCTATATGATGAAGCAAAACGCTATACTAATCAACATATCCAGAGGAGCAGTAGTAGATCATAAAGCTCTTGTGAAAGCACTAAAAAGTGGTAGATTGGCTGGAGCAGCACTAGATGTTTTTCATGTTGAGCCTATCCCACCAACTGATGAAATTGTGAAACTTCCAAATACTGTACTAACACCTCACATAGCTTGGTTAACAGAGGAAAGCAGAAGGGCAATGGCTATGAGAGCTGCTGAAAATGTTATAAAAGTTCTCAATGGTGAAGAACCTCTAGATGCCATCAACCCCACAGTTAAAGAATTTGCTAGAAACAAGAGGGTTAAGGGTGTTTAGTGAAATGATTCAAATATGTTTTGCTGCCTATAGTGAAGAGCCAGAGAAGAGTGTTGTTATCAACGCGATTAAGGTTGTAGATAATCTGAAAAGGTATTGCAGCAATGTGGTCATCTTTGTAGGTGGTTACTGGGGGCTTATGAAAAACATTGTTGATAGAGCAATAGAAAATGGTTTTCAAGTTGTTATTGTTTCTCCAATATCAGGTGAGGAAACAGATTTTCCTGAAGAAGCTATAGTGTTTAAGCCTGGAGTTGACTACAGGGTTAGAAGCGTGTTCATGGTTAGATCATGCAATGCTTTAATAGCCGTGGGTGGCGAAAGTGGTACAATACATGAGATTGTAGCAGCTTATACAGAGGGAAAACCTGTTTATGTTCTAAAATCGGGTTTGTCAAGCGATAGAATAGAGCTTTTAGCACCACACATAGATAGAAGAGCCCTATCCGAAATAAAAATGTTTTCAGATCCAGAAAAACTTGTTGAAGCTCTTGCAAATGAGGTTTGCACCAAAAACATTATTAAAAGAGTTTCTGAAAGAAAAAGAATTGGCTAAAAAACATTTAAACATGGTCATACTACATGAATTCTACTACAAGCTTTGCATCTTTTTTGCTTATAGCTCAAGTTCTTGTGCAACATTCTTCAAACTTTCCAATGCTAGCTTAAGAAGCTCTTCTACGCCTAACCCCAGTTGTTGCACCTCCATTATCCTACTTCTATCCACCCCTCTAGCAAAGTCTTTTGACCTAAACTTCCTCATAAGCGTATTTAATTTCACTTCAGAAATTCTCTTTCCTGGCATAACCAATGCAGTTGCAACTATTAAACCTGCGGTATGATCTGCCGCTCTTAGGGCATGTAGAAGCTTCTTAGCTTTCTCACTTGTTACTACAAAGCCATTATGTTCATTATGACCTGCAATAGCCTGTAAAGCATCTTCAGGTAAAACGTTTTTCAGAATATTTAATGCTTCCAAGCCATGTCTACTCATATCTCTATTTACATAGTCATAGTCTATGTCGTGCAACAATCCTACAAGGCCCCAGAGCTCCTCATCTTCTCCAAGCATCCTAGCCAAACTTCTCATAATGCTTTCAACAGCAATGCAATGCTTTATCATCTTTTCATCTACCAAATACTTTCTCAAAAGATTTAAAGCCTCCGTTCTTGAAATCATTTAACATACCACACAACTAGGGTTTTATCTAAGCCAAAACGGTTTTGGTATGTAATTAATAGATCAATGCTTTATAAGGTTTTAGTAGTAAAGTAGATGTTTAAACTCATTAAAGTAAATTGAGAATGCCTTAGATTTATTCATTAAAGGGTGAAGAGGTTAGAAGTTGTTTCATTATGGCTTTGAGCTTTGCTTTGTAAGTGTTTTGCAGGTGCTTTTAAACCTCTTCTTTATGTCGACTAGAATATTACCATTGATTTCAACACCTTTTTGAATTAGCTTATAAACCTCCTCTTCCAGATCAAGTTCTGTGAATATGCATAAGCTGTTAAGCTTTTTTCTTGCACACTCAATCTCTTCGCAATTGTTAATCTCCTTGATTACAGGGTTTAGAGATGCAACAGTTTTTGCGTCTAGAAAGAACGTTAGGAGATTTACTGGTGTTATGAATGATTCTCTACTTCCCTTTCTCAAAGCAGTAAATCCCCAAACCCCTTTGGCAGCTAACAATGTTGCTCTACTTGCCTCACTTTCAACAACTTCAAGTATTTTTTCAAGGTTTTCAACATCCTCCTTCGTAACACCTCTAGCACCCAAATAACCACCATTTTCAGCAACTAGTGAAATTCTTTTCAATACATACTCCTGAGATAACTCACCATCGCTACCAGGTGAGTGAACAGCTATAACACTATTGAGTGAAGCTGATGCTGCAAGACCAATAAAATCTGCTAGAGGACTCCACAAATCATCTTCAAAACCAGTTGCAAGAATATCTCCACCAACATCAACAGTAACAACAGTTTCACATCCAAAATAACTCATTATCTCCTCCAACCCCTTCATAACACCATAGACACCCTTCACAAGATCAACAACAGCTATGGGCTCTCCAAGAACCATAGACGTTTTAGCGGCTTGGAAAATAACCTCTCTACCACCTCTAAAAGCCTTTGAAAAACCATTGACAAGCATAGAAAAGTTGCCAATGATTTTACCACCAACTATTTCCTCAAATGGTATCGGACCTGGAACAGGATCAACAACAAACCTCTCCCAAATAACACTAGCAACAAAGGATTTTAAACCAACTCTTCTAGCAGCCAATGAAAGCATTGAAGCTGTTGCAGCATCACCTCCACCACCAGCTGCAAAAAACAATAAACATTTAGTACCTCTACTCAAAAACATGTCCAATAAAGACAACCCCAGCTATACACATCAGATAAATCTTCAAATTAGATAAAAATTTTATGTATTTAAAAAATTGAATTGTAAAAAAATTATAAAGGTTGTTTTTGCTTTACTCCACCTCTGCACTTGAAGCTATTGTTTCTCCACTAGATGTTGTAATAACTATATCTACAGTTTTTTCAATTATGGGTATAGAGAGCTGTATGCTAATTGTTTGCTCAGCACCGGCACTAATAGTAACTTCTTTTTGAATTGATACTGGTTTTGGTTTCAGCATTATTGTTATGCTTGTTATCTTCACATCTACATTTCCATTGTTTTTAACCTTTAAAATAAGTACAGAGGTGAGACCTTTACGCTCAATTCTAGCCTCTTTAACCTCTAGCAATGGTTTTTGTGTTTGAGTAGATATTTGTTGTGCACTTTTTGACTTAAGCAATAACTCATAAATTGGTTTTAGTTGTCCTTCAACTATTTTTAGTATGGAATATGCTTTGTTTGCAAGTATTAAAGCTGTTATCTTGTTACCAGCTTCATACTGTTGCTTTGCTGTTGTAATTAAATCTTCAGCTGTTTTAATTGAATTGTTTACCCAGTTAATGAATGCTGGTTCTAGAACTTTACATACTGGTGGTGGTGGATATATCATTATACAATATTTGAGATCCTTGGTCATATTCCTTATGTAGCTAAGCATTTGCTTCACTTTTTCCAAGAGTTTTTCTGCCTTTCCAATGGTCACATTATATGCCTTATCCACATTTGCAGCAGGCAAAGACTTTGGCAGCTCCTTGTACTCATCTCTAATAGCCTTTATCCAAGCCTTTATTTCTGCTAGATCAGGCATCCACCTACTTAAGTCCTCTATGCTCGCATTAGCTATTTTCTTTTTTAGCTCTTCAATTCTTTGTAGAAGCTCGTTAATTTTTGTTGTGATGTTAGTGCTTATAGAGACATTTCTTAAGTTCTCAAGTTCTTCCTCTAATTCCTCTAGTTCCTCTAAAGCCTCTTCAGTCTTATTCTTAACAACCTTTGATACAACAGCAGAGATATTTACAGGTTTCTCAATAGTAATGCGCTTAGATATGTTGACAACAATATTTCTAGCTTCAATAACTTTCTCAATGGCTATATTCAGTGATGCAATAATATCCTTAGACACGTTAGCTTTTTCCAATTTTTTAACAGTTTGATTCAGAATGTTTATGACTATGTTTAAATGTTTATACGCTTCCTCAATACCTTTTGGAACTCCCTTGGCAAGCTCCTTAGCTGTTGCATTGAGAACTATGTTAGCAAACTTCTTTACTCTTTCACGCTCCATCTCCTTTTCAAGCTCTTTTAAAGCTTTGTTAACTTCTCTAATGTTTTTAGCTTTAGTTATGTTAGCTACAATACTTTCTACAGGTATTGTTATATTGTATTTCTTTTCTATGTGCTTAACCCTATTTTCAATAGCTATTTTCAAACCATTAATATATCTCTCTAAAACTATTTCAACAGCGTAAGCTCTTCCACCAACCACAATTTCCTTATGAACATCTGAAAGAACTTTTGATGCGTTGTAAATCCACTCTTTAAGCTCATCGAGAGGCAGCTTTGATATGTTTATAGCTAGTAGAGCTGATATCTCAGATTTTAACTCGCTTGAGATATTCAATGCTTGTACTCTGCTAAGCATTTCTCTAAGTACTAGTGCTTTAGCTAAAAATACCTGGTATGTAACATTTGAGGCATTTACATTTGTTGTTGATTGCTTTGGAGTAGTAGTTGTTGTAGTAGTTTGAGCTAGGCTAAGCTGTCCTATGGAAGCAGCTATTGCTATTGATATTAGCAGTATTGATGCAATTAATTTCATAGTTTTTCCTACAACCATTTTTCTTACCTGATTCAAGCAATTATTTTGTATCTATAGCTTAATAAGGTCTGTTGTGAAGCAAGTGTTTCATGATATATGAAAAGCTTACTGGTTTGTCTTATACTAAACCAAATATTGAAAGTTTCTTACAATCATTGCATAGTTTATGTATATATATTTTTGAGTATGTAAATGTGCGGCTTATATAGAGTATTACACAACTAAAGTAAGTGTGGTGCAAATGAATACTTTGCAACTTATTTACGAGGGTAAGAGTAAGAGGGTTTATGCAAAGGATGAGGATACACTTGTAATTGAGTTCAAAGATGATGTCACAGCTATTGATGGGCTTGTGAAAGCAGTTGCGATTGGCAAAGGTGTTTTAGCAGCAAGAATCTCTGCCTTTTTCTTCAAACTTCTTAATGATGCTGGCATCAAAACTCATTTCATAGAATATGACGGATTTAGAAGAATAATTGTTAAAAAACTTGAAATAATACCTGTTGAAGTAATAGTTAGAAACTATGCCTATGGATCACTACTTAGAAGATTACCTATTTACAAGCCTCTGCAAAAGCTTGAGCCACCTCTACTAGAATTTCACTACAAGGATGACGATCTTCACGACCCACTCGTTTTGGAGGAGGATCTAATCAGAACCGGTATTTTAAGTGAGCAGGAACTTGATTTTATAAAGAGTGTTAGTCTGAGAGTCAATGATATTTTAACAAAATTCTTTGAATCTAAAAAGCTCAAGTTTGTTGATGTAAAGCTTGAGTTTGGAAAATCAAGATCAGGAGAAATATTAGTGGCAGATGAGATTTCTGGAGACACCTTCAGAGTTCTTGATGAAAATGGTAATCACCTTGATAAAGAGGTTTTTAGAAGAACAAAAGATGCTGGTCTTCTTCTCAAGGCATATTTGCGTCTTGCTGAAGTTGTTGGTGTGAGTGTAGATGGTGTCTTCTCATCTTATTGAGGTTATAATAATGAATAAGAGAGGGGTTAGAGATCCAGAGGGGGAGACAATACACAAGCATCTCATACTGAGAAAGGGATACTCGATGGTTTCAAGTGTTAGAACTGGGAAGTATTTTCTGCTTGAAGTAAATGCTAATAGCGTTGAAGAGGCTATGAACATAGCGAAGGAGATTTGCGTGAGACTTAGAATATACAATCCCATTGTACACGACATAGAGGTGAGGCCCCATAGCTAGAATAGCTATTCTAAAGTTTCCTGGAACGAACTGTGATGAGGATGTTCATAATGTTCTAAAAAATGTTATTGGTATTGAATCTGAGATTGTGTGGTACAAAGACTTTTCTTTGAGAAACTGGGATGCTGTTATAATTCCAGGGGGCTTCAGCTACGGGGACTGGCTTAGAGCAGGAGCCATAGCAGCAAACACTCAAGCTATTGAAGAGCTTCGCAATGCTGTTGATGAGGGGGTGCCTGTTCTAGGTATTTGCAATGGGTTTCAAATACTTGTTGAAGCAAATCTTCTTCCAGGTGCTCTTCTACCAAATGAAAATAGTAGGTTTGTGTGTAGATGGGTTAGGACATGTGTTAAGAATCCTAAGGGTCCATGGCTTTCTCTTGTGAGTGATGGTCAGGTTTTGGATATGCCTGTTGCCCATGCTGAGGGGAGGTACTACATAGATGAGGAGACATACAAAAGTGTTGCCTCATCATCGCCAATAATAAGATATTGCCCTGGTTTTAACCCCAACGGAAGTCTATATGATGTTGCTGGAATTGCTACAGAGGATGGCCTAATCCTTGGGTTAATGCCTCATCCAGAAAGAGCTTCTGAAGATGTTTTGGCTCCAAAAGGGTTTAGAGCTGGTGGTAGAGCAATATTTGAAAGCATTGCATATTCCTTGAAGAGGGGTTGGTAATGCCCTTAACAAGTGATGAGGTTAGTGAGATTAGGAAAATACTTGGGAGAGAGCCAACAGCTGAAGAGCTGGCAATGTTTGAAGCTCAGTGGAGTGAGCATTGCTCATATAAGAGCAGTAGAATTCTTTTAAAGCTTTTACCAACAGAAGGTAAGCATGTGTTGGTTGGACCTGGAAAGGATGCTCCTGCGGTAAAGGTTTTTAGTAACTGGGTTGTTGTTTTCAAGATTGAGAGTCACAATCATCCATCAGCTGTTGATCCATATAACGGAGCTGCAACTGGTATTGGTGGCATAGTGCGTGATATTCTAACCTTGGGAGCAAAGCCTGTAGCTCTTCTAGATATGTTGTACATGGGCAATCCAAGAAACTCTCATGCAAACTGGTTAATAAGAGGCATTGTCAAGGGTATTAGCGATTATGGAAATAGAATAGGTGTTCCAACTGTAGCAGGTGATACGTTTTTTGATGAAGCATTCAATACGCAACCTCTTGTTAATGTTGCTTGTGTTGGTATAGCAAAAACTGGAGATATTGTTTTGGATTCTCCAAAACCAGGGGATGTAATAGCTATAATTGGTAATTCAACTGGAAGAGATGGTTTGCTTGGAAGTAGCTTTGCATCAAAGCCTCTTTCAGATGATGTGGATAAGGATATTGGTGCTGTTCAAGTTGGTGATGCCTTAACTGAGAAGCTTTTAATAGATTCTATACAGGTTCTTGTAAAGAAGAAGCTTGTTAAATATGTTAAGGATCTTGGTGGCGGTGGTTTAACAACAGCTATAAGCGAAACAGCTGCTGACCACGGCCTTGGAGTGGTTATTCATCTTGAAAAGCTTCACATAAGAGAAAAGCTTACTCCTCTAGAGTTGCTTGTTTCTGAAAGTCAGGAAAGGATGCTTATAGTTGTTGATCCAAGTAAAATCAATGAGGTTGAGGAGGTTCTAACAAAATTTGATTTGGCATATAGCTTCATAGGCTATTTTACAGATGATGGAGTTATAAGGGTTTACTTCAATAGAATAAAAGTTGCTGAGGTGCCTGCAAAGGAGCTTGCAAAGCCAAGACCAATTAGAAGAGCTTCTACACCACCACAGGAGGCGCTAAAGGGTTTAAAACCAGTTTTTGCTCTTCCTCCAGAGCCGGACTATAGAAAGGCCATACTATCCATAGTCTCATCCCCTAATGTTGCATCGAAGAGGTGGATCTACGAGCAATATGATTATGAGGTAGGGATTAGAACTGTTGTTAAGCCTGGGTATGGTGATGCAGCTGTTTTGAGGCTTTTAGATGGAAGCAAAAGAGGTATTGCTGTAAAAGGTGATGCAAACCCCAGATACACTGCTCTCGATCCATTCAATGGAGCAGCAAATTCTGTTGGTGAGTGTTTTAGAAATCTTGTTGCTGTGGGTTCAAAGCCTATTGCCATAGTTGATGAGCTTAATGCTGGAAATCCTGAGAAGCCAGAGCATTTCTGGTATTTTGAAATGATGTTGAAGGGTGTTGCTTGGATGGCTGAGGAGCTTAAACTGCCAGTTGTTGGTGGCAAGGTGAGTTTCTATAATGAGGATCACATGGGCAAGCAAATAAAGCCTACAGCAACAATTGTTGGTGTTGGCAAGATAGAGAACATTGATAATGCAATGACTATGGGCTTCAAAGAAAGTGGTTCAGCAATAGCTATTGTAGGTGTTACATATCCTGAGCTTGGAGGTAGCGAATATCTCTACAGATTGTTTGGAGTTGAGGAAGGTGAAATACCAAAGCCTAGACCAGTATCTGAGATTAGAAATGCAAGGTTTATTCTAAAGGCAATAAGCCTTGGGTTTGTCAATGCTGTACATGATGTTAGCATAGGTGGAGCTTCTATTGCTGTAGCTGAAATGGCTATTACTGGAAAACTTGGATTTGAGATTGATGTATCAAAAATTTATGCAAGGGGGATTCAAAGAATTGATGAAGTGTTGTTCTCAGAAACACAAGCAAGATATGTTGTTGAGGTTAAAAGAGATAGGATTGAAGACTTCAAGAAACTAGCAAACAAGTTAGGTGTTAGAGTAAGTATTGTTGGTAATGTTATTGATAAGCCAAGTGTTGTTATATGGAATGGTTCGAGAGTTGTAGCGAGTTTTGATCTCAATGAGCTTGCTTATGAATATGAAAATGAGTTGGAAAAGGATCTTGAGAGTGGGGCTTGAATGTGTGGAATTGCTGGATACATGGGCTCTGGTAACGCAATATCTATTATAACATCTATTCTTTTGGAGTTGCAGCACAGAGGGCAGGAAGCAGCTGGAATAGCTGTTGCTACAAGAGATGGTAGTATACACAGAGTTGTTGGCAAAGGTCTTGTTGTTGAAGCTCTTAGTTACGAAAATCTTTATCTGCTGTACAATCTCGATGGAATTGTTGGTGGCATAGGACATGTGAGATACTCAACATCTGGTGGCTATTTAGATTCCCAGGCTCAGCCCATTGTTGTTGGAGATAATAGCCTCAAAATAGCTGTTGCATTTAATGGCACAATAGCAAACTATGCTAGTCTTGCAAAAGCGTTTGGATTTGGCAATGTCAATGGCGATGCAAAACTTCTTTCAATGCTTTTATACAGGCTTGCTAAAGAGCTTGGAAATGATGTTGTTGAGGCTTTGAAGATTCTGCCAATGTATGTTGTTGGGGGTTACAGCATAGCAGTTCTGACCTCGGAGCCTAGAGTTGTTGTTGCTAAAGATCCACATGGGTTCAGACCTTTATCAATATCTTTTGCAAATAACGAGTTGTACATAGCATCAGAAACAGCTGCTCTTGAAATTGCTAGTCCCTATCCTTGGAGAGAGGTTTTACCAGGTGAAATCATATCATTTGATGGAAGATCATTGGAGCAAACAAAATCACCAATATCCAGGTTTGTATCGCCATGTGTTTTTGAATACGTGTATTTCTCTCGACCTGATTCTGTTTTTAATGGTGTTAACATCTATGTTTCTAGGGTTAGAATGGGTGAGGAACTTGCTAAAGAGGTTCCAACAAATGGTGATGTTGTGATACCTGTTCCTGATAGTGGTAGAGCAGCTGCAATAGGTTTTAGCAAAGTTTCTGGAATACCAATTGAAGAAGGTATCGTTGTCAATAAATATGTTGGCAGAGGATTCATAGCACCTCCAACAATGAGAGATTTTATATTCAGATTCAAATATGGGTTTGTCAAAGATGTGGTAAATGGTAAGAGGATTGTTTTAGTTGATGACTCTATTGTTAGAGGAACAACCATGAGAAACATTGTGAGAAGGCTTAGGGAAATAGGTGCTAGAGAAGTTCATGTAAGAGTTGCTAGTCCTCCATTTAGATACCCATGCTTTATGGGTATAGATGTTGCGTCTAGAGATGAGCTAATTGCTTGGAGACTAATGGACTTAGATGATATTGCTAGAGCTATAGAAGCAGATAGTGTTGGCTATAACAGTATCCAAGGACTTAGAAAAGCTGTTGGAATACCATTGCTATGCTATGCATGTTTCACAGGACTTTATCCATTCAGAGGATTAGATGTTGATGCTCTGGAAAAATCTTTTGTGAGGTGATTATAGTGAGTGGAATGCTCTCTATCTATGCATTTGACGAGCTCTGGAATTTAGCAAATACTGTGAGATATGGACTAATGGCATTGCAGCATAGGGGTTTGCAAAACTATGTTGTTTGCAGTACTGGAGTCGATGTTGAGTGTGTTGAGGGTAGTGACATCGATGTTGCAAAAAGTGCTTCGGGTCATGTTGCAATAGCTTCGATTCATAATTATGAAAATGAAAAGACTTTCACAATTCAAAGAAGTAATGAATATAGTGTTGTCATTGTTGCTGAAAGGCCGTGGAGAAGAATTGACGATTTTGCACTAGATCTTGTAAACATGTTGAAAACATCTAGAAATAGAGTAGAAGCTTTTACAAATGCTTTATCAAATCTTCAAAGAGATTCTGAAGATGTTGTGCCATCGTTAATGGTTTTAACAAAAGATAAAGAGGTTTTTGTTTGGAGAAGTCACAATGGGTTTTCACCAATTGCTCTAGGTAGCTATGGTTTCGACATGGCTATAGCAGCTTCTGAAAGTGTTGCCATAGATATTCTTGGTGGTGATTTAAAGAAGTTTCTTAAACCTGGGGAAGGCATCTACATTTCAAGGCATATGCTAAAAACATTCTTGGTTAATCAAGCAGATGCATATAACGGTCTCTGTCTTTTTGAATTTCTTTACCTATCTCGTCACGATGCCATTATCAACAATGTTAGTGTTTATGAGTTTAGAAAGGCTTTGGGATACGATCTTGGGGAGTATCTTGATAAAGAAGTTGATGTTGTTGTTGGTGTACCTGAAACAGCTTTGCCTTACGCCATAGGATTTTCAAGTAGAGTTGGCAAACCATTTGAAGTTGCTTTTGTTGCTACTGGTGGGAGGAGAAGATCTATGTTAGCAAGCAATCCCTTTGAGAAGATAGTTGCTATTCACCTTAAAATGAATCCAATTAGGAGCTCGTTAGAAGGCAAGAAGGTGGCAATAGTCGATGACAGTATGGTGACTGGGTCAACGATTAAGACAGTATCCCAAATACTTAGGTTTAGAGTTGGTGTGAGGGAGATACATTTGTTCATAGCATCGCCACCACTTATAAGATCCTGTCCATACAATGTTATGAAGCTAGATATGCAAAACCTTCTTGCAGCTAATCTCTCCAAGGAGCTTGCCAAAAGCTATCTAGAGGTTGATTCTCTTCACTGGCTTTCGATTGAAGATGTGGATAGGGTTGCTAGAATGTTTGGTTTAAGATTTTGTGGAAGATGTTTAGGAGTTAATGTGATTGGGGGTGAGGAAAAGTGAAGGTGCTTATCATAGGATCTGGTGGAAGAGAACATGCAATTGCCAAGCTTGTTAGAAGAAGCTCTTTGAATCCAAAAATATTTGTTGTAATGGATTATAGAAACCCTGGCTTAGAAAGAGAGGCTGTTGAAACTGGTGGAAAATGGTTTGTTGCAAGCACAACTTCTGTAGGCAAGGTTCTTGAGATAGCCAATGAGTTATCTCCTGACTTAATTGTTATAGGGCCTGAGGAACCACAGTTTGCAGGTGTTTCAGATGCTCTTAGAGAAAAAGGTTTCACAGTATTTGGAGCTTCAATGAGATGTGCTGAAATTGAGAAAAGCAAAGTGTTTGCAAGAACTGTTATGTGGAAATACAATATTGATGGTAGACTGTATTTCAAAGCCTTTAGAGATGTTGAGGAGGCGAGAAAATTCATTGAATTTGCTGGCGATGTTGTTATAAAGCCTGCTAGACAAGCTGGTGGAAAAGGTGTTAAGGTTCTTAAAGACACTCAAGCCTATTTGTCAAAAGATAGATCAGAAGTCAAGAGAAGCTATGTTGATAAGCTCTTCACTGAAATGAGTAGCTATAGAGATATCGACTATAAGATTATTGTTGAGCAAAGAGTTGAAGGAGTTGAATACACAGCAATGGTTATAACTGATGGAGATTACGTTTTATCATTACCGCTTATACAAGATCATCCACATGCATTTGAATATGACATTGGGCCTGAAACAGGCGGTATGGGAAGTATACAAGGACCTGGTTGGGTGCTACCATTTATAACATTTGATGAGTATAGAAAAACCATTGAAATTGTTTCAAAAGTTTTAAAGGCATTGTATATGGAGACTAAAGAGCCTTATATAGGTGCATTTGCAGGTCAGATGATGCTAACAGGAGTTTGGGGACCAACAGTAATAGAGTTTTACAGCAGATTTGGAGACCCTGAGATATCGAATCTTGTTCCAATAGTTGAAAGCGATTTTCTAGAGATTTTGGATAGAGCAGCTGAAAAAAGACTTGCTGGTGTAAAGCTGGAGATAAATGAGGATGTAGTAACTATAGTTAAAGCCATTGCACCTGCTGGCTACCCCGATGATAAGAAGCTAGCTAGCAACCACACAATTTATGTTGATGAGAATAGGATAAGGGAGCTTAGTTGTGAGGTTCTATATGCTAGTGTTGAGCTTGGTTCAAACAACATGATGTACACAAAGGGCTCTAGAGCTTTTGAAATTGTTTGTAGTGGAAAAGACTATGAGGAGGCCTATAGGAAAAGCGAAAATGCTGTGCAATTTGTTGAGTCGTTGGATGGATGGCCACTTTTCTATAGAAGAGATATTGGATCTAGAGAGCTTTTGGAGGATAGAATAAGGGTTGCGAAAAGAGTTAGAGAAGTTTATATGGCAAGAGCTTCTAATGGATTGCTTGGCAAGGTTCTTATTTGGCTTCCTGGCGAAGGTGTTATAGAGAATCCATTAATTGGTTTTGTAAGGTGATTTACATGGACTATAGAAGAAGGGAATATCTTACAACACCAATGTTTGGAGAATCAATAAAGATTATGCTTCTCGGTGGTGGGGAACTGGGCAAAGAGATTGCTATAGAGGCTCAAAGGCTTGGTGTAGAGGTTATAGTTGTTGATAGATATGACTGGGCACCTGCGATGCATGTTGCTCACAGAAGATATGTCTTGGATATGCTTAATGCTAATGCTGTTAAAGCTGTTGTTGAAAGAGAAAAACCCGATGTTATAATACCTGAAATCGAGGCTGTTTCATATGATGCTCTAGAGGATTTGGAGTCAAGAGGGTTCATGGTAATTCCAAATGCTAAAGCTGTTAAAATAGCCATGAACAGAATAGAGCTTAGAAAATTTGCAGCAGAACAGCTAGGTCTTCCAACAACTAGATACGCATTTGCTGAAAATCCTGATGAAGCTGTTGATGCATGTGATAAAGTTGGCTATCCATGTCTAATAAAACCAGAGATGAGCAGTAGTGGCCATGGCCATGTAAAGGTTTTTGAGCCTAGTCCAAAGCTTGTTAAAGAAGCGTATGAATATGCAGTTACTCACTCAAGAGGTAAAAGCAGAAGGGTGATTGTTGAGGAGTTTGTTCAGCTAGAAACAGAATTCACTGTATTGACATATAGATATGTTGGAGATAGTGGAATTGCTACAGAAACTTGTGAACCTGTGGAGCACTGGAGATATGGAAAGTATCACTACATAGAGTCTTGGCAGCCATCAACAAAGCCTATGGATGTTCTTGAAAAAGCAAGGGAAATAGGCGTTAAAGTAGCCAATGGTCTTGGAGGTCTTGGAATATTTGGTGTCGAGATTTTCCTAACGAAAGATGGTAGAATATTGTTTAGCGAAGTTGCTCCAAGACCACACGACACTGGAATGGTTACAATGGCAAGTCAGGAGCTAAGTGAGTTTGCAATTCATGTTAGAGCTGTTTTAGGGCTTCCAGTACCAAGACCGAGAATACTATCACCAGCAGCATCCATAGCGATATATGCTGAAAGTGATAATGTTTGGGCTCCAAAAATCAAAGGTGTTTATGAAGCTATGAAAATTAATGGCGTTGATTTGAGAGTGTTTGGAAAACCGTTCACGTATAAGGATAGAAGAATGGCTGTTGTGCTAGCAAGGGGAAGCAGTGTTGAAGAAGCATTGAAAAAGGCGAGAGAAGCAGTATCGCATATAGTAATTGAGTGAATATTTTATGAGTTCGTGGAGCTATAGCAAAGCAGGTGTTGATCTGGATAAGCATAAAGCTATGCACAGGTTTGCTCTTGAGGCAATAGAGAATTTAAATAGGGAGCTAGGTTTTGATATAGAAAGCTTTGGAGGATATGCAGCAACAATTAAATACAACAACATCTTGTTTTCTCTTCATGTTGATGGTGTTGGAACAAAAACAATTGTTCTTCAAAAACTAAACAAGCTATATGTTGCTGGATGGGACTGCATAGCTATGAACGTAAATGATATTGCTTGTGACGGTATTAAACCACTTGCTGTTGTTGACTACATAGCTATGTCAAAACCAGATGAGAATAGCTTTAGAGAAATTATGAGGGGTATTATAGACGCAGCTAAAGTTGCTAGGGTTGCTTTGCTTGGAGGTGAAACAGCTATTTTGCCTGATTTAGTAAATGGTTTTGATGTTGTGTGCACAGCTCTGGGTGTTAAGAATAATAGTTTTGCTAATAGAGCACAGACTGGGGATGTGGTTATAGGGGTTTCCAGCTGGGGTCTTCACGCAAATGGCTATAGTCTTGTGAGAAAGGTCTTGGAAAGCAGTGGAGTGGGTTACACAACAACTATAGATGGTATTAACATTGCTGAGGAAATTACGAAACCTGTAGCGATATATTCTAACCTAATTCTGGAGCTGATAGAACAAAACCTGATAACATCTGCAGCACACATAACTGGTGGCGCCTTCTCAAAGCTAAAAAGGGTTTTACCACAAAACTTGGACATGATTCTCAAAATGCCTACACCTCCAAAAATATTCGAAGTTATTATGAAGCTTGGCAGCATTTCAATAGAGGAAATGTACAAAGTATTCAACATGGGCATAGGACTTGTGATTACCACATCTAGAGAAAAAAGCAATATTGTTAAACATATTATTGAAAAACATGGATTTAAACCATATGATCTTGGAGATGTTGTTAGCGGATCAGGTAAAATAATTCTGGAAACAGCTTATGGAACTATAGTAACATTTTAGCAATCTAACCTCCTCCACACCACAAACAAGTCCACAGCTTCACTCTCAATGACAAAAAAGTTTTAGCTACAGCTACAATAGAAAATAGAAACTAGTTTACCTGAGAACTATTATCAAAATTTTTACTTCATCAACAGGAGTTCTAACACCAAGCACAATAACTTTTTTCAGTATCTTCAAAAGTGTTTTGTAAGCTTTTGATAAACTTGATGAAGATAATATGACAAATCTTTTTGAAATTCTAATAAGCTGTAAAGCAATGTCTATATACACATTCTCGTTAATATTGCTACATAGTTCAGGAGATAGAATAGTGGGGCATGGAAGATAAGGAGGATTTGAAAATACTAAATCAAACGATTTTTCTCTTATGCAATGACCTGAAATGCATTGAACAACATCAATTCTATCAAAAACCATATGCTTTTTAGCATTAAGCTTTGTAATTGTTGTAGCGCTGCTAAAAGCATCTATTGCTATGGCATATAGGTTGCTGAATCTTTTCAAAAGCTCTGTGGTTACATAGCCAGATCCACTTCCAACCTCACATAAGCTTTGAATATTTGAGATTCTCAAAAGCACAGCTCTTGCAGCACTTGCAATGCTATTTGATGATGTGAAATAGAATGGTATGAAAACATTTTGTGTTACATATCCCTTAATTATTGTATGTCTCCACAAAACTTTGTGAATTATCTTAAGAAAAATGGTTATGACAAATACATAAAAAATTTTTGCAATATTTCTAAAAATAGTTTTACCACCATGTTTTACGGTTTTTCATTTTCATGTATTTGCACTAGAACCCTTCTAGTGTGGTTGTAAACTGATCTTGTTTCAAGAAGATAAATGTTTTCATCGCTGTTTATCAAAAGAGCCTTGTTGATTATTGGTATTGCAATATTTGTTGAGAGAATAGTTGATATTAGATGTGCATATGCGTTTCCATGTCTCCAACCAGTAAATGGTATTAGCTTAGTTAGTGAATCTAGAAAGGTTTTCTCTTCACCATTTCTAAGTATTATCAGAGCTGGTGTAGCTCCTTCAACAGAAAGCCACGCCAAGCCCATTTCAACATTACTTAAGTCAACAACTTTTCTCACGAGATTAGTTATGTTGTGTAGCACCATTGGACCATAGGTTTTAACTTCAATTATTTTTGAATATACCCTCAAGAACAATCACCAAAGACTTTTCCCCATCAACTCTAGAGACATCAACAAACACAATATTCTTGAATTGGCCAAGGAATAAAGAGCTATGGACAACAGGTACAAAGGTGTTTTTACCTATCAATACATTGCATATGTTCTTATCTATACAACCAACCTTCTGTAGAAATGTTTCGAGATCTGCTAAAAGCTCTGGCTCATACTCTATTTCAGCAACGCTACACCCCCTCTCATTTGTGTATAGAATAGCCAATCCATTTTCCAATCCATTTTCCTTAACCAATTGCGCTACATGAGCTGTTATATCTTGTACTTCATAGCCACTGCTTCTCAATGTTAACTTAACTATTTTTATTTTCATAGCATTCACTACAAAGCTTGTTTATTGGTTTAGAATAAAACTGGTTTGTTTCCATCACATATTTGTACATCAGCCAAGGCTGACCACATCACTAATCAGAGTCGCCTGAGCTCATCACATTGCCAAATTGCATAGCTGTTGATACAATAATGTTTTTATATGTTTATATGTGTTACTACTAAATGGTATCATTGCTATGCCGCATAATTACTTTGATGAGACTTCAGATGAGAACTTGGCTGTGGTAACTGTTATTGGTGCTGATAAACCAGGTATTGTAGCTGGTATAACAGCTGTTTTAGCTAAACACAATGTGAACATTGTTGATATTGCGCAAACTGTTGTTAGAGGAATTTTCAGTATGATAATGATTGTGGATCTATCTACTGGTAACATAGATTTGCCTAGGCTTAGAGAAGAGCTTGTTTCAAGAGGTAAGGAGCTAGGTGTTGAGGTGAGTGTAAATCACATAGCTGTTTTCAAGGCTATGCAAAGGGTGTAGCCATTGCCAAAAATATTTGCTCCAGAGGAAATTGGAGAAATTGTTGAAATGCTTCTTTTTCAAGATCTCGACATAAGATCTGTAACACTTGGTTTAAGCATTCAGGATTGTGCATCAAATAATGCTTTGGACTTTATTGGTTGTGTTGAGAACAAGTTGAGAGGATTTGCTAACAGCCTTGTTAAAGCAGTTGAAAAGGTTTCTAACAAATATGGTGTGAAGATAGTTACTAAGAGAATAGCATTAACACCAATATCAATTCTTTTAGAGGGTTTTGCTAAGAAAAGCATTGAAAAAGCTGTTGAAGCAGGTATAGAATTTGCTAAAACAGTTGATAAAGTTGCTTTAAGTGCTGGAATAGACTATGTTGGTGGCTACTCAGCTTTTGTGCACAAAGGGATTACACCAGGAGACTTTGTTGTGTTGGAGTCTTTTCCCAAAGCACTTGCAATTACACAAACAATTGCATCGATGATTAATGTGGCCTCCACTTATACAGGTATTAATGTGGATGCTATTAACATTGTCTCCAGAAAAATAATTGAATTAGCTAATAACACGCCAAAGGGAATTGGATGTGCAAGATTTACTGTAATGGCTAATGCACCAGAGGACAACCCGTTTATACCAGGTGCATACCATGGTTTGGGGGAGCCAGAGGCTGTTGTAAATGTTGCTGTTAGTGGACCTGGTGTTATAGAAGCTGTTGTTAGAAGACTTGGGGAAAAGGCTGATATGAGAACATTACATGATTATGTGAAGAGAGCAGCATTTAAAATAACTAGACTAGGTGAGCTTATTGGAAGAGAGGTTGCTAGAGAGATTGGTGCTCAGTTTGGCATAGTAGATCTCTCAGTTGCACCATCGCCAAAAATTGGAGATAGCGTTGCGAAAATTTTAGAGGCTATGGGTGTTGAAGTTGCTGGAGCGCCTGGAAGTATAGCAGCTCTATATATTCTTGTTGATGCTGTTAAGAAAGGTGGTGCAATGGCAACATCAAGCATTGGTGGACTTAGTGGAGCATTTATACCTGTTAGTGAAGACTGGGAAATGAATAGAGCGGCAATGCTAGGTGCTATAACAATAGATAGACTTGAGGCTATGATGAGTGTATGCAACACTGGGATAGACATGGTTGCAATTCCAGGTGATACCCCACCAGAAACAATTGCTGCTTTAATACTAGATGTTATGGCTATTGCAATAGCTCTTGATAAAGCGCTTGGAGTAAGAATAATACCTGTACCCAATTCAAAACCTGGTGATGTTGTTGATTTTGGTGGTCTACTGGGCTCAGCAGTTGTTATGAATATACCGAGGTTTAGTTCGAAAAGATTTGTTGAGAGAGGAGGTTTGGTGCCACCACCAATAAAAAGACTCGACAAAGGCTAGAACTTCCATATAATTTCTATACATATTGTGTATTATTAGATATATAACATGCTTTTAATTCAAGTTTTTGCTTCATCAAAAACTGATGTTATATGAGCTATGATTACATAGCTGGTTTAGCCATAGTTTTGCTTTTAATATCATCGCTTATTGTAAGAAGTCGTAGACCTCAAACACCTGTGTGGAGTATAATGGCATTTCTATCATTTTTAACAATACTATTTCGCTTAGTTAAGCCCAGTGAACTAGAAAGTGTGATAGATCTTGACGTTATACTATTCTTAATAGGGATGTTCACCATTGTTGGATTTGCAGAAGCCTCTGGTTTAATTGAAGCTGTTTCTATATGGTTTGTTAGCTTATTTAAAACTAGATACAGTTTATTGTGCGCCTCCTCCGTATTGTTTGGACTGCTTGCTGCTATTGCTATGAACGATACAGTTGCTTTTATGGGTCCGCCAATAGCATATGCTATTGCAAGAGCAATCAATGTTGATCCAAAGGCAATGTTTCTATTACTAGCATTTTCACTTACAATAGGATCTGTTACTACTCCAGTTGGAAATCCACAAAATATTTTAATTGTTGAAAAATCCGATTTGGAAGCTCCGTTCATAAGATTTGTGGAGTATCTTTTAATGCCTACACTTATAAATCTTTTCATAACTCCGTTCATAATTATAAAGTTTTTCAGGATAGAGAATCAAAGAGTTAACATTGCTTTAATTCCTCACGAAGCTTTAAAAGACAAGAGAGAAGCGTTGTTAGCTGCAATAGGATTGTTTTCTTCAATAACAGCTCTTGTAATTAACGATGTTTTTCAGCTAATAGGTTTGCCATATATATCGAAAAGAGGATTTATACCATTTATAATCTCAGCAGCTTTGTATATAGCTTCTAGAAATCCAAGAAGAATTCTAGCTAATGTTGACTGGGGCACAATAATATTCTTCATAACAATGTTTATAACCATGGAAGGTGTGTGGAGAAGTGGTGTGCTAAACCCATTGTTTAACATGTTCATGCCAAAGAAACTTGAGGGTATACAAGCCATAGTATCTATAGCAATTATTTCAATAGTTGTAAGTCAAATTGTGAGCAATGTTCCATTCGCAAAATTGTTTATAAGGTATATGAAGAGCCTTGGATACACAAACTCTGATTATGTGCCATGGCTAACACTGGCAATGGCATCAACAATAGCAGGGAATCTAACGCTTTTGGGTGCAGCATCAAACATTATTATTGTTGAGTATTTAGAGTCGAGAATGAGTACATCAATATCGTTTACAGAATTCCTTAGAACTGGTGTAATTGTAACAATAGTAAATGTAGCGATATATGTAGCTGTACTTGCATTAATGATGATAATATGATTATGAACAGAAAGCCTTTCTTAATTTATGGCCATAAATTTGTTAGTAGCTTTAAAGCATGTTTAAACATGCTTTAAAAAGTATATAAGGTAAAGTTTTTTAATTTTGTTCAGAATGTTACAAAAGCCTTTGTAAAACTGTGTAGGTGAAAATAAGCATGCCTGAGAAGAAATTGCCCACAGAGAATAGCAGCTTGTTGGCAGGTACAAGAACTAGAAGCCCTGATATAACGCCCTTGAGTGGTATTTGCTCACTATGCATATATAGCTGCCCATTACTATGCGATATTGGAAAAGCTGCGTTTAGAGGTAGGGAAGTGCTTTATCCAGAGCCAGAGGAATTTGGTGCTAGTACGGCAGCAGCTAACAAGGATTTTGGTCTTGACTGGTCTGACATTCAATTAATGCCAAGACTTTCACAAGTGTTTGGAGTTGAGCCAATTCCAGATAAAATGATTTTTGAGAATGTGGATGTCTCGACTAGGTATGGTGGTGTTGAGCTAAAAATCCCTGTGTTTATAGCTGCGCTTGGCTCTACTGATGTTGCTAAAAGAAATTGGGATGGGCTTGCCTACGGTGCTGCAATATCCGGTACTGCAATGGTTGTTGGTGAAAATGTTTGTGGAATGGATAAAGAGGCTGTGTTTTCAAATGGGCAAGTTGTTAGCTCTAGAGATATGGAGTACAGAGTTAAGACATATAGAGAGTTTTGGGATGGGAAACACGGGGATATAGCTGTTCAGACAAATGTTGAAGATGAGATGTTTGGTGTTGATATATATGCTGCTTCAAAGCTTGAGGTAAACATTATTGAGAAGAAGTTTGGGCAAGGAGCAAAATCAATTGGTGGCGAGGTTAGAGTTAGCGATATTAATAGAGCTATTGAGCTTAAGAGAAGAGGCTACATAGTTATTCCAGATCCTGAAGACAAAAATGTTCAAGAAGCCTACAAACTAGGTGTTATAAAAACTTTTGAAAGACATAGCAGAATCGCTAAACCCGATCCACAGCACTTCCTAGAGAGAATAGATAAATTGAGATCAATGGGGGTTAAGAGAATATGGATAAAGACAGGCACCTATAGACCAGCTGAAATAGCATTTGTAATGAAGCTAGCATCAGAAGCTAAAGCAAATGGTGTTACATTTGATGGTGCTGGTGGAGGAACAGGAATGTCACCAATTCCAATGATGAATGAAAGTGGTGTTCCAACACTTTATATGGAGGCATGGGTTTTGAAGGCATGCAATATAATGAAGAAAAAAGGTATGCACATACCAGATATTGCAATGGCTGGTGGTTTCTCAAATGAACATCAAATTGTTAAGGCTATTGCTCTTAGCAACTTTGATGGAGAACCATATGTTAAAGCAGTTGCCATGGCTAGAGCACCAATAACAGCTATTATGAAATCGAAATACTTTCTTGAGCTAGCACAAAAAGGTGCTTTACCACCTGACTTTGCTAAGAGATATGGGTCAAAACCAGAACAATTCTTTGTATCAGCACCAGAAATTGTTGCAAAATATGGTGCTACAAACTTTGAGAAACTGCTAAAATCTGGTGCAATTGGATTATACACATACTTTACAAAAATTGTAACAGGAATAAAGATTCTTATGGCTGGACAAAGAAAGTACAAGCTGTGGCTGCTTAACCGATCAGATTTAGCTGCATTAACGGAGAGAGCTGCAAGGGTATTGGGAATACCAATGGTGGATGAAGTGGATAAGGACGTTTTCGAGATAATACTTTCTAAATAAACCCCTCAACATTAGTTTTTAATTCTCACTAACCCAACTTCAACAAATCCGTTACTACACTTCAATATAGCAAATGCTTTCTGCATAGATTCGTGAGGTCTTCTAATCCAACAACCAGTGTTAACTGCTCTATAGTTTTTGAGATATGCTGTTAAGTGGGTATGGCCATAAATAATCCACTCAAAGTTTTTGACATTAAAAACTTTTCTAAGTACTAAGACTGTGAATGGCCTAGACAAAACCTTTGTGAATATAGCATCTAGTAAATGAGCTACTACACCATTCCTTGATGCATAATCTCCATGGGTTATATATATCCTTCCAACGCAGTTGCTAATAGATATTGCCAGAGCTTGAGGTACAACAGCAACTCTTCTACCATTAAAATACTGAGTTATAACATTCTTGGGTAGCGGCTCTATGTCGTGACTTGATGATGAGGGTATGTAAAAAACATTTTTAACATCTCCAACAAGAAACATTTTAAGCAAATCAAATACTTTATCACTAAAGAAAACCCTTTTATCGATTAAATCACCTGCGATAACCATTGTTCGAAAACTATATTTTGAAGCAATTTTGAAAACATACACACCCAAGCTATTTTTATTACCTAAATGAATATCGGAGACTATGAAAACAGGTAAATCATCTAATGAAAGTTTCACGTTATGGATCCTGGGAATATAGCATCTCATAATCCATGGAAAGTTATGTAATAGAACAATAAATAGTGATGCTAAGAAAAGTCCTGAAGCTATCAGTAACATTAGATAGCTTGACATAATGAATCAAAAACTAAGTTAGTTTTAAACTTATAAACATTAATTCTCATTTTAAAATAGTGTAAATCCATAACCCATGTTCCATGATATGCTATTACGTTGAGTGGATTAGTTATTTCATGGCTGAACCTAATTTCTTTAAGTCCAATCAACATTAACCAATAATGGCGCATTTTAACAATGACCATAGCGGAAATCATTAACAAAAGCTTTTTAGCATATCTTGAAAACATTCACAATAACAAGGATTGAGTAAAGATATTAAGATTGCACAACAATATTTTATATTGTGTGGTGTTTCCATGTCTAGGAGAATTGGAGTAGCTGTTATTGGTCTTGGCACAATTGGGCAAGTTCATGTTGAAGCTCTCAAAGATCTTGAAAAATCAACTAATCTTGTAAAGCTTGTAGGGATTCACAGTTTAAGCAGACGTAAGGTAAGGGAGTTTGCTTCTAGGTATGGCTGCAAGGGGTATGAGTCGTATGATGATGTTGTTAGGGATCCAGAGGTTGATGTGGTGGTTATAGCTACTCCTCACTATCTTCATGCATGGCAAGCATTTTATGCGATGGAACATGGCAAGCATGTTATTGTTGAAAAGCCTATGGCAACAACAGTTACTGCTGCAAGAGAAATGATTTCAAAGGCTAGGCGAAAAGGTATTAAACTTGGTGTTATTTTCCAAGGTAGATATGCTGATGGTGTAGTTGAGCTGAAGAGATATGTTGACAGCAATGCTCTTGGCAAGATATTGCTGGTTACTGGTGAAATGATGTGGTATAGAGATGAAACATCATATTACTTAAAAGATGAGCTTGCTAGAAGTTGGAGAGGTTTATGGGCAACGGAGGGAGGAGGGGCATTAATAAACCAGGCAATACATACAATAGATCTCATGCTGTGGTTTGGAGGAGATGTTGAGGAAGTTGTTGGCTATATCGATAACCTTACACACCCCTCAGTAAATGTTGAGGATATTGGCATAGGGGTTATGAAGTATAGAAGTGGGGGTTATGGAGTTCTCATAGCAAATCTATTTACAAAACCCTCAACATATCAATATAGAAGAATAAAGATATTTGGTTCAAAGGGACAGGCTGAGCTATGGGATAATGAGCTTGTGTTTTTGAAAACTGAAGATGACATATCTATAGAGAGAAAACCTGGATACTCCTCTGAAACACTGAAAGTGCCTGGAGGTCTCCATAGAAAACTATTTGAAGATTTTCTCAAGGCATTATCTGAGGATAGGGATTTTCCAATAACTGGTGAAGAGGGTTTAAAGAGTCTTGAAATTGTTAGAGCTATTTACTATTCAAGTACTAGAAAAACACATGTAAAACTTCCATTGCTAGCTGATGGTGTGTTTTAATGAGGTTTACATTTTCAACGCTTGCATATCCCCATCTAAAAATTGATGAGGTTCTTGAAAGAGCTAAAAAATTTGGTTTAGATGGTGTAGAACTTAGAGTTGCAGATGATGGTATTCATCTTAAACCTCACTACCCAATAGGCAAAGAATATGTGGATACTATACGTAGTAGTGGAGTAAAAATTGTTTCTATAGCAGGTTATGCAAGATTTTCATCTGTTTCAGATGAGGAAAGAAAAAGAAATGAAGAGTTATTGAAAACACTTACACTTATGGCTGAACAGCTTGAAGCAAAAGTAATAAGGGTTTTTGCTGGTAGATTCGAGGATGATTCTGAAAGCTCTATTAAGAGGATATCTAAAAGCCTTAACAAATTTGCTGATTATGCTGAAAAACATGGTATATACATAGCTATTGAGACACATGATGAGCTTTCTAGACTTGAAGTATTACTAAGGCTTTTGAAAGAATTAGATCCAAGAATAAAAATCTTGTATGATCCAGCAAATATGATCATGCTTGGTGAAAAACATGAAACTGTTTTTCCATACCCAATAGAATAGTTCATGTGCACATGAAAGACTTTGTAATTGTTGAAGGGAAAAGAGTATTTGTAAGACCAGGAAAAGGAATAGTTCCAATATGCAAAATAGTAAGAGATCTTGACGCTGCAAACTATCAAGGATACATATCTGTGGAATGGGAGAAAATGTGGCATCCACAACTAGAAGACCCAGACATAATTATACCTCTGTACATAGACTATATGAAGATGTGTTTAATTACGAGCTAACAAAGTTATCAAGGATTATGCAAAAACAATGAAAGGAACTTACGGAATTATTGAAATGACATGCCATAAGCAATTGACAGGTTAATAAAAGAAATTTTGATGTTGCAAGCTCTACAATGAATATAGAAAAGTCAAAAGAAATATAGCCTCTCAATTCTTTTTCTATTATCACTTAACTTCTAAGATAATATTCTATATCTAAATGTAAGAAATATCATAATCATACCTTTTAAAGACTGATTTAATAGTGCCATAAAAATTTATATAGTTTAAACATGTTAATTTAGTTGGGGTTTGTTCATGAAGAAAGTAATGAATGGTGTAAAAACAATCTTTTCAATAGCTCTTGCAACAATATTATTACTGAGTATTGTAGCACCATTAACTATTCAAGCCCAGCGAATATTACCTGCATACACTAAGAGAATTGAATTTGTAAGAGTACCACTAGAAGATGTGCCTGCAAAACTTGGTAGAGAAATAGATGTTTATCTCTTTGGTTTAAGACCTGCTCAAGCAGTTCAATTAGCTGGTAGAACTGATATAAAACTATATCAAGCAGCTGCTGGTCTGCTAGATATAATACTAAATCCAGCACCAGTAACAATACTGAAGTACAAAGGCAAAGTAACTAAAGATGATGTTAGCAAAGCACTTGGGTTACCAGTAGAGGCTATCAACACTTACTACAGTGAGAAGGAGGGAGTTACATCCATTGAGCTTTGTGTTAAGCCCAAGACCATTCCATCTGGTTATGAAGTTGCCAGAGATACTGGGTTAAAGATAAACCCATTCTGCTTTAAGCAAGTGAGATTTGCAATGAATTACATGGTTGATAGAGACTTCATAATACGTGAAATCATGAAGGGATTTGGAATACCCATGTACACAAACTATGGACCTGCTGATCCAATGTATGCAGATATTGTTGATATTGTTGCAAAGTACAGATTCACATTTGATCCAAGCTATGCCTACCAACTAGTATCTGATGTATTGACAAAGGTTGGTGCAAAGTTTGAGGGTGGCACTTGGATATATGATGGAGAGCCAATCAAAGTTACATTCATAATTAGAACTGAGGATGAGAGGAAAAATATAGGAGAAACTGTTGCAGCTGCTATTGAGCAAAACCTGGGCTTTAAAGTCGATAGAGTTATGCTAACATTTGGCGAAGCAATAACAAGGGTTTATGGCACAGATCCTATGGAGTTTCAATGGCATTTATACACAGAGGGTTGGGGTAGAGGAGCATTAGAGAGATGGGATCCTGGAATGTTAGCACAGTTTGCAGCACCATGGCTTGGCTATATGCCTGGTTGGCAAGAAGCTGAATATTGGAATTACAGAAACGAGACCATAGATGAGCTTAGTCAAAAAGCAGCTCTAGGCCTCTTCAAGAGTAAGGATGAGTTTTTAGAATGTATTAGAAAAGGAACGGAAATGGCAATCCAAGAAAGCATTAGAATTTGGATAGCTGCTAGAACAGATGTATATGCAGCTGTTACTAATCTAGAAGGTGTTACGTTAGATCTTGGTGCAGGACTTAGAAATACTGTGTTCAATGCTAGAAATTGGCGTATAGCAGGTAAGGATACTATAACTGTTGGTCATCTATGGATATGGACAGCTAGAACAGCGTGGAACATATTTGGAGGTTTCACAGATGTTTATAGTGTTGATCCTGAAAGAGCCACGTTTGATCCATGGTCCTGGAGGCATCCATTCAATGGCGAGCCAATACCCATTAGAGTTACCTGGTCTGTTACAACAGCAGGACCTGATGGAAAGCTAGATGTTCCTTCTGATGCCATTAAATGGGATCCAAATAAGGGATGGGTGCAGGTTGGGCCTGGGGTAAATGCTACAAGTAAGGTAGTATTTGATTTGTCTAAATACCTTGGTTACTATTGGCATCATGGAGTAAACATTACCTGGGCCGATGTTCTTGGGTACATTGCTATGGTATTTGATGCTGCATACAACAGTACTAAAGCTAAGATAGAAAGCAAGATAGCTTCAACACTTCAAACAAGTTTGCAACCCTTTGTAGCCTTTAGACCACTCATAGAGGAGAAGAAGCTTGAGGTATACATAAACTTCTGGCACTTTGACCCCAACTATATAGCTGATTACGCTGTGTTAAACCCAATAAACCCAATAGAATTAGTCGCAGCACAAGCATACCTTGGCTATGACAAGCAAACTTATGCCTTAACAGACACTAGAGCAGCTGCTACAAAGTTGCCGTGGCTAAGTGTTGTTCTACGCGATCATGCAGCAGATGTGAAGAAGGCTTTGCAGGAGATGAGCTATGAATATGTTGCTAGATATACTAATGTGCCCGGGCTTTATACAATATCTCGTGATGAGTGGAGCAAGAGGGTACAGGCATTGACTTCGTGGATAGACAAATATGGATCTGCATGGGTTAGCAACGGACCTTACATGCTTGTGCTATATGACAAAGATGCTCAAAGACTTGTGTTAGAAAGGTTTGAACCTCCAGCTTATCCGATAAGACCTGATGCATTGTATTACGGAATACCCCAGCCAAATGTAATACTATCAATATCTGTTCCAACTGTTAGCCCTGGTGCAGAGGCTATAGTAATTGTTGAGGTCTCTGGCAAGTTCCCATTACATGTTATATACATGATTCAAGACATGAAAACCAAAGATATTCTGTACTCTGGTAAAGTTACTACAACAAGAGAAGAGGTGAGGATAGTGCTACCATCTCTTGTAACAGCAAAGTTAAATGAGTTTAGCAACTACGAGTTCATAGTTGTTGTTTATGGTGATGAGGTTACACAACCAGCACAGAAATCAGCTATACTAACAACTGGGTTAGCTGCAGGAGCTGTCTCAGAGCTTAGGGAAAGAATATCAGAGTTGGAAAAGGGATTGCAAAGCGTTAGAGAATCTGTTAGCAGTGTACAGAAAACAACACAAGAGCTTAGCACCAAGCTAGAATCTGTAAGTACTGAGCTAAGAAAAGAGCTAGAGACACAACTTGGTACAGTAGGCAAGACAGTATCTTCATCACTAGATCAGCTGGCCAAGACCTTAAGTAGCGGATTAAGTGAGACATCAAGATCACTAAGCATATCAATAACTAACATGAGCAAAAGCTTAACTGAGTTACTAGCAACAATTGCTCAAGACACTACATCAATTAAGCAAGGTCTTCAACAACAAAGAGATTTAACAACTACTCTATCAAGAGACATAGGCGATTTGAGGACATCAATAGACTCCTTAGCTGATGCTATTTCAGGCTTAAAATCATCGTTGAACACATTAACAACACTAGTGATTGTAACATTAGTATTGTCACTGGCAAGCGTAATTGCTGCAGTCGTTGCTGTAATTAGAAGGTAATGAAAACCAATACAATATAAAAAGCAGTAAATTATATATAAAATTTTTTAACCCTTCTTCTAATTATTGCTCATATAATCTCATGCCAGAATATTTTTGGTGTTTATATTGAGTGTAACGAGAAGATTAACGCAGAGAGCTATAACCCTAACTGTTAGTCTAATAGCAATAGTCGTATTAACTGCTGTAATTCTAAGTTTAACAGGTTATGATGAAAAGGTTTACAAGGCTATTATAGATGGTGAAAAAAGAGTTTATCAGCAACAACTACAGCGTATGGGTGTTTCAGCTGAGGAAATAACAAGAAGAGTTAGGGAGTATGAGAAGACATTGATAAGCCTATATGGTTTAGACCAACCACCTGTTGTGAGAGCGTTTATGAATGTTAGAAACATTATGTTTTTAAATCTTGGCTATGCCCAATCAGCGGATACCTGTTCTGTAGCAGGATTGCCATTTCCATGCAGAGTCTCGGATGCTATCATGGCGGTAATACCTAGGTCTATACTATTAGTAACCTTAGCTGAATTTGTGTGTGTTGTTATAGTTCTACAGATAGGCCCTTTACTTGCATATAAGCGTGGGGGTATCTTAGATAAAACTGTTATTTCCTATGCTGCAATCTTTAATGCCATACCCTTGTGGTGGTTGGCAATGCTTTTTATACTCATATTTGCCTACACCTTAGGACTTGCCCCTTCAACATCAAGACCTATAGTGGCTGCAATAAATAGCTTGAACATTGTTGAAATAGTTAAATACATGTGGCTGCCTCTACTAGTTTCTGTTGTTGGATTGTTAGGTGGGTGGCTATATAGTGTAAGAGCTATGGTTTTAAGGGTTTCAGCTGAGGATTTTGTTGTTACGGCAAAGGCTAAGGGTTTAAGCGATGCTGATGTAGCTCGAAAACATGTTTTAAGAGCTTCAATGCCTCCTGTAATTACAAGTATTGTTTTAGCGCTTTCAACATCTATTTTCGGAGGTTACATGATTACTGAAGCGGTATTTGATTGGCCTGGAATGGGTACATTGTTTAGAGTTGCTATAACAAATTCAGATAGCCCTACAGTATTAGGATTAGTTTTTATGTCGTCACTTGCATATGTGGTAGCCAGGTTTATTCTAGAGATTTTATATATGATTTTAGATCCTAGGGTGAGAATTTGAAAGAATATATAAAAAGCATTGCAACTTGGATTAACACAGTATGGCAATACAACCTAGGAAGGATAGGATTAATATTGCTATTAGCAATAGTTGCACTATCCTTTATAGCCCTTGCTGTAGTACCTTCTGATATATCAATTAAGTGGAACAATCCAAGAGAATGGGCATATACCCCAAAGTTAGCACCACCAGATTGGGTTGCATTTATAGGTATTCAACGAGCTCCTCATGCAGTAATTAATGTGCCTAGATATTCAACATATGAAGAAGCTGGCATAACTTATTATGTGTATAGAGCTATCTATAATCTTGATGCAAATGACTATCCTCAGAATATTGCTGTAGTTATTGAGAAACTTAATCCTCTTGTAACGAAAAGTGCTATGGACATATCTTTAAAGATTAGCTTAACACTAGAAAGACCTGATAACAATATTGTTACACTTTATAGTGGTGCTAAACAGTTGAGTGAGCTAGTTAGTGTTATTCAACAGGAATCGGAGTATGTTTTGTTTACCGATCCATCAACAACAATTTCATCGATTAGAGATCTTGTTTCAAGTATTACAGGTATGTCAAAAATTGAGTTTAGTCAAAAGTATGAGCCACAGCTGACAGCAGGTGCTTTATACATAAAGTATTGTTTTTCTAAATTTTCATTATCAGGTAATGAACTTAGGATCTCGCCTTTAGAAGGTACTTATAGAATACAGTTCTCAATTGCTATACCTACAAAATATTTAGTTGAATTGGGGTTAAGGGGATCTCCTATTGAATCTCTATCCATAATTGTGGTAGGGGATAGATATGGCTACCTAGGTACAGACTACCTTGGAAGAGATATAGCTTTGGGTGTTCTCTACGGATTTCCTGTAGGCTTGCTCATAGGAGTTTTTGCAGCCACAGTATCGGTATTTATGGGTGGTGTGTTGGGGGTTGTGAGTGGTTATTATGGTGGTTTGGTAGATGAGGTAATACAGAGATTTGTAGATGTGTTAGGCAATGTTCCACTACTTCCAATAATGATATTAATAGGTGCAATAGTTCAACAAGTATTTGAATCTCCCTGGCTAAGATTGTTAATGATAGTTGTTGTGTATATAGCTTTTTCCTGGGGTGGAACAGCCATAATTACAAGAACCATGACTTTAACTATAAAAGCTGAGCCTTTTGTAGAAGCGGCAAGGGCTTTGGGAGCAGGTTCAGCTAGAATTGTGTTTCGCCATATATTACCCAATGTAATGCCATACCTATTTGCATCTCTGGTTTTTGCAGTACCAGGTGCTATACTTTTGGAAGCTGGTTTAAGCGTGTTAGGTATTTACCATGGTCTTCCCACATGGGGGTCGATACTAGCTTCAGCAGAGGAATACAGAGGTGTGGCGATGTATGCATGGTGGTGGGTGCTACCCCCGGGAATGTCCATGGCTTTAACATCCTTTACATTTATTGCCTTGGGCATATCTATAGAAACAATAGTTGATCCTAGGCTGAGAGGGAGATGATAATGTCTCAAAAAGAATACAAAGCTATTGAGCAAAGGGATGAGGTCATGGATTCAGTAAAAGGCAGTGTTAAAGATAATCTACTAAGTGTTAGTAATCTAAAGGTTTATTACTTTACAAGTGGAGGTATTGTCAAGGCTGTTGATGATGTGAGTTTCTCTCTTAAAAGAGGGGAAATACTTGGTTTAGCTGGAGAATCTGGTTCTGGCAAAAGTACTCTTGGCTATGCTTTAATGAGGCTAGTGCCTCCTCCAGGTAAAATCGTTAAAGGATCTATAAAATTCATGGGTGAAGAACTAACATCTATGAGTGAAGAAGAATTTAGAAAAAGAATTAGGTGGAAAGGTATTTCAATGATTTTCCAAGGAGCTATGAATTCTCTAAATCCTGTTATGAAGATAGGTGATCAAATAGCTGAGGTTTTTAAGCTTCATCTTGGCCTTTCTAAGGAAGAGGGAGTTAAACGTGCTCGAGAGCTTTTGAAAACTGTTGGTCTGGATCCTGAGAAAGTAAATGCTTATCCACATGAGCTTAGTGGTGGTATGAAGCAAAGAGTTGTAATAGCCATGGCTCTGGCTTTGAATCCTCCTCTTGTAATTGCTGACGAGCCTACAACAGCTCTTGATGTTGTTGTTCAAGCTCAGATACTTAATCTTTTAAAAACTCTTCAAAGAGAGAAAAACATGTCTATGATAATAATTTCACATGATCTCAGTTTATTAGCCGAAATATCTGATTACTTAGCCATTATGTATGCTGGTAAAATAGTTGAATATGGATCTTCAGATACTATATACAAAAGCCCTAGTCACCCATATACTATAGGCCTCTTAGACAGTATTCCAAGTTTGAGTAGCGAAAAAACCGAATTGAAAGGCATACCCGGTGAGCCACCAGATTTGATTAATCCCCCACCTGGTTGTAGGTTTCATCCCAGATGCCCATTTGCAATGGATATTTGCAGAAAAGAGGAGCCTCCAATGACCAAGCTAGAGAATGGCCATATTGTTTTCTGTTGGCTTGCAGTTAAGAGGTGATGATTGTGGGTTTTGAAGGTAACTATCATCCTATGTTAAATCATGAAACATTGCTTTATGTAAATGATTTGAAGGTTTGGTTTTCGCTTCGCAAGGGATTGAAAGAGCTTTTAACCAGGGCTCCAACAAAATATGTGAAAGCTGTTGATGGTATAAGCTTTTCCTTAAATGATGGAGAGGTTTTTGCATTAGTTGGAGAATCTGGCTGTGGTAAAACAACAACTGGTCGAGCAATACTTAAACTTGTTGAACCAACATCGGGCATCATTGGATTTAAACCAAGTGAAAAGGTTTTAAAGGAGTTAATTGAAGCTGAAGGTGAGGACATTCTTTTGAATACAAAAGTTCATGTTGATATAACCAAAATCAGTTCTAAGCATATGAAGCCTCTTCGAAGAGAAATGCAGATTGTGTTTCAAGATCCATATGCAAGTCTTAACCCAAGACAGTCAATTCTAAGCATACTTACAGAGCCTTTGGAAATTCATAGAATTGGAGAATCAAGAGAAGAGAGGATGGAAATAGTTGCAAAGGCATTGGAATTAGTTAAGTTAACTCCACCAGAAGATTTCATGTATAGATATCCACATCAGCTTTCAGGAGGACAAAGACAAAGAGTTGTAATAGCTAGAGCCATAATACTTAAACCTAAGTTCATTGTAGCAGATGAGCCTTTGTCAATGCTAGATGTTTCTATAAGAACAGAAATTCTTAAGCTTTTAATGGAGTTAAGAAATGAGCTTAGACTTTCATATCTGTTCATAACACATGACCTTGCTTTAACAAGGTACATAGCCAATAGAATAGCTGTTATGTACCTAGGTAAAATAGTTGAGCTAGGGCCTGCCAACAAGGTTCTATATAACCCTCTACACCCATATACAAAAGCCTTAATAAAGGCTATTCCAGAACCTGAACCAAGCAGAAGAAAAGAACTTAGAGTACTTGATATTAAAGGTGAAGTACCCACAGCTATAAATATACCACCTGGTTGTAGGTTTCATCCCAGATGCCCTATAATTGACAAATACCCTCAACTTGCAGAAATATGTAAAGCAAAAGAACCTCCACTTATAGAAGTTGAAAAAGATCACTATGTTGCATGTTGGCTTTACAAAAAAGTTTGAAATGCTTTTTCAGTAGATAATGTTACTTGGATTTAGCATTATTCCACTTTCCTGAAGCTTTAAAGCACATTTTCTACAAAATGCTGCTTTCTTCAAATCTACTTCATATACCGAATTACTGAAGTTCATAACACAATCAGGTTGTCTACAATGTTCCAAACCCAATACATGGCCAAGTTCATGAAGAACCTCTTTTTCTATTCTCAATAAGAATAGCTGTTTATCTACTGATTTCAGTCTTTGCAAAAATACTACAGCTCCTGAATGTGGATATGCAACTCCAAAGACAAAATTAAGTCCATTTACATATCCATCAGCATCTATGACTCCAAGAGCATAGGAATCAACATGTTTCTTTAGAGTAATCAAATAGTCTAAAACCTGATCAGCTTTATACTGGTTTCTTCTAGAGTTGAATAACCATTGTGGCAAAGCTATAATGCTTTCATCAATTATTTTAAGATTTAAAATACTTGCTACAATATTTTCAACATGTTTTACAATATCAGTGTTGCTAGTTGTAAAGAATATTTCTACGCTCATAACATTCACTTGATTACTTGATTTTTTGTGAAATGATTATTACTGGCACAATTGCTAATGCAGCAGCTTGATCAGCGACTATTTCTTCATATGCGTTGTATCTTAGAATTATATCAATCATGTCAATATAATATAGAAGGGGGTTTCCATCACTACATGCTATTCTCCAATATCTTTTCTTATCCTTTTCAATTCTACTTTTCCTAAGAATAGCAATATGTTCAAGAACCTGTTTTGAAACACCTTGTTCAATAATTTTCAATATCTCATTAATGCACTCTTCGTAAAAATCGAGAATAGTGTAGTCAGCTATTCTCATATGAAGTTTCCACGAATTAACATCAAGATCTTTACACACACTTATACCATCAACTGATAACCTCTTAACATACTCAACATACCTACTTCCAATGACCATAGCAGGTGAGATGTAGGTTGATGAGAATACTAAAAGCTCTACAATTTCATATGGAAACTTAGATGCTTCATAGAGTTTTTCTATAAGCATTTGAATTGCGTTTGTTGGAGGAACAAGCTCCTTAAATGGATTTCTATTCAAATAATTCCTTAATTTATCTCCATATCTTTTTATGATGCTTGGGGTTAAACCTAGGTTCCGATACTTGAATCTGCTAATAAGCCACTTTAAACTTTTCCATGCACCGTCCTCTTCAAAATCAATTAAAACAACTCCTCTTAAGTTCTTAACAATTGCAGCGTACTTAGCAAAGCTCATGAGCTTCACAAAAGAGGTTCTTCATAGTCTTTATTTTCTATCTTATTAAGCTAGCTGCTAACAACAGTTAAAAGCTCTTTATCCGACAACTTAACAACTTTCATGTAGTTATCACTTATATCTCTAAGATCATCGTTATCACCCATTATCATAACTGATATTAGTCTTGCTTTTGCATGTTGAAGTGCTTTTTTGATAAGGCTTCTAGCTATTCTATCTTCGCCATCTGTAATCAGTATTATGTCGCTTGTTTCTCTAACACTACTCTTCAAAATATCGTTGCATGCTGTCATAAGAGCTTTCGATATGTCTGTTCCACCACCATTTCTAATCATGGCTATGTACTCTAAAAGCTTTGCAACATGTCCTGGTTTCGCATTTGGTTTAACAGATATTAGCTCATATGGTTCAGAATCAAAGAATCTTATGTAAAATGGTCTTTTCTCAATTCTACTTCTCATGAATAATGCTAAAGCTGTTGCTTTTGCCCACAAAATTTTGTTTCCATCCATGCTTCCAGATTTGTCTAGCAAAACATAGATGGGGCCCATAGTCAAGTACATAACTTTCTCAAATATTAACAAGTCACCCTCAGCTATTTTTGTATATAGATATAGCTGTGGATATGCAAGTTCTGTATATACTATTCTTTCTACATCTGATCCTCTGGAATACCCCTCTATTTCTCCTCGCTGATACCCAACCTTTTTTCTCTTAGCAGCATAGGCTATGTCTGGTATTCTAGCTAAAACATTGAGTATGTTTTTAATGTCAGTATTTTTAACAAGTCTTAGAACAGTTGTCACATCTTCATCAAGATTAAGTATGTGCCCAACACCAGCCTTGTTTCCATAAACAAAATGTTGAATCTCCTTAACAGTTTCTGCAGCTTCGCTAGTCTTTCTAATAGCATTCTTCACAGCTTCTTCAAAGCTTTTACCACCATCACCTTCATCCTCACTCTGCTGCTGATTACGCATTCCACTTTGACCTCTACCACCTCCATGTTCAAATTCTTTCTCCTCGTTGCCAAGCTCTGAAAACAGATTCATTAAAAACAATGTTCCTAAAGCTACAGAAGCAAAGCTATCTGCAACTGTATATAGCCTCAGCTTCTTAGCTTCTTCATCTCCAAGCATAGTTTTTATCAATTTATATTGTTTTTCTTTACCAAGTGGAACATCAGTTATTTCAACAAGTTGTGGAAATGGCAAGTACAGTGCATAGTAAACATCTATAGCCATCTCAAGTGGAATTTCACCTCCAACTCTCAACCTCTTCAAATTATCAATTATTTTCTGACCCTTATACCTAGTGAAAGGATCTAGATAATCTATATTCTTCAGAATTCCTGGCATTTACCTACCCTCAATTTTCCTCTTAATTTTATCCAGTATATCATTTATTTGCTCAACAATCTCCATACCCTTTTTCTGTACCTTCTCATCATTGCTTTCTCTCATCATAGCCAATACCCTATCTCTTGTGGATTCCAAGTCTCTATAAATTTCTAGAAGCCTGTATTCAACAAATCTAGAGTTTATGGATGGAAACGATGCAATGTAGTTTCCAACCTCCTTAACGCTAACACCTATTTCCTCTAACTCTCTCAGATACTTGTATGGTGTTTTCAGCTCTTCAGAAAGAATTATGTTAACTTTTTCAAAATCATCTATATCGTGAGGAGCTATATACTTTAAAACCATAAGATCCTCTTCAACAGCTTGCAACCTTCCATTAATTAATGCGTTGGCTGCTATAACCTTTAATGCTTTACCCTTTCTTCTATCTGTTAAATGTATGTTTTTTGACTCCAAAACAGAGAATATCTTTAGAAGCTTTGACTCGACACCACTAAAACTAACTTCAAAAACCATTCCATGCATTTTATCAAGAGTATTTCTATCAATGATAATTTCTGGTTGTTGATACCCAAATCTCTCAATATCCCATGCCTTTCTCAAAAGCTGTTTCCATAAATCATCAGGCAAAGGCTTTACATAATGTCTAAGCAAAAACCTGTCATATAAGGCTTCTAGTTCAGGTTCTTGTGGAACTTCATTACTTGCTCCAAACAAGCTCCACAAAGCAACTCTAATTTCTGTGTAGCCATCATAGAATAGCCTTTCATTCATTATTGTTAGAAGTGTGTTTAGAATAGCGGAATTCGCCTTGAAGATCTCATCTAGAAATGCTATTTCAGCTTCTGGAAGCTTATGTGACGTTATTCTAACATATTTTCCATCTTTCAAAGCATTTATATCAAGAGGACCAAAGAGTTCTGCAGGCTCTGTATACTTTGTTAATAGATACATGAAGCATTTCATATTTAGAATTTGAGCAGCTCTTCTAATCAAAGCACTTTTTGCAGTACCAGGTTCGCCAATTAGAACTGCATGTTCTTTTGTTAAAAGGGCTAGGAGAATTACCTTAGCCTCCTCCTCCCTGCCAACAAATGGTTTAGAAAGCTCATTCAGAATTTTTTGAAGAATCATCAATTCATCTTTGTTAATGATTTGATTTGGTTGCATAACCATATACCACTACATTTTAATATTTTCTACTTACACACCGCACAAATTATATTTCTTAGCAAGTCTATATTAAATCTATAGTCTCTATAACACTCATCAATTGTTTTCACAATTCTCACAGGAATAGAATAAACATTATCTTCACACATCAAAAATTTTGTGAATTCCCTAACACCAAGTTTTTCACCAATATCCATTCCAACATAAGTTTTTAAAGCAATTCTGCTAAGCAGCTTCAAAAACATTTTCCTGTTAACAACTCCGCATTTTTCTAGGGCCTTGAGAAAGAGGTAAAGAGATTCAATAACATCTAGGTTAGGAGCAGAGCTAACAATTTTAGAGGCTATAGCATTTTCAACAAAATTCAAGTTGCTTAACTCATTCTCATCAACAATATTGAGAATATTCATCAATACTTCCATATATCTTGAAACTGCTTCGCTATTAACACTTTCAACAACATCTAATTCACTGTGGTATACACCATCTCTTAAAGCATCTTGAAAAGAGTTGATTGTTAGCGAAGGTATTCCAACCATTGAGAATGAAAAAGAGTCAAAAACAATATCATCACCTTTTAATTTAAATCCATTCTTCATTAACACACTCTCCAATATTGGATTCGACGTTGAAACAACTATATTGCTACTGTAAACAACATCAATGTTAATTACAGTTTCTACTTCATCAAAAAGCTTGTGAAAATACTTGGAAACAAAATGTTTTGAGCCAACAAGCCAGTAAAAAGAGTTTAGTTTTTGGGGAAACCCCTCTTCAGCTGTAAACAAAACTAATGACAACCCCTTCTTCAATAACTTAAAACGAGATAAATGTCTAAACAATGCAATTGCTATTGCCACACCCAAAACATTGTCTGAGGCTCCTGAAAGCCAGTGGTCATGGTGTGCAGTAACATATATTCTTCTATCGCCATTGCCATGAATATTTGCTATCAGGTTATAGCCATAAGATTGAACAGTACTTGATTTTGCACATATTTCTGCATTTCCAAATTCAACAATTTTTCTAGCAACAGAAAAGGGAACCACAATTACTGGTGTCTTTATAGGTAAGGCTTCCTCATACAAAGCAACCAAATTTTCTAAAACAACTATTCTTCTTATGGTGTTGTGAACATCAGAAAAAATTATTAGCCTGGGGCTGTAAAGACTCAAAATCCTTGCAATAGTGGCTATGTCGTCTGGATCACGAGGTGTTTCAACAATTACAATTTTGTCATAGATGCTACTATATG
Organism: Ignisphaera cupida; assembly: GCF_030186535.1. Taxonomy (NCBI): domain Archaea; kingdom Thermoproteati; phylum Thermoproteota; class Thermoprotei; order Desulfurococcales; family Desulfurococcaceae; genus Ignisphaera; species Ignisphaera cupida. The sequence continues at coordinate 391,863 of NZ_JASNVW010000001.1, read as the reverse complement.
AGAGATTTTTTGTTATGATCTCTGCTGCACTAAATATTGTGATGTTGTTTTGCAAAATTTCTTCACATACATCGATTTGAGCAGGTGGTTGAACTGCACATCTATAAGTCTCTCCACGGATATCAATAAAACAATAGCTTTCTTCCCACGAAGTAACTGGGACCGGATCTAGGTAAACATCATCCCCATACCCATCTAAAAAACCTCTAATAATATTTAAAAGAGCTAACTCCTTCCTCGAACCACCAACAACTTCCCCAAAGCTACTAACAATATTCGCTATTCTAAATGCTTCTTCAACTATGTTTCTCAACATACTCACTCATTCATATCTAAGAGCTACAGCTGGAGGTATTTTAGCTGCTCTGTAAGCAGGTAGAATGCCCCCACCAATACCAACAAGAATTGTTAGTCCAAGTGTCTTTGCAATTGTGTAGATCCTTATCTTTGGAGCGGCTTTAACAACCATAATAGCTTCTGCAGCAGCTCTTATCTCAAATCCTCTAGATGCTAAAGCATGAGCACCTATAACACCTAATGAAATGCCTATAGCTCCACCAATTAAGCTCATCACAATGCTTTCCATGAGAATCATTACAAGAACTTGAAAATCTGTAAATCCAAGAGCTTTTAAAACACCTATTTCCCTTGTTCTCTCAATGACAGATGTTATCATTGTTGCTGCTACACCAGCTATTGCAACTGCAAATGCTGATAGTGATGCTGCAAAGGATATGAAATTCATTGCGCCAATAATGGAGCTAGCAATATTTGCAATACTCTGAAACGAAATCGCAGATGCTGAGTTTCCATATATTTGCTGAAGCTGCTTAACAAGCATGGGGACATACTCGCTTTTCTCTGCCAATATAAATATTCCACTCCACTCATTTAAACCCAGAACTCTTTGACCAGCTGAAAGAGGAAGAAAAATTGTTGTATCAGGACTTAGAATAAATGCTCCTCCAAATTCCTTAAGAATAGCTGCAATGGAAACAGAAGCTCTTCTAATTTCCGTTTTACCACCAGCTGTTTTCATATATGTCAATGTAATAACATCTCCAAGATCATAAACCCTGTTGCCATTATCATCAAAAGCTATTTTATATCCAACAACAGCTTTTAGATAATCTGACTCAGATGGTGTATAGCCCTCGAGAATTTCCAATCCTCTTATTGACTCAAAAACAATGTCTATTGGTATTGCATATACAAAAACAATTTTTGTTTGTGTGCCCACCCTGACCTGTGCTTGTATAGAGTAAAATGGTTCAACTCTTTTAACACCTGGTAAAGACCTTATCAGATTTAAGTCACTATCACTGAATTTTGTTCCAGATTCTGGAAAAAGAACAATGGCATTTTGTCCAAGACCCTCAATTTGATTAATTATATAATCTCCATAGCCATCTATAACACTTGATATCATGACAAGAGCTAGTGGACCTATTGCAATTCCAATTATTGTTAGTGTAGCTCTTGTTTTTCTTTCTGTAAGTGTTTTGAATGCAAGCTTGAAAATGTCTAAAAAGAATTGAATGAATAACATGAAAATTACCTACATTTAATTCTTTCTATAGAGCCTTCAATGGCTTTAGCATGGATCTTTACATATCTATACAGGAAGTAGCCTATCACAGTAAGAAATGTAGCAATAATTGCTATAATGACATAGTGATTGTATATAACTGCTTCTTGTTGCGATATCGTTACAGTTGATGTTGTTTGCTGTATTATAATTGGAACTGTGTAGTTAATAACATCTGTTCTACCATATTCATCTCTATACACTATCTTTAGCACAACAGTGTTGCTGCTAATGTTGTTTACATTTATTTCTATTCTAAATGCGGATTGAGATGCAGGATCTATGTCGCCAACTAGTGTTTCTCCATAGGAATTGCCATAAATTGCTTTAACAACAACACTTCTTGCTGATGCTATTCCATAATTTGCAACAGTTCCTGAAATAGACAATGATTTTCCTGAAAGAGTTGCCTTGGAATCTAAAAGGGATATGTCTATGAATGGCTCTATCAAAACAGCTATTGATGTGTTGAAGAACTGTGTATTGCCATTAACATCTTTATAAACTAGTGAAAGAGAAAATGGCACGCTCATGTATCTTAAATATGTTTGTGTACCTCCCATGGAAATGGAAATGGGGTTGTAAACAAGTTTGTAACTCACATTAACGGTTTTTGATGGTGGCAACAAATCTATGTATTTAACTGCTTGCTGTGGTATAAGCATTGATGCATATGGAATGAGATACACATAAACATTGTACAGCGGTGCAGAGCCCTTGTTAGCAACGCCTATATCAAGTGTTGCAACACCCTTAACTACTTTAACTGTTGTAGGTGCAAAAACATCAACTATTTTAGCAGAGCCCAAAATACTAATATTTATTGCTATTGGTATTTCTCTAACATTGTTCCACTGATCAATAAAATTGAGAGTACCATTTGCAACATAAAAGCCTGTTTTATTCGTTACTATATTCAGTTTCACATAGAAATACAGCAAATCACCATATCCAAAGCTTTGTGCACTTGCTGGACTCTGTTGCAATAATATTGATGCCATGTACTGCTGCATGCTTGAATATCTTAGTTGTTGAATTCCTTGAAGCTGCTGCAAAACATTTATGTTTGAAGCTGGTATGGAAACCTTTGAGCTGTTGGCATCAGATGATGTGAAACCCTTGGGAAGGTTTATGTTAAGAACAACTCCTTTCATTGATGGATTATAATTGTTTCTAACAACAATCATAAGCATTGCTCCATACTCTGGTGGCTGTGGTGTTTTACCAATCCACTGCACAGAAACAACATCAATACTCTTGCTTAAATCATTCACAATGAGACTTACACCATATCTCTCAGTAACTAAGGTGTTTGGAGATCCCGATTCAACAACATAGCTAGTTACAAGCTCTGCAAAATACCTACCTGGCTTCACATTCCCAACAGATATTTGAAGTGTTACCGTGAATTGCTGAAGACTGTTTATAGGTCCTGCAACATATGTTTTTGCCACTGATCCATACTTTGTGTAAAAACCTTGTGGAAGTTTAAGCTCTATATCAACTCCAGATATTCTATATGGCCATCTATTTGCAATTGTTATCACAAGTGTAACGTTTTCTGTATTTGGATAAACAGGCCAGTTATTGCTCCAGGAAACATCAACTATCTCCAAACCTCTTCCAGAAGCTGGTGCATCTACTAGCAGTGTTACAGTAAAGTTTTGCGAATCATTGATGTTTGTGCCAAAATATGTAAATGTGTAAGCAACAGTGATTTTGAAGAGTATGTTTCCAGCTTTATCAATACTGGCTAGATCAGCATATAGTGTAACACTACATGATGCTTCAGGAGCTAGTTGAGGAGAGCAAACATCTGATTCCTTGAACAATGTTATAGAGCTGTTCAAAGGCTTTGCATAAATATGAACACCACTAATGGGGTAGTACCCTCTGTTCATTACTGTGACTGTGAATGGAGCATTTCTCTGACCTATCAACACTCTTGTTGGTGCTTGTGGACCACCCCAATACACCGAAACGAGGCTGATTTCTGGCTTGTAGTAACTGTATGAAGCTATTGCAATTGGTATTAACAGCTTTTCTTTGAGAATTACTAATGCCTGTCCGCTTCTCACAGCATAGGTAAGGTGAATAGTTATATTCTTTACCCCTGGAGATGCCGTTGTTGCAATGTCAACATTTAAGTCAATAGTGCATATACCTCCAGAGGAAACACCATTTAAGCATGTTCCTGTAACATCATTTAGTTTAAGTTCTTTCGGTAAAACAATCTCAGGCTTTGTCCATGCAACTTGGTATGTTTTTGTATTTGCGATAGTGATAGAAATTGTTACTTCTCTTGCTGATGGCAATAACGGTGCATAAGCATTATTTAAACGTGTATGTAAAGCAACTACTCTAAAAGTGTTTAAATTGTTCATGATTTTTAGAGAAATTCTATACTCTGTCCATGCTCTGTAGTATGATCCTCTACCACTACTTACCACAGCACTCAAATATAGTTTTGCTTCAACACCACTAGCATTGTTAACCTCAATGTTTCTAAACACCACTGTTTGAATTGATCCATAGTCTATAGGGCCATTCACTATCTGTACAGAGATGTTTCTACCATCTAAAAATGCTGCATTGGATACTTCAATTCTTAAAACAATGTTCTGTATAGTATCTATTGAAAGAGACTGTAGTGTGAAGTATGCTGATGCTCCACTTGTCTCAGATGTTGTTATCTGGTTTTCCCATCCATAGTCAATCAACGAAATGTTTAGCAACGGCTTATATATCGGTAAAAGTATTGTGTAATATTCATTAGACCAGTAACCACCACCTTTTATTGTTGTTGAGAGATAGTCTACTCTAAGTATTATCGGATAAAGACCATCAGCTGTTGAAACAACATCTATTGGGCCAATCTCTATGCGGATGCTTTGTCCATAGCTATAAACATTATTGCCTAAAACAATTGTTGTACTTCTATTTCCATTTTCAAAAACCATTTCCTTAGGAAGATAAACACTAACTTTAATTCCCTCAACTCTATATCCAGGTGAAGAAACTTGTAAATAAACATAGGCATGAACACCAACAGAAGTTGTATATACTTTGTTCTCTACCCATCCACTAGAGGAAACATTGAATATTCTTGTAAAAGGCCTTTCAAAAACCTTAATGCTTATAGTGTAGGTAGATGAAAACTTGTAGAAGGTATTTGTAGATGGGTCAAAAGCAATTCCATTAACAAGTAGCTTTGCTGGGTATTCTCCAAAAGCAACATTGGTTAGAATTGATATGCCTGAAAATGAAAGAGTTGCTGCTGAACCTCTCTGAATATTGATTCCAGATACCGTGATTGTTGATGGGTAAAAGCCTTTGGGAAGCTGAAGAACAGCTGCTGCATCTCTTACATCAATAACATCATAGTTTAGTAAATCAATGTTTAGTGTTGCTCCCTCAGTACCGGCATACACCTCTCCAGAAGACCAATAAACATTGGTTATAACTAGATCTATGGATGGTTTCTGAATTGGAATATTGAATGAGTATATCTGTTCACTCCAAAACTCGGCTCCATTATCATCCCCAAATATTATGAGCTTCACAGAAATTGATATTGTATTGCTGTTTCCCAAAATTATTGGTGGGCTATATAATGTTTCAACATCCCCATATGCCAATGTTTGTTGAGAAATTGTTGTAGCTTTTAAAGAGTTGTTGTAGAATGATCCATTACTTTGAATTGTGAAATATGCTGTTATGCTTCGAATATTTTTGAAATCCTTATTCATTATAGTCATGTAGAATCTTGTTCCAATAGCATTTTCCACAGGTTTTGGTGTCTCAACTCCATAGTCAATAATTTGTATGAGAAGTTGTGGAGCTTGAGAAACTGTTACATAAAATGTTGCACTTCCCTGTGCACTATAAATAACATTGTCATCTGTAGACATAGTTGCATTAATCTTTAGTTTAACAAGGTATTGTGTGTTTGGCAATGCATTTGAATATATTGATATGGGTCCTAGCGATATTGTTGTTGTTTGGTTTTTGCCCAGATTGGAGAACTGATACCTTATGCGATTAGGTGTAAATACCTGTGGTAATTCCACAACACTATTTGCTTGAACTATATTCGAATTTCCATTATTTTTAAGTGTTATATAAAGGTATACACCCTGACTACCAGGATATGCATCAGGATTCCAATACCAATCAACAACTTCTACACTTATTGGTGGATACTGGGAAACAGTTATTGCTATGTTACTCAAGGATGCTGAAAACTGTGATCCGCTAACCCTGTAATAGATTGTTAGATTAGCTATGTATGTGCCAGGCGCAGTTGAGCTGTCAACATCTATGTGATATTCAAAAACTATAACATCTCCTGGCTCTACAACACTATACGTTGAACCATTTGGTGTTTGTGGAGGTGAGCAAGAACTATAGCCTCTTGTTATTGAGAAGCTAGGTGGAAGATTTATACAGCCTGCTGATATAAATGCAGTTGAAGAGCCATTATACAGCACATTTATGGTTAAAACAACGTTTCTACTTCCTGGATAAATAGTATTTGTGTTTGCAGATGATTTGTAGCTATACCTCATTAAAATAAATGGTTGCTGCTGAGCATAGCTTGTGGAAATGAAAGCAAATAAAATTAAATGCAATATCAGTAGCAAAGCTATTGCACATGTAGTGAAATGTTTGTTCTTTACAAACATTTTAACACCTTAACATAGCAATTTTCTTGGTTATGTCTGCAGACACAGTATTGCTCTTAGCTTTATTTTTAAGTTTTTGTAATTTTAGTCAAAAACCCATGTTATTCACATACTCTTTTCCACTAACATTGACAAGCAGAGCTTTTTGTTGCAAATACAATCTTTAATGTGAAAACCGAAAATCAATATGTGTTAAGAATGCATTTACTTGTATCAGGTATTTGAATAGAAACTATTTGACCATCTCTAATGATGTATATCTTTTGAGTGCAATTAGCTATTTCCGGGTCGTGAGTAACGATAGCTATTGTTGTTCCAATTTTGTTCAACTCTAGAAATGTTTGCATAACCACTTTTGCACTTGCTCTATCAAGATTACCTGTAGGCTCATCAGCTAGCACAATTCTTGGATTACCAACAATAGCTCTTGCGATAGCAACTCTCTGCTGCTGACCACCAGATAACTGAGTTGGTTTCTTAGGCAACCATGAAACATCTCCACCAGCTTTAACAAGAGCTTCTTTAGCCATTTCAATTCTTTTTGATTTTGGTATTCCCCTTGGTATTAAAGGCATTTCAATGTTTTCCAAGACAGTTAATCTGTTTATTAAGTTAAAGAATTGAAAAACAAAACCAATTTTAGTATTTCTAATACTAGCAATCTCTCTGCTGCCAAGCCTAGAAACGTCAATACCATCAATAATAACTCTTCCACTCGATGGCTTATCTAGAAGACCAATCATATTAAGAAGAGTTGTTTTTCCAGAACCAGAAGGACCCATAATCGAAATTATTTCTCCTTCAAATACTTTTAGAGAAACACCTCTAAGAGCTTGTGTAACAACATCACCAACTCTATAAACTTTGGTGACATTATCAACAACTATAATTTCCCTTACCATCTTACATTCACTCCAACACATGTTTTAATGCATAAAATTTTTAAGCATTTTTAGAATAGCTATAACAGGCTCTCTCAGACACCTCGGAAACCGAGGAGAATGAAGAGAGAAGCCGACGGGGTCGAATACCCTTCACCAACATTTCTAATATGCTTTAACTAAGCATTTGTACAATTAAATTTAATTTAGGTTAGTCTATGAGAAAGTATAGTAATACAAAAATTGTGAGTTTTTATGGAGAAGAAGAGCAATATCCTTGAAATAGACTTTATATTGGTAAATATTAGGGGCATCTTCAAAGATCTTGTGCTATATTCTCTTATGAAGCTTGGAAAAGCACATGGATATGCAATAAAGAGGTTTTTGTCACAAACAATAAAAATGTATGTACCGAGTAGCGGGGTTCTCTATCCAACTCTTCACGAACTTGAAAAAGAGGGCTTGTTGAACTCTGTTGTAGAAGGCAATAGAAGGGTTTATTCACTTACAGAAAAGGGTTGGAAATACATGGAAAGTAGACTAAGTGATATAGAGAAGAATATAAGAAAAATAAATAGAGCTATAGAAATAGCGTCATATGTAGGGCTAAGGGAAATGTTTGATGTAATTAAAAAACTTTGGAATCATGATATTGAGCTTTCTCAAGAAACATTAAATGAGATAAAAGCTAGAGTTCAGGAAATTATAAGTATTCTAAATGGTGTATTGGAGACAAGGAAAAGTGATAAGTGAATGAGTTGAGGTTTTTAGGTCAGAACACCTGTTTCGCATTCTTATCAAAAAGAATCAAGTTTTTATTAAATAACATCATGACTAGTTTTGTGACAATAATAGCTAGAGTTATATACTTCTTTGACTTACATATATTCAACATATAATTAATAAAAAGGTTGTTGTTGATGACTCTAAGAAGTTTTGATGATGCTATACTCAAATCTGTTGCTAGTTTTGAGGCTGTTGATGTGGAGTTTATTAGGAGAGGAGTTAAGAGTGGTAGGATAATTGTTTTTGGCAATGTGAAAAGAGATAATGTAAAGCCTGTTGCTATTGGTGAGGGACTTTCAACGAAGGTTAATGTTAATATCGGTACCAGTGGAACTGTTGCTGATTTGAATATGGAGATTAAGAAGGCTAGAGTTGCTGTTGAGATGGGCTCTGACACAATAATGGATTTATCCACTGGTGGTAACCTAGATGAGGTTAGGAGGAAACTTATGGAGGTTTCTAAACCATTGCCCTTTGGTACTGTGCCAACTTATCAGGCTTGGATTGAGGGTGTTGCGAAGTATGGTGTTTCTATTCCATCTGATTTCTTTTTAGCTGTTGTTGAGAAGCATCTCAAGGATGGAGTAGACTTTATGACTATACATGCTGGCATTTCTAGAGAGTTATCTGAAAAGGCTTTGAGAAGTGAAAGGCTTATGCCAATTGTTAGTAGAGGTGGTTCTATGCTAGCTGTTTGGATGGTTGAAAACAATTCTGAAAATCCATACATCAAGCACTGGGATTATTTACTAGAATTGTTTAAAGAATACAATGCTGTTATTAGCTTAGGTGATGCTCTTAGACCTGGAACAATATTTGATGCTCATGATGAGCTTCAAATAGCTGAGCTTGTTAACAATGCAAGACTTGCCAGAGATGCTATAAACAAAGGCGTTCAGGTAATGATTGAGGGACCTGGTCACATGACTTTAGACAAAATTGTTGCTGATATAAGACTTATGAAGAGTTTAAGTGGGGGTGTGCCATACTATGTTCTAGGTCCTCTTGTAACAGATGCTGCTGTTGGCTATGACCACATAGCAACTGCTATTGGTGCTGCAATAGCTTCTGCTGCTGGTGCTGACCTCATTTGCTATCTAACGCCATCGGAACATCTCAGTTTACCAAATGTTGAACAGGTTAAGGAAGGGCTTATAGCGGCTAAAATAGCTGCTCATGCAGGTGATTTAGTTAAGCTTGGTTCAAGAGCTGGTAGAGTAGATGCTGAAATAAGCATTGCAAGAGCGATGCTCGACTGGGAAAAGCAAATAAAGTTGGCTCCAGACCCAAGAAGAGCTTTAATAATGAGAACACAATTTGAAGGTAATTTGAAGAGCTGTACAATGTGTGGCCAGTACTGTGTGTTTTTGCTTCTTGAGAAATGGCTTAAGAGTAGAAAAAGTATTTCCATGAATGATCTTTTAAATAGGCTTGGAGGAGGTCGATTACATGAGCTTGTGTTAATCGTGGGTTTGGAGCACATGGGTTAAGACGCCATGTTTAAAGGATAGAGACTTAGTAATTGTGTCAGCTTGCCTCAAAATAATAAACAACAGTTTTGTTGAGGAGCTTGCAAAGGGAAAGGTAGTATTGTATGCATGTCCAGAAAGAGAACACCCAGCTCTATATGGAAAAATAGCAAGCATTATAAGATCATCTAAACCAAGGTCGGTAACCGTTGTGACTGTTGATGGAAGTCCACATTGCTTTCAGCTTCACGCAGCTGTTAATGAGGCTGAGTATATTCTTGGAGAGAAAATCAATAAAAAGCATTATGTTGTAGTTGATGGAGAGAAGGTTGTTGAGATATCGCCAGATGCTGTTAGGGTTGCAAGGTATCTGCATTTAGTTAATAAACTTATTAAATCAAATAATGATGTGTTGGAAGAACTTAAACAACATAGTTTAGAGTACAGAAAATTGCTTGAGCTTCAGCAAAAGCAAAGCAGCTAAAAACCTTATGTTTAGACTACATAAATAGATTTTTGGTGATAAAATTTGGAAGAGGAGCTTATTTATCAAGGAGAAGGCTCTGAATGGATAGAAAAAGTTAAAGAATTGCTAAAACAAATTGGTGTAAGATTCGAGGCTGAAGAAAGTGTGAGGATTCATAGAGATGATGTTGTGATAGAGGTTGTAGAGAGAGAAGGGAGATTTACAATATCTATAAACATGGAGATTCCAAAAACAGTGGAATTGAGTGAGCTAGAAAAACATGCTAGTGCATACAAAAGCTTTTTGGAGATAATTGCAAAAAGCTCTGCAGAACCTTTCTATGAACTTGATGCAAGCATAGGATATACGTTTCTAAGAGCATTGATAAATGTTGACAATATTGAAAAGCTTTTAGATATGCTTAGAAAAATTCTGTAGCAATTTACTTTTGAAACTTCACAATCTCTTTTCACTTTTCCTCAGCTTCTGCTCCCATCGAAACCTCCACAAACCCCTTCCAAAAGACTCAACAACTATTTCAAACTCCTCTGCAAGCATATCGCTTATCAATGGTTCATCACCTAGTGGAGAAACTATAACATCTACTTCAACCTCCTTCGATTCAGCATCCTCAGCCACAACCTTGGCAAAAGCTTTTTCTAGGATAGAACCAAGCTTTCAAAGGTCCTCCTGCAGTTTCCAAGGTTACTTCAATAGCATCTTCTGGCGGCCAAAGACCAAGGGCTTTAGCAATGCTTATTGGTATTAACAGCTGTGGTGTAGGGGCCTCGAATCCGCTATTAAGAAGTGCTATAGTCTCTATAGCTTTATTCCCTATCCGTATCCTTAGCTTCAATCTTACTGCCGTACTCAACACCCTTGATTCTTCCAATTCTAGTAATGACATTAAATCTTATTCTGCCTACGAAAATCTTTTTGCTTTTCTCCATAGCACAATCCTTTTCCAGTAATTAAATTGTGAAACAATTTATTATCTTATTCTTTGCTAAAAAGATAATAAATGTTTTGTGTAAAATCAAATGCAAATGTGATATACATGAACTTAAATTTAAGAGAATCTATGGTTAAAGCAGTTGTTGACGGTTTACGTAAAGCCGTGGTGTATCTCCCTATCGATGTTAAAAACGCTCTTAAAAAAGCTTACGAAGAAGAGTCATCTCTTGCTGCAAAAGCTCATTTAGAAGCCATTCTCAAGAATGTTGAGCTTGCAGAAAGGCTTGGTGCACCACTTTGTCAGGATACGGGAATAATAACATTTTATGTTAGGTTGGGGGCTAGGTTCCCAGGTATTCAATACATTGAAAGTGTTTTAGTTGAAGCCACACGAAAAGCTACAGTGGAAATTCCTTTGAGACCAAATAGTGTTGATCCTTTCACTGGTCTTAATAGTGGTGACAATACTGGAAGGTTTGCTCCTGTAATTATTTGGGATGGTGTTAACCTGGAAAGTGACTCTCTTGAAATTGTTGTTGTGCCTAAGGGTGGAGGCTCAGAATATGTTTCAACACTTTATATGGCTGTTCCAAGCAAAGGAATTGAAAGCATTGAAGAAGCTGTTCTTGATGCAGTTATCAAGGCTGGTGCAATGCCCTGCCCTCCAACAATTATAGGTGTTGGAATTGGTGGAACAGTTGACTTGGCTATGCACCTGGCTAAAAAAGCTGCTACTATTAGGAAAATTGGGTCTAGACATCCAAACCCATTTGTTGCAGAACTTGAGGAAAAGCTACTTAGAATGGTTAACGACCTTGGCATAGGAGCTATGGGCATGGGTGGAAAAGCTTCAACAGCACTTGCTGTACATGTAGAATATGCATATAGACATCCAGCAACATACCCCATAGCAATAGCATTTCAGTGCTGGGCTGCTAGAAGAGCATTTATAACTATAAAGCCTGATGGTAGCTACACCATAGAGCAGTAGGTGTTATTGTAATGGGTGATGTGTATAAGCTTGTAACCCCCTTGACAGAGAATGATATTAGAAAACTAAATGTTGGAGACATTGTTTATTTGTATGGAGTAGTCTACACAGCTAGAGATGCTGCACATAAGAGGATAGTGGAGTATATAAATAGGGGTGAGAAGCTTCCATTTAATTTAAGCAATGGAGTTATTTATCACTGTGGTCCTGTTGTAGTTAAGGAAGATAATAGTTGGAGAGTTGTTGCAGCAGGGCCTACAACCAGCATGAGAATGGAGTTATATGAGCATGAGATTATCAAGAGGCTTGGGGTTAGAATGATTATTGGGAAAGGTGGTATGGGGTCTAAAACTGTTGATGCTTGCAAGAAACATGGCGCTGTTTACACCATTTTTACAGGAGGTGCAGCTGTTTTAGCAGCTCAGGCAATTAAACGTGTTATAGATGTTTACTGGCTTGATTTGGGCATTCCAGAGGCTGTGTGGGTTTTTGAGGTAGAGAATTTTGGGCCTTTAACCATAGCCATTGATGCTCATGGAAGAAATGCTATAGACGATGTGCTAAGAAGTGCTGCTGAAAAAAGGAAAAGCTTTGTTCAGTTATCTACGCAGCATTTTTACAATATTGAACATAGAGAATTAATATAAGCAATAAGTTTTTACATTGAGTACTTCCATGTGTAAACTTATGGATAATCTCGTTATAGTTGCCATTGTTTTAGCATTAATTATGGGTATTGTTTCATTTGTCCCTACACTTAATCATGAATGAGCATAAAATGATTGAAATGAAAGTGTAGAGACAAACAGTTACAAGAACTCTGATCATAGTTTTGTCAATATCGTTTTACATACGTACACTAATACCAGTTCTCACAACAGAGAAGCTGGTTTTGCCTGTAATATCAGAAGCTATGCAAAGTTTTGAAGCAACAATACTTGCTTTAAGCACGTTCATGAGACTAAGGTAAATACCATGGCAAAGACCAAGAGAAGTCGTATAGAAATTGTGTATGAAATTCTCAAAACATTATCGCAAGAGGAGTTATTGCCAACAAGATTGGCAATGTTTGTTAATGTACCTTATGATAGACTTAGTGACATCATAAATATTCTCAAGAAGAAAAAGCTTGTAGAAGAAGTAGAGGTTGAGAATAACTGAAAAAGGTTTTGATTTGCTTGAAGAATTGGAGAAAGTATTGAAAACGCTAAAAGAATATGGAATTCTATAAAAAGAGTTTACTCAGGCAATTCTTTAACTGCTTACAGCAATGCTTTTAACCTTAGCTACCAACTTGGAGACGCCTTGGAAAAATTTGTGAGTATTTAGGATAAGGAATTGTAATGGATTAGGCTGGCGAGGGTGGTGTAGTTATAGTGGTGAGTGGTGTTGGTTGTGCTTGACTTGCCTTGGCAATGCTGTCTCCCAGTGCTATGTAGAGTAGTATCCATGCTATAAACCCTGCTAAACCTATGAATATTGCTATTATAAATAGTATTCCTGCTGCTAAGTATAGAACATTCTTTTCAAGTTCGTTTAGCTTAAAGCATAGTATTATTAGCCCTATGTAGCCTAGTATTAACATTATGTAACCAATTACTATAATTGGTATGCCTATGACTATAAATATTGTAAGAAGCCCTATTAACAACACTATTAAGCCATAGAACAAGCCAATCTTAATAAGCGAAGAAGCTGTGGAGAGCTCCGGCATAGCCTTGGCAAGCATGCTAACACCAGGTATGAAATTGCCCCACAAACCTATTAAAGCAATGACTAATCCAATAGCAAAAATAATCACTATTGCAATGGCAAGACCCATTATAGCGCCAATACCATGAAACATTCCTCGTGTCGCAGTTAATGCAAACAAACTAAACATGCCAAACACAACAGATGATAGGCCTATGCCTATCAATAGCCAAGCTATTATCAGATATAGCACTCCTTTCCTCATAGATTTATATGCTTCAACAACAGGATTTTGAATCAGTGCCACAGATTACCCCACTACATATATTCATAATGTAGAAAATAAAAATTTATGAAAAGTATGCTTTCTTTCAATTGCAGAAATAACGGCTTTGTTTGAAGAAATTCTAAGCTAGAGAAAACTATGAATATTCACCTTCAGTTATCAGTTATAAGTTAAAGCTTTATTTGTTCATATCAAGCTAATTAAATTAAACCAATAAGTGGTTGTGAGAGTAGGGAATATGCAAGTATATTGAAAAGAAGGGTCAAAGCTTTTCCCATGTAAAGCGAAGAAAGTTTTTGATACTGATTTAGCTATGTTCTTTATCGAACAAGCTTTGCAATTATGTGTAAAGGCTGTTTACAATGAATTGTTCAGTGAAAGGTTAAAAGGTCATAGATTAGGGGAGTTGCTTGCCATACTTATTAGATCTTTGGAGCTTCATGGATATTATTAGTATACAACTGAAGACTTTTTTATAGTATTTGAAGAAAGCACATGCTATGAGCAGATATGGTAATGTAAAGCACACGCTTTAGTGATATAAAGCTGTGTTTGTCTTTAGCTACAGAGCTTGCGAAAATTCTTGAAGAGGTATGCAAAGGTGTTAAGTTAGATTAGGTATTGCATTGCTTTGATCATTTGAAAATGTGAAGAAAACATATTGAGAAAATAAGCAAGCGTATGAAAGACTTGATTCAAGAAGCTGAGGTCTATGTTATTGGAGGTATTGTAGAAAACCAACAACAATCTATAGTAATATAGCAAATAGATGTGCTTATTGTTTTAAACAGCATTGACATAAATGCTAAGAAAAACTTGTAGCTAACATACTTGAAAGCACCATAGATGCGCATTAACATTTTTATTTTGCTGCAGTGGACTATAGCAGAGTAACAATATTGTATGTCATGAGGTCTATTAAATGGTTTTTAACTTGTTTTTTAAGAGAAAGAAGACATTTGGTGTTGGGGATAAAGATATGAAAAATTTAGAAAACGACATGGTCGTATCCCCCACAGAGCTTGTTGATAATGTGTTAAACCTGCTGACAAATAGATATGGCATAAGCAAGTATGCTCTCATTAGTTTTTTGTACGTATTGAGATCATCTAGTTATGGTTATGCTAATTTTGGGTATGATGGTTATGAAATTACTTTTCACAGAGGATACAATGGCTTAAGCATTGAGGTCGAGCGTAAAGTAGGTGATCTGGTTCAGCGTATTGAATATATGTTAGATAAGTGGCTCATCAACCAGATAAATATTTTGAATAGAGATGTTGAGCAGGCAAGCAGCTCTATTGACGAGGTTATTGAAAGATTAAAGCAGATGAGGGAGAGGATAGGCGAGCAAGAATTCAACTACATTCTATCACTACTAAACAGTACAAGAAAACTCTTAGAACAGCTAAAGACATAGGTTTATTGCATTCACAAACATTTTAGTGAAATAACTAAAATCATATAATCATTTAACAAAGTTTAAAGTATTAAAAATATGATAGCGATTAAGAGTTAATAAAGATTCATATGTTGAAACCTCATTCATCAAAAGAATGCAAAACATAGGATCATTTTAGATTCTTCACTATTAACTAACTTTTTACATTATTTCTCTTCGTCATGTTAGTAATTATATTTTGTTAGAATATTTATTGGTTAATCTTGTGGTTAAACATATAAGTTAGGTATGCATGATTTGTACTAGGTGTAGATTATGTATCAGGATGTTATTAAGGTTCATAGAAAGGGCATTATTGTTTTACCTAAAAGTGTCCGTGAGGCTCTAGGGATTGAGGAGGGATCTCTCTTGATGCTGGAGGTTAAGGGTGATAGAATTGTACTAAAACCACTTGATCTTTGGGAGAGAGTCTGGAAGTGCTGTATTGGTAGTGCTGAGGAGGCAGAGAATGAGCTAGATCTTGAGGAGAAAGAATATTGGGAGAAGAGAGAAATATAAAAGCAGTTATTATTGACACATATGCAATACTTGCTATGGCCTATGGAGAACTTGGGGAGAAAGCTGAGGAGATTATGCTGAGGATTAGAAAAGGAGAAATCACAGGATATCTGCCTGCCACAGTCGTTTATGAATTATATGTTCACTGGTTAAGAGGCAGGATCCCAGTTATCAAAAGTAAAGAAGAGCTTAAAACCTTTGTGACAAGATACTTCAAAGTAGTAGAGCTAAGACTAGATGACTATATCGAGTCTGCTAAAATAAAGGTTGAAGGCGATAAAATTCTCAAAGAAGTTTCGGAACTAGCAGGTAGATCGCTAAGCATTGTAGATTCAACATTAATATGGCTAGCACAAAAGCTACATATACCCATCGTAACAGGAGACAAAGATCTAATATATGTCGCTAAAAAGATAGGGATAGTCACAATATGGTAGCAAGTAACTTGGAAAGATATCAAATAGTTAAGTATTCCTAGATACCTCACTCATTTCTAAGTGTTGAATATTACAAAGAAAGCCATGGGTATAGGAGCTTTATACCATAAATTTATGAAGAAAATGATAAAAATCAAAGAATCTTTCTATGATCTACCACACTTCGAAAAGTAACTAGCATTATATTAAAATTCATATGAGCTATTGAATAGAGAACTTGCAAATGTGCTTGATGCTAGAAAAAAGCAGATTTAAAATTCAAGTAGGAGTTAGTGAAATTAAATCCCTCTAAATTAGATCTCTTCAGCTAATATGGTAAATTGCACAATTCCGAAAATCCTCTCGACGGGATTCAATCAGCTGAAGAAGCAATTAGATGTTAGAATCCATAATCTTATTTTTACACTAACTTCTTCAGAAGTTCTTTAGATGCTTTGTGGAATAATGAAAATATGCTTAAATCCATTTCTATAAAGTAGCATCTGCAAATAATCAATTAAATCCTCACAAACCAAGCCGTGGAACTGGAGATCATTATGAAAACAAGTCTTGAAGACATAGACATAGATAAACCTAGAATAATACAAGTTCTATTGTAGCCAAGTTCATTCTTAATATACGAACTACACTTAGTGTCATCATTTAAACTTGGACATTAATCATTCTAAACTGATCATTATTCAAATCTTAGTCCGACCATGAGTTTCCTGACTTATCCATAAGTTAAGATCTATAGGGGAGGATATTAAGGTTTTCATGAAGAGAAATGTTTTGAGTAGCGGGCCCGCGGGGATTTGAACCCCGGACCACCGGCTCCGAAGGCCGGCGCTCTGTCCTGGCTGAGCTACGGGCCCATTTATCTTTTTATTTATTATAGACTTTTTATCTTTTGGTTATTTTTACTGTTTTTGGTGATGATAGGTCCGCTACTGATTTGTGATGTTAGAACCCGAGTCTGACGCTATTTATATAGGTATAATGTTTTAGTATGTGTTTTACATGATTGTTACTAGCTCCATACAAAGCGTTTATTACTTTGCTGGCACTTTTAGTATTACTGGGGGATTTGTGTGCTTAGAAAAGCTATTTTTCCCCTTGGGGGTTTGGGTACCAGGCTGTACCCCTTAACTGTTGAGACTTCCAAAGCTGTTATTAGGTTTCTTAATAGGCCTTTGATAGAGTTTACAATTGTTAAGCTTGCTAATCAGGGAGTTACAGAGTTCTATATGGGTGTGAGTGGCTATTTTAATTATAAGGAGGTTTATGATTATTTTGGTGAGGGTTTGAAGATTAGACTTAAGTATGGTTTTCCAGATGTTAGAATAAGGTATCAGCCTAACGAGGATAGTATTGGTAATGCTGATAGTGTTAGAATTATTATGGAGTATTACGATATTAAGGAAGAAGTTCTTGTTGCTCAAGGTGATTTGCTATTCGATATTGATTTAGCCAAGTTCTACTCTAGTCACAAAGAGAAATCAGCATTCATGAGTATAGCTGTTAAGTTTTTAGATGATGCTAAGGAGATTAGACATTTTGGTGTTGCTGATTTAGATAAGGATTGGAGAATAAGAAAATTTGTTGAAAAGCCAAAGAGCATTGAAGAAGCTCCCAGCAGGTATGTGAATACAGGTGTGTACATATTGTCAAAGGAATTTAGAAACTTTATATCATCACCAAAGGTGATGGAGTATAGAGAAAGAGGTTTAATGGATTTTGGACAGCACATAATACCTCTTGCAATAGAGAGTGGACTACCTGTTTACGCATTTGAGTTAAAGGGCTACTGGTTCGACATAGGAACTCCAGAGAGGTATCTCGAGGCTGTATTCTACATGCTTAGAAATCTACCTCCAGAAGAGTTAGAGGCTAAAATGCTAACAAGAAATGTTAAGGTTCAGGGAAAAAGCAAAGAGTCTATGGAGCTACATAAGCAAATACTTCAAAACATTTTGTCTGGAAATATCAAAGTAGATGGAGATAATCTAATAGGTCGTCACGTTAAAATAGGAAAAAATGTTTCGCTTGCAAATAGTGTTGTAGACAATTACACTATAATCAATGATGGTGTTTCCATACACTATAGTGTTGTTATGGATAGATGCAGAATTGATTCTGGAACAGTAATTTCCCATAGCATAGTGGGTAGACATACTAAGATAGGTAAAAATGTTAGAATAGAGAATTCCGTAATTGGTGACGATGTTATTGTAGGTGATGGTTCAACACTTAGAAATGTTAAGATATGGCCTCACAAAGAAATTCCAAGCAATGTACACATAGAGAATATAGTGATTAGGTAAAGCTAAACAATTTTTATACTATTCAAAGTTTTGTGAAGTTCCTCAAGCCAAGTCTTTATAACTCTTGGATTCCAAAACTCTGTCCACCAATAATCACTATCTATAGCGTGGTACAAAGCCCAGTAAGCTTCTTTAATATCCTTTGTTTCTCCAATCAATTGCTTATATATCTTGAGTCTCTGATAAGCTTTTTCAATTTCAAACCACATATATCTTTGTTCGTTCAATTCACCATCCCATTTGTGGAAACTGTTTACCCACGAATTTGTTGGAATATACAAAATCTTTCTACAGCTATCACCACAAGTCTTCACAGCTTCATAACCAGTTAAACTTTTTAAGAAGCCTTTCTCTTGCAAGGTATTGATGTATTCATATAGCTTTACAAAGTATGGATAGGTGTTTTTAGGATACTTAGAGAATATCATCCAGTTTTCACCATCTAAAGCAATTGTTACAAAGCCTCTTCTACTAACAATGTTGAGAACTGTGTCTAGTGCTGCTTTCAAAGCTTCTACTCTATTAGCAAAGTTGTTTCTAAAGCCTATCAAATCACTAATTGCCTGATCTCTAAACAAAATCTTGATTCTCTTCCCATTACCAACAAATTCGTAGGGCTCGTAAATAGTTGTTTTATCTCCTATAGCTCTAGTGAAATGGCTTTTTCCACAAAGAATGGTATACTCCAAACCCATATCAGCATAGATAGAGCCAAGCCTGTTATGCCAAGCCATTTCAGGTGTCCAAACACCATGAGGCTCAAAACCCGCGACCTCTTTTGTTATCTCCATTCCCAATCTTAGCTCATCTCTAATAACCTCCTCCATATCAAATCTATGAATTAAATACCCCAGGATGGTGTGTGCATATACAGATGTTAGAATCTCTATGGAGTTTTGATTTGCAAGCTTTTTATAGAGTTCAAGAGTTTCCTTAATAAGCTCAATTCTTCTATCGCTAGGCAAAATCCTTTCCCCATTCTCCATTACATAGCCTCTTTCAATAGCTTCTCTCCACTGAGCTAAAAGACTTGGAGAGAGATTAACAGTTGTTTTAACTTTTGGAAACATTTCATAGACTTTTGCATGAATATAGTAAGGACCTCCCAAGGCATATGGCTCAAACAAATTGTAAATAACCCATTTAAATGGATAGTCAGCAAAATAGGCACCACTTGGTAAATAATTTGGTGGTTGGTGATTATGCCAAACAATAACTAGATTAACAAGCTTTTGAACAACACCATAAACAGAAAGGTTTATATTTTCAGAAGCCTCCTCACCACACCCCCTAACCTTGGCAAAAAGCCTTAAAACATACTCTGAACTCTCAGCACGTGGTATTTCAAATACAAACTGTGTAGAAACCTCAACACCACCCTTCACTTTCCTCAAATCAGAAAAAACTTTTCTCTCACTATTTGAAATAACGAACTTGGATTCAAAAGAAACCTCAAATTCTTCACAAGGAACATCTCTATAGATAACTACATCGACCTTTGCTGCTTCGCCATAGACATAGATTGGTGAATTAGGTATTATAGCAATGTCCAAGGCACTCCCACGTCACAATATGTTTTTGTTATCATGATTTATAAAAACTGCACTGTTTAAACCAATAACCCAAAGCTTAAATATTTTTAAGAAGTTTCACAAAATGACAATTACATCCTATGGAGTAGTTAATGTGAAATCGTGTGGTAGCGTAACCCATATTTACCACAGTCTACGTATTTGTTAAGCGATTTAGCATGCAATGGCGTAAACTATCTGTAAGAAGTGGAGACAGAAAAGTAGAGGTTTACATATTTCAGGAAAAAGAGAATGTATATAGAATTAGGATTGATGATAGAGAATACATTGTTGAGGTTACTAGAAAAAGCTTTGCAGTATCTAATACTTATCCAAGAATAGAGTTAAGACCAGGAGAACTGGTAGTAGTAGCTGAGATACCGGGTAGAATTGTTGATGTTTATGTGAAGGAGGGTGATTTTATCAGCGAAGGCAATGCAATTGTGGTTATAGAGTCCATGAAAATGGAAATAGAGATTACATCGCCTAGAAAAGGTGTTGTAGAAAAAATCTTTGTTTCAAAAGGATCTTTTGTAAATGTTGGTGATCCATTGATAAAATTGAGGGAATTGAACCAGTGAAACAATGTTTAAAAAAGTGAATTAGATTTAAATATAATGAATTATTTACTTGTTTACTTCTTTGCCTTTTTCTCAGCCTTCTTCTCTTCCTTTTTCTCAGCTTTCTTCCCAGGCTTCTTGGACATATTGTCACACCTAAACTTATTTACCTTTATAAATAGTGTAACTTAAATTTTTGTAACATAGGCTAAAAATACAGAGATCTCCTTTTATACGCATGACAAGAATGTAATTATGTTTTATAGAACATCCACATGATAAACAATTTTTATATCATGAGATGCAAGCTTTTCCAGAGCATTTTTCGAAATATAGATTGTTGCTATTCCAAATACCTTACTATCTTTAGACTTAATCAATGCATTAACGGCTTCAAATTTGTCTAGGTCTATGAGAATAAGGTCTGAAAGAAACACCTTCTTCTCTTCCTTCACACAATTTCTTGGATATATCAACATCTTCATCTTTTTTGATGCAGTGGAGTAATATGAGATAACTTTTATGAGCTCTGGATTTAGGTTTTCATTTGGTAATGGAATACAAAGATCTGCACCCGTTTCATTGCTTACCAATGTAGCTAATGTTGAAGCTTCTTGAGACAGTGAAACAACAACATCTATATCGAAATTCTTCAAACTAGCAGCAATTTTTAGTGCATATAGCTCTAGAAACCCCATGTTCATTGAAAGACTATATGGATTTGACCTAAACTTTTTAGCTTCATTGGCAAGAATTTCATCAACTATTCTAAGCTTTGCTAACTTTGTAGAAATGCTTTCAACAACCTCCTCACTTGGCAACCCAATTAAATTTACATATTTCCACAAGCTTTGAAATGGAACATCGAGTACTTGTTCAAGATCTCTTAAGCTAAAGAATCTGTTCAATGCTTTTAGGATTTTAACTATTGTAAGTTTTTCTGTATATCCAAAAACTTTTTCAGACATTGAAAAAACTCCACCAGACCTTACATAAAACTTTGTTTGAAAAAGAAAAAGAGTTTTTATGGTGTTCTAATGTTGCTGAAAACCCATCTGAGGTCTGGAGGATTCTTTCTAACAATATTTTCTTCGTATAGGCCTTGTGCTATAAGTGGAAGAGCTATTGTTGCATCAACATAAACAACTCTCTTCTTAGCTTTTGGAGATACCTTCCCCCAGCTAACAGCCTCTTCTAACGTGGCACCTGAGAGACCACCCCACTGTGGAGCATCCATAGTTATTTGAACAACATACTCTAGCGACTTGTATGTTTCCACACCTGTTTCCATACCTCCTAGAAGTGTTTGCATAACAGTTACTAGATTCACATAGTCTTTGGGAACACCACCACCTATGTAAATAGCAGACATTTTCTCTGCTTTTCTACCAATTTCAACAATTTGATCAAAGTCTTTAACCATATCAAGTACTATGTTATGCCCCTTTTCCCTTATTGCAAGAACAGCTGCAACACCATAGCCGCTATCAACAAGAGCTGGTGAGAATACTGGAACCCCTGCTCTGTAAGCTGCTGATACTATACAGTCTATTCCTTTGCTATTCAAGTACTTGCCAAAGAGATACAAAAATTCTGCTGTTGAGTATTGAGAACCCTTTGGAAGGGTGTATATAAATTCTTTTATGAGATTCTCCATTTTTCTATAGTCAAGCTCACTTGCAAAAACATCGTAAAATCTATCAATTTTATATCTCAAAAGCTCTGAATCATCAACATTTGGAGAGCCTTTGTAATAGCTAAACCCCATAGCCTCATAGATATCCTCTGAAATATTTGCACCTGTAGAAACAACAACATCAACATATCTTTTCTCAATCAACCACTTAATTATCTTCCACATACCCGCGGTACTCATAGAACCTGCAAGTCCTAGGAATATTGTGTTGTTTGGATCCTTAATCATCTCAACTATAATTTCATATACCTCTCCCAATGCTCTACCCTGATAGGCTGTGTTTGCCATATCTCTAAGAAGTTCCTTAACATCTCTTCTCTCTACTTCAAATGTTTTCAATTTTTCAACTAGGTATGGATTCTTATACTCATCACTCATTCTGCTTTAGCCTCTAGACCTTGTTTTTGCGATGAGAAGAGTAGGTTAATAAACCTATTACACTATTCCTATTTAATTGCAGCTAAGTGATTTTGTGCTGAAAACTTTGTGAAGGTCACTAAAAATGGTTGATGTTGTGTTCATGTTCGAGTTGCATCAGCCGTATAGGCTTAGAAAGGATTTGCTTAAACACATGCTTTTAAATGGTATTAAAAGAGGTTTGACATTTAGTGAAATGTTTGATTTGATATTTGATAATGAGGTTAATAAAGAGGTTTTTGTTAGAGTTGCTGAAAGGTGTTATGTTAAAGCAACTAAGATTCTTTTGGAGTCTGTAAAAAGTGTGAGAAAATCTGGCAAGGATTTCAAGTTTTCTATGAGTTTAAGCGGAGTTTTAATTGAGCAAGCATTGAAGTGGGATAAAAGAGTTGTTGATGTTATTAACGAGGCTGTTTTAGAAAATGTTGCTGAGCTTGTTGAGCAAACATATTATCATAGCTTGGCCTCATTGTTTTCCATAGACGAGTTTATTGAGCAGCTAGAGCTTCATAAGTCATTGATAAAAGAGGTTTTTGGTGTTGAGCCAAGAGTTGCTGAAAATACTGAGTTCATATACAATAACGATATTGCATGCACACTAAATAGACTTGGCTATGATGTGGTGCTAACAGAAGGTGTTGAGAGAGTACTTGGTTGGAGAAGCCCAAACTATGTCTATAGTGCTAGAGGTTGCAATGCTAGAATTTTGATGAGAAACTATAGACTTAGCGATGACATAGGGTTTAGATTCTCAGATAGAAGCTGGGATCAATATCCA
This sequence comes from Ignisphaera cupida, assembly GCF_030186535.1. Taxonomy (NCBI): domain Archaea; kingdom Thermoproteati; phylum Thermoproteota; class Thermoprotei; order Desulfurococcales; family Desulfurococcaceae; genus Ignisphaera; species Ignisphaera cupida. Next base: position 368,343 of record NZ_JASNVW010000001.1, on the reverse strand, counting down.
TTAACAGCTGATAAATATGCTTCTTGGCTTTCCAAAACCCCTGGGGATGTCATATTGATTGCAATAGACTATGAAACGTTTGGTGAACACCACCATCCATCGACAGGAATACTAGAATTTTTGAAGTGGCTACCAATAGAAATCGCTAGGCATGATAACATAAATGTTGTATCACCATATGAAGCTGCTTGTAGAAATAAACCAAGGGATGTTATTGATGTAAGTTTTTGGGAAACCATTAGCTGGGCTGATGAAAGGGATTTGTCTGCGTGGCTAGGGAATGATTTTCAGAAAAAGCTATTTGAATATTATGCAAGTCTAGAGCCATATGTTAAAGCAATTGGTGGTGAAGCTCTAAAAATTTGGAGAACACTTGGGTCAAGCGATCATTTATACTACATGGCTACAAAAACAGGTCCTGCAGGTGATGTTCACAACTATTTCTCTCCCTATAAGGATGTTGTAGTTGCTTACACAACTTATTTAGAGGCTTTAGCAATGTTTGCTACAATGATTCTAGAGAAAATATCCTCAGAACCCAGTAAATATGCAAAGAAAATTGTTCTTCCAGGTAAAAAGGCATTTCAATTTTACCAAGCACCTGGAAAACCATTGCCATATAGAGCAAGGTGCATTACAGAACTAGCGGCACTTGTTCAAATAGTTCCTGAAGAGTCTTTGGTTTATCACATTCTTAGAGGAGATCTTGCAAGATGGTTTAGAGAAAATTTCTTTCTAGAGAATGTAGCAAGAGAGTTGGAAGATCTTGGAGCTTTTGTGAAGCAGGGAGTAGTGGAAATTAGTAAGTTAAGGGAGTTTGTGCTGAAAATTCTTTCAAAGATATGAGCTTTCAATTCTTTTACAAAACCTTAAGATATGTTGACAAGTTTTGAAATCACCATTTTTAAACTGATTTTAGTAATGACTAAATCATTGTTTCTAGGAGCAACTCAATACTACGATTTTTAGAAAGTCTTATTTAGCACCGAAATACCTGATTTAGATGGTGTTTTAATGGATTTTGTGAGGAAGGAGATAGAGGAGCTTAGAAAAAATATTGAGAAAGCTAAACTTGGAGGAGGTATAGAGGCTATAAACAGGCAACACGCAGCAGGCAAACTCACTGCTAGAGAAAGACTTGAGCTGCTTTTTGATAATGGTGTGTACACAGAGTTTGACATGTTTGTAACTCATAGAGCTACGGAATTTGGTATGAGTGAGAGAAGGGTTTTTGGAGATGGTGTTGTAACAGCATTTGGAAGGGTTAGTGGAAGAAATGTTATTGGAATTGCTCAAGACTTTACATTTATGGGTGGTTCTGTTGGTGAAATGCATGCAGCTAAAATTGTTAAGGCAATACAGTTTGCATTAAGTGTTGGTGCTCCTGTTATTTTTCTAAATGATTCTGGTGGAGCCAGAATACAAGAAGGTGTTGACTCGCTTAAAGGCTATGGAGAAATATTCTACATGAACGTTATGGCATCTGGTTCAATACCACAAATAGCTGTTATAATGGGGCCTTGTGCTGGTGGAGCAGTATATTCCCCAGCTTTAATGGATTTCATAATAATGGTTTCAAAAACATCATATATGTTTATAACAGGTCCAAGAGTGGTTAAAGCTGCTATTGGCGAGGATGTTACAGAGTATGAGCTTGGCGGTGCTGAGATACAAGCTAGTAGAAGTGGTGTTGCACATTTTGTTGCAAGAGATGATAAAGAGGCTATAGAAATTGTTAAAAAGCTTTTATCGTATTTACCATCAAATAGTTTAGAGCTTCCACCAAGAATAGATGTTGGTGATGATCCTCATAGGACTGAGCCAGCATTGAATAATATCATTCCAGAAGATCCTGCAAAACCTTATGATATGCATGAAATAATAAATGGTGTTGTAGATAGAAACACATTTTTTGAGGTTCAAAAAGATTTTGCAAAGAATGCTATAGTGGGTTTTGCAAGACTCGATGGTCATTCTATATGTGTAGTTGCTAATCAGCCTCTTTACTATATGGGCTCTCTAGATATAGACTCATCAGACAAAATAGCAAGATTTGTCAGATTCTGCGACTCATTCAATTTGCCCATAGTGACTTTTGTTGATGTTCCAGGTTTTGTGCCTGGAACATATCAAGAGCACAGAGGTATTATAAGACATGGAGCAAAAATTATTTATGCATATGCCGAGGCAACAGTACCTAAATTAACTATTATTGTTAGAAAGGCTTATGGAGGAGCCTACATAGCTCTTGGATCAAAACATCTTGGAGCAGATTTTGTTGTTGCATGGCCAACAGCTGAAATTGCTGTTATGGGGCCTGAAGCAGCTGCTGAAATTATTTGGCGTAGAGAGCTTCAATCCTTAAAGGATGAAAAAGAGCGTGAAGAGCTATTGAAGAAACTCGTTAGTGAGTATAAACAGAAACTTACAACACCTTACTATGCAGCTTCTAGAGGATATGTGGATGCTGTGATAGAGCCTTCGGAAACAAGAAAGGTTTTGGTAGAGGCTCTAAACTTCTTCTTAACAAAAAGAGATATAAGAATGAGACCACCAAAGAAACATGGTTTGATACCACTCTAAAGGTTTTTTGGCAATGCTTTTTGAGGAAATAATTAATGATAGCTATATTGTTAAGCAGGTTGAGCATTTCAAAATTTTGTCTTCTATAGAATACATTGTTGAAAATACTCTAGAAGAGAATGAGACTTTAGAAATTTGTATAAACAATTTATTTAATCATGGAACAATCCAAGTTTATATACCTAAGCAAAGTGGGTTATGCAATTATGTAGAGAAGTTTTTTGGAAGACATATAGAGTTTATTTGCATTGACTCAATAAAATGTACAAACAACAACTTATCATCTTCGTTGAAAACACTATGCAAAAATTTCTATGTCGCTACACAGAGACATCTATACAAGTATCTCTTTGAGGATGTTGAGTACATGGAGATTGTGTTAAAAAGTGGAAAAGCAGTTATTGTTCAAGGCTTTGAAAAAAGTGTTGCAATTCCCCAGATACGAGATGTTATATTCATTGCACATACACACCCCATTGGATATCCACCTATTCCATCTAAAAAAGATTTGTACTCTATGAGAGATCTCATTGCTGAGAGGGGTATTGGGGGATGCATATATAGTACCAAAGGCTCTTTTTGTATGTACAGAACTGGTATACCAACATGGAAAGACTATGAGCTATTAACAATTGCTATAAACAGGTATGAGAAAATTGAAGATATTTGCACTATATCTTCAAACATTAAATGTTTTGTGAATTACTTTGGATAGTATTTAAGCAGCTTTGAATTTGTATAGATATAGATTTCCACATAGTCCTCCAGCATACTTGTTTTGATTTTTGGCATTAAAACCTCTTCTACTTGAAAAAGCCCAGCTGCATCATCCATGTAAACAGATACTTTGATAGGTCTTGAAAAACCTCTATCGATTTCAATACGCTTTATACTTAATGCAGAAACAGCATGCATATCGATTTTGCCAAGTTTATATGGTATTCTAGCTCTTCCCTCAGCCATGTCAAGCCCATCAGCAATTTTAGTAATTCCACATTCAATAGTTAAACACTGCACATTGTATTCTGTTGAAAATATTATGTGCATAACTTCTTGCCTTAACTCCACAACCCTTCTCTTATCAAATCCTAATTTACTCAAAACCCTATTTAAAATGTCCTTAGCTAGCAAAGCCCCTACAAACTCATGCTTAAACCTGTGAACAGCATTTCCAATATCATGCATATACCCTGATAACAATACAACGAGCTTTACCTCATCAATATTTTTTGTAATTCCATCTCTAATAGTTGTAAACTCAACTCCACTGCCACTAAGTATATCAGTCATTTCCAAGGCGGCTCCCGCAACTATTCTTGCATGTGTTATCCCATGATCGTTGTATTTAAGCCTTGTAACAGCCATTACATTGCTCATTTTTAAAAGTATTGAAAGCTCTTCATCACTTTCAATTATTTGGTGAGCCTCCTTAAGTAAACTCGATGACAAAATATGTTGATTAATTAGGTTTGGGGATACAACAACCATGTCTAATCACAGCAACATATAAAAATTTGTGAAGTGCTTTAATTCTTTGTGGTTTTGGATATGGTTGATAGGAGAAGTGTTGAGGAGCTGATAACAAAAATTGAGTCAGAGCTTGGAATAAGCAATGCTGTTATATTTGTGAGAGGAAAGCCCATGTGTAGCGAGGTTCGATGTATAACAGTTTTTGTTCAAGATTTTGAATCATTTGAAAAAGCCTTAATTGCATTAGTTAGGCAAGGAATTTCAACTGGTGGGTTACCAATAATTGTTGTTGAGAATGAGAAAATGGATTCTGTAGACTATTGGATAGTGGACTACATAGATGGTCTAATGATTATTTACAGTACTAGCAGAAAATGAACATTGATTTTCAATAGTTTTTTCTAATTTGCTTAAGAGCATTGAATAAAAGATTACTTTTTTCAAATCATCTTCACTATTTGCAATAAACATACATGCTGTTGGTGGTAGAGGTATCTCAACTTTTCTAATCCTACATATTGTAGCAACATATACACCCTTCCTAGATGTTTTTTGAATAAGCACAACAGCATCATCAATTGGTACATAACCTATCACCCTCATAGAAACTGGAAATACTTTAACAAGACCCAGTTTAGACAAAGTCTTTTCATTTTTCTCGCATTTGAAAATAGATTTTATTTCAAGTGTTGTATAGCCTTTGATTTTCTGAAAGCACATAGCCTTCTCTAAATCATCTATGAAAATCCTTATCGTGTTGTTGAAGGTATTTACAGAAAACTTTTTTGAATCAATACCACACTCTCTTAAAATTCTCGCTGCTTTTACAAGACCAAAGGATTCTTCAACAGCTATGTTAGCAATTATGAAAACCATTCTCTACTCACAATTCAGATCTTTAAAAAGCAGTTATTGCCAAGATTTATGTATGGTTCTTCAGGTACCCCAAACTCTATTTTAGTAATTTTATGTAGATTCTTAATATCTTTTGAGAATACTTGCAACTCTTTTGGCAAATACAGAGTTGCTTTAAGTTCTTCACTAAATCTAATGTTTCTATCCTTCTTAAACTTCCAAATACTGCTATTTAAATTCATAACAATGTCAAATAATTTGCTAAGCTCATTTGCATTACCAGGCAAAGGAACTTTGTTTGGATAAGTCTCTAAGTGTATAGAGGTATTCTTGTACATGCTTCTCCATATATAGTCTGTGACAAAAGGCATTATAGGTGCCAACATGAGCAATATACCTCTCAACACAGTATGCAATGTGAAGTAGGCACTTCTCTGTTCAGATTCTGTATACTCATTTGCTACATTATATGCTCTAGCCTTAACCATCTCTAAATAGTGATCAGCAAAAACATCCCATGTAAAATGGTATATCTGATTAATGGGTTCGTAAAAGTCCATATTTTCAAAACCTTTTCTAACAACATCTACAACATTGTTTAGCTTTGCAAGAATTGCAACATCAAGAGGATGCAACTCTTCAACACTTTCAACTATTGGAAATGCTGAGACAAATCTTGCTATGTTTAAAAGCTTTGTTACAAACAAAGACCCTGTTTTAATCATTTGCTCTGAGAATCTATAGTCACTACCAAGTTTAGATGCTATAGCACTCCAAAACCTTAGTGCATCAGCTCCAAACTTCTCTATATAAGGCTCAGGATATATAACATTCCCCTTGCTTTTATGCATAGCCTCACCTTTTTCATCAAGCCCCATTCCACTAACCCTAATATAATCAAACGCGACTTTTCCATACAATTGATAGACTCTGAGCAAGCTATAATAAAGCCACGTTCTTATAATGTCATAGCCTTGAGGTCTTAAAGCCTTTGCTTCACCTCTAAGATACATGCTGAATACGTTGGGATATTTTGTTGCACCAGCAGCATATAAAACAGATATTGATGAGTCGAACCATGTATCAAACACACGTGTTTCCCCAACTAGCTCATTTTTCGATGCTCCACAAACTGGGCATTTATCCCAAGGTGGTGGGTCTTTCCATGGCCTGTAATACTTTCCAGGCTCTGGAACAAGTATTGAACCACATTTTCTGCATTTCCACACAGGTACCTCTGTGGCGTAGTATCTTGTTTTTGAAATTGGCCAATCCATTGATATAGACTCTATCCAGTTGATTAACTTAATTCTATGCTCTTCAGGTAGGAATTTAACCTCCTTAGCAATTTTTAGCATAGCATCTTTAAACTCTAGTTGCTTAAGAAAATATTCTCTCATATGAATAATTTCTACAGGTGTTCCACAACGCCAGCAAACAGGTACATTCCTCTTAATCTTTTCAATTTTTAGAATATGTCCTTTCTCCTTCAACATTTCAACAATTTTCTTTCTAGCATCTCTAATACTCAATCCCTTCAACAGCTCATCAACTAATTTACCTCTTTCATCAATGCTTATTCTAGGCTTTAAACCAAGCTCTCTAACTATTCTAACATCTGTTTGATCTCCATAGCTACAAATCATCATAATGCCTGTTCCAAATAATGGATCAACAGAGAGATGCTCAATAATATCAATTTCATGATTATAGAGAGGTACAATCGCTTTCTTATTTCTTAAATGCTTATATCTTGAATCATTGGGGTTATATGCTAAAATAAGACATGATGCTAAAAGCTCTGGTCTTGTAGTTGCTATAACCACCTCTCCACCATCTTTTAAATGAAATTTAATGTAGTATAGTTCTGCATCCTCCTCCTTATACTCAATCTCAGCTTCAGCAAGAGAAGTACCACATCTAGGACACCACAAAACCGGTCTTTCTGCCTCATATATTAACCCTCTTCTCCACAATTCTATAAATGTTGATTGCGTTATCTTTCTATACTCCTCACTATCAGTTCCATTTCTCCAATATTCAAATGAACATCCAAGAGCTCTCCAAAGACTTATAAACTCTTTCTCAACATTGTCTAAATGCTTTTTACACAAATCTAAGAAGCTCTCCCTACCCTCAACTGTTTTTGCAACTTCATGTGGATTTACACCATATGTTCTTTCCACAAAAACCTCAACAGGCAAGCCATTTCTATCAGCATAAAATGGTACAAGAACATTGTAGCCAAGCATTCTAAAAGCTCTTGCAACCATATCTATTTGAATGTAGTGTGCAACTTGACCCACATGCGGCTTGCCTGAAATGTATGGTGGTGGAGTATCTATTACCAAAACTGGTTTAGATGGATCGAAGTTGAACTTGAATAAACCCTCCTTTTCCCATTGTTCAACAAGGCTTTTCTCAATTTCCTTTCGCCATCTAACATCACTAATTTTTGGCTTAAATAGTTGTGTTCTTGTTTCTCTTACTTCTATAGCTTCACACCTCTTACTATAGCTATCAAATTATTGATAGATTTTTATAAATCTTGCTTTTACTTTGATTCACATAAATTAATTGATTTAAAAATTTATATTTAAGAGATAGGTTTAGATATTGTGAGGCTGTAACAATGCTTTCAATACTGTGGTACATTCCAACATCAATTATAATAATGTCATTTATCTATGGCATACCATCATTCTTTAGCGCTGTTGCTAATCTCAGAAGAAAGGTTTGGCTGAACATAGATGTGGAGAACGATTCTAATTCTCTAAATGATGACCCATTTGATGTTGCTATTCTAATACCACTATACATGGAGGATGAGTCTTCTGTACGGGAAACATTTAAGAGTATTAGTAAACAGAGGTATAGACTTGGAAAAGTAGATGTTTATGTAATACTTGAGAATAACGATTTAAAAACATTGATACATGTTTTTGAAAACATAGATATGTTAATTGAAAAGGGTTTCGGTATATACATATTCATGAATAGAGGAGAGAGAAAATCAAAGGCTTCTTCAATAAATCTTGTCTTAAAATATGTAACGCATTTTTATGGAGCATTCATTATCTTGGATGGTGGAGACAACATATTGGATAGTCTATACATTGAAAAAGTTGCAAAGCTTACTCTAAGTGGTTATAGCATTGTTGGGGCAAAGGTTTATAGAGTTGGTAACAACATTATTGGAAAACTTTCATACATAGACACATTTCTTTGGTACAATGTTGGGTTGCCTGGTTTAGCAAAATTTATTGGAACTCCTTTAGTTAGTGGAGAAGGGTTGACCTTATCAGCTAGGTTCTTAGAGAAAATAGGGGGTATGCCAGAGGTTTTGGCTGAGGATGCATATCTTTCAATACTAGCATCTTTCTACAATGAGAAGATAGCTCTTTTGGATACTCCCATAATAGAGGGGGCACCATCAAATATAAGAAGCTTGGTAAATCAAAGAATTAGGTGGTATAGAGGAACACTACAATGTTTTAAAGATACTGTAACAAAGCATAGAAAAATTCTAAGTAAGAAAAAACTCATATTACTAACACTTGCATATCTACAGCCTGTTGCCTTAACAGCACCCTCCATAGCACTAATAATTCTAGTAGCATCTCAGTTTATTCAAGTGCCATTAATAACACTTGTCCTAGCGAAAATAGAGCTGATTTCAATATTCTTTGCACCAAGCTATCTTATACTATACCAAAGATTTTTAGACATAGCACTTATCATGGCACCAATTAACTGGATATTCCAAGGATTTCTAGCCATGGTGGCTATGACACCAATTAGAATTTCCTGGCTTAGAACATTGAATAGAACATCTATAGGCATAGAAAACAAAGATTTTTTGAAACAAGAGGTAAAGCATTAATTACACATGCCATAAGTAAACAATTATTTTAAAGCAAATCACTATTTAAACACAAAACCTTTTTAAACCTTGCCATAGAAGAGCATTAGTGGTGCAAAAAATGGCTAAGGTAGTAGTAGATAAGGAGACATGCATAGCTTGCGGAGTCTGCTGGGCATTAGCACCTGACATATTCGAGTTGGATCCTGTAACAGGAAAAACAAGAATAAGAGATCCCTATAGAAAAAATGACGATGAGAAACAGTCCACAGGTGAAATACCTGACAACCTTGTTGAAGCTGCTAAAAACGCTGCTGCCTCTTGCCCAACAGGATCAATAAAAGTTGAGTAAAAAAATCAGCAAAGCCTGTTTTTAGTCAATTAGACAATAAACTTTTTTCTAGTAGCTTTTCTCCACAGTGCTAAAATTGTTAACAGTAATACAGCTTAGATTTTTGAGCATTTTCGCGAGGCCCATAAATAACTTTGCTTTGCTTTAACCAGGATATTAATGACGATATTTTTTCTTGTTGTATCCAATAACCATATGCTTTTCCCTTACCAATAAATTTGGATAAAACAGCTTTCTTTCTACTGTCTAAAGGTTTTGATTCCAAGTCTGAAAAAGGTGTTCCTGGAAGTGGTATAAATGTATGTAAATGAAATCTCACATTTTTGTCCATGTACTTTTCCATAAAATCTATTGTTGCCTTGAAATCTTCCTCATCTTCAAAGGGAAAACCAAATATTAAATCAATGTCAACACCAAAACCTTTTTGAATAAGAATATCTATGGCATTTTCAACATCTTCAACCGTATGTCCTCGATGAATAATTCTCAAAATTTTATTAGAGCCACTTTGAGCACCAACTATAACTCTTCTATTATTTACAAACCTTTTCAGAATATCAGCAGATTCAACATCAACTGAATCAGGCCTTATTTCACTTGGAAAAGTGCCGAAAAATACTCTTCCACCATATTCTTTAGCAATATTGTGTAGAGAGCTAAGAAGATTATAAAGAGCATCATGATTTGGTTTAACACCATCTTTACTGCCATAGCCAAGCGAATTAGGTGCTATGAATCTTAGATCTGCTAATCCATTTTCAATTGACTTCTTAGCATATTTAACAATAACTTCTACGCTTCTGTACCTAGGCAATCCAAAAGAATAGGTAACCTGACAAAAGTAACACGCTAATGAACATCCCCTCATAATTTCAATTGGATTAACAACACCTTTCCAATATGGAAACGGAGGATAAAAATCAAGGTTAACAAACTTTGTTCTTTTTCTAACAATAATTCTATCACCATCGCTATAAGCTGTTCCACAAACTCTATACTCATCAGATTCACTATATTTTCTAAGTAGTTCAACTATCGTTTCCTCTCCCTCTCCATAGACAACAATATCAAAACCAAGCCTTGTTATAGTTCCTAAGTAATCGCCAGTTGCATGAGGACCACCAGCAACAAGTAGTGTTTGTGGGGTATAGAGTTTGATTAGCTTCACTAATTCTTTTATGAGAAGAATTTGTGGAGTCATGAACGAGAATCCAACAACAACTTTTCTGCATTTTCTATACAAATCAATGATTTGCTGAACAACATCCATTATTTTATAAAGCGGTATTCTAATAACAGGTATTTTTGGTTCTGCAAACTCTATGGCCGCTACCAAGGCATTAACACTATATCTATTGTCTTTGTTGTAGACTATTGCAAAGCATGTTTCTTCAAACATTTCAAATTCCTTAAAATTCTAGAAAACATTTTCATAATAACTAGACTTATATTTTCAAAATGTGGCATAGGTATGTTGATATATAGAGTGTAGTGTAATGGTATCTCTTGTAGATAGATGGGGAAGGAAGCTAGAGAATTTAAGAGTTAGTGTGACAAGTGAATGCAACTATCGCTGTATCTATTGCCATAGAGAAGGATTGCTAAATAGAGGATATGGGCTTTCAGCAGAGGAGTATAGAGTTATAGCAATAGTAGCCTCTTCTCTAGGGATATCAGAATTTAAGTTAACTGGTGGCGAACCCCTGGCTAGAAGAGATATTGTAGATATTGTAAAGGCTTTTTCAGAAACAAAACCAAGGGACTTGTCAATGACTACAAATGGTTACTGGCTTGAATTTTATGTGGAGAAACTGGCTGAAGCAGGGTTAATGAGAATTAACGTCTCCATGCCATCGCTCAACAGAGAGAAGTATAGATATGTCACAGGCCTTGATGCTTTAGACAAAGTTGTTTCTAGCTTGAGAAAAGCCCAGGAAGTGGGATTAAATCCAATTACAATAAATGTTGTAATTTTAAATGGCATTAATGACAATGAATATAAAAACTTTATAGATTTTGTATCAACACATGGCTATAAACTCAGATTTATAGAACTTGAACCTATTTCAATACCAAAGCACATATTTGATAAACTATACAAACCCATAGATGATATTGTGAAGTACTTGGAGAGCATATCAATACGTAAATACTTCAGGGGGTTGCATCACAGACCCGTATATGTTCTTAATACAGGAAACGAGGTTGAGATAGTTAAATGGACTCATAACACAGTTTTCTGCATGTACTGCAACAGAATAAGATTAACAGCCGATGGCATATTAACACCATGTATAATGGCTACAAAGGGGGTTGATCTAAAACCTTTTCTAAGACCTAAACCCAATTTAGATGAGATTAAAAAAGCTTTTGTAAAAGTCAATGAAATGAGACTTCCCTTTAACATAGCCTTGAAAAAATAGACTGATGTTTATACCAGGTTCCTGTTTCTAAGCTAAAGCTCTTTAGCTTTGTTGTGCATTAATTACTGTTTTGAGGGTTTTTATGACTATTTACAAAGATAGAGTTGAGTATTTTGAAAATGTTAAGCAAATAGCTTATAGAGATGGCTCTATAGAAATTAACACACTAACTGCTTATGTTAGTGGTGTTAGAGTTAATAAGAATGGGTGTTGGTATATAGTGTCCACACAAGGGGGTGAAGTCGCATCCGATGTTCTGGAGAGAAAGGTTTTGAGCTTAGTAAAAGACAATATTTGCGGGGACTTTGCAGATGCAGAGCTTTTCAATGGTTCTGTTGAAGTTGGTAAAGAGTTTCCATCTGAAGATGATTTAATTAATCTTGTAACAGATTTGTGTCAAGAGGTTAAAGCTTCTTATAGTGTTAAGTGCGAAGTTCTTGTAGGTTTGCACAATACTCAAAGAACTATTTTTAGAAATGGTGAGGAAGGTGCTAAAGAAGTTAAGAAATATGTTGATATAGAAATAGGTTTGGTGGGCTCAACAACATATGGCCAAAACATATTCGCAGCATTACGCAATATGCTTATTGCTTGGTCAGCAAGCTCCATAGTAAAGAGTATAGATGCTATGTTTAGAGATGCTATTTCGAGAATAGGAAAAGTTGTCAAAGTAAAGTCTTTGAAACCATATGAAGTTGGAAAATCACAGATAATTCTAGGCAGTGAAACAACTGCAGCACTTATTCATGAGATATCGCATTTGCTAAACCCACTTTATCCGCAAAGCGCAAAGCTTTTGGGGGCTAAGCTTTTTCCAGATGGTTTCAACCTATACGACGAGCCAAACACACATGAAACACCATCGATAAGGTTTTTCGATGATGAAGGTGTGGCAACAAGGAGGAGAGTACTTGTAGAAGATGGTATTGTTAGAGATCTTCACCACACTAGAGCAACAGCAAAAGCCTTTTCTTCAGAACCCGGATCAGCACACGGTCTCTTCACAAGTCCTACACCATTTCACACAGTACTTGTTCTAGGCTCTGGTGATTGGAGTGATAAGGAAATGGTGGAGGAAACAAAAAAGGGTTTCTTCATAGATGGAGTAACTATTGCAACATTGGAGGAAGGATACATTAGGATTGTTCCTCAAATAAGCTTTGCTATTGTAAATGGTGAATTGAGTGAGTCAATAAGAATTAGAGAAGTTAAAATACCTCTTCAAGCTTTAAAAAGAATCAGCGCCATAGCAAAAAATCAGAAAATGAGGGTATCAGAAGAAAAGAACTGGATAGTTACTGAAATAGCTCCTCAAATTACTCTCGAAGGATTTGTATATTAGCTATGAAAAACGCCAAAAGAATTGCATTGAGAATAACAGCCTTTGCCATGAAGACATCGAATAAGCATCTAAATCCAAAGCTGAGCTTTTCACCATTAACAATATAAATAGCTTTCAACTCCTTTAAACAACACATGTTTGCAGAACAATTCAAAAAGCTTAAAACAGAATTAACAACATAATCAAGGTTATTGGTGCTATAAAGAGAGTTTAGAAGAGCATAAAAAACTTTTTTCCCACCATCAAACACAATAGCAATTGAAAAACCACCATAGCAAGTCTTCACAACAATAATACACTGCACAGTTTTTTCAATTCTCTTCACAAAATCATTTATAGCAATTTTTAATTCTTCTATAGCTTTACTCAATTCAATAACATTTGGCACAACACGAAAACTGTTTATATAGCGATATACCTCACCCTTATCTCTAAAAACATTGCTGATGACTTGTGGCAAATACAAGTAACACTCATTATCACTATCCCAAGCCAATTATCAGCACCTAGAACACATAACTAATTGCGAAAATGCTGCACCATATCATGTTTATCAGATTCGTACTTTCTTAAAATTTTATTACCACAAAAAGTATTTGTGTGTTTAGATGATGAGTGGCGATGGCATTGAGTTGTGATGAAACCGGAGTAGCTCTGAAGAAATATGTAAAATAGTTAAAAAAAATTGGATTATTAAAAATGATTTTAGCTTAAACCAAGCAAAGATGGGTCTATGCCTAGTTCTTGAGCAAGTTGCTTATACTCACTTAGTGATAGTATTGTTACCTTCTCTCCTGTGGGTGCTGTAAACTCTTTGTGACTCATTCCAACAAGATCTATACCAGTATCAAATATTTTGTTATTTGGATATCCCGGCACAAAGTTTTTGAGGGCCTCATCAACACCATACTTGGTCATGTTATATAGTAGCTTTACTCCATAGTAACCCATGAAGTACTGTCTTTGCCCAACGGTAACAAGAGCATAGCCTTGCTGCAGTGGTGGCACATTATCTGATGTCACATCAAATTCTACTAGCACAACCTTGCCTGGTGGTATACCAGCTTGCTGCAAGGCTTTTGCCCATGCAGGACCGTCATAGGCATACACACCAAATGCTATTGTTAAATCTGGATTTGCTTGTATAACTGAAAGTGCGAGATTCAATGCTTGTGTTGGATCCTCTTGATCATTGTATGGACCTAGCCAAACAATTTCGATATTACCTTTTATGTCTGGATCTTTTTGAGAGCAATTCATTATAGCATCTTTGAATCCTGCCATTCTCTCTAGAGAGTTCATAGCTGTTAGAGAACCTGTTAACATGGCAATTTTAATTGTTGCACCAGGCTTTATATAACCCTTCTCTTTTGCGAGCTGCCAAGCAGCTAAACCAGCTAGCCAACCAGCTTTATAGTTTCCAGTGCCAAGATATGCTAACCTGTTTGACTGTGGGGCATCAGTATCTATAGTTATTACTGGAATGCCTTGCTGCAAAGCCTTGTTTATATATGGTGTTGCTGCACTTGGATCAGATGGTGCAATAGCTATGCCAGCAACTTTTTGAGCAATATATGAATCCATTGTGCTTAACTGAGCCTGCACATCCTCTTTCTGAGGAACCCAGAAGATTGCATCAACACCAAGCTCTTGACCAGCTTTCTTCACACCTGCTTCAACAACAGACCAATATGGGTGAACAGATTTGCCTATAACTACAAATACAAGCTTGCTTGGTCTTGCCTGCTGGCTATAGAACCAGTAAGCGGCATAACCACCAGCAACAGCAATAACCACAACTGCAATTATTATAGCTATTAAAGTAGTTTTTGCAATTCCTCTCATCTAGCACACCGAAAATAGGTTTAAAATTTCAGACCTAAAAAATCTATATGTAGCACAAAAATGATATATACGAGTATACTCTAAGTTGAATCTTATCTAGCACCTCTAGATCTTCTATATAAATCAACTGCAACAGCAACACCCAAAATAACTCCTGTTACTGGGTCATACCAATATGGTGAAACACCACTTAAAACAAGGGCATTTCTAATTAGCGTTATTAAGAATGCTCCCACAGCAGCTCCTACAGCATTTCCTTCTCCACCAGCTAAACTAACACCTCCTATAGCATTTGATGCTATAGCATAAAGCTCTTGACCTCTTCCAACACCTGGATAGCCAGTCATCATCAACGCAGTAAATATTATGCCTGCAATAGATGCACACATAGCGCTATAGCTATAAACAAATAGTCTAACTCTGTTTATGGGTACACCACTTAATCGCGAAACCTCAATATTACCTCCAACAGCATATATATATCTTCCTATAATGCTGTATCTCTGTACATAGATAGATACTAATGCAACAATTAAAAGTATTGAAGCGAGCATCCAAGGTGTTGCTATTAGCATCAAGTCAGGGTATTTGTATAGTGGTATTGGCCATCCAAGTGTGAGTGCTGTAGCAAGACCACCAAAAAATATGTTGTCTGCCAAGGTTATTATGAATGCAGGCATTATTTGTGGTAGTGGCGGTGAGAAAATGCTGACAAATGCTCCATGGAATAAGCCTATAAAAACAGCAACAGTTATTACGAATATTATTGAGAGTTGAAGAGACCAACCCAGTCTATCCACGGCTATTGCTAGTAACATTGACGAGAATGAAGCTAGGGATCCTACAGACAAATCGATTCCACCAGATATTAAAACCATTGATTCGCCCATAGCTAAAACACTAAGACCTAGATACCATGTTAATAGCGCTTGCCAGTTGCCCAGTTCCCAGAACTTTGGATTAATGAGTCCTGTCACAATAGCTATTAGAACGATTGCTATTAATACATTGAATAAGGGTAGTCTACCTCTTACAATGTCTTCAATTTTTATGCTCATTAATATCCCCAATAAAAATAAACTATAAGTAAATTCTATGGCAAAAAATTTAAGCTTATATATCCAGAGAAGGAGTGAGAAAAGTATTGCTAGTGCAGTGATTTGCTTGAGCGAGAAAGTAATTTTGTTAGCTGAAAATATTTGGAAAAGATATCCAGGTGTTATAGCAGTTAAAAATGTTACTATGAAAGTGAAAGAGGCTGAGATTCTGGGGCTAGTTGGTGAAAATGGTGCTGGCAAATCAACATTGCTAAAAATTTTAACAGGTGTTATAAGAAGAGATAGTGGCAAAATATATTGGTTTGGGAAAATTGTTGAGTTCTCGTCTCCTCTAGAAGCGTTAAAGCATGGGCTTATGTATATTCCTCAGGACATAGTATTGGTTGGGAATCTATCTCTAGCTGAAAACATTTTTCTTGGTACTGAAAAGAAGTGGCTTTTTAAACCAAGGTCAGAAGCAGAAGAACTAGCAATAGCTAGTGAATTGTTTAAGGAGCTTGGAGTAAATGTTAATCCAATGGCTAAAGGTAGTAGTGTGGGAGCTGCAATAGCACAATTGACACTAATTGCAAGAGCATTGTATTTTAAGGCAAAGCTTATAGCATTTGATGAGCCCACGTCAGCTCTTGGACCTTTTGAAACTGAGCAGTTGTTGAATCTAATGCTTAAGTTAAGGTCTATGGGCATATCAATAATATTTGTTAGTCACAAAATTGAAGAGGTTATGAAGGTTGCTGATAGAATATATGTTATGAGGGATGGTGAAATAGTAAAGGAGTTTACTAGAGATCAGTTTAACATAAACGAAATTATAAGGGCTATGATAGCAAGAGAGGTTAAGGAGTTCTTTCCAAAGCAACCTGTTGAAATTAGTGATAAGGTTCTTGAAGTCAGGAATCTCTCAGATTACACAGGTTTTATAAAGAATGTATCATTTTATGTTAGAAAGGGGGAGATACTTGGCATATATGGTATTGTAGGTTCTGGAAGAACTGAAATGGCACAAACATTAATAGGTTATAGAAGAAAGGCATCTGGAGAAATACTCTTGGAAGGAAAACCAATAGTAATAGAAAAGCCTTTCGATGCTATAAAGAATGGCATTGTTTATCTACCCGAGGACTGGAGACTAGCTCTTGTCTATTTAATGTGTGTAAAGGATAACATAACCCTCTCCATCGCAAATTCTTTAAAGCTATCTGAACTAGGTTTGGTATCCCCTGTAGATATGAGAAAAGAGCATGAAATAGTTAAATCATTCATTGAGAAACTGAGAATAGTTCCTAAAGACCCATATAGAAAAACCATGTACCTTAGTGGTGGAAATAGACAAAAAGTTGCTGTAGCAAAGCTGTTGGCTACAGGAGCAAAGGTTTTAATATTAGATGAGCCCACACATGGAATCGATGTAGGAGCTAAAGTCGAAATCAGAAAGCTTATGGTTGAACTAGCAAGAGAGGGCAAAGCCATAATATTGATATCTTCGGAGCTTCCAGAGGTTTTGAACATGAGTGATAGAATACTTGTTATGAGAAATGGTACTATAGTTGCAGAATTTAGAAAAGAGGAGGCAAGTGAGCAAAAAGTTGCTGAAGCTGCTATACTAAACAAAGCAAAGTGATAAAACAAAGTACTAAAGTATTTATTGTTATGTAGGGTATGCAGCATTTGAACTATAACAAAAAATTTATAAGAACTTTTTAAAGTACAGAGCTTGTTTATACACAGTCTCTTGTAAAGGTGGTTATCCACGTACAGTACTCTGCTTGAGCTAAATAATGTAAAAGCATATTATAGGCAAGTAATAGGCCCTACACAAAGAATTATTAAAGCTGTTGATGGGGTTTCTCTTAAGGTTTTTGAAAGAGAGATTATTGGTGTTGTTGGGGAAAGTGGTAGTGGAAAGTCAACACTTGCAAATGTTATTATGATGAATATTAGGCCTCCTCTTATTTTTGTTAGTGGTTCTGTAAAGTTGTTTACTGGAAATGATTTTTTAGAGCTTCAAAAGCTTGATAGAGATACACTAAGGGAAAGGATTTGGGGAAGAGAAATTGCTATCATACCTCAAGCAGCTTTAAATGCTTTAATGCCAACATTGAGAATTAGAAGAATAATTCTAGATGTTATAAAATCACATAATCCAGAAGTTGATGAAGAAGAGGTTATTGGGCTTGCTATTAAAAGATTTAAGGAAATTGGATTACCTGAAATAGCTATTAACATGTATCCCTTTGAACTATCTGGTGGTATGAGGCAAAGAGCTGTTATTGCAATTGCAACACTTCTAAACCCAAGACTTTTAATTGCTGATGAGCCAACATCTGCATTAGACGTTGTTACACAGAAAATGGTTCTAAAAACCTTTATAGATATTTATAACAAAAACATTATAAAAAGCATCATATTTATAACTCATGACATTGCAACAGTAAGACAATTAGCAACAAGAATTGTTGTTATGTATGCAGGAAAAATTGTTGAAGATGGGTCAACAGATGATGTTATAGCTAAGCCTTTGCATCCTTATACAGATGGGTTAATGGGCTCTGTATTAACACCAGAAGAGGAGGTTAGGAAGAGAGGACTAAGATATATACCTGGGCAACCACCAGACTTATCCAATCCCCCACCTGGCTGTAGGTTTCATCCTAGATGTCCATTTGCTATGGATGTTTGTAGAAGGGAGGAGCCGCCGATGATTGAAGTTGATAAGAATCGTTTTGTTTCATGCTGGTTACATGTAAAAAGGTGATTGAAAAATGACTCTACTTGAAGTTAGAAACCTAACAAAAGTATATGAATCTGGATTCATTAGAAAAAGAAGAATTATAGCAGTTAACAACATATCATTTGATATAAAAGAAGGGGAGGTTGTTTCTCTAGTTGGTGAAAGTGGTTCAGGAAAAACAACAACAGCAAAAATGATACTGAGATTACTGCCTCCAACAAGTGGTATTATAAAATTTCAGGGAAAAGATATTTGGAGAGATATAAAATCTAAAAATGAGTTGAAAGCATATTGGAAGGAGGTGCATGCTGTTTTCCAAGATCCTTATGCTAGCTACAATCCATTCTACACCGTTGATAGAGTCTTGAATCAAGCTTTGAATCTTCTTGGCATAGCACCAGGCTCTAATGAGGGAAAGAAGCTTGTTAGAGAGGCTTTATCATATGTTGGGTTAATACCAGAAGATGTTCTAGGTAAATATCCTCATCAGCTTTCCGGAGGCCAGAGACAAAGACTTATGATTGCAAGATGCTGGCTTCTAAAACCAAAGCTCATTTTAGCTGATGAGCCTGTTTCGATGATAGATGCATCAATGAGAGGAGCAATAATAAAATTGTTTATGAATTTAAGAGACGATTACAAAACATCAACAATATTCATTACTCATGACATGGGCTTGGCATATTATGTTTCTGATAGGATCATGGTTATGTACAAAGGCAAAATAGTTGATATTGGCTCGCCAGATGAAGTAATTAAGAGCCCAAAACACGAATATACAAAACAGCTATTGGATAGCGTGCCAACACTTTACAAAAAGTGGCAGTGGTGACTGTGGCTATAGAACAACACAGATACTTCTTAACAATGCTTATATGGGCTTTAATACTAGAAATATTTGTTATTGCATACTATCTCTCACAACAACGTTTCGACTTTACAGTACAGTTTACGAGTATTCTAATGATCATAACCATCATAGGAATATATGCGATAATACATAGAATTAGAAAGGAGATAAGAGAAGGATATGTATAAAATCATAATATTTTAAAAGCACAATTCTTTGTTTCACAATTTATGAAAAGTTGTGAAAAAAGTTTTGTGATAAAATCAAACCTTTCAATACTAATCACTATTGCCCCTATATGGAGACATATTAAGGATACTTAAACAATTCTGCAATTACTAGATAACCTCTAGGTAACTTTCAGCAAACCCTCTCTTGTAATTACCCTTTGAATCTTTACGTAATATTAGAATATTACTATCTGGTTGGAGATGTATTATGGGTCTTACTATACCCGTGAAACAAAATCCATGGAAGCAAATATTTTTGTTACCAAGGTGAGTTTGAGTGGCTAGGCAATCGCTTATTGAGGAGTATTTAAGTGGGTTAGAGTGGGCTACTAAGGATAATGCTAATGTGCCTATATCCATATCTGGTTTAATGGCTCATGTACTTGGCTCTGCAATATATGAAGAGGCTCAAAAGCTTCTTCCAAAATCTGCTTTAATTCTTCATGAAGAAGGCTGGATATACATATATAAGCTGAGAGATGGTTCTGTGGCGAGACCTTATTGTGGTGGTCTCGACTCTAAGCTTATTGTTGAGAAGGGTCTTAGAACACCAACTGTTGTTTCAAGACCTCCGAAACATTTGGATTCGGCTGTTGATCAGCTTGTTAATGCTGTTTATATATTTAGTCAGGAGAGAACTGGTGCTGTTGGTCTTTATGGAGTTGATGTTGTTTTGTCTCCATATGTTAAAAGGGATGGTCTTGGCTATAGCGCTATAAAGCAAAATGTTCAGAGATTTGTATATAACTTGAACTATCCTTTGAAAAGTGGTCAAAGCCCATTTTCAAACATTGTTTTTGCGCTTAGCAACAAGTTTTACAGAGCACAGCCAATATCCATAGGTAGTAGCAAATTCAAGCTTTCTACAGAAACATTCGAGAACTATTTCGATGAAGCAAAACAGGTTTTGAAAGCTTTTGCAGAGGTTTTTGCTGAAGGCGATGCTATTCACCAGCCATTTACATTTCCAATACCAACAACAATTATGAATAAAGACATGGAGAAGATTTTGGAGAGTGATTCAGAGCTTTGGAGTTTGTACTGGTCAATGGTTGCTAAAACAGGTCAAATGTACTTCCTCAATGGTTTTAACAACAGAGCTGAGGACTTGTTTAGTTTTTGCTGTAGGCTTATAAGCGACATGAGCAGGGTTAGGGAGATTCTTCACCAAGCAAAAGGTGTATGGGATATGCCACCATCTGTAGGTTCTGTAAATGTTGTTGTTATAAATCTTCCAAGGCTAGCAATGATTGCTAGAACATCCGATGATAAAACAATGCTTGATAAACTTGATCAGCTTTTGGAGATCTCTAGAGCAACATTGATGTGGTTTAGAGCAAGATATCAAAAGCTTTTCGCAGAAGGCATGTATCCAATGACTAGAGAGTATATAGATGCTGTTAACCCATTCAAATTCTATTACAACACAATAGGTGTTATAGGCATGGCTGAATATGTATCGATAATGTTTGGAGACCCATTCTTCTGGTTCAATGCACAGCCAAGTGACATACCAAAAATTGTAAAGCTTTATAGTAATATTCTCAACTATATAAATAGTAGGCTTAGAGAATTTGAGGAAGAAGACAATGTTTTGTATAACATTGAGGAAGTTCCTGGGGAAACGCTTGGTGTTAAGCTTGCGTGGAAAGATATAGAGTATGCGAAAAAGCTTAGCACATCCGAGGATCTAACAACATATATTCCTGTTGGGGAAATCAATGGCAGAAAAGCACCATTTTACACAAATCAGTTAACACCACCATATACAACGCTTCATCTTAGATGGCAACTAGAGATAGAATCTAAGTGTCAAAAGCTATTCACAGGTGGTGTAATAAAGCATGTATTTGTTGATAAAGAACTTCCAGTAGATGTTGTAGCAAAGTTTGTAACAACAACACTTAGAGATACAGACATTGTCTACATGTCAATTACGCCAACACTTGTTGTTTGTTCATCATGCGGCTATAGAGCAATTGGTAGATTATCTAAATGCCCCAAATGTGGAGCACCAACAGATTTGTGGAGTAGAATAGTTGGTTATTACAGACCTGTAAAGTCATGGAATAGTGGCAGAGTTGCTGAATTCAATGTTAGAAAGGATATGTCAGATGATATTATTGAAATGATTTAAACTAAGATTTTTATATTCTAACACCAAGAATTATTCTAGGTGAAAAAAAATGTCTCTTCCTGTAAAGGAAATTTCTATCTCAATAGAAATACCTGTTGCACCAATTTCGAGAAGAGAGATAAAGCAGTTAGAAACAGCGTTAATACTTGGAACTGTATTTAGACCTGATGTTGTTCAAACAATTCTATCTGGTGAAGAGCTAACAACATGGCTTGATAGCTTAGCTGTTGCTGCTGCAGCACTTGCAATGGATAAAGCTGGCTATCCCATTAGTAGAATTGCTGAAGAACTTGGAAGAACTGAGGCAACAATAAGAAAGCATTTAAAGGGTGAAACAAAAGCTGGGAAGCTTGTTAGAGAAACTTATGAAATGCTTGCTAGAGGTGAGTTAAAGCTTTCAATACCTGTTGTAGAATCTGCTAAACCTGAAGAGTTTTCAAGACTTAGTAAAGAAGTTGAGGATCTTAAAAAAGAAAATGCAATGCTTAAAAGCAAATTAGAGGAATTGAAGGAGGATTTAAAATCCATTGGAAGTATGGTTGAGAAAATAATTGAAAATTCTACACAAATTAGAAAAATAGTTGAGAAAATTGAAAAATCTTAGCACCAACATTTTTATTGAATTAGTATTTCAGGTTTAACATAAACACAATCCGTTTAATTAAAAGTTATTAGAGCACTTTTCCCCATTTTAATTAGCAAAGTTTATATTTTAGTCTATGTATATAGATTTTTGTTGGTGTGGTGTGTAAACATGCTCTCTAAGCATCCACTTGATTTACCTGTTGGCAGAAAGTTTTCTAAAGATGAAGTTGCTGAAGCTCTTAGACTTGCTATAATAGCTGAGCTTGACGCAATTAACCTATATCTCCAGCTTGCTAGATCAATAGATGATGAGAAAATTAGAAAGGTTTTTGAGGATATTGCTAAAGAGGAGAAGACACATGTTGGGGAGTTTCTAGCTGTTTTAAAGACTTTGGATCCTCAGCAAGTTGAGGAGCTGAAAAGAGGAGCTGAGGAAGTTAAGAGCTTAACAGGAATTGAAGTTGCAGATCCGCCAGCTGGTAAAGGCGATGATATTTGGAAAAGAGTTTCAGAAGCTATTGTGAAAGCTGTTGATTCTGTTAGAGTCTTTAGGAAGTATTTACCTTTAACAGTTGTTGGTAGAGGTGTTGAGGGGGTTCCTCTAGAGGTTGTGGGAACAGGTTCCAGAGTTGTTCTACCTCTTGAAGACATTTCCGTAGAGTTTAAGGTTTCTCAAAGATCTGTTGAATATGGGGAAGCAACTAATTTGCCTATAGAGCTTGGAGATGGCTATAGAGCCTCCATAGAGTTTGCATCACTAGAAGATAAATTCATATTGGAAAAGCTGTTGAAACTTGCAAACCCAGTTAAGATGGATATGAGTAGTTGGGATGAGCCTGGCCAAGCACTATCAGATGTTGCAAAAGCTGTAGCAAAAATGATTGAAAGTGGTGTTAGAGAACCATTTGTGCTATTTGTTAATCCCGTTAGATATACAAAGCTTTTGGCAGTTCATGAGAAAACTGGTGTAATGGAGCTAACAAGAATTAAGGGCATAGTTAAAGATGTTGTTGCAACACCGATTTTGCCAGAGGATACAGCGTTAATAGTTTCTGCAAATCCGCATGTTATAGACATTGTTGTTGGTGTTGATACAAGAGTTGATTACTTAGGTCCTGAAAATGATTATCACAAGCTAAGAGTATGGGAAACAATAGCAGTGAGACCAAGAATAGAAAAGGGAATTGCAATACTAAAGCAAATAAAGTAAATGTTTTTAACCAGTCTTGAAACACCTCATCACATTATCTAGTGTTCACAGTCTTCATCATCTAATATTTATAATCTCTATTACAATCAAAATTCTTATATGAACTTTTAAATTTAAATATCTAAAATATTATTTGTTGATTGCAATGAGTATTTTAAAAAATTTAGAAAAGAAGATTTGGAGAACACTAATATTTTTCGTAATATTGCCACCAATGCCAATAATAATTGCATTAGTAGTTGCCTCTAAAATTGTTGAAAACTACTCAATACTTTATACAACACTGCTAATTTTGCTACCCATCATAGCTTTTTTCACGTGGCTAAAGATATGGCTTTGGAATTCTGTTTACATAAAGCCATTAAAAAGAATCGCAAAGCATATAAAAAATTTAAAGAACATGGGATATCAAATTGATGATTCCTCATACGATATTCTAGAGGAAAACGCAATTGTTGTAACAATTAAAGACTATAGCGCTATTCCAAAAAACCATAACTATAAAGTAGCTGCTATTAAAATTAAAGGTGCTACAGCATTTATAGGTATTGTGAATGAAAATAAGCAAGTGTATGACTTAACAAAGCTAAGCTAATCTTTTTCATTGAATGTTTAGTGGTGTGAAATATTGTGACTAGTTTAAAGGTTTTTGTATTTGATTTTGCCATAGCTATTCCTCTTTTCATATATGTCTTACTTGTTGTCTCAATCTTTACTAGAAGATTGTATAGTTATCTTATTGGAAAAGGATTTAGAAAAAATGTTGTTGTATATTATAATAGAAAGATTATACACATCTCCACAGGTGGTTTTATAGCGTTGCTGGTGCCAATTCTTTTCAAAGAGCCTTTTACACCATTCGTTTTCGCAATTATATTAGCATTCATAACATTGTATCCTCACATTAAGGGTAAAGAGCTTGAATGGTTTCAAACAAAGGACAATGTCTACGAGGTTAACTTTTGCATTGCATGGGGGGCGTCGATACTGGTTTTGTGGCTTTTTCTAAACAATCCATGGAAATCAATAATACCAGCACTATTCATATCATTTGGAGATGCTGCTACAGGTATTGTTAGAAATGCTGTTTTTGGAAGAAGAACAAAACACTGGATTGGAAACTTAGCCATGGCTGCTGTGACAATACCCATGGGCTATTTTCTAGCTGGATTTGCTGGAGTTGTTGCAGCAATTCTAGCTACTTTTGTGGAAAGATTTGAATTTGGATACATAGATGACAATGCATTGATAGCGATAACCTCGACAATAACTCTAATAGCTTTAAAATAGTTTTGTATATAGAACCTTTTGAGATGTCTGCGATCTCCGATTCTGATTTGTGATGAGGCCCCGCAGTGAGGAAAAATAGATGTATGTAATGTTCTCATCAAATATTGAAAAATTTTTAGTTGACAACTGCAAATACGTAAAAATGTGATTTAGAATGGGTTTTGACTGGTTTACCAAGTCTCTTGAGCTTCACAGATTTTACAAGGGAAAGATTGAAATTGTTCCAAAGGTTCCCATAAGATCTTTAGATGATTTTGCCATTTGGTATACACCAGGTGTTGCAGAAGTGTGCAAAAGGATTCATATTGATAAGAACGAGTCTTTTGAGCTTACATGGCGCTGGAACACAGCACTTGTTGTAAGTGATGGTTCTAGGGTTCTGGGTCTTGGTGATATTGGTGCCGAGGCTAGTCTACCTGTGCTTGAGGGCAAGGCGCTTTTGTTTAAGTATCTTGGTGGTGTTGATGCAATTCCACTTGCTGTTAATGTTAAAGATCCTGAAAATTTCATATTTATTGTGAAGGCTCTTGAGTCTAGTTTTGGAGCTGTTAATCTTGAGGATATAGAATCTCCAAAGTGTTTCTATATTCTTGAGAAACTTCAGCAAATTCTAAACATTCCAGTATGGCATGATGATCAACAAGGAACTGCCCTGGTAACTATAGCGGCTTTGATCAACTCTCTTAAGATTGTTGATAAGAGGATTAACCAAGTGAGAATTGTTTTGTTTGGTGCTGGAGCAGCTAATTTGTGTACATACAAATACTTGAAAATTCTTGGTGCAAAACCAAATAATATTATTGTTGTGGATAGCAAGGGTGTTCTTCACAAAAATAGAGGAGATTTAGAGAAGATGAAAACTGAAAATCCATGGAAATACCAAGTTGTTTTAGAAACAAATGGTGATGATGTTCAAGAAATTGAGAAAGCTTTTAATGGAGCAGATGTTGTTATTGCTGCTTCTAGACCTGGTCCCGGGGTTATTAAAAAGGAGTGGGTTAAATTGATGAATAAAGACGCAATTGTTTTTGCTGAAGCAAATCCAATTCCAGAGATTTGGCCTTGGGAAGCTAAGGAGGCTGGTGCAAAAATAGTTGCTACAGGTAGAAGTGATTTTCCAAATCAAATAAACAATAGCCTTGGATTTCCAGCAGTTTTCAGAGGTGTTTTAACTGTTAGAGCTAGGAAAATGAGTGATGAAATGTTTATTGCAGCAGCATATGCAATAGCAAAATACACAGAGGAAACTGGAATTCACGAAGAGAGAATCATAGGATCTATGCAAGAAACAGAACTATATGTTAAAGAAGCTATAGCAGTAGCAGAAAAAGCAATAGAACTTGGATACGCTAGAAGAAAAATGTCAAGAAACGAACTTGAAAACGAAATTAGAGAAACTATTGAAAAAACCAAAAAATACATGAGAATAGCCTTAGAATCAAAATTAGTTACGATATAACATGGAAAAACTTATCATGGTACTAAAAGCTGTAAAGCTAAACCTATAAGAGAAATGGCTAGAAACAGCAATAGCTCCTTTACATCAAACCTCTTCATATCTATTTGAATTGTTTTAGGTAATCCATATAAGTATATTGCTTGGGCATAATCTCTTGAAAGTAGTGCAGCATGTATTATGATAGGCTTCAATGCTTTATGCACCTTGTTTTTACCCAGTTTTAGTAAGGTAGCAATGTAAGCATCTGAGTAGAGATACATTAGCACAGGCATTACAGCTAGTGCAACTGTTGCTAAGCTACCTATTTTTCCAAGACCTAGCTTCTTCAAAACCCATCTAAACTCTCTCAAGCTAATCCACTGAAAACCAAGTGCAATAACAAGAAATAAAGCAGTTAATTTCGCAGAGGATAGGATGATCGTTTTTAGAGATGGTGTTGCATAGCCCATTATCATTGAAAACAGCATTGTTACAAAACCTATCAACACAAATATTAGTGGAAGTTTTAACGCATTCAACACTTTTCTAATGTTGCTAACAGCAAACAGAATTGCAAAAGAGATTCCAACAACATAAACTGTAAATAGTATGTTAGAATCTTTGAAGAATGTTATAGAGACTACTATCTCCACAAGTAAGGTAAGTAACAACAAGAATCTAAAATGTATTGAGAATCTACTTCCCCTTTTCTGCATTATGAAGAAATTGAAAAAATCTTTGAATATGCTCATAAAGATTTACACCAAGTTGCCAAAGTCTAGCTATATATTTTTGTAGCTAGTTCAATTAATTGATTAATGCTGTTGTCTGTATAGAGAAAAGGCTTTAAAACACCTTCTTCAAGTACATATGTTTTTGCATATGGAAAGAGGGGTATATAGTCCTTGGAGCTTAGGGTAATAATCTTTGCTACATCTGATAATGTAGAAAGTGTTTGTATAAGCTGATAAGCCTCTATATATGTAGACCCTGTAAATGGTTCATCAAAAAGCACAACGCCTTTCTTTGACGTAAAGTATGCTAAGAGAGTTGAAAGTCTTGTAGCTTGTCCCCAGGATAAATTCAAAGGAAGTTTCTCAAAATCGTCATAACCATAACCAAACCTCTTCAGAACTTCTTTACATTTCTCGATACATTTCACTCCAAGCTTCTTAGCCTTGCATATAGCCTCTGTTTCCTCATTTACACTGTCCTCGGTAAAGAACAAATAAGGTAGTTGAGGAACATAAGAAACATCTGCATATCTCTTTACATAGCCTTTCACAGGTTTTAGAACACCTGCTAAAATTCTTAGCAAGGTTGATTTTCCAGAACCATTAACACCATAAATAACTATTGTATCACCTCTACAAATCCTCATATTAACGTTTTTCAAAATCCACCTAGAATTATCATATTTATACCAAACATTGTTCATCTCTAAAACAACATCGCATTGACTAATCTGATTAGCTAAATCATCAAGTTTATGATTAACCAAATTTGCATTACCTTGATTGTTTATGCCATCCATTTTGTTTTTAAGAATGTTAGTATCTAGCTTCTCTAAAACACCGTTTTTAAGCACATAAAACTTGTCAACTTTATTAACCAAGCGTTTAAATCTATGTTCAAAGATTATAACTGTTTTCCCCATTTTTCTAAGCATGTCAATCACATTCTCAACAAGCTCCATGCCATCACTATCATCCAACCACATGAAGGGCTCATCTAAAATCAAAACTTTTGGATTTGGAATAAGGGTCTTGGCAATGGAAATTCTTCTCATTTGACCATTCGAAAGAACTGTAATAGGCTTTTCAACAATACTTTCAATCTTCAATAACCTAATAATCTTGTTGACATAACTTGGTGCCTCCTCCCCATAAAACTTCTCAGCATAGCTAATCAAATCATCTATTGGTATAGGCTCTAAAAAATGTGTGTATGGATCCTGATTAACAATTTGTACACACATCTGAACCTCTCTTAAGCTCATCTCATCCAATCTCTTAGAACACAACGAGATTTCGCCACTTACCTCAGCGCCAAAAATGCTTTGAGCTATGCCTATCAATGCTTTTGCAAAAGACGATTTGCCACTACTACTTCTACCAACTATGAGAAGAGTCTCATTATCAGAAGCTTCAAAGCTAAGTCCTTTAAGTATCCAGTTACCATCTTTGTATCTAAGCCAAAGATTTTTAACTTCAACAACATTATTCATACTACTATTCCCTTCACCAAGTCTTATTCAGCCACATCTAAAACATGAAATACTTCTTGAGCGTAGCAAATATGCTAAGTGATAGAGAAGCAACATAACAAACAACAATAGCGTTAAACAAAGCAATTACTGGTAGATAAGCCAATGCAAGTTTATATGCAGCTTCAAAGTTCTTCATCCATCCAGTCCATATAAGCCAGTAAGGCGCCACTAAATAATTTAAAAGAAGCATAACACCAACACGACTAATAAGTGCAGCTATAAAAGCTGCTACATGTGTGTAGTGTTTCTTCTTGGCTTCTAGAGCTTTGAATAGCAGCGCTAGGGGAAGAGCTGTAGAAGCCTCTGCAACAACTTTCATTGTAGGTCCAACAACCTTTGTTGGATCTGTTGTTAATGCAACACTTCCAATCCAGAAAATAGGTAATGATATTAAACCTAATCTCATATTTAGTAATGTTAATACAGCTATTGGAACACCTGCCAAATCAAATTTTAAAAATGTTGTTAATGGATATGGTCATTGGAATATGTGAAGCATTATCGAAAGACCTGAAAAGATTGCTAGTAAAGCTATTTCTGAATATCCAAAGACCTTTCCTTGTCTTCTGTCTTGAGACGTTTGCATCACTTAAATCGACATAATTTAATCATATGTACATTGCCAAATGTTTTAAGGCTGATGTTTAAAGCTGATAAAATTTAAACTTTTTAAACTAGCTTAAACACTGTTCACATATCAAATGGTGTTTGCTTTGAAGAAAATATATAGATTGCAAGGTATAGGAGGCTCTGTATATGTGGCTTTGCCTAAGGAGTGGCTTAGAAGATTTAATCTCGACAAGGGATCTGTTGTAGAGGTTTCTATAGATGTTGACGGAGCTTTAAAGATTTTGCCTATTGCAAAAAGCGAGAAGGTGTTGGAGTCTTCAGAAGCTAGGTATGGAAACGAAATTGAAATTTTTGTTGATAAGCCTGCAGAGGTTTACACATCTCTTTTGACAGCTTATCTTAGAGGTTTTGACACAATAACGCTGAGGTTTTCTGGTGGAGCAATTGAGAGAGAGGTTAAGGGTGTTATAGAGTCTACAAAAGATCTTTTGCTAGGACTGGAAACAGTTGATATTGGAAGCAACTATATTGTTTTGAAGGTTCTAGCATCTGAAGATGCTGATATAGATTCACTTATAAGAAACATGCACAAAATGATTAGATTTATGTACCTCGATGCTTTCAACTCTCTAGAGTCTGGAGACATAGAGTTGGCTAAGGCAGTTGTGCTTAGAGATAGAGATGTCAACAGATTATATTTCTACATAACAAGAACAATAAGAAAAAGGATATTGACGCAGGTACTTGAGCCAAAAGTTCTTCTAAAGCTTGTTGACTCAAGAATGCTCATAAAATTCATTGAGGAAATTGGTGATGAAGCTAAAAACGCTGCATTGGCATCAATAGAGCTTAGCCCCAAGAGGGAAAAGCTTAGCAAAGAAAGTATTGACAAAGTCAAAGAAGCTGTAAATAACATCGATGAAATCTACAGAGATGTTGTTATGAAGGCTCATGAAAAATCAATTGAAATAGCAGAGCTTAGACAATACATGAAAACATGTTTAATAACTAGAGATAGCCTAAAGCATTTAAGAGTAAAACTAATTGAGAGCTTAGATCTTTATTGGTTCACTGAATTCATAAAATCCTTTGAGAACATAGCAATGAATGTTTATGATATACTAAGCTTAATACCATTTGAACTTGTTTCAGCAATGATATATGAATAGACAAATCCCAAGCTATTTCCTTCCTACAACATTCTAAAGCTTTTGAATTTGAAAAAGCAAAGCATGTATTCAAATTCCATGTCCCAAACCCAATAATCTTTGTGTATTTACCTTGGCTAAGTAAAAAGACTTGAACAATAAAAAGGCTGTTGATACAAGTAAAGAACAGTTAAAATATTTTCAAAACAAATACCATGTAATTGCCCAAGACAGATTCCTGTAGAAACATCTATTCAAAGTTTCTTTGACAAGCTCTTTACATATTTGATTTAGTACAAATACTTTTTTGGCAAATGCTGCAAAGCTACATAGTTAAATCTCTAAAAGCTATAGGTGCAGTCTATGAGCTATGAGGACCTCGTAGAGTTAATACCTACTGGCATTACATGTATTGAAGATTATAAAATTGGTGATGAGCATATTGCAAAACATGTTAATGTTTTGGCTACGCCGATGATGATATTATTTATGGAGGTAACAGCTTCGAAATGTATTGAAAAATATATTCCAGTTGGTTACACAACTGTTGGCTTCATAATTAATGTTAAACATGTTAATCCAGCACCTTCAGGAGCTACTATAAGAATTGAGGTGAAGCTTGTTTCAAAAGAGGGTAGAAGGCTAATGTTTGAGGTTAAGGCTTTTTGGAAAAATGTCTTAGTTGGTGAGGGTGTTCATGAGAGGTATGTTGTTGATGTTAGAAGATTTTTGGATAAGGTTAGAAGGTTAATAGGCTAAGTAGTATAGCGAAAAATTACATCAATTTAAATTCTTGTTAAAGACTTCAAATTATGATTATATACCAAGGAATTATTTGGTGAAAATTGCTTGCTTAGAGTTAATAGCAGAAGAGTTGATGAATTAGCAGAAATGGTTAAAGCAATTGGCTTTGAGAAAGTTATTGCTTTTGAGGATTTAGATCCACAGTTTAGAGCTGTAAAGAAATTGGTTGCTGAATGTGGTTTGGCAAGTTATTTGCTTGTTTTTCTAAATGCTCTTATTAGCTACAGACTTTCTCAGACAGGAGAAATTTACTGGTCTTTATTTGCAGACTACGTTGCTACTAAGTGCGTATCTAGATCCGGAATGAGATCGCTAGTTGAAATTGTTGAAGACTTTGCAAAAGAGTATAATAGATATCTTCTCAATCAAAAAATTAAAAGAATTGAAAAAATTATTCGCTGTACTCAGCTAGAAAATATTCTTATTCTCAATGATTTAGAGACCATTAGAAAAATTACTGCAAGATGTTTAAAGGTTGATGAAAACTCTAAAACCATTGTTTTTGCTATTAAAATGATTTACTATGTTAACAAAGCCTTTGAGAAACAAGTTCAAGTTCCACTAACTATACCCATTCCAGTTGACACAAGGGTTGCAATAATAACGTATCTTTCTGGTGCCTTGGATTTGCCTAAGGGAATTGCTATAAGCAGCTATAATTTGCTAAAATTCAGCAAAACTATAAGAAGTATTTGGACAATGGTTGGCGAAAAATCCTCTGTTCCACCTCTAAATCTAGATGCTCTTCTGTGGTACTTTGGAAAATATCACAAAGCAAGCAATATGAGAGAAATATTCGATTCTGCATATAGAGAGCTTCAGCATTTTCTAAAGCCAGAGGATGTGATGCTCATAGTGAAAAACTTGTTTTATAGAATGATTAAATAACATTTAAGGTTCTCATATATCGACTACAAATGTTGCATACCACTTCCCATTCTCTCTCCAAATTCTCATCTCGTTATATGTAACAGCTTTTACAACAGTTCTTGGCTCATGTTTTTCATGCTGAAACTCCTCACCCTTTACATAACCATCTAGGCACAGCATCTTCTCCTCGTTGCTTACACTATATATTCTCTTCACATGGAATTCCCCAAAAACAAGATTCTTACTGTCATGGTGATAAAGCATCTCCTCCAACCATCTATAGAGAAGATTTTCAACATCATAACCACAAACACTTATCTCAACAACATTCTTGGGCTCAACTCTGCTCGTATCCGTAATTACTTCAAACATTGCCTTTGCAGCTTCCTCAAAAACGGTCTCCAAACTCTCTCCCCACACCTTTATAAGCACATCAGCAGTATGACTCAAAAACTCAAAACCTCTTTCCACAACTTTTCACCAAAACTAAAAATATTGTAGCAAGAAATTTAAACTTGGAAATACTGTTTTGTGTTGGTGATTATCTTGGCCAAGATTAAAATACTGCCAATTGATGCTCTAATAATTGTTGATATGCAAAACGATTTCATGCCAGGTGGTACTCTTCCAGTCCCCAACGCACTAACCATAATATCGGCTATAAACAAGTATATAGAGTTGTTTGAAAAATCAAATGCATTAATAGTTGCAACAAGAGATTGGCACCCACCAAACCACATATCATTCAATACTAGAGGTGGTCCATGGCCACCACACTGTATTCAAAACACGTGGGGTGCAGAGTTTCACAAAGATTTGAAACTTCCAAGAAACACAATTGTAATTTCAAAGGCATTTAAAGAAGATAAAGAGGCTTATAGTGGATTCGAGGATACGGAACTAGATAACACTCTGAAAAGCCGCAACATAAAAAGATTGTTCATTGCTGGTGTTGCAACAGAGTATTGTGTAAAAGCAACAGCAGAAGATGGTGTTAAACTTGGATATCAAGTGTTTTTACTCGAAGATGCTATAAAAGGTATAGATAGCCCTCCAGGCTCTGAAGAAAAGGCAATTGAAGATCTCATGAATAAAGGTGTAGTTGCAATAAAAATAAATGATGTTATAGCAAAGTAGTGCTAACATTTTTAAACGTGTTTTGCAGAACTTAGCATTGCCTTACTTATGATTATGTTATGTAACTTTGTGTTATCTCTGGAAAAAGCTGAGATAACTAAGTAATGTATTTGTAATTACTTAGTATTACCTAATCTATTGAAGATTCAATAATGTTTTAGGATTGTAGTGAAATATTAGCCTTGGATTGTGAATTCTATGTTGAATTGAGAATGATAATTAAAATTGAACGTAGAAATCCTGGTATTGTTGCTCATTTACTTAAGAAAGAATTGAGAAGTACTATAGATAAGCATCCATGGATGAGAAAAAGTGTACGAGCTGTTATAACATCGCCTGATAAGTTTTTAGTTATTGTAGAGAATAAACTAGATAATGTGAAGACATTAGAACTTGTGCTTTCCATTGTTGAAAGGTTTTTTAAAGATTATGAAATTAAAAAGGTAAGTGAAAGTACATAGATTTAAGAATTATTTATATGCTTTCTTTGATGCATTTTTCTTAGTATTGGTATTGACTCTATTTTCTCCTTTGTTAAGTATTGCCATAAGATTCCAATAGGTCTTTTTCTTTCTCCAATACATTTAATGACTCTGGTTGGTGTGTAGATATAGTCAACTGTGAAGTCCCATGGTTCAAGATGTATATGCTCATCTATAACTTGTATGTCGTGTACAGTTGTTGTTATTGGGGTGTTGTCAGAGATTTTGTTGAATTCTTTTAGAATTGAGTATTCTAGCTCTGAGTATCCCTCTCCCTTGCCGAGTCTCTCACCATAGATACTAACAACAACAGAGCCAGCAACAACAAGATCTATTTCGGGAATCTCATCTGGTTCTATAGGCAAACCATATTTGAAAGCGCCTTGAATTGTTGCTGCATAGCTATAGAGGTTTGGGCTAATTTTTCTTGGGTCTAGCAATAGAAAGCCTTTTGAGATTCTAGGTGTTGGCATAACCAAAATCTTGTTGCTTTTCAAAACAGCTTCTCTAACTGGTTTTTGTGGAGCATCCGGATTAACCTTAACAACCTTGGCTTTTCTAAACAAATCTGATTGAACAAGTTTTTGAGCAGCTTCTTCAGCACCAACAAAATTTGGTATTCTACCAAAAACAGGTCTTGGAAATTTAGCAATGTTCTTTTCCTCCATAAGTCTCCATACTCTGTTTCTAAGCTCTTCTCTAAACGATTTACCCACCACCTTCACCAGCAACAGTAACGTTATCAATTGCTATAGCTGGCACCATATAATTTGAAACAACCTCGTATTCTCTAGACAAAGCAATTAGGTTTTCCTTCAAAAGCCTGTAGATATCCCCAGACAAAACAACACCTTTAACAGCCTGCTTAACCTCACCATTTTCAATAAGCAATCCATGTGTTATTGTAGCATTTAAAAAGCCGTTAACAGGATTTGATAACCACTCACCTATTGTGCCATAGACTACAAGACCTTTTCTTAAGTCTCTAATAATCGATTCTAGAGATGAGGAACCAGGCAACACAATAATGTTTGTTGCATCTGGGTATGTGTTTGAAGAACCTGCTCTTCTAGCATTTCCAGTACTCTCCCTACCATCTATATTTGCTGTATAAGTATCATACAGAAATGTTCTTAGAACACCTCTATCAAACACTGTTTTTCTTTTTGTTGCAACACCCTCGTCATCAAATGGACTAGAGCCAGCCATGTTGGGCGCTGCACCATCATCTATCAATGTTATTTCCTGTGAAATAATTTCTGAAAACAATTTGTTTGCTAGTGGAGACCTGTTTTTCTGAACCATATCAGCTCTAATAGCTGGAACTATAAGAGCTTGCAAAACAGATGCAAATACTCTTGGCATGAAAATAACTTGGTATTTGCCAGTTTCAACTGGTCTTGCCCTTAAGGTTGAGGTGGCAACATTTGTTGCTTCTTCAACAACTTTACTCATATTGAACTCTCTTAGTGTTGGTGCATGATAATAACTAGAGAAACTTGATTCTGCACCTTCATCAACAGCCTTCACATTTATTGAAAACACAAAATCTGTTTTTTCGCAGGACACTGGCTGTTGATAGCTATTGCCAATAGCTCTTTCAGAAAAGGTTAACGAAACCTCAGCAATATTTGTAAAAGCGATTTTGCCAAACTGTTTAGGCTTTTCAAGAGCTTCTTTAACAATCTCTGTATAGAAACCTATATCAGGATTTCTAATCCTTTCATCAACAATGTCAAATATCATTGATAAGCCAAGTCTCTTTGGTAAAGAAACCCATTTTGGGTCTTCTGAAGATACCTTAGCTATTTTCACAGCATTTTCAATAAGTACATCAATATCACTTGGAGTGGATATCATTGATCCTTGAACAGAAAGCTTTTTACCAATTACAATTCTCGCAAATGCACTTACAGACTCTCCACTAACTATAGATTCCACACCTCTCACATCACCAGCTACGGACATTGAATGCTCTCTAACAACATAGACTTCAGCTTCGGAAACACCAAGAGATTCTGCTTTTCTAACTCCTCTTTCAACAATTTCAACAATGTTCATTCTTTACTCACCACCTACAACAATTTTAGAAACTCTTATATGTGGACCCCCATCACCAACTCTTACAAGCTGCGAAGCTTTTCCACAACCACCAAAAACACTTGTAGAAACCTTTAAATCATTTGCAACTAGCTCAACATTCTTTAGAACATCCAATATGTTTCCAGATACTGTTACACCTCTCACAAGCTTTTCTATCTCACCATTCTTAATAATATATGAGGGGCCAACATTGAAAGTGAATGTGCCCATAGATGGATCAACCTGGCCGCCCATAGCCCCTCTACCCCTAAGATAAATACCTTCTGAAATGCCTTCAAAAAGCTCATCAACTTTCGCATCACCAGGAAGCATATAGAAGTTTGTTTGTCTCACAATAGCATTGAATGTTATGTCCTGGGCTCGTGCATTACCTGTAAGCCCTATGCCAAGCTCTCCAGCAACATATCTGCTACTTAAAAATGTTTTTAAAATGCCTTTGTCAACAATAACTGTTTTCTTTTTCTCAGCACCTTCATCATCATAGTGAATAGGATAACCACCCTCAACAGAGCCATCATCAACAATTGTTACAGACTCACTAGCCACCTTCTCACCTACTCTACCCTTCAAAACAGATACATTGTATAGAACAGAGTCACCTTCTGAAGCATGGCCAAAGGCTTCGTGAAGCAATAAACCAATCAACTCATTATCAACAACAGCTCTGTAAACACCAGCCTTTGGCGCAGATGCCATAGATGCTTTTACAGCTAGGTCATTAACCTCATCTACAAAGCTCATCCAATCAAATGACCTTATTTTTTCATAGCCTCCAACAAATGTTTTCTGATCATAAACCCTCTCCATAATTTCTCCAGATTTTGCAACAGCCATGTGACTCAAGCCAACCATTGTAACCTCATTGAATACCTCAATACCTTTGCTAGAGACAATAACTCTTCTATCTCTTTCGCATCCAAGTCTAGTCAAAGCTGAAACAATACCAGGTTTCTTCATAGCATTAATATTAAGCTCCTTGATTAGAGATATTTTCTCAGAGGAATCCACAGAAAATGGGTTTTCAGAATAACTTGTTTTGTAAAATCCTTTAACATTGGAAACTTCAGCAAACTTCCTTGGTTTTGCAACAAGAGCTAAGGTTCTAGCACTTTTAACAGCTCTATCAATAGCAGATTCAATGCTTTCCCGAGACAGTGAAGAAGTGTAGCTATACCCTGTAAAACCATTTACAAAAACCTGTATACCAATGCCAACAACTCTAGAAACACCATAGCTTCTCAAAACCCCGTTATCAAAAACAATCAACTCATAAACTCTTTCTTGAAGTCTTATTACAGCTTCATCAACATTTCTTCTCAGAACCCTTTCTAGTACCTCCTTACCAAGATCTATCGATATCTCTACAGACATAAATTTGCAACCTCCAACTCGTATCCAGATAACAGATTAATAAAAAATTTAAGTTTGTGTTTTTAATATTGTTTGTGGTGAGGTTCGTGAAGAAGGTATATATTGTTCCTGAGCCAAAGATGATTGAATTTGATGGTACTTGGTATGACTTTGATGGTTTTCAAAACTTTCCAGAGTTTTTAGCAAAGGAGTTTGGTATTGGCAAAGGTAGTTGGGTTGTTGAGAAAACTGAGGGTAGTGGATCAGGTGTTGTTATTGAAAAAGGTGTTGTTAGGATATGGGGTGACGAAAAAATAGCTTATGCAACCATTCTTCAGCTTGTTATGCAGGGAAGAGGAATGCTGCCAAAGGTTAAAGTTGTTGAAGAGTTTAGGTATAGGTTTAGAGGTTTTCATCTGGATGTTGCTAGAGGTGGAGTTCCAACAGTAAACACACTCAAAAAATTGTTGAAATGGCTTTACATATTGAAATACAATTACCTCGCATTATATCTAGAGGATTTGTTTCCATGGGAAAAATACAAGGATATTGGTGTTGTTAGAGGCAGGTATAGTAGGGAAGAGCTTAGAGAAGTCATTGAATATGGTAAGAAACTTGGTGTAGAGGTTATACCATCTCTAGAACTCTTAGGACATATGGAAAGAATACTTGTTTTACCCCCATACAGGAAATTTAGTGAATGGCACAACCCAGCTGAGGGTGTGCTAGATGCTTCTGATGAGGAGGCTAGGAACTTTGCTAAAGATCTTTTGAAGGAAGTGGTTGAGTTCTTTCCATCAGAGTATATACATATTGGTGGTGATGAAACCTGGGCTCTTGGAAGAGGCAAAAGCTTAGACAAAACACTTAGATTTGAGGGGCCGAAGCTGTATGAGGAGCATACAAAGATGTTGGTAAGTGTTGTTAAGGAGCATGGGAAGAAGCCTATGATTTGGGGGGACATGATAACAGCAGCCTACTTGAGAGAAAGTGAGAAAGAGGTGTGGAGAAGCATCTTGGAAAGCCCAATATGGAGAGAAACAATTGTTGTTAATTGGGATTATACTCCAAGACCAGTTGAGCATTTCAAAAACTCTATAAAGATTATAAGTGATAAGGGCTTGAGGCAAATTATTGCACCTGGTTTATGGAATTGGAATAGGTTTTACCCAGATTATCCAACAGCACTAGAGAATCTTAGAAACTTTTTTGCAGCTGCAAAAAATGATCCAAGTGTTGAAGGGTTTCTCATAACTGCGTGGGGTGATGATGGAAGTGAGTGTCTGTTTCAGTATCTCGATCCACTTATCTTAGCTTCTATGGAAATTGCTGAGGGTAGTGGTGAATGGGAGGAGAAGTGGATGGCGCTAACAGGTGAAGCGAAAGAGGTTTTGGAGATTAGAAAGGATTTCGGAAAAATATTTAGCGCTAAGGAAGAATTTTGGGTTAGATGGGGCTTTTGGCTACCAAAACACATAGTGTTGAAAACAGATATTATGAGAATAGCCAAGATATATCTAGATAAAGGTGTTATAGAAAACCTTAGAAAGGAAATTGAGGAAGTGATTAGAAAAGCAGAGTCAATTAATTTGCCAAGGGGCTTAGAGTTCATAAAGGAGTTTTACAAGCTTGTTCTAAAGGTTATAGACAATAGAGCTACAGCATCAGATTACATAGCAATTGCAAAAACATATGCAGAGTTG
The DNA here is from genome assembly GCF_030186535.1 of Ignisphaera cupida. Taxonomy (NCBI): domain Archaea; kingdom Thermoproteati; phylum Thermoproteota; class Thermoprotei; order Desulfurococcales; family Desulfurococcaceae; genus Ignisphaera; species Ignisphaera cupida. The sequence goes on along the minus strand of NZ_JASNVW010000001.1, from coordinate 329,646 downwards.
TGGCTAGAAGAGAGGAAGCCAAATGGGCTAGAAACAATTGTTGGCAGATTTTGGAGTGCTGCTGGCATTACAGAGCTAGAGAAAATGCTAAGGTAATGTTAAACACAACAGCGATTCACCATACCAGTATTAACCATGTTAATATTATATGAATATAGATTCAAATTGTTGAGATTTGCTAAAACAGTTTAGTAGCTTCTTAAACCATTTCACAATACACTATCTTGTCAACTATCTAGTTAATTTCGTTAAAACAAATGAAAAACTTATATATTTGATTCTATGAAGTATTAGTGGATGATGTGTTGTAGCTAAGTTGTTTTGATGATGATTTATGGTGGAAGAGGTTAAAGCATTTAAAATAGGAATTGAAGGTCTTGACAAGATTTTAGGTGAGATTACACCTCCATATACAATTCTTGTAGCTGGGCATCCAGGATCTGGCAAAACAACTTTTGCTGCATCTATTTGCTACTCCAATACTGTTAGAGGAGGTAAATGCTTATATATAACATTTTACGAGGAGAAAGAAAAGTTTTACATGTTTATGGAGAAGCTTGGATTAAAACTTAGAGAAGCTGAGAAAAAGAATTTGCTGAAATTCGTCAGACTTCCCGTGTCGAGTGATGTGGAGAAGGTTTTAGAGGCAATCTCTGAGATTATTTCTAAGGAGAAATTCAATGTTGTTGTAATAGACTCTATCACACCGTTGATCGAGGCTTTAGAGACTAGTATTGATAAAAGAGCAATTCTTCTAAACTATTTTTACCAGCTGTCATCAACCATAAATGGTTTGCTTATACTCTTAGCAGAGCTTCCATATGGTAAGCAAACACTTGAGATGGGCTCGCCCGAGTTCGTAGCTGATGCTATTCTTGTTTTGAAGAGTGGCTTAGAGAATGGGTTTCTCACAAGATTAATTGAGATTAGAAAAGCCCGTGGAAAACCCATATACTTAGCCGAAATCCCATTCACAATAACTAATGATAAAGGAGTTGTTGTATATACTCCACCAATACTTGAGGAAATACCTAAGCAAAAAGAGGAGATATATTTTCCATGTAGAGTCTACAACGAGAAAATTGGTCACATGCATAAAGATTTTACTATAAACATTTTCTACCCACCTGAAGCTCTACAAGGAAGAGCAGAAGCATTCATAATTATTCTTGCACAAGCTGTTACCTATAACTTAAGGGTTCTCATAGTAAGCTATGTGCTATCCCCTGCAATATTCAAAGACATGATAATTAGCACACTTAACAGGTATGGTATTAGCGAAAAAATTGCTGAAGAAATTATAAATAGATATGTAATAATCAAGGGAATCAATCCATATGCTCAAAGCCTAGCTGAGTTAAAGGCTAAGGAGCTTGAACTTGTTGAGCAGTACAAGCCAGATATTGTAGTTTTTCATGGTGTACATATTATTAAACATCAAGACTATGAGAAATACTTTAGAGAGTTATATAATGAGATTCTCTACTTGAAACACAAAGGCATATCAACGATCAGAATTGGCAATTGTGTAAACATGAATAAATGCCTGGAAGACGCATCAATAGCAGATCTAATGTTTGTAATGGAAAATATTATCAAAGACACAAAATATGACTATGTTCTGAAGGCATTTAGAAGATACAGAACACCGGTAATAATTGAAAGTCATGAAGTGCGACAATGTGTTGAAGAAGCTATTGAAAAAATAAGGAGTTTTTCATTATAGAGCAACTACATAATATATAATATGATGCGAACACAAATGTTCTCATAAAAATTTTCTAACTGAAATAATTATAGATTGGATAAAAAAGCTTAATAATGATGGTGATGATTATGCTGTGAAGGTTCTTCCAATTCTTTTAGTGAACCATCTATAAACATTTTTAAAGCCTCTTCCAGGCTGTAGAGACCTTGGCTTTTCTCAGGCAATTTATATATCCTTATATTGTATTCTTTTAGTTGCTGAAATGCCCCATAACCAATGTCACTAACTATTACAGTGTCTACGCCATTCTCTACTAGCATCTTGATTACTTCATGGCCTTTTCCATGCATATGATCCCTATACTGATTTTGGATAACATATAAAATTCTGAAGCTTTTATCCATCACCTCAACTATAGCAAAACTTGGTGCTTTGCCAAAGTGTGGAAAAACATATTTGTTGATACCAGAGGACACTATCGGTATTGCGATAATGTTTCTACTCATTTTATTGAGTGCCCTTCTTTAGTTCCTTCTTTAGCTCTTCAATTCTAGTATCAATATCTTTCAATATCACATCGCTTAAATAATTTTTCAAATCCTCTAAGTACCTAAGCTCTAGTTCTTTATCTGGATATGTGAATGGAGCTGTATATGGGTATGCATATCCATAGCGCCACCACATCCAGCCAAGTACCCATCCTGGTCTTTGCCACGGTGGTAAATGACTCCATGGTCCATGACCTGGCCATGGTCCTCTCCAGGATCTACCCCACCACCAGCCCATTTTTCTCACCAGTACTTGAAACCTGTTTCTCGGTTAATAAGCTTTTATTATCATTGCTTATCTGCCTAGTTGAAACAAGTTTCATTGGTTTTCTCTCAGATAGTGCCTTAGCAATTTTGAATCTAGCTCCCTCTAAAATTCTCCAGAAAGTTGCTTTAGACAACCCCATTTTGTTTGCAGCTTCTTCTGTTGAAAGTCCTTCTATGTGGATGTAAACAAGAGCTTTTATTTCATAGTCATAAATTTCTATACAATCTTTTACTTCAATGTTTTCTAAAGATTTGATTGGAATAAATATTGTATCTTCAACACTCATCACATTTCCTATGGGTATTCTAGGTCCAGCTTCTCTAAACCAGCCATGTCTATGTCTATGATGTCTAGGCACAGAAACACCTGCTAAATGTTGTTCTGGTGTAAACAATTAAAATGTTTTATCTCGAAGTAGTGTTTACTATACCTAGCACATTATTCTTCTGTATTATGTCTTTGCACAACACATATTCACTGTCAATTATTCTAAAGCCTATTGATATCAGTGTTTTTAGAAGCGAGGTTTTTGTTGAGTCTACTGGTATAACAATGCTGATTTCAGGGTCGTTGGCTATGAGATTCTTCATAGACTCTATAATTATTTTTAGTGACTCCGACGGCTTGTAGTATGACAACGCTAGTCTTTCAACCAATATGCTCTTTCCATCAACTGCTATTTGTGCTAAACCAATTAATCTCTTCCCCCTTGCAATAGTTATTCTAGTTATTTCTTCTTTACTTACTTTATATATAGCCTCGTCAATATCCCATGTAAAGTTATTCCACATTGTTACATCCAAAAGCTTTACTCGTGGAATTGATGACCTCTTCACACTACCAATATTGATGCTTACACTATTGACCATTTTCCTATCTACATGAGTGTCTATATTGGTTTGCTTTGCTTCTAAAATGAAAATAACATTTGATATTCTATAGCCATTCTTTATATACATACCCAAGGCTCTGTTATTATGGTTTTTCACAGTCAAATAGATCCTTTCAACTCCTTCACCTAACAAGATTTCTTCAATTCTTCTTAAAATACACTCACCTACACCCCTACCCCTATATAGCACATCCACAGCAAGTGCATCAATGTATGCTCTATTTCTCTTCTTATATACTATTGCAAAACCAATAACATCCCCATTACTTGTAGCAACATATACTCTAGCCCTTCTACTCTTCTTTTTCACAATACCCTCTATCCAATCTCTGCTTTCAACATCGAGATACTGTATGCTATCACTATATATTCTAAAGACTTTATCTACATCAGAATGTTTTGCAGTTCTAACAACTATATCAATGCATTTACTATAATGCGACGAATCATCTTCTGAATTCGAATCGGATTCTTCCATGGTTTCACAGTCAATATGAGCACAAATTGTTTTGTATGCTTAAAAGCTTTTTGCATTATAATACTCAACACTAACATGATTATAGTAAAAATATTTTAATGAAGGAAGAAGCTTTACTAATCTTAAGGTGAGTCACTGTGTCTATCAAAGCAATGTTTTTGATTATGTTGCTACTTTTCGTAATAGGGATTTTACTAGGTTTTTTCGCAACCTTGGCTTTTCAAAGTCTTGGAGAAATAGGTTTTGTAAAGGAGCTCACTAAGCAAATTTATGGTGGTGCACCAACGAAATTCTATAGTTTTGACATGGCGCTTTACATTTTTGGAAGAAACATGTTAGTAGCTTTAATTTCTATAGCTCTTGGAATAGCTGTTTTCGTTCCAGGGCTTATAGTATTTGCAAATGGTTTTGTAGTTGGTTTAATAGCATTTTTTGTTACTTCCTTAATGCAATCACCCATAGTAAGCATAGCCGCTATAGCTCCCCATGGAATTATAGAAATTCCTGCAATACTTCTTGCAACAGGTTTTGGAACTAAAATAGGTGTTGAGTTTTGGAGATATATTGTGAGGAGAAGCAAAGATGAGCTTTTGAGAACATTGAGAAAAGCTCCTATGATAATTGCCATAGTTGCATTAATGCTTTTTGCTGCTAGTATTGTAGAAACATTTGTAACTCCATACATAGTTTCTAAAATTCTTGGGGTGACGATAACTTCGCAAGGGTGATGCTCAGTTCGATTATTATTCATGTTTAAATAGCATAATCAACTTTCATTTAGAATTGTTGTAGAGACATAAAAATTTGGGTTAGCTTAATAAATATGTTTGGTGATTTACTTGAACTGTATTGTCACAGGTGCCTCGTCTGGTATTGGTATGGAGCTTTCAAGGCTCTTATGTAGAGAAAAAGGAAATAGAGTTATTGGTGTTGCAAGAAATGAGGAAAGACTTAAAGCTCTTAGAGAAGAGCTTGGAGAGTGCTTTACATTTGTTGTAGCTGATTTATCTACTGTTGATGGAATTGAGAAAACTGTGAAAAGTGTTTATAGCGTGTTTAGCAATGTTGATGTTCTTGTTAATAATGCTGGTTTTGGTCTATACAAAAATGTTTTAAGTCATAGCGATGAGGAGATAATTTCCATGACCATGACAAACTTTGTTTCGCCAATACTACTAACAAAGAAGCTTCTACCCCTCATGCACAAAGACTCTGTAGTTGCAATGGTTATCACAGCAGGTGTTCACGTTCTTATGAAAAACCTTCCAATCTATGGTGCTACAAAATCAGCTTTAAACTATGTAGCCGAGGCTTTAAGAGATGAGCTTAGAGAATATGGTGTTCATCTTCTGCTTGTATATCCTGGTTTGATAAAAACAGAGTTCCATTTAAGAGCTGGTAAAAACATTGAAAGTGGTTTAGATGCTGAAAAAGCTGCTAAAGCAATAATTAATGGTATTAGAAAAAGAAGAAAGAGAGTTTATATACCAAGCTACTTGACGCTGGCAAGAATACTGGGGCCTCATCTAATACCCTTTGATTAAATAAGGTAAGTTGTTGAATGAATCACATCTTTTCACGGCTTGTATACATACCACATCATTAACTACCTTTGCAAACTTCGCGAACCTTATCCACAACAGTTCCCCAATACATACTTATGAATATACTTGTTGGTTCCGCAACGACTTTCACAGCATTATCTTTTGTGGTTATTTCTAATGGTTTTTCAGAACCTATTAAACAACCACCATGAGCTTCAACGATTTTTAACAAGCTAGAAAAACCCATTCTTCCACTTTCAATAACATTTCTAATTTCTTCACAAACATTTGGTGAGTTAGTTGTTATCACAATTCTTATTTTTGAACCAGCGAAGTTTAGATTTACGTCCATACATGTTAACATTGGGTACAGCCCCCTGAAAACTGTATGATTCAGGCAAATAAGTTTTATGAGTGAACCAGGTTTGTGATGTTAAATAAAATCTATAAGCACTAGGACCAATGTTATAAAAGTGTTGCTAGAGGTGTGTCTTAGTGAATCTAAAACCTCTAACCATATTTCTCATTGGTTTATTGCTAGGCTTTGCCATAGCCTATTTAGTGTCGATGCCTAGTCAGCAAAGCAGAGAAAAAATTGCTACAACTACTCAAATGCAAACAACCACCAAGTTAATAACATTAACAAAAAGTGTTGTAACTACCTACACACAATACGCAGCTAGTGCACAACAAACAGGTTGTAAATTAATTGTTTTACTCGATAAAGAGTATCTCAAAACTGTTTCGACTTTGCTTCAAAATGCTAACAAGAGTATTTACATAATTATGTATGCCATGAAATATGATCCTAAAGAGTCTGGAGACCCTGTAAATACACTTCTAAATACAATTGTTTTGAAAAACAAAGAAGGAATTGATGTGAAAATCATTGTTGATGATGTTACATACAAGGATTACCCAGAAACAATAAGCTATTTAATAAACAATAAAATAAATGTGAAACTGGATGAATCAAGCGGAAAAACAACACATGCAAAAATAGTTATAGTCGATAATAAAACTGCTGTTATAGGAAGCCATAACTGGACTGAAAGCGCTTTAACACTAAATCACGAAGTTTCCATAGAGACAAACTGCTCTGAAGTTGTTGAAAAATTGCTTAAATACTTTAATATGATATGGGGTGGGGGAAGAACTCTCAGCTAAATATAATACACAGCATCGAAATCCTTATCTAGAATCAGATCTTAAAACCATATTGCACATATTGTTCGCTATTAAAAATCCATTGCCAAGATACCTAGGTTTTCTAAATACAACAACATCATCTCCAGCTACCAATAATATTCCAATTCTTGGATCAATTCTTTTCAAAGCCCATGAATAAAACTCATATGGAATTGCAACATAGAGATAATCAGCAATTTTCAATCGTTTAGAAAGCTGCCTATAGATTTTATCACTAGGTCTCCTCTTAACCTCAACAATATGAACATAGATACCATTTTGAATATACTCAAATGCAAGAATATCAAACTCAACATCACAAACAACAATATTTTTATAGACACTAAAACCAGCTTCTCTAAACCTCGACGCAACCAATTCAATAAGCCAATTCTCATTAGCGACATAGATTTTGGATTCCAAAGCCCTAGAATGGAACAGAACAAAATGGATTTATGCACAACGGTAAAAAACAACTTTACCATACAAATAATACCAATACAAGTTCTTAATACATTCAACAAAATAAATAACTCATATAAAAAGTATTACCTTAGTAATACCAAAGTAAAAGATAAGAAAAATGCATTGCATATAAACAACTCAATGCATGAAAATACAATAGAGGTATTATTTGTGAGAAGCCATATATAATCCACCAAGAACAATATATATTTGGTGCCAAACCTCGGTGCTGTAACCAAAGACAAAAAGCCATGCATCGGAATCTGGGTATCTAGCACGCCCTCAGGGGATAAGCCCTGGGGGTTGTGCTGGATGCTCAGATTCCGATGCATGGCTTTTTGTCTTTGGTTACAGCACCGAGGGGCAAGACCATTTAATTTTCTAGTCTTTGTCTAAATAGTTGATTTAAAATATATTGGCTAGATTGATTGTTAGAATTATTTGTGTTAAATATGGTATTAATTTGATGTTCTATTTATTAATGAGTTTTTTAATTATTTCTATTACTTCCTCTATGTTTTTTGCATAGAAATTTGGTTTTGTATTGGTTTCTAGGCATTGTTTCCAGCATATTTGTATTGATATAGCATTTATTTTGTTTGCTGGTATGATATCGTATTCTGTGTCTCCAACTATTACAGCTTCGCTTGGTTTAACACTTATTTTTTCTAGTGCTTTTAGGAATATGTCCGGTTCTGGCTTTCTTTTTGAAACTTCATCGCTTCCCACGTAAGCATCTATATAATTCGCTATGTTGTTTAACTCCAAAATCCTTTTTATTATATTGCTTGAAACTGATGATGCTATAGCTATTTTCATGTCCATTTTCTTAAGAGTTTCAAGAGATTTTTCAACATTTGGAAAAAGCTTTACTCTTTCAATTTTTGTTAGATATATTCTTTGCTTGGTTTCAGCAAGCTTTTTAGCCAATTCAGAGTTGCTAACAATTTTGTATGCAATATCAATTGGTGCTAACCCAACTAGTTTTCTAATAAGATTCTCCATATTCATTTCCTCCACATCATCTTTAACTAAGCCCATAGCTTTGCAGGCTTCTAGCCATGCAGAAACATGAATTTCAACACTATCAACAAGAGTCCCATCCAAGTCAAAAACAACTCCTTTAATCAACGCTAAACACCTTTTCAGAAATAAAATTGTATTTCAAACATATAAACATGCTCTATAATAAGGAGAATAGAGTCAAGAAGCATTGTAATTTGTATTATTGTTTCACAGCAATTTATACCATATATTAGAACTAAATGCAATTCAATGGCTGCAACATTTGAGGCATGGTACCATTCTGTTTACATGAGCTTATCTCTAGCTAAACTTTCTTAGCGCCGAGTTTACTCCTAAGCAATACCTCGTAACCAGCATTGTGTAGCATTATCTGCTCCTATCTCTACATTAAACAAAAATAAAGTTTATACCCATTTTTGCTTCCTCAGTTTTTATGTTAAATCGAGATACTTGAGTTCTTGAAAGAAGATAGAGTGTGGCTGTAGCAACAACACAAAGATTTATTTGTTCACAAGGTCTTAGTTAAAAATGGGGTTTTGATTTGAATCCTCCTGCTGTTGTTGTTAAGGATCTTGTGAAGATATATGGTAGAGGTAGCATAGGTGTTGACGGCATTTCCTTTACTGTTGAAAGTGGTGAAATATATGCTTTGATTGGCCCAAATGGTAGTGGCAAAACAACTACTTTGAGAATTATAGCAACTTTGATTAAGCCTACTCGCGGTCTTGTTCTTGTCTATGGTGTTAATGTTGTTGCTGAGCCTTTGCGTGTAAGGTCTATGATAAGCTACTTGCCTGAGGAGGCTGGTGCCTACAGAGATTTAACAGGTTTCGACTTTGTAAAATTTATGCTTTCTCTAAGGTTTAGTGGTAGAAGACTTGAAGAAGCTGTTGAAGAAGCAATCACAATAGCAGATCTTGGAAACTACTTGAAAAAGCCTATAAGAACATATAGCAAGGGTATGAAGAGAATACTTGCTGTTGCCACTGTTTTAGCATCCAAACCAAAGCTTCTAATACTCGACGAGCCAACAACTGGTTTAGATGTTGAAAAAAGCATTTATGTGAGAAACCTGATAAAAAAATACAACAAAGAATATAAAATCACAGTTCTTCTAAGTAGCCACAACATGCTTGAAGTAGAGTATTTAAGCCATAGAGTAGGCATGTTATATAAAGGAAAGCTCATAGCTGAAGGAACACCAGAACAGCTAAAGAAAAGCATGAATTCATCTAATCTAGAAGAAGTTTTTGTAAAGCTTAAGCCAAGTTATGACACGATTAAATAACCCTTTAATAATCTAAAACAATTTTAGCATATCATAAATCATAAATCTGACGAGATTCAATAATGAAACTATTCATGCTGTCATGTAAGAGTTTATTACATCTTCGAGATGATATAAGTTATAACACTAAGCTACACACTTATTGACATGAAGTAATTCTATAACTTCACTATGAGAATTTTTAGCTAATAACGATGTAAGGTTAGTTACAAAATGCTTTAAAAGTAAAATAACTTCAAAAGAATAACATAGTATTACTCAGACAATGATTCTTTTCTTTATAAACACAATGATTAGTACAAGTAAAATAAAAGCTACGATTAATGCAAAGATATTGACTACAAAAGATGCTGAATTGAGGTCTTGGAAAGGAAGTGTAACTAGCGAAAGTATTACTAATAATATTGCAAGGGATAACCAGGTTTTTAAAGCACCATTGTTATCCATATACTATCAACTAATAATACTCTATTTTCTTGTATATAGATGACATGATACATAGTGTTCTCTTTCAACCTCAATCAGTTTAGGCTTAACCTTATTACATGTATCCTCTATGTAATATGGGCACCTAGTATGGAATCTGCAACCTGGTGGTGGATTAGCGATACTTGGTATATCTAAACTTCGAAGTTTTGGAAGTTGCTTAGTTCTAGTGATCTTAGGGTCTGGTTCAGGCAATGCTGAAATAAGTAACTGTGTATATGGGTGAAGAGGATTCTCAATAACTTTATCTATTGATCCTATCTCAACTATTTCCCCTAAATACATCACAGCTAATCTTCCAGTTCCAGCAATATATTTCAATGTTGCAAGATCATGTGTTATGTAAAGAAGTGTCATGCCAAACTCTTTCTTAAGTTCTGATATCAGTTTTAGTATATCTACTCTTAAAGACACATCTATCATTGAAACAGGTTCATCAGCAATCAAAAGTTTTGGTCTTAGACTCAGTGCCCTGGCTATAGCAACTCTTTGTCTCTGCCCTCCTGAAAGCTGATGTGGATATTTATACATGAAATCCTCAGGTGGTGTTAGTCCTACTCTTGTTAATAGTTTTGCAACATATTCTCTAACATTACTCTTATCAATAACTCCATACTTTAATATAGGTCTAGATAATATCGTGAATATTGTGTGCATTGGATTAAGTGATGTATAGGGATCCTGATGTATCATTTGAACACTTTTTCTAAATTCACGATATTCACTGCTTTTTAAATTCCAGATATCTTCTCCTTGAAATAGCACCTTCCCCTGCGATGGCTTAATAATACCGGCAATAACTCTAGCCAATGTTGTTTTCCCACAACCACTTTCACCAACAACACCAACAGTCTCTCCATCAAAAATTTTAAAGTTAATCCCATTGAGTACCCTGACTACTCTTCTAGAAAAGTATGTGCCTACTTTAAATTCAACAATAACATCTCTAAGTTCAACAAGTGGCTGCATATATACACCCTATTTTTTCATATATAACCAGCACTTCACAAAACGATTCTTATCAACCTCAATCATCGGCGGCTCCTCCCTTCTACAAACATCCATAGCAAATGGGCATCTAGGATGGAAGGAACATCCAGGGGGTAGATTTATGAGGTCTGGTGGAGATCCTGGTATTGATGTTATGTTTACAGAGCCTCTGAGCCTTGGTATAGCTTTTAAAAGACCTTGGGTATATGGATGAAGAGGATCATAATACATCTCGAACACATTACCTATTTCAACAATTTGACCAGCATACATAACAGAAACTCTATCGGCAACTTCAGCTGTTATGCCCAGATCATGTGTAATAAATATCATTGATAAATTTAGCTCTTTCTTAATATTGCTAAGAGCATTTAATACTACTTTTTGTGATACAACATCCAATGCTGATGTTGGTTCATCCATTATAATAATTTTTGGATTAAGAAGTAACGATAAAGCTATGAGAGTTCTTTGTTTCATTCCGCCACTAAGCTGATGTGGATAACTATTTAAAACTCGTTTAGCATCAAGCAAAACTAGCGATAGCAGGTTAGAGGCTTTTTCAATTATTTCATTTTTGTCCATAGCAAATCTATGGGCCTTTGCTGTTTCAATAAAGTGATCCCCTATCTTTAATACAGGATTGAACGCATTCATACTTCCTTGAAAAACCATTGCTATTTCTCTCCATCTGATTTTTCTCATTTCATCCTCAGTTAACTTGGTTATATCAACCTCCTTATTATTATCAAGATGATAGTATACGTTTCCACTAACAATTTTTGCATTTGTAGGTAAAGCTCTGACTATTGACAAGGCAAGTGTTGTTTTTCCTGAGCCACTTTCTCCTACTAATGCTAGACATTCTCCTCTATACAGATCCAGTGAAACATCTCTAACAGCCTTTACAAAACCTCTTCTAGCACCATAAATTATACTAAGTCTTGATATTCTCAGTATTTTCTCATTCACCTACTCTCACCCTAGGATTTAGAAAGTCTTCAAGTAGTCTTGAAAACAGTAATAGACCTAATTGGAGAAGTATTATCATTATTATAGGGGCCATGTTATACCAAAAACTCTTGCTATAAAAAATAGCTCCATATGTATAAGCCCTGTTTATCATTATTCCCCAGTTTTCTCCAATATAGGGTATTATACCTAGAAAAGCAAGACCTACTTGAGCATATATAGCATTGATAGATGCGAATATGAAACTTACTGCAATAAATGCTGCAATATTTGGCAATATTTCTCTAAATACTATCTCAATAGATGAATAGCCTATAATCCTTGCAGCTTCAATAAATGTTGTTTCTCTTAATGCCAATACCTGAGATCTAATAGCTCTTGCAATAGGAGGCCATGAAAATACTGCGAGCAGCAAAGCTATGATTCTAGCCTCGTTAAACTTCACTACTGTAGCTAACACCATAAATAATGGTATAAATGGTATTGTTAGTATAACATCAGATATGAACATTATGATAGAGTCAACTAAACCCCCTCTATAGCCTGACAAAGCCCCTAATGTAAATGAAATTATAACGGTTAAAAACCCCGTTAAGAAAGCTATTTGAAGAACTATTGGTGTGCCATGAACTATTTGCGCAAAAACATCTTTTCCTTCAAAATCTGTTCCAAAAGGATGTTCCAAACTAGGGGGTAAGTAAATCGCAGTTGGATTACTAGTTGGTCTAGGTATTATCAGAGGACCTATAGAACCTAGCACTATAAAAAACAATAGTATGACTAAGCCAAGCATACCTATTTTATTTTTGCTAAGTATACGTAAGAATTTTGCCGCTGAAACTACTAAAAAAACTGCTCTATGCTTAGCAATACCAATTGATTTTTTATTGGAGTGCTTCACTGTATTCTCACCCTTGGATCAAGTATTGCATAGATAAGATCTGCAATTAGATTGGCTATCACAACAGCTGCTGTAACTATTAAAAATATGCCTTGAGCTACTGGGTAATCTCTTGCAGAAATTGCTTCCCAAAGCCTGTAACCTATACCTCTATATACAAAAACAAATTCAACAAGTGTTGAACCACCAAATATAAAGCCTATTGATATAGCTAAGTTTGTGAAAAGAGGTAGAATAGCATTTCTCCCTACATACGTCCACATAATTCTTCTTTCAGGCAACCCTCTTACTTTAGCTACAAGTACATAGTCTTCACCAAGAACAGATATCACACTTCCTCTCATAGTCAATGCCCAGCTACCTATAGTTGTCAAAACATAAACTAGTATCGGAAATGCAGCATGCAGAAATATATCTGCTATGAATTCTACAGTAAACCCTGGTTTTATATAGGGACTGTAAGCACCTCTTAGCATAGTAAATGGCACTATTTTCAGCTGCGCACCCAGAATTACTATGAATAATAAACCAATTATATAATTTGGTATGGCAGAAAGTATTGAGAATAATGATATAAGCACAGAGTCTATCTTACTACCTCTTCGATAAGCCATGAAAGTTCCTATGAAAATACCTAACAAAAATGATATTATGAGAGCTATTCCAACAGAGAAAATAGTCCACGGAAGAAACTCAGCTATTATCTTAATAACAGGCGTTCCTATACTTACTATGGAATGACCCAAATCACCCCTAAAAACATTTGATACATACTCAAAGTATTGCTCATATAAAGGTCTCGTAAGATTAATACGAAACATTGCTAACGCTCTGTTTCTAGCTTCCTCATATGATAAACCTCCTGAAGTCATTAAATTTATTATGTATAAATCAATTGGATTACCTGGCATAAGCCTTAATATAAAAAATGTAAGCGTCATCACAATAAGTATTGTTACAAAAGCTCTTACAACCCTCCAGAACAAGTAACTTCTAAAAATACGATATAATTTATGATGTAAAGACATCAATTAATCACCAATTTTAACATTATCTAATCCTAAATAAGATTAAAATAAAAAATTTATATTTTTATTACGATTTATCTTCTTTTTATTGTCCATGCTATTGCGAATCCTATTATGAATAGTACTATTGCTATTGCTATTGTTGTTGTCCATTCTGTTACTGTTTGTGTAATAGTTGATGTTGTTGTTGATAACACTGTTGATATTGTTGTAACAGTTCTTTCAATTGTTTGAGTAGCAAAAACAGTAACAGTTGCTACAACACCAGGTGCTGTTGTAGGTGTTGGTGTTGGAGATGGTGTTGGAGTAGGCGTTGGTGTAGGAGTTGGAGTCGGAGTAGGTGTTGGTGTAGGTGTGGGAGTTGGTTTAGGTGTTGGCACAATTCCACATGGATGTAGTATACCTGCATATATCATTATTATCACGAAGCTGTCAGTATAAACAGAGTTTTTGTATAATGGATCATTGAATGGTAGCCATCCACATACCCTTACACCGTCTAATACTGGGTTGTTTCCATATCTCTGCCACAATGGTATAACTGGTAAGAAATCATTGAATGCTACGGCCATTTTTGAAAATGCTTCCTTTTGCTTGTTTATATCTAAACTATATCCCATTAAATATATTAGCTCAGACGCATTGACCTTGCCTATTTTAGTGTCCCAAATCATTGGAAGCGACATACCTATGTATCCTGTACCCATATAATATCTTGTATTGAATGTTGCAAACAACGAATCGTAGCTCATAAATGGGTGTGGATGGCCTGCTCCCCACCCAACATATGCTATCATAAATTGGCCTTGCTGAATTAATGGAGTTACTTGTGTAAATGTTGTTGGTCTTAAAACTACTTTGAATCCAAATTTCTCAAGTTGTGTTTTAACATTTTCAGCTGATGCAGACCAATCGGCAAATTCTGCATGAACCATTATCTCTAGCTCTACAGGCTCTCCCTTCCAATACCATGTCCCACCTTTCTTCTCAAGTCCTATGCTCTTTAACAATTCTTCTGCTTTAGCTGGATTATACTCATATTTATTTAACATTGCTTTGTATTCTGGCAATAGCCATAGCTCTGTGATTTCATCAAATGTACCAGTCATATATTTTGATGGCCTGGCACTCACACCTAGTGATACAAATGCATTTTCAGTCATATTTAATGCATAGGCTATTGCTTGTCTAAACTCCTTCCTCCTAAATAACTCACCATACTTACTATGATTGTAGTTAAAAGCTAGTGCAGGACCAAAATATGTTGGTGGTCTAAGGATCTTGATTCCAAGTTCTATGAACTGTTTTTCAGCAGCAACTGGAAAGCCATGCGTAGCGTAATCCACCTCTTTGGCCATCACAAGAGGCATTACAACAGGTGTTTCTCCATTGAATATTTTTATCCAGTCAAACAAAACATCCTTAGCGAATGGCGAATACGGGTTTTTCTTTAGCCATAGCTCAGCTTCTGTAATACTTGCCACATCAATTTCAAATGGTCCTGATGCAAGCATTTTATCTGGCCTGAACTCTGATAAATTACCTGCAATGTTTTGAACATCTCTAACCTTAAAGTCCTTTACACCAGCTCTTATCAATGACTCTAGCTGATCACAGAATTGTTTATATGTTTTATATGGGGCATAGTTTTGGCGAACTACATACCTTTCTACAATCATTGGTGCAACAGGATTAACTATATGAAAGACAGCTGTATAGTCATCAGGTGTTTCAATATCTGGGTCAACATATTTAAATAGTGCATGCCCTTGAGACCACAAAAGTAGCCAAGTGCATTTAATATCCTTTGTTGTAAAGGGTGTTCCATCACTCCACCTCGCATCTCTCCTAATCTTTACAGTGAATGTGCGGTAATCAGGACTGAAGTACCAGTCTTCCCCAAGGATCTTAAACCATGACGAATTGTGCCAAATATACATGCCTAGAGGAGCCCATATAAGATCAAAGTATATGCCTAGTGTTATTGCGTTTGGTGCAAACGGGTTAAAATGACCAGTGGGTGGTATCAGATAAGGCCATGCTCCCACAAAGTAATTTCTTCTTTCTTGTGCACCTACATAAGCTGAGTAGTATTGAAGTATTATCAACAATATTACTAATACACAAAGGCCAATCTTACTTATCATTTTTGTATAACTACGCATATGACACCCCAAATTACTTTTCATGCGGACACATTTATAAATTTTAATTAAAGTTATACGATTTTATCTCTTGCAAAAATTTAATAAAATCCAGTTTCTAGAAAGCTGTTGACAGGTAAACATTAAAATAAGTTATTTAGTTGAAAATAAACATTACTTTTAATTTATTGTTCATTGCTCAATTTCGGAAATTTTTATTGGTCTTCCTTCTTTTGCAGATTTATATGCTGCTACTACAACTTCTAGTGCTTTCAACCCGTCTTCGCCTGTGGCTTTGGGTTTTCTATCCTTTTTTATACAATCTATGAAGTCAAGAATCATGTTTTTGTCTGCATCGGGGCCAAAGTAATGCCACTTAAATGAGTTTGTGTTGGCAATCCAAATGTTTTGGTTGAATGCGTTTAGAATTATTGCTCCTCTTTCACCAACAATATGCATGTAGACATCACCCCATGTCGGCCATGTTTTTGGTCTAGACCAGCTACAATCAATTGATACTGGTGTTCCATCATCTAGCTTTGCTATGAGCAGTGCATTATCCTCTACTTTGAGTTCTGGATACAGATTTCTTCCAATGAATGCCGTGACCTCGTAGAATTCTCTACCTGTGTAAAACCGTATCAAGTCAGCTACATGAACTATGTGATCCATCATAGCGCCTCCACCAGCAAGTACAGGGTCTACAAACCAGTCAAAGGGGCATGTACCATGATTTGTCGATGTTATATACCATATTTTGCCAAGTTTATTAACAATGTTTTTAACTTCTATAGCTGCATCATGGTAACGCATAACAAATGCCACTTGGAGTTTTACATTGCTCTTTTTCGCCGCTTCAACCATTTGCTTTGCATCATTAATTGTTGTAGCTATTGGTTTTTCAACAAGTACGTGCTTTCCCTCTTTCATCAACGGTATTGCATACATTGCATGCCTAGCATTTTCCGAGGCTATAATTACTGCATCAATTTCTTTGTTCTCAATCACTTTATCAAATGAGCTATAAACATTCTTTGGTTTGTAAATCTCCGCAGCTTTTCTAAGCCTTTCGGTATTATCATCATATATAGCCTCTAAAACAGCCTTTCCCTCAGCCTCCAACTCTTTAACAACTCTAATATAACTCCATGCATGCATATGAGCAAATGACACTATAGCAAGTCTAATCATTGTTCTCACCCCACTGCTATTTTCACTACCTCACCTCTTTCTATACTCTTTACTATAGCCAGTGCCAGCCTAAGACTCTCCACAGCATCCCTGGGCTCCAATGGTGGTTTAACATCATGTTGAATCCAATCAAGAAATGCCTTCATTTCCAGGTAATATGCATTATCATCTACAGGGGCAAAGCTCCAAAATGAATCATCTATATATGTAGTAACTGTTGCAGTAGTATTGTTATCTACTGTTAAAAGCCCTTTTGTGCCTGTAATCTCAAGATATGTGTAGAATCTGAAGTTTTCAGGCATAGCCCAGCTCGATTCCACATATGCTATTGCACCATCTCTAAATTTTATAATAGCCATTGCATAATCAATTGCATCAACAGAATACCTTGTTCTAATACCGCCAACAGCATAAACCTCAACTGGTTCGCCAAGAACCCATCTCAAATAGTCTAAATCATGTATGCCCAAATCTATCACAACACCTCCACTAAACTCTTTATATCTATGCCATTGAGTCCAGCGAGGAAATGAAGATAGCCTATAGGCTCGAGCAACTCTAGGCTCACCAATAACACCATTTTCAACAGCTTTCTTGATCCTTACATACTCTGGCCAAAACCTGAGACAGTGTCCCACTAACAGCTTGACTCCATGACTTTCTGCTTCCTTAACAATCGCTTCACCATCTTCTATACTCAATGCTATAGGCTTTTCAAGAAATATGTGTTTACCGCTTTTAGCAGCTTCAACAGCTATGGGCTTATGAGTGTAATTAGGAGTGGCAATTAAAACTACATCCACATCGCTTCTTCCAATAACCTCTCTCCAGTTATCTGTATATAAAGGAATTCCATGCTCCTTAGCAAAATTTTTCGCAACCTCAAGTCTACGAGAATATACTGCCACTACCTCAACTCTATCACTTAACCTTTTCAATGATTTTATATGAGCCTCTCTTACAATCATGCCTGCTCCTACAAGAGCCATTCTTAATTTATCTGCCATACAACACACATCAACTTTTTTCAATATTAATACTTTTAAAGTTTTTGTGTATATGCCATATTATTCAATGCTATATTTTCAGCATTACATTAACTAAAAGAAAATATGTTCTTGACTTACTTAGTTCATTTAAAGCGTTTTGTGTAGAGGTGTTATCAAAACAGGAAATAAACTTGGAATTAAGTTGGATAAAATTATCGTTTAATGTGTTCAATTTTTTCTTCTGCTTTTACAATCTTTGGATATATGTAAACTGCTCTAACTATCATGGCATAGAATCTTAGTCTCCATGCATACTCTTTCAAATCTCTTCTATTGCTTTCAAATCCCTCCATTTCTATGAGATCTGCTATTCTGAAAAGCTCTTCAATATCAGCCATTGTGTAGTCTTCTGGATTCTTATCTAGTAGTTGCTTGAGTTTTTCATAAACTTCTTTTGTGTAGTACTTGGATCTTGTTGCTGGAAGCAGTGCTTTAACAACACTTTTTACAAGAATAACCTCAGTTGATGTAAACATGCCTTTACTGCTTAGTAGAGATATAAGAAGGTCTGAAAATTGCGAAAAGGCGTTTTCCAATCTATCCATTCTCGACCTCAGATTAGAAATGCTATTTTCTAGATCACTAATCTTCTTATCTATCTGATTAAATCTTTCATCAATTTGCTTAAATTTTGTATCTATTAACTCAAACTTTTTATCTATTCGATTAAATCTTTCATCCATTAGCTTAAATCTTGAATCTATCTCTGAAAACTTTTTGCCAAGCCAATAAGCTAAGCTAGCAATAGATACAGCTATAGATACAATAGTACTTACAATGCTTATAACAACTCCCATATCTATCATCATTTCACCGCAGATGCTGAAGCAAATTCCAAACAAAATATAACAAATTTTAAATGTAAAATAAGTTCATATTAGTCTTTGCATTAAAAGCAGTAAAGAATTATGTACACTTATCTCTATAATTATGTCTTTGGCGATGATGTAACTCTATGTAATCATAAAAACTTATTCATAAATTTACTCCAAGATTTAGAATTGAATCCTTGGTTAAAGCTGCATCTGGTAAAGCTATGTAATGTTGTTGAAAATCAAAATAATTCATTGAATTGTTTTAATCCATACAAGCATTTTTGTAGCTCCTCTATTGTTCCAGGCATAGTATGGTATAGCAGTAAATGTTAGTTTCTTAACTGGTTTTTCCAGTGTTTCATCAAAATCTCTATAGAGCTTTTCGCTATCACTAGGTAACTCATATCCATGACCCTTGATAACAACAATTCCGTTAAGCATATCCTTTCTATACTCCTCTTCAAGCTTTGCCTCATCTGGTTTTACAGCCAGGTTTCTTACATCAAATTCTTTATTGTCTACTTGCTCGATACAGTAAATCAAGGGACCTCTAGCTATAGCCACTTTGCCATAGTTGCTTTCAATCCAGTGATGTGACTTGATGAACCTTGGTTTTAAAGGTATTTTAACTTCAATAGCTTTTCCCCAGCTCCACTTTCTCCTAATCTCGGCATATTCACCTGGTTTAGGCTCAATCACATTTTCTTCAACTCTAATTTTTGTGCCTAGACCCCAGCTAGGTATTCTAATCATTATGGAGAATTCATCTGATTTCTCTGGATAAACCCTAATCTCCACGTGTCCTTCCCACGGATAGTTAGTTTTTATCTCAATTTTTATCCTATTTCCATGTAGATTCACCTCAGCTATACTACCAATGAATAGATTTATCCATATCTTCGACTCGTTTTTTGAAATAGCATATGCTATGCTAGGCATGAATGCTAGCAGCCTGGCTATGTTGGGTGGACAACAGGCACATTCATACCATGGCCTTCTCTCATGTTTTGCATGTGGATCTGCCAATGAATTAACATAGAAATATTTTGTTCCATCAATTGATATTCCAGCCAAAGCTGCGTTATACAATATTGTTTCTAAAACATTCATATACTCAGCATCTCCTGTTGCTAAAAACATTCTCCAAGCCCACATAACACCTGCAACAGCTGCACATGTTTCACTATACGCTCTCTCATTAGGAAGCTCATAATCCTCACCAAAAGCCTCACCCTCATATCTAGAACCAAGCCCACCAGTGATATACATTTTCAAAAGCATTTTTCTCCAAAGCCTTTTCAAAGCATTCAACAATTCCTCATCGCCAGTTTCAAGATACAAATCAGCACCGCCAGCGAAGAGGTAAAGAGCTCTTACAGCATGGCTTCCAGCAAAATCATTCATTATACGAATGGGCTCGTGATCAACTAGATAAACAGAGTCTATGCGAATAAATGGATTTTTATTAGTTTGAGTGACCAGCCCCCTACCCCTTACATCTATGAAAAACCTTGCCAACTCCAAATATTTCCTATCACCACTTTCTCTAAACAACTCAACTAAAGCCATCTCCACTTCTGGATGACCATCAGCTGTTTTAAGCTTGTTTTCCTCAAATCCAAAAACGGTTGAAAGCAAATCAGCAAACTTTAAAGCAACTTTAAATAAAGTCTCGTTGCCTAGAGCTCTTCTAGCTGCTACAGCAGCTTGGAACAAGTGACCAGCGCAATATAATTCATGTGACCAGGCCAGATTAGCCCATCTCTCAAGTTTATTCAGCTGAATATATGTGTTCAAATAACCATCTCTTTCCTGAGCTCTTGAAATAACATCCACAACATTCTCAACAGCTTTATACAAGTCGTCACTCCATTTGTGGATTAATGCATACGATGATGCCTCAACCCATTTATACACATCTGAATCGTTAAACCAAAGCCCTGTATACTCTCCGCTTTTCAAACCAGCTGCAATTCTAAAATTATCAATTCTTCCCGTTTTTTCAAGAAAATCGTATTGCATAGGCAAAGTCTTTTCAACTAAACCAATCAGTCTAGGCCTCCAAAAAGCATCATTAACAACAATTCTGTTTAGAGGTATTGGCACAAGCTTTGCATAAGGCGATTTGCGAGCATCAACTACATAAACATCATTCATACTTATAAACACCATAATGCTTTAGATCTTGGAAAGTAGTTTCTGCAATACTGTTCTTTCTGCAATGACCTCAGCTAATTCAGCAAGCTCCAGCGCCATTCCAAGAGTGTCTGAAACTGTTACCACGCCATGCCTCTCCAAATGAATTATTTCGCACCCCTCCCTCACCTTTTCCACAACAGCATTAGCAAGGTCATGGGTTCTTGGTATTAGCTCCTTCACAAAACATATTCGCGGCTTGAGAATATACTTTAGCTCAGTATCTAGAAAAAGATCATCTAAATCACTTGATTTTAGCAAAGGTGAGTAGACCCCATGAATATGCACCACAGCATTGCACTTGGAGCATACATTATATATTGCTAAATGCATTGGAAGTTCTGTAGTGGGTTTGCCACCACTTACCACATTACCATTTAAATCCACCTCAACCAGATCCTCAGGATTTAGCTCATACTTCAACCTTATAGTTGGCACAAATGATGATGGTGTCATCAGTATTGTATTGCCTAGTCTAACACTTATATTCCCAGTTAATGGGGTTATCAAACCCTTTAAATACATCATTTTCAAAGCATCACATATTTGCTTACCAACTTTAGTTTTATCAACACTGCTTTGCATATGCATCTTCACCTAGGAAACCATATTTAGATCTTCAGTGCCCAACCAGCCAACCCACCTGTTTTTTCTAGTATAGATAAAAACGTTGAATATGCATCCTCGTGTCTTTTATCATATCGAGACTCATATCGCTTAATCTCAAATGAATTTCTAACATATTTTCTTATCTCCTCAAGAGACTTAACATATCCAAGTCCAACTAGCTGCATCAACATGTTTCCTATAGATGTTGCCTCTTCTGGTCCAGCCTCAACAATTCTGTTAGTGAAATCCGCTACAAGTTGATTGTGAACCCAGTTTCTTGAGCCTCCACCAACAATGTTTATCTTCTTAATCCTTCTACCCATCAAATCTTCTATTCGTTCTATCACAAACCTGTATTTCAGCGCTAAACTCTCAAGTACTAACCTCACTAACTCACCAACTGTTTTAGGCTTTCTCTGACCTGTTTCCTCAAGAAACTTCATTATCTCATCAATCATGTCTATGGGTGCTAGAAATCTTGGATCATCAGGATCGATAAAACCTATAAATCCCTGGGATTTTTCAGCCATTTGCGTAAGAGTGGTGTAGTCGTAGTCTTGTCCACGTTTCTGCAAAGCTCTTCTAATTTCTTGCATAAACCACATACCCTGTACATTCTTCAGAAATCTTATGGTATTGAATGCTCCACCCTCATTAGTGAAATTATATTCCATAGCCTTTCTATTGACTAGAGGCTCCCTAAGCTCTACACCAACCAAGCTCCAAGTACCACAACTTATATATGCAGAGTCTTCGTCTATTGGCGAAGCCACCACAGCCGAGGCTGTGTCGTGAGTTGCTGGTGCAACTACTTTAATGTTTTTCGGTATTCCAAGTTCTTCTGCTAAATGCAAATCTATTTCTCCAAGCAATGTTCCAGGCTCTATAATCTCTGGAAATATATTTGTTGGAAACTTTATTTCTTCTAGAAGATCATAAGCCCATTTCTTGGTCCATGGGTCTAGAAATTGTGTTGTAGAGGCATCGGTATATTCAGATACTACTTTACCTGATAGCCAATAATTGAATAGATCTGGGATCATGAGAAATGTTTTAGCGGATTTAAGCAACGAAGAACCATCTTTGACAAGCGCATATAGTTGATAAAGTGGGTTTATAGGCATAAACTGTATGCCTGTTCTCATATATATTCTCTCCGGGGGAATAACAGCCAACAATTCCCTAAAGGCATTGGCACGTCTCGGATCTCTATAGCAATATGGAAGCCCCGCTAACTCTCCCTGATTATCTAGAAGAGCAAAGTCAACACCCCAGGTATCAACACCTATTGAAGCAATAGAATCTCCATATTTTCTATAGGACTGTAGAATACCCTCCTTAACCTCGCTCCATATTCTCAAAACATCCCAGTACAAATGATTCCTTACTCTAATAGGTCCATTAGGAAACCTATATACCTCTTCCATTTCAAGCCTCCTATTATCAAGATCTATCCTACCTATTATAGCGCGACCACTACTTGCCCCCAAGTCAAATGCTAAAACAATTAAAGAGCTTTTCACCAGATTCTCACCTATTTCATAATAATTCTTAACATAATTTAAATCTATTAAATCCAAGTAACTACTTCAAAGTTTTAGAATTAGTGGAAAATCACCAATTATAATACGTATTCATTGATTATGCCAGTATGCAACCATTGATTGTATCACAAACCTGTACTAAATAATCTAATTGCAATACCTTTGACACTTAATTAATACTATTTACATTAACACCTTCTTTCATAGCATCTAGATCTATTGTAAGAAAACTCATGACTTGAGTTAGAGTCAAATTTAAATATGGTAGAGGATATGTGGAAAAATTTGGTGTATAGAAATGACAATAAAATCTCATGTTTATGTAGATACGGATTCAATCATAACTTCACTCGATAAAAGAATATATGGACAGTTTATTGAGCATCTTGGAAGATGTGTTTATGGTGGTATATGGGTTGGTGAGAATTCGGCTATACCCAATTTAAAGGGCTATAGACTTGATGTTTTAAATGCTGTTAAGGCTATTAAGCCTTCTATTGTTAGATGGCCTGGTGGTAATTTTGCTTCTCAGTATCATTGGATTGATGGTGTTGGGCCTAGGGATAAAAGACCAAGGAAATTTGATTTAGCCTGGGGTCAGGTGGAGTCCAATGAGTTTGGAACTGATGAGTATATTGAGTGGGTTAGACTTATTGGTGCTGAGCCATTCATAGTTGTTAATGCTGGTAATGGATCTCCCGAAGAGGCTGCTGCATGGGTTGAGTACTGCAATTCGACAAAGGATACTTACTATGCAAATCTGAGGAGAAGGTATGGTCATTCAGAGCCTTTCAGTGTTAAGCTTTGGGGTATAGGCAATGAGTTGTGGGGTAGGTGGCAAGTTGGGTTTTGTAGAGATGCTGAGGAGTGTGGTTGGAGAACAGTTGAGTTTGCTGATCATATGAAGAGAGTTGATCCTGAGATAAAGCTAGTTGCTGTTGGTGTTGACTATGATACTGAATGGAATGTTGACATGATTAGAATAGCTGGTGAATACATAGACTATTTATCGATACATACATACATTTTCACTGATAGACAGGGGAAAACCTATGAAGATCTTGTTGCGTGGCCTATTCAAATAGAGAAGAATCTTAGACACGTATACTACACAATTGAGCAAACAAGAAGAAAATATGGAATAAAGAAAGAAATAAAGATAGCGTTTGACGAGTGGAATGTTTGGTATCCAGAGGCCCAACCACCATATCTAGAGCAGATAACAAGTGTTAAAGATGCTGTATTCACTGGCTTGGTTCTAAATGCCTTGCAAAGACTATCAAGAATAGTGCCGATAGCAACATTTGCACAAACAGTCAACGTTTTACCGCTTATACTAACAAAAGAAGACAAGATGCTGCTAACACCACAATATCTAGTGTTTAAGCTATATACAGAGGTTGAGGAAGGTAATGTTGTAGCCACAGATGTTATTTCACCACACTACATATCCAAAGAACTTGAAGAGGTTGTGCCATACATAGACGCCTCAGCTATATATGCACAAAACAAGGTGTATCTCTTCATAGTTAATAGACATCCAGAAGAAAATGCAGAAGTGTATATTCATATAAAGAACCTTAAGCCATCAACAATTCAACACAAATACGTAGCTGGTTCTTCAATCAATGATAAAAACGTTTTTGAAGAGCCTAACAAAGTTGGAATCGAGGAAAAGGCGTATGCATTCAGAGAACCAGTAACACTACCGCCACACTCTGTAAATCTCCTCATAATTAGCTAAAGTCCTTAACCAAGCCTCAAATCCATTTACACACATTTTTAAACCTCATCAAAGCAACATTATACATGTCGAAGCTAGTAAAGTGTTTATAGCTTGTTTTGCGTGGTAACCTATACTTTGGTTGAGCATATTTGTCTTCACTAAGTGAATATGTTAGAAAATGGGCTAAAATTATTAGAAGACATCCTAGAACACTGCTTGAGTGGTTTGATGATGCTGGTGCCATAAAATTTGGTGATAGCTACATAATTATTAAGGTAGATGGTTTTGCTACTTCAAGAGCTTTATACCCATGGTGTTCTTTTAGAGACTTTGGCTTTAGAAGTGTATCTGCTGCTGTAAGCGATGTTGTTGCCAAGGGCTGTAGACCATACATATATGCTGTTTCTATTGGTGTTAAACCTGATCATGTGAGTTTCGTCGATGATGTTATGAAGGGTGTTGAAGAAGCTGTTAATTTGTATGGTGGCTATATCGAGAATGTTGATACTAATGTTGGTTTAGATGATTGGATAGATGTTTTCATTATTGGCGAATGTGTTTATAGACCCATACCCAGGGCATCAAAACCTCTAGACAAGATTTTAATACCAAGAAAAATAGGTCTTTCCACTATTGCATACATTGAGTATTCGAAAGGTAGATACCCAGCTTTTGAAGAAGTTAGAAACTTTGCTTGTAGACCAGTGGTAAACACCAATATTGTAAGTGTTCTGGAAAGGTGTAGACAGGGCATAACTGGATCAATAGATGTTAGCGACACATTGGCAGAAGCATTGCAGCAACTACATGATGTTAGTGGAAATGGGGTTTACATATATGAAAACCCATTGAAAATTCTTCATCCATTAGCAGTAGAGTATTCAAGAAGTAGTAACATAGATTCAATTGTCATGGCTTTGGCATCAAATGAAGAGTATACCCCGCTACTGGTTGTGAATCTGAGTTATGAAGATGTAATAGTTCAGGAACTTAGAGAGGTTGGGTTGGAGCCAATAGCAATAGGCTTTGTAACTATTTTGGAAGATGTTTTGTGGGGTGGTAGGCCCGTGCCTAAAATTACATGGGATTATGTAACAGGTTCTGTAACAGCAAGGCTATAGGTATTACTAAACAACTGTGCATGAATTTTTAAGGAGAGAGTGTTGTATTGTTTATAAGCTAAAAACTTATTAATTTTGCATCTTTCTTTGTTTTGATTTAGTTATTGTTTAGGGTGCTTTGAATTGGTTAATGGCAAAAGTTTAGAGGAGAGAATAACTAGAGCAATAATTAGAAATACTATGGCTGACTATCTAAATCTGTGCAATGTTGATGTTGTTATTGTTGGTGCTGGCCCAGCTGGAATGACTGCAGCTAAATACATTGCCGAGAAGGGGTTTAGGGTTGTTGTATTTGAGCGTAGACTTAGCTTTGGTGGTGGAATTGGTGGTGGTGGTATGCTTTTCCATAAAATTGTTGTTGATGAGTCAGCAAAGCACATACTAGATGATTTTAAGATTAGGTATCAAGTGGATGAGGAGGAGAATCTCTATGTTCTAGACTCTTCTGAGCTCATGGCAAAACTTGCAGTAGGTGCAATAGATGCTGGTGCAAAAATTGTTCATGGTATTCACATTGAGGATGTGATATATAGGGAAAACCCGTTGCGTATAGAGGGTGTTGTTATTCAGTGGAGTGCTGTGATAATGTCTGGTCTTCATGTAGATCCCCTGTTTATAAGGTCTAAGGCTGTAGTAGACGCTACTGGTCATGATGCTGAAGTTCTTCAAATTGTTGCAAGAAAAATACCTGAGGCAGGAATTCAGCTAATTGGTGAGAAATCTGCTTATTCAGAATTATCTGAAAGAGTTGTTGTAGAGAAAACTGGAAGGGTTTTACCAGGTCTTTACGTAGCTGGAATGTCTGTAGCAACAATCCATGGACTACCCAGAATGGGTCCAATATTTAGCTCTATGCTTTTATCAGGTAAGAAAGTTGCTGAAATAATTGTTAATGATTTGAGTGGTTAGCTTGAGGAAAATCCCTGTTGCAATGACCATAGCTGGTAGTGATTCTGGTGGAGGAGCTGGTATAGAGGCTGACCTAAAAACATTTAGTGCATTGGGTGTTCACGGAACTGTTGCAATAACTAGTATAACAGCACAAAACACCTACTCTGTTATTGATGTTTATGACCTTCCAGGAAGAATTGTTTATAACCAGATAAAGGCTGTTTATGAGGACATGGGCATAGATGCTGCTAAAACAGGTATGCTAAGCAATTCTGAAATCATTTCAGCTGTTGCACAAGCCATTAGAGATTTCAGTATCAAGAATTTAGTTGTAGACCCTGTTATGATAGCAAAATCTGGTGCTAGACTTCTTAGAGAAGATGCTGTTGAAGCTCTAAAGAGTAAGCTTCTTCCACTAGCACTTGTAGCAACGCCAAATGCTAGCGAAGCTGAGGTTTTAGCAGGTTTTAGTGTGAAGACGTTAGATGATGCCAAAAAAGCTGCTAAAACAATACATGAAAAGTATGGCACTGCAGCAGTAATTGTTAAGGGAGGTCATTTAAAAGAGTTGAAAGCAGTTGATGTTGTTTATTACAATGGCGAATATTATTTAATTGAGTCTGAAAGAATTTTAGATGGGTGTTTCCATGGAACAGGATGCTCATTTTCAGCAGCAATCACAGCTTTTCTAGCCAAGAGCTTCCCACTACTCAATGCTATACAAGAAGCTAAGAAGTTTATAGACATGGCTATAAGATTCGGTTTAAAAATTGGTAAGGGGCATTGCCCTGTTAATCCAATTGCATATATCGAAATACCGGCTGCTAAATTCCATGCCATTGAAAATGTTAGAAAAGCTGTTGAAATTCTTTTAGAAAATCAAAGCCTTGTACTTCCCTATGTTCCTGAAGTTGGTATAAATGTTGTGGAAGCAATAGAGGCTAGGTATGTTACAGGTGTAAATGATGTTGCTGGTGTTGAGGGAAGAATTGTGAAAGCCGGTAATCGCCTAGCCAAAGTTGGGGAAGTGAAAATGGGTGGTTCAAGCCACTTAGCCAGACTTGTAATCGCTTTAATGAGAAGTGGTCACGAAATATATGCTGCTGTTAACATAAGATTTGATAAAGCTGTTGTTGAAAAAGCTATTGAGAAAGGATTCAAAGTTGCTTTTGTGGATAGAAGAAGAGAACCTGCAGAAATTAAGGAAGCTCCCATGGGTAGTATGGAGTGGATTGCATCTCAAATAACGAAAGAGATTCCTGATTTAATATATGATGTTGGTGATGTTGGAAAAGAGCCTATGATAAGAGTATTGGGCAAAAATGCTATAGATGCTGTTAAAAAGCTGCTTCAAATATTAGCCTAGCTTTACAACAGCTAATGTGATTGGTTGCTAAAGCTAAGAATTGAAAATTCTATAGGTTTTTAAAGCATTAAATACAGTATGTAGAGAGATAAACTTTTTAAACCTCTGCTAACACAATTAAAGAAGCTAGGCGATCCACATGGAATTCAATCTACTCCAATGGTGAAGGGAGATGCAAAGCCAATACTAAAGATATCGGATTTAATAAACCTAGAGGAAGATATTAAAGCGATAAACAAGCTCATAAAAAATTCATATGAAGACGTTCTCTTAATGTATAAACACGATAAGCATGTACATCTCAACTCATCTTTAAGTTGCTTACCAATACTAGCTGTTCTCATATCGAAGTATATCAGAAGAAGTGAAAATGATATAGATAGAGATTGGCTAATACTAAGCAAAGGTCATGCAGCACCAGCCCTATATGCAATACTAGCTGAGGTTGGTGTTATACCCAAGTCAGAGCTTCCAAAAATAAATAGAATTGATTCTATGCTTCAAAACCACACAGATATCTCCACACCTAGTATAGACTTTTCATCTGGAAGTCTTGGCCAGGGTATAAGCTTTGCCATAGGTGTAGCAACCTGGATTAAGAGAATGGGTGGCAAGGGAAGAGTATTTGTTATTATGGGTGATGGAGAACAGGATGAGGGGCAGGTTTGGGAAGCAATAACACATGCAGCTAGTTTGAGGCTCAACAATCTTGTTGTAATAGTTGACTGGAATAATACCCAGCTAGATGGTGTCACCAATGAAATTAAGCCAAAGCATTACATTCCACTAATTTGGAAAATCATTGGCTGGAAAGTTCTGTGGGCCAGTGGAAGAGATATAGTTAGCATGATAATGGCTTTTGACGAAATATTGGAATCAGATAAACCAACTGTGATCTTTGTTCAAACAAGTGATGTTAGAAAGTTGTTAGAGGCGATAGCATCTCATGGCGCTCACTAGTGTTCAAAGTTTTAGAGATGTTTTGGGAGAGCTTCTGGTTGAGATAGGGAATGAGGATCAGAATGTTGTTGTGATAACAGCTGACGTTGGAAAGTCTACAAGAGCTGCTAAATTTGGGGAGGTGTTCAAAGACAGATACTACAATGTTGGGATTTCGGAGCAGCACATGATAACATTTGCTGCTGGCCTAGCTGCTATTGGGGCAAAATCTGTTGTGGTGGCCTATGCAGCATTTATTATGAGGGCTTGGGAGCAGATAAGAAATAGTGTAGCTCGAATGAATCTAAATGTGAAGATAATTGCTACACACTCTGGCTATAGCAACTATGCTGATGGTTCAAGTCATCAAATGTTAGAGGATATAGCACTGATGAGGGTTATTCCGAATATGAATGTAGTTGTCCCAGCTGATGTACATGATCTTAGAAGATGTCTCAAGAAACTTGTTATTGAAACTAGGGGGCCTGTTTACATAAGAATTGGCAGAGATTACTCACCTCCAATCACATTTGGTATTGAATATGATTGTGAACTTGGGAAAGCATATCTGCTTAGAGATGGTCATGACATAGCTATTATGGGTTCTGGTGTAGTTCTCTATGAAGCTCTTCAAGCAGCTGAAGAACTTAAGAAAATGGGTATTAGCGTAGCTGTAGTGAATGTTTTATCGGTTAAGCCAATTGATAGAGAGACAATATTGAATGTTGCTAAAAAGACAGGAAGGGTTGTGACTGTTGAGGAGCACATGGTTTTCGGTGGTGTCGGAAGTGCTATAGCAGAGGTTTTGGCACAAGAATATCCTGTTCCAATGAGGATTCTTGGAAGCACAACATTTGGTAAATCTGCTAAGTCTCATCAAGAGTTGCTGGAGTACTTCAACTTGGATAAAAAGGCTATTGTTAAAGCAGTTCTCGAGGTTATTAGCCATGGAAATAGATAGGCTTAGAGAAGAAATAGACAAAATCGATGATGCCATAGCTGAGTTGTTGGGTAGAAGACTGGAGATTGCGAAGAGGATAGCAGCTATAAAAAATGATAAGAACATTCCCATAACTGATGTTAATCGCGAATCAGAGGTTTTGCTAAAGTGGAGAATAAGGTTAGCTAAGTATGGTGTTTCATCAGATTTAGCTTCTCTACTAGCTCAAGACATTATGAGAATATCGAGAGCCGTGCAAATAAAAAGTGTTTCTAATAATGCTTCAAAGAATAGAAGTATTTGTATAGTTGGTTATGGGGCTATGGCCAAGACACTAGCACAAGCATTTTCAAATAGTGGATGCAGTGTAACAATAACTGGTAGAAACATTGAGAAGGCTACTTCTCTGGGAAAGGAGCTTGGTGTTGATGCTAAGCCCATTCCACAGGCTATGGAAAATTGCGACTTTGTTTTATTGGCCTTGTCAATTAATGCTTTTAGCAATGGGTATGTAAATTCCATAGCTAATTACATGAGGGGTAAAATAGTGATGGATATTCTATCCACAAAACTTTACATATTTAAGCATATGGTTGAACAGTCAAAAAACATTGGCTTCAAATATGTTTCAACACATCCACTATTCGGACCATATACATCACCTGTAGGCGAAAAAGTTGTTTTAATACCATCAGAAACAGGTCTTGACATACTAAGTGATGTTATTGAGTTGTGGACTTCTATTGGTGTAGAACCTGTTATTGCCTCCATAGAGGAGCATGAAAAAGCTATGGCAATAGTACAAGTACTAACACATTTTGTTTTGTTAGCCTATGGCCAGGCTGTTGTGAAATTGTCTAAAGAACTTAGTGTAGATGCTTCTAAGTTTGCAACACCTACCTATAGAGATGTTTACAGTGTTTTGATGAGGCTTGGGAAAATACGTTCCACAGTTGATGAAATTCAGAAAATGAATCCATTTGCTAAAATGGTTAGAGACTCTTTTTTGATTATTGCCAATGAGATTGAAAAGTCCTTGGGTTGAAGTAAGATGTTATTCATTTTGAAAAACAACTCAAATGGGTTAAAACTTATAGAGAAATTGAAGGAAAAATCAGCTTCATATAAAGTTGTTGATCTCTACAAAAGAAAGATAGTTGTTGCATGGCCAGATAAGCTTGTAGAGAATGTTATTGATGATGATGTTGAGTTGAAAGTTAGAGTTAGTAAACCGTGGCAGCTAGCATCAAACGAATGGAAAAAAGATAAAACTATTGTGAATGTAGATGGTATAGAAATTGGGGGTAGAAATATAGTTGTTGCTGCAGGTCCATGTGCAATAGAGGATGAGGATATTGCTATAGAAATTGCAAAAGCTGTGAAGAAAGCTGGTGCAAAAATGTTTAGAGGTGGTGCGTACAAGCCTCGCACAAGCCCATACACGTTTCAGGGTCTTGGAGAAAATGGGTTGAAAATACTTAGAAAAGTATATGAAGTTGTTGGACTACCCATTGTTACAGAGGTTATGGATACAAGAGATGTTGAAAAAGTTGCTAGCTTTGCTCACATGCTTCAAATAGGAGCTAGAAACTCTCAGAACTTTCCACTGCTAAGAGAAGTTGGCAAAGCCAAAAAGCCTGTTTTGCTGAAGAGAGGCATGTCAATGACTACTGAAGAATGGCTTTTAGCAGCAGAGTACATTCTCTTGGAGAGCAATGGAGATGTTGTTCTATGTGAACGGGGTATAAGAACATTTGAGAAAAACACTAGATTCACACTTGATTTAGCTGGTTTAGCCTATGTGAAAACAGTTACTCATCTACCTCTAGCCGTTGATCCAAGTCACCCAGCTGGTAGAAGAGATCTCGTTGAGCCCTTGGCATTAGCAGCTATTGCTGCTGGTGCTGATATGCTAATAGTTGAGGTTCATATTGCTCCTGAAAAAGCTTTGAGTGATAGCGAACAGCAGTTAACTATATCCATGTTTGAAGAGCTTATGAAGAAGCTGAAAATGGTTGCAGAAGCTTTGGGTAGATCCATATGAAGATTCTGAGCAAAATTCTTTGCTGCCAAGAAACAAAGGTGTTTATAGGCAAAAACGCTTTAGAGAATGCTGCTAGCGAAATTCCTGAAAAAGCTAAGGTGTTTCTCATTAGACAGGATGTTTTAGATCCTACTCCAATACGCAGTGCGTTTAAAAACATTGTTGCGGAATTTGTTTTGAAAGGTGGTGAGGAGTCAAAGGATATTGAAATTGTTTTGAAAATTGCTGAGAAAATGCATAGTGTTGGTATTCAAAGAAGTGATTATGTAGTGGCTTTTGGTGGTGGAACACTACTTGATGTTGCAGGATTTGTTTCATCAATTTACCTTAGAGGTGTGAATCTAGTCAACATACCTACAACACTTTTAAGCATGGTCGATGCAGCTATTGGTGGAAAAAATGCTGTGAATTTCCGTGGAATAAAGAATGTTCTTGGAACCTTTTACCAGCCAAGCATAATTATTGCTGATACGCTATTTCTCAATACATTACCTCAAGCAGAGTTTGTTAATGGTCTTGCAGAGGTCATCAAATATGCCTTTACACTAGATTATGAGCTATACAACTTTCTTAAAAGAAACTTTGAAAATGTTTTGAGTAGAGATGAAGAAGCTTTAGAATACTTAATAGAGAGATCTATTCTAAACAAGTTATCTGTTGTTGAAAAAGATGTGTTTGATGTTAAGGATGTTAGAATTGTTCTTAACTTTGGGCATACAGTAGGACATATGATAGAGTCTCTATCGAACTTCTCTGTTAGCCATGGAAAAGCTGTTGCTGTTGGCATGGTGTATGAGCTTATGATTTCTACTGAAATGGGTATAACCAAAGACTATGTGCTTAAGGAAGCTATTGAAATGATAAAAGTTTATGGACTGCCTACAAGCATTAGAGAACTCAATGTTGATATTCCAAAGAATTTAGAAACTCTGAAAGCTGTTATTTCAAAAGATAAGAAAGCTGGTTGGAGAGGTCTTACACTACCTGTTGTAGTAGATATTGGTGTTTGGAAACCACTTACAGTTAATATCGATAGCTATGTTGAGGCTCTTGCTAATGCACTTAATAGATGCTAAAACAAAAATTTTTGGTGTACTTGGACACAACATTAGCTATACCCTATCACCAGCAATACACAACTACATATTCATGGAAATTGGATACAACGCTGTTTATCTAGTTTTTGATGTTCCTGAAAACAAGTTTGATTATGTAGCCAAGGCGTTGATTGATATATGCGAGGGATTCAATGTGACAATACCATACAAAGAAAAAATTATTCCATATCTAACCCATTTAGACAAATCAGCTGAAATTATAGGAGCTGTAAACACTGTTTATAGAGGAAGAGGCTATAACACAGATTACATAGCAACAAAAAAACTGTTTGAGAAGTATCGCCATAGTCTTGAAAAGGGTATTTGCTATATATTTGGGGCTGGAGGTGCGGCTAGAGCAGCGGCTGCAGCACTAGGGGAACAAGGATGCAGTATTCGTATAGTGAATAGATCAGTTGACAGAGCATTGAAGATGGCCAAAGATCTTAGAAAAATTGTGAATAGCATTGAAGTAGCTAATACATCAACATGTGAAGAAGCTGAGGTGATTGTTAATGCAACACCAGACCCGAGCTTTATTCCAGATAAATGCCTTCATAACAATCTCAAACTTGTTATAGAGTTTGTTTATAGACCTGTTGAAACTTTGCTAGTTAAAAAGGCTATTGAGAAAGGGATTCCTGTTATAAACGGTCTTGAAATTCTTGTTGCCCAAGCTCTTGAAGCTCAGAGAATATGGCTTGGCATAGAGTTTCCCTTTGAAAAGGTTGTGGGTTATCTCCATGCCAGGAAACTCATTTGGTAAAATATTTAGGGTAACAACGTTTGGAGAAAGTCATGGGCCTCTAGTAGGTGTTGTTATAGATGGTGTTCCAGCTGGTTTACCGATATCTGAGGATGATATAAACTATGAGCTATTCTTTAGAAGACCTGGCGGATTTTTTGTATCTCCTAGAAGAGAGCTAGACAAAGCTAGAATTGTGAGTGGTGTTTTCAATGGCAAATCAACTGGAGCACCAATAACAATTATTGTAGAGAATGTTGATGTTGATTCTAGATATTATGAAAGCATTAAATATACCCCCAGACCTGGACATGCCGATCTTCCATACATATTTAGATATGGGTTTGATAATTGGGATTATCGTGGTGGGGGTAGGGCAAGTGGTAGAGAAACAGTTGCAAGAGTTATTGCAGGCGCTATTGCCAAAAAGCTTCTTATGTTGCTAAACACTCAGATTGCTGGATGTATTGAGTCTTTGGGCTGGATAAGAATTGATCGTGAAATAACATTTTTAGATGCATTGAAGTCCAGATGTAGAAAAACCAGGGCGTGTAGAGAAGACTATGACTCCATATTTCAAAATGTTTTAGAAACCATTATAAACGAAGGTGATAGTATAGGTGCAATAGTTAGAGTTGTGGTTGATGGTGTTCCCAAGGGCCTTGGAGAACCTGTGTTTGATAAGCTCAAGGCAGATTTGGCTAAGGCGATAATGTCTATACCTGGTGTCATAGGTTTTGAGCTTGGAATAGGCTTTGAGGCTACTAGAAAGAGGGGTAGCGAAGTTTCTGATGAGCTCGTGGTTATTAATAATGAGATTAGATGGAAACATAATTTCTATGGTGGTATCCTGGGAGGTATATCTACTGGTGAGCAAATTGTTTTCAAATGTGCTTTCAAACCAACAAGTTCAATTAGAAAACCAATTAAAACAATTGATCTTAGAACATTGGAAGAGGCTATGATAACTGTTGAGGGTAGGCATGATCCATGTATAGGGATTAGAGGTGTTGCTGTTGTAGAGGCCATGACAGCAATAACCTTGGTTGATCATGCTATGAGATCTGGGCTAATTCCTTCTACAAAGCTTAGTCAAAAGGATGTTGAAATTATTGAAAATGGTTGGAAGAGGTACAGGAGTTTATGTCAGCATGGGGAGGAATCTCCGTAGTTAACGCCATACCATCTGGACTGGGATCGGCAATAGCAATAGACATGAAGACGAAGATTTTCATTAGACGTTGCAGTAATTTTGAGAAGAAGCCTAGTTCTAGACTTGTTGAAAAGATTTTGGAGTATTTTTCAAGTCGATATGGCTTATCCAACTTATGCGCAGATGTGGTTTCTGATATCCCCATGGGAAGTGGGCTGAAAAGTAGTAGCTCAGTGGCTGTAGCATTGATAAAAGCTGTGAAGAATCTTAACATTGTTGAGGAACTCGATGTGCCTAGATTGGCAGCAGAATTGTCTAGATTAGCAGGAGTATCCATAACTGGTGCTCTTGATGATGCTGCAGCTGCTTATTATGGTGGAGTTGTCTTCACAGATAACACAAACATGAAGGTTATAAGAGTTCTAGATCCAAAACTTGAAATGTCTGTAGTTATCTTAATACCCCGAGGTGTTTCCAGACCCCCCATGAATGTTGATAAGCTTAGAAAATATTCACACTTGTTTGAGGAGGTGTTTAGCATTGCTATCCAAGGAGATATTTTCAGAGCCATGACTTTGAATGGACTGTTAATAGCTAGGCTCATGGGCTATTCAGAGGATGTGCCGAGAAAAGCGTTGAGCATGGGTGCTTCGGCTGCTGGGGTTTCAGGTAATGGACCTGCAACATTTGCTGTTTGTAGAGCTGGTGATGAAGGTCCTATCATAGAGTTCTTTTCCAGGTATGGAGAGGTTCGTGTCCATAGATTTGTTAGAGTTGGTGAAACTCCTTGAAAGCTATTATAGAAAAGTCTAGGGTTTATGGAAGAATATCTGCTCCACAATCTAAAAGCTATGCCATCAGACTCATCTTTTCATCTCTTTTTACTGAGGTGTTATTGAGCAATCTTCTGCTGTCTGAGGATGTTGTAGATGCTATAAATGCTGTATCAATTTTTGGTGTTAAGATTAGTGAGGGCAGATTTGAAAAACCTGAGAAAATAGCTTTGCATAGCGATAAAGTCTATGTGAAGGCATCTGCAACTGTTTTGAGAATGCTAATACCTATTATAGCTGTTGTTGGGGGTAGAATTTTTATAGATGGTGGGGAATCACTTAGGAGAAGACCTGTTAAAGCTGTTGTAGAGGCTTTAAAGGATAAAGGTATTAGATTTTCAAGTGACTCTTTACCTATGGTGATTGATGGAAAGTTGAATGACAACTACATAGAGATTTCCGGAGCTGAAAGTAGTCAATATGTAAGTGGTTTTATGATTGCATTTGCAATTGTTGGTGGAGGCACTATAAAAATTAAACCACCAATTGCTTCACAAAGCTATATTGAGATGACTGCAGATGTTTTGAAAACTCTTGGGGTAGATGTTAAGTTCTGTGGAAACAGAGTTGATATTGATGTCAATGAAAGACCTAGAGCATATAGTGGTAGTATTCCAGGTGATTTCCTCTTATCATCTTTCTATGTAGCTTCAGCACTTCTTACAGATGGCTTTATAGAGGTTTATAATCTACGTGGATTTGGGAATAGAGATAAACCACATAAAATCGTTGATATATATAGATATATGGGTGCTTATAGCGTTTACAGCAATGGTGTTTGGATTGCAAAAGCCTCTGATATCTATAGAGGTGTATCTGTTAACGTGTTTGACGATCCTGACATGGCCATGTCCATTGCGCCTCTAGCATCTGTAGCTAAAAGCACAACAATTTTAAGTAATGTAGCTAACCTTAGATTGAAGGAAAGTGATAGAATTGAAGCAATAATTTCTACGCTAAAAAGCTTTGGCATAGAGGCTTACGTTCATAACAATTCTTTGTATATAGTTGGTGGCGAACCTTTTAGTGCTGTATCTAGGTGCCCTAACGACCATAGAGTAGCTATGATGTTTGCATCCATAGCTGTGAAATCTGGTGGGATATTGGATAATGCTGAGTGTGTTAATAAAAGTAATCCTCTTTTCTGGAGCGATATGAAGTTTTTGGGTGCTAAAATAAGTTTGGTGATAGAGGTGTGAAGATGGTTAAACAACCATTGGTAGTTGCATCTATTCCAATAAGAAATGTGAAGGATCTTGAGATTGCTCTAAGCATAAAGGATGCCGATTATGTTGAGCTTAGACTAGACTATTACAGCAGCCCAGAAA
This sequence comes from Ignisphaera cupida, assembly GCF_030186535.1. Classification (NCBI taxonomy): domain Archaea; kingdom Thermoproteati; phylum Thermoproteota; class Thermoprotei; order Desulfurococcales; family Desulfurococcaceae; genus Ignisphaera; species Ignisphaera cupida. Next base: position 292,133 of record NZ_JASNVW010000001.1, on the reverse strand, counting down.
GAATAGACTATACAATGTTTGCAAATGGAAGGTTTATAGCAACACTCAGAGAAAAAAGTGAAGGTGGTGTCAATAGCTTTGATCCAAATGTGAAGAAGAGTTTGATAATGCTTTGGAGAAAACTTGGAATACTCTACGATGTAGAAGCTTCATTTATTGAAAAATACAATGTTGAATACAACAATGCTATTGTCTCTATACATATTTTGAGTGAGCCTAAAAACATTATTGAAGTAGAGAACAAGGTTATAAAGTATTTAGACAAGGCATTCGCAGTCAAAATTGCTGTTGTTCCATTCAAAGGATACAAATCATTTTTAGCAAAGCTTCTAGAACTTGGAGAAAATGTAGCTGTTATGCCAATGAATGTTGAGCCTAGAGAGAGAATAGCATTTGCTTTACTAGGATCAAAACTTGTTTATGGCTATGTAACAGAGCCAACAGCCAATGGACAAATGCACTACAAAAAGATTAGGGAAGTATTAAATCTTTTTGAGAATACTAATTGAATATATTAATATTCGAGATACTTGAGACATTTTCTTGTTTATCACATTTACTAGAGAAAAACTTATAAATAAATGCTTTGATAACGTTATTGTTGTTTGGGGATTGATATGAGCCAATGGTAAATATTCAAGAGGTAAATAAGTATCTCTATAAATATAGAGAAGAAATTCTGCCAAAGTACTGGTATAACATCATTCCGGATCTACCAAAACCACTTCCTCCACCAATGGATCCAAAAGACACCAATTCTAGAATAGAATTGCTACAAAGAATACTTCCAAAGGAAGTTATTAAGCAACAATTCACCATTGACAGATTTGTGAAAATACCTGATGAAATTCTGGAAAAGTATGTTGTTGTTGGTAGGCCAACACCGCTTTTCAGAGCTATTGGCCTTGAGAAATTCTTGGATACTCCAGCTAGAATATACTTCAAGTATGAAGGGGCTTTGCCTACAGGTTCACATAAAGTTAATACTGCCATTGCACAGGTGTATTACGCCTATAGCGAAAATGTTGAGGGTGTTACAACAGAAACCGGAGCTGGGCAATGGGGTTCTGCTGTAGCCCTGGCATCTAGCTTATACAGATTAAAATCTATTGTGTTCATGGTTAAAACAAGCTATGATCATAAACCAGCTAGAAGAAGTTTGATAGAGTTTTACGGAGCTGAGGTTGTGCCAAGCCCATCTAAAATAACAAGATTTGGTAGAAGCCTTTTGGAGAATAATCCAGATCATCCAGGATCTCTTGGCATAGCCATTAGCGAAGCCATTGAATATGCTCTTGAACATGGCTATAGATATGTTATGGGTAGTGTAATTGATGTTGTGCTGCTTCACCAAACTATCATAGGTTTAGAGGCTATGAGGCAAATGGAGTTGATTGGTGAAGAACCCGATATTATTGTGGCATGTGTTGGTGGTGGAAGCAATTTTGCTGGACTGGCCTATCCATTCATAGGCCTTAGAAACAAAGGCAAAAGATTTATAGCTGTGGGTTCAGCTGAGGTACCAAAGTTTAGCAAAGGTGAGTATAGATATGATTATCCTGATACAGCAGGGCTTTTACCACTTCTGAAGATGATTACTTTAGGAAAAGACTTTGTGCCTCCACCAATATACTCTGGGGGATTAAGATACCATGGTCTAGCCCCATCGCTAAGTTTATTGATTAGGGAAAGAGTTGTTGAAGCTATTGAGTACAGGGAGGTGGAGGTATATAAAGCTGCTAGAATATTTGCTGAAACACAGGGAATAGTACCTGCTCCAGAAAGTGCACATGCTGTAAAAGCTGTAATTGATATTGCTTTAGAGGCTAGGAAAAGAAACGAGAAAATAACAATACTATTCAATTTGAGTGGTCATGGACTTCTCGACATAGACAACTACAAATCTATGATGATTAGATATGGAAGATTCTAACAAAGCTGAAGACTGGTGGAGACCCTATGAAGAAGCTCTTAGTAGTTTATATTACTTTGGGCTATCCCTCAATAGAGAAATTCACTCAGTTCATATCCCAGGTTGGAGATTGTGGAGCAAGCTATATTGAAGTGGGTATACCACCAAGTTTTGCAAAATATGATGGACCTGCTATAAGAAGAAGCTATGAATATGTGAAAAGCCTTGGTATAAATGCTGAGAATGTTCTTAAAATAGTTGCAAAGAATTCTAGTGCACCTGTAATAGCTTTGACATATCTAGATGACTATGTGAATAACCTAGATGAGTTTGCTGAAAAAATGCTAAGCACAGGTATAGAGTGTGTATTGTTACCTGATTTGCTCATTGACTATGTGGATATGTATAGGGATATTGTAAATACCCTGCATAAATACGGAATTAAAACAACCATGTTTGTATCTTCATCAACACCAGACAAGCTCATAGCAGAAGCTTCAAAGCATTCAAAACCATTTCTATACTTTGGTCTTAGACCAGCTACAGGAATACCTCTTCCAGTAGACCCAGTGATACTTGTAACTAGAGCAAGAAAGCTTGTACAAAACAAGCTTGTTGTGGGATTTGGACTATCAATAAAAGATATTGAAAAGGTTGTGAAAGCTGGTGCTGATGGAATAGCAGTTGGAACTGCAATTATAGAAGCCATTGAAAAAAGTGATGTTGAAAAAGCATTGGAGCTTGTTAAAGAGTTGAGAGGTGTTCTAGATGATTTATAATCAGCTCCTTAGGAGGGTTGTTGATTTTAGTAGTTTAACAGAGGAAGAGGCTAGGGAAGTAGCCCTAGCTATTATGAGTGGGGAAGTGCCAGATGCAATTATTTCAGCTTTTCTCATTGCTCTTAGAATGAAGAGAGAAGGTGTTGATGAGATAGTGGGATTTGCTAAAGCTATGAGGGAAAAAGCTGTGAAAATATCTGCCGAACATGCAATTGATGTTGTTGGAACTGGTGGAGATGGTGTAGGAACAGTAAATGTTAGTACAGCAACAGCTATTCTTTCATCGATGCTACATCCAGTGGCTAAACATGGGAATAGAGCAGTTAGTGGTAGAAGTGGTTCGGCAGATGTTTTAGAGGCTCTAGGCTATAAAATAGAGGTTGAGCCATCGAAAGCATCTGAAATTCTAAGTAAAACAGGTTTTGTTTTCCTCTTTGCCCCTCTCTATCACCCAGCAATGAAGAAAGTAGCATCGATAAGAAGATTGCTAGGGGTTAGAACAATATTCAATATCTTAGGTCCTTTAACAAATCCAGGTGGTGTTAAGAGACAGGTAATAGGGGTGTTTTCAAAAACATTTGCAAAACTTGTTGCTGAAGCAGTAACTAGGCTTGGCTATGAAAGAGTGCTGGTTGTTCATGGTGAGCCTGGTATAGATGAGGTTTCACCTTCTGGAATTACCCATGTGTATGAGGTTAATGGACATAGAGTTGATTACTATACGATTACTCCTGAGGATTTAGGTGTAGAGAGAATGCCGATACAAAAGCTGATTGTAAACAATGCTGTGGAGTCAGCACTAAGAATTTTAAGAGCGTCAATGGGTTTAGATAGGGAAGTAGGTATATTCATAAAAATGAATACTGCATTTGCTTTGTATGTAGCCAATGTGGTTAAGGACTATAGGGATGGTTTTGAATATGTAGATCAGCTTTTACCGAAACTCGTAGATAGAATTGAGCAATTAGTTAAGACAAATGGTGATGAAAACAAGTTTAGAAGTCTCTTGGCGAAGGTGCTATGAGGATTAAGTTAAAGATATGTGGAGTTGTAAATATTGAAGATGCTATCGAAATAGATAGAATAGGTGTTGATTTCATAGGTATGGTCACAGACCCCGCCAGCCCTAGGTATGTACCAGAGACTGTTGTTGATGAAGTTAGAAAAATTGTACATACACCAATTGTTAGTGTTAAGGTGCATGGAACACCAAGTGATTTTGCCAAGAGCAAAGCTAGTTATGTGCAAATTCATAGGGTCTTGTCAGATGAGGAGCTGGAGGAGCTAGCATCTTTTGATACAAGAAGATTTATACTTTATGTACCTGCATCTCTAGACTATCTCCACTACCTTAAGAAGGTTCAGAGATACTTCAAAATGGTTTTGTTTGATGCGCCAATCAAAGGTGTGAGGAGCGATCCAAAGGTTTTGCGCTTACTTCTTGATCATCATAGAGAGGCTGGGGTTGCTGGTGGAATAACTTTGGAGAATGTTCATCTGTATTTGGAGTTAGAGCCTATGTGGATAGATGTGTCGAGTGGTGTTGAGATTAGACCTGGTAAAAAGGATTTGGATAAGGTTAGAAGATTGAAGGAGGTTGTTCATCAATGGAGATCTTCCCACTAAAGAGCATGCTAAGCGTTGAGGAAGTTGTTAAGTGTTTTAACAACGAGGAAAAAGTGTTTGCAGTATATGAAAATCTGTCAAGGAACAGTAGCATGTATAGCATAGTAGCATGGGGTGTGAGAAGTGTTGTTAGTGGAAGTGATGAGGATGTTTTGAATAGTCTTAGGTCGAGTCTTGAAAAGACTATTGATAGAAGGCATCTCTATCCCTTTGACATAGGCTTAATTGGTTATGTAAGCTATGATGCTGTTAGGCTGTGGGAGAAAGTACCTGATTTGAAGCCTCATGCAGAGGAATGGCCTTTTGTAGAAATGTTTGAGCCGATTAATATTGCTGTTTATGATTACAGCAAAGGCGTGGTTTATGTGGATGGAGATTCTAGTGAATTGAAAAAATGCAGAAAAAGTTATGCACTTGAAATGCCTAGGGTAAGCATCTATGACTCAATGTTAGATGGGGAGAAGTTTGTTAGAGCTGTTGAAGAAGTTCTTAAGCATATTAGAGATGGCTATGCATTTCAAGTTGTCATTTCCAGGTTTTTGAGATATGCCTATGCTGGTGATCTAGCAGATTTCTACATAATCCTTAGAAGAGTTAATCCATCGCCACACACATATTTCATGAAATTTGGTGATAAAGTATTAATTGGTGCTAGTCCAGAGTTGCTATATGCTTGTAGAAATAGGTTTGTGGAAACCTATCCAATAGCTGGAACAAGGCCTAGAGGTGCAACTCCTGAGGAGGATAGGGCTCTTGAGGAGGAGCTGATTAAATCTGAAAAGGATAGAGCTGAGCATTTAATGCTTGTTGACTTGGCTAGAAATGACCTGGGGAAGGTATGTGAATTTGGTTCTGTGAAAGTTGAGAAGTTTATGTATGTAGAGAAGTATAGTCATGTGCAACACATTGTATCAAAAGTTGTTGGGGTTTTGAAGAGGAAGTATACATCAGTAGACTTGCTAAAGGCTATGTTACCAGCAGGAACTGTTAGTGGTGCTCCAAAACCTTTTGCAATGAGGTTGATAGAGGAAGTTGAAGACTATAAGAGGGGGCCATATGCTGGTGCAGTTGGCTTTTTCACAACATCTGGAGACTCTGTGGCTGCAATAGCAATAAGAACAGCATTTGTATATAAAGACTTGATTAGAATACAAGCTGGAGCTGGAATAGTCTATGACTCTAATCCATGGCTAGAGCTAGAGGAGACCGATCATAAATTAGCTGCTTTGAAGAAAGCTCTTGGCGTGATTTGAATTGAAACTCATACTAATTGTAGATAACTACGATAGCTTTGTATACAACATAGCTCAAATAGTTGGTGAATTAGGTGGCGCACCTATTGTTGTTAGAAATGATGAATTGTCGATTAAAGCTGTTGAGAGAATAGATCCAGATGCAATAATTATATCCCCTGGTCCTGGAACACCAGAAAGAAGAGAGGATATCGGAGTATCCATCGACATAGTCAAGAGATTTTATAGATCAACACCTATACTTGGTATATGCCTTGGTCATCAAATTATAGGCTATGCATTTGGTTCTAGAATTAGAAGAGCTAGAACTATTATGCATGGAAAGATATCGCAAATAGAAATACTAAGTGATGTGGAGATATTTAGAGGTGTTCCCAAAATAATTAAGGCTACTAGATATCATAGCCTAGTCGTTGACTCCCCACCACCAGAAATGATTGTAGCAGCTATGTCTATAGATGATGAGGAGATAATGGCTTTAGCTCACACCAAGTATCATGTATATGGAGTTCAATTCCATCCTGAAAGCATTGAAACAAAATATGGTAAGAAAATACTGAAAAACTTTATTGATTTGGTGTAGAAACTATGCCAAAAATTGTTTCACCATGGCTTAAAGAGGTTATTGAGCATAACTTATCTAGACCGGTTTTAAGGATATCAAGGTTTAGAGATATTTACAGTCTTGGTGAAAGAATAGAAAAATTCTATAGCACTGGAAAAGTAGCAGTTATAGCAGAGTATAAACTAAGTTCTCCATCCGGTTTCAGAGTTGATAGAGATGCTGTAGAGTATGTAAAAATTGTTGAAAAACATGCTGTTGGAATAAGTGTCTTAACTGAAGAGCTTTACTTTAAAGGAAGCTACAGAGATTTAATTAAAATAGCTGCTTGCACCAACATACCAATTTTGATGAAGGACATAATTATTTCTAGAAATCAAATAGAAACAGCTTACAACATTGGTGCTGATGCAGTTTTGTTAATAGCATCGATATTAACAGATAAAGAGCTTGAGCAACTATATGAAGATGCAAAAAGCTTTGGACTAGAAGCTGTTGTTGAGATTCATAGCTTAGACGAAGCAGAAGATGTTATAAACATGGGATATCTAATGATAGGTGTTAATGCCAGAAATTTAAATACTCTTAAAATAAGTTTAGAACATGCATATACAGTTCTTAGTTTCATACCCAACAAATTTATAAAAATTGCTGAAAGCGGCATAAGAAGTGTTGAAGACGTTAAGTATCTTAGAAATGCTGGTGCAAAAGCATTTCTAATTGGAACAGAGCTTATGCTCAATCCAAATAGGATATATCAATTAACTGAAGCTAGCTATTTATAATCAATGCAATGAGTTGTCTATCTATGCCTGATTTAAATTTATAAATATTTGCAAGAGAATTGAATGCTAGTTAGACTTTTAAGTCTTGGAATTGATATAGGTGGTATTTATAGCTGCTAAGAAAATTGAATTTGATATAAATGCTTTAGATCTTGAAATATTAAAGCTTCTAGTTAAGCGTGTAGAGCTTTTGAAAGAACTGGGATATGAAAATGCTAGATTTGTGCTAAGGTCTAGACTAAATAGGTTTTTAGATGATGTTGCTCAGCACTATGCGTTACCAAGAGATTCTTTAGCGCTTTTGCTTAGCTACATAGATGGTTTTACACTTCAGCTTTTAAAACCTCTATCTGTTGGTTTTCTTGGTCCTAGGGGGAGTTTCACAGAGGAAGCTGCAATAAAAATATTTAGTGATCTTGGAGCAAGACTTGTTTCATATAATTCAATTCAAGATGTTTTCAAAGCTGTTGAAGCTGGTGAAATAGATTATGGTGTTGTGCCCTTAGAGAATTCTCTAGAGGGTAGTGTAGGGGAAACACTAGACATGCTCACATACTCAAATGTGAAGATATGTGGCGAAACTGAGCTTAGAATAAGTCACTGCCTAATAGCAAAACCTGGAACGAAACTTGAAGACATAGAGATTGTTTTGAGCCATCCAATGGCATTGGCTCAGTGTAGAAGCTATATAAGCAATAAGCTGAAAAATGTTAGAATCGAGACGAGGGCAAGCACAGCTGAGGCTGTGAAGGAGGCTGTTAGCAAAGAGAGGGTAGCAGCCATAGGTTCAGCACTTGCAGCTAAGCTATATGGAGGAGAGATAATTGCTAGTGGGATAGAAGATAACAGAGAAAACTACACAAGATTTATAGCAATAGGCTTTAAGCCTCTTGATAAAGGAGTAGAAACAAAAACCTCGATAATATTTACTGTAAAGAATGTTCCAGGAGCACTTTACAAGGCTCTAGAGCCATTTGCTATTAGAGGTATAAACCTAACAAAAATAGAGTCGAGACCAATAAAAGGAAGGCCATGGGAATACATGTTCTTTGTAGACTTTGCTGGATCCATTGAAGATGCCAAGGTTGTTGAAGCTTTAGAAGATGTAAAAAGAGTTACAACTTCAATGAAAATACTTGGATCTTATAAAAGAATTGTATAGACACAGCTTCAGTACTGCTTGTATTGCTTCGATATTTTACCTATATTCTTTTATTTCCAGTAAGATAATGCTAGAGCTTATAAAACCAAAATTTGTTGTGTTTTAAGCCAAAGATTTTTTGTTTTTAACGCTATTAAGTGTAATGTCAATTCAATTCAAATTTATTGAAGCTAATATGTAAAAGCACCTTGCAGTTGCTTAAGAAAATTATGATGGTAATGCGTTATTAGAGTTGAAAACCTCTGTCACAAAGCCAAAACTTTAATAATTTGTTTTCAAACATGTTTAGGTGGCTATGTTCCATGGAACACTTAGAAATAGATTTAAAAAGTTTAAACAATGAGCTTAGAGCAAAATTTGAAAAGCTTTTGAATTGGTTTAGAGATATTGGAGGACCTGTAGTAGTGGCATTTTCTGGTGGTGTTGATAGTTCAGTGGTTCTAGCTGCTGCTACCCTTGCCCTCGGCAAGAACAATGTCATTGCTGTTACAGCTGTATCGCCAACATACCCCGAGGATGATCTTCACTGGGCAAAAAAGATTGCTAGTATCCTTGATGTTAAGCATGTTTTTGTTGAAAGCAACGAGCTGCAGAATCCATATTTTGTTGCTAACCCTCCGAATAGATGTTATTTCTGTAAAAAGTCTCTCTCGAAAGAGTTAAAGGATGTTGCTAATAAATTCAATGCAAAAACCATAGTTGATGGAACAAACTTCTCTGATCTAGCAACTCATAGACCAGGCTACTTAGCATTTAAGGAAGAGGGTGTTAGAAGCCCATTAGCAGAGGTTGGCATAACAAAGGATGAGGCAAGGCTATTGGCAAAAGCTCTTGGCTTACCTAATTGGAGTAAACCACCAATGGCTTGCTTAGCATCTAGAATACCATATGGAGAACAAATAACAGTTGAAAAACTAAGAAGAGTTGCAGAAGCAGAGAAAATTGTAAAGAACTTAGCAGGTGTTACCATAATTAGGGTTAGAGACCATGGACACATAGCAAGAATAGAGGTAGGTCGTGATGAGAGAAGAAAATTCTTTAACGAGGAATTAATGGATAGAATTGCTCAAGAGCTTCAAAAACTTGGATATAAATATGTTACTCTAGATCTTTTAGGTTATAGAAGTGGAAGCATGGATGAAGTATTGTCAAAGAAGATAATACCTCTTCAAAAGCAATAAATATTTATTCCAATTAAGTAAAAATTTAAAAACCTAGATCCTTTGGAAAATACTTTGTATTTGATTTGCAAAAATTGGATTAATGGTGATCAACATTTGTGTATCTTGAGGATGTTAATAGAGTTATTTGTGAAGAGGAGCTGGAATTAGAGGAGTTTCTTGATATTGTTGGTGAGATTCTTAGAAGTGGTGGTGTGGACAAAACAATTGTTGTTGATAGTAGAAGTGGAGAAGTAATTGAAAATAAAAAGTTGTGTGCGGCTTTGAAAAAAATTGGGGTAATACGCTTACCTGTATCACATCAAGTTTCTGAAACCATTTTTATTCCTCTTGAACATCTTGGATTTTTTGAAGACATTAAGCCTAGCAAATATAGAGTTTTTATGGATACTGAAGAGCTTCTTTACAGAAATTGGCCAACACCTTTGGTAAAACTGAGGAAATCATCTATTAATGGTAGAGTTGCTTGGGCTAAGCTAGAGGGTTTTAATCCTTGGAGTATGAGTGTTAAGGATAGAATTGGTTGGTATATGTTTAAAAAGAGTCTAGAAAAATCTGGTAAAGAAAATATTAGAATGCTTGTGGAAGCCACGTCAACCAATACTGGTTTAGCTATTGCTGCTATGTGTACTATTTATGGTTCTAAGCTAAGAGCATATATACCATCAACTGTTTCCACAACAGGCGAGATTCTATTGAAGATCTTTGGTGCTGATGTTATTAGATCTCCAAAGTCCTTAACTGTTGAGCTTATTGATGAAGTTGAAGATGTTGCGAAGAAACAAAGTGCTATTCATCTAAATCAATTTTACAATGATGCAAACTTTGAAGTTCATTTAAGATACACAGCCAAAGAATTAGAGCTTCAAATTAGGGAAGCTGGAATAATTCCAAAAGCAATTTTTGGAGGACTTGGAACATCAGGACATTTATCAACCATAGCATTTTACTTCAAAAACAGATTCAAAGAGGTTAAGATATATGGTGTTGTACCTAAACAGGGAACATTCATTCAGGGCATTAGAAGAATAGAAAGCGGAATGAAATGGGTACACAAAGTGGAAATAGATAAAATTGTGGAGATATCACCAGATGAAGCAGCCAAAGCTGTTTTAGAAATTGTTAGAAATGATGGAATATTTGTTGGTTTAAGCAGTGGAGCTGTTTACGCGGCATACAAGAAAATGGTTGAAAACAAGGAGCTTGAGGAAGGAGACTACATTCTTATCTTTCCAGACATGGGGTTTAAGTACGTAGAGCAGCTGTCAAAATATATATGATTCCGTAAAGATTGACAAAACCTCATCTGCACATACATGTTTTTATTCTTAATAACGTTAAATCTGCTATTTATTGTATTCAACAATAATTCAGACTTAGAGAAGCTTGTTATAAATGAAAAAGTTTTAACCTTTGTCGCCTATTCCTTCCCTGTGGTTACAATGTTATCTGAACACAGAAAATACTTGGAATTATTTGTGAAAATGATTGATATTGAAAAGAGCTATGCTGAAGCACTTTCCGAATTGGGTAATAAAATAAATCATCCTGTTTTAAGATCAATATTCATAGCTGTTGCCAATGATAGTATTAAACATTCACAATTATACAAATCAATTACAGAATTGCTCACATCTCCTCAACCAGTAATATCAGATAGTGAACTAGAGATAATCTCTAAAGAAATTGAGAAGCACATAGAGACAGAAGCACAAATGATTAAAATAGTTGGAGAAGCTCTTCAGCACACAAATGATCCAAGACTTAAACTAATTCTAGCTGCTATATATGAGGATGAGGTTAAACACCATAAAATATTGATAGACATTAGAGAAAATATAGCTAAGAAAGAAGTCATCTCTGAAGAAGATATTTGGGAACTTATTTGGAGAGATAGTCCATGGCATGGAACTCCAGGAGGTTAGGCAATCCAAGAAAAACCAAGGCATATTCAAAGTAGAAAACTAGGTATGTCCATGGTTTGTCACCAAGTGTTTAATTCGTTAAAGAATCTAAATTTAGATTTTAAAGTTGTTGAAAAAAGTGGTAGATTTCCAGAGGAAAAAACCTTTGAATTTTACGTGGGCTACAAAGATTCTTGGCATAGACTCTTAATAATAAAATTTTTTCATGGTAGACAACCATTTTATAGAAAGTGGATAGAGATATTCTTCATAAGTCCAGAAATAGTTATTAGCGAGAAAAAATATCGTTTTTTGAACTCAGAGGAGGAGAGAAAGCTTATAGAATGTTTGTCTAGATTTATTGACGCAGGAGAGAGAATATTTATCGAGTATATCTATGATGTTGAAACTTGGAAGGCTTTGGAAATGGGCACACCACCACATTTAACTAGGCTGGGGTTTATGCTACTTGAAAATGGGTTTACATGGTTTAAAGACTGGTATTTTCCAGAGGGTTTTATGGAGGGAAATCCAAAAATTCAAGCAGAAAAGCCTGTTGATGACATTGCCAAGAATAGGCATCTAAAAGAACTTTGTATAGAAACATCAATTTTTGCTGAAAAGGCTATGAAGTTTATTCAGCAGAACATATATAGGAAAATATTTGAATCAGTTTACAACAGAATAGAAAAAATACTAAACACAATGTGCAAGAACATGACATAATTAATGAGACAAATCTATATTATCCAACTTCTTAACTGGAATATACAAGACCCAGAAGCACTATACATTCACATTAATCCAATGCAATTATAACAATATGAGTAAATGCTTCTAATGCTCGTAAATACTTTGAAGTTTATTAACATGAATATGGTAAGCAATACAATAAACAGATATGTTATAGCAAATAAGGAGGTCTGGTAATAGCCTATGTTCTTCATGATTTTTGAAAAAATATATTGTTTAAGGCTTTGCAAGAAGAGACTACATTGTATTCTTTTTCACTTAAAAAGCTGTACTTAACATAGAGTTTGTTATTTCAAAAATCTTTAGCTTAGCTTTGTTAAAACTACTTGAAGAAGTTGAAATACTTGCTATTGAGTATGGTCAAGAAGCTGACTTTATTGTTATTAAAGCTAAATATTTTTAAAGTGTAAAGCTGGCATAGTCTGATCCAAGGTAGAGTTATAAAAGGTGTTTGATTCGAGGTTTTGCTGATGATGCATTCTATTCCTGTTCTTTATATATCTTCAATGCTATATCCTTTTCTAAAAACTCTATACATATCTCAGCTTTATTGTTTGTAACAATGATTTTTGCATCTGCACAATCTCTCCAGTGGTTGTATTCCAAAACTCTACAACATACTTTCCTTCCTCTAATCCAATCAATTCTATTGTGACATTTTTCAAGGTTTCCACATCTCTATCTGCTACAACAATATTCCACCAGTTGTAGTCTCTATTTCTGATCCACAACATTGCAAACGTTTTATTGCTTAACCCAATTACCTGTACTTTTGCCTTTGCATAAACGGCATTTTCAAATACTATATAGTCCCATGTGAACCAATTAACCTCATCATTATCTATTTTAATCTCGTAACTCCCTGGCCCAAGCTCTAAAACAACATCAATGTTGTACTCATTGGCAACCTCATCTCCTTTACTATCTTTGTCAGGTAGTGGCATGTCCAAGTGTTTGCTATTGTTAACATATATCACAAGCTGGGCTGAACCTTTTCCAACAGAATTCGCATGCAAAATCATCTTGCCCTTATCCAAAAACCTAACCTTAAATACTGGGTTTAACACTCTCTGTGAATGGCTTTTGCCATAGATGAAGCTGCTCAGAAGACTTGTATCCCCTTCAACAACACCATCAATATGTGTAACAAATATATTATTTTGTTTGTTATGTTGTTGAAACCCATCCTGTTGTTGAATAAAGAATTATAGATGCTATTTCACCTCTCTCTGTAGACGCCTCCTTGACTATGACACTTACCTCCTTCAAACCGCTCTTAACTAAGTCAACACCTTTCAAAAATGTTGAAAATGCTTTGAAGTGATAGAAGAGACTATACTTCTCTATTTGCACATCCCACCACCAGCTCATAGCCGATATTGATGTGCCTGATAAAGCTGAGCTCCAAAGACTTTCGTGAAGACCAATACCATTTTTATCCAAGGCCCAGTATGGTGTGTCTGTGAAACCAGGTATTTCAATCCATCTATAGTCTACGCTAAACTCTGTTACAATCACAGGTTTTCTATACAAGGTTTAGAGATTTTGAATCACATTGTGTATTGCAGTTGCAACATCCTTAAGCTCTGTTGGACCATATATATGAACTGTTATAACATCTATGTTATCTAGTCTCCATACTCTTAGCTAGAACCATAATAGGATAGGCTAATAGTTACAATTCTTTTGTATGGATCTAAAGATTTTATGTAGCTAGCAATGTCGTTAATTCACTTCACAAAGGCATCTCTATTTGCAAAAAAGCCTGTTATTAAATTAGCTTCGTTCATTATTTCCCATACGATTATGTTTGGAGAATAACCCCATCTAGCTATCATACACCTAATTCTATCCTTAAACATTTTTATAGTCAATGGATTAGACCAAAACTCTTCAAGCGATTTGAGCGACTCACCATTTGCAACATTGTATAGATTTTTGCTCCACTGATCTGCTAATTCATTATGCCACATAAAAACAGGTATTATATATTATATATTGTTTTCCTTGGCAAATCTAATAATCTCATCTATTCTAGCTGCATCAGATAAGCTGTAGCGATATGCACTAGATTCCAGATTTAAAGCCCATGACACAAGACCTATTCTAACAACCTTGACCCTAAGCTCTCTTAGTCTTTCAAACCACTTTTTGTAAAAGGATATCGCTTCATTCTTAATTCTTACCAGGTGGCCAGGCAAGGTTTATACTAACCATTATCTCGGAGCTTCCATTGTTGAACACAAGGTATTTGCCATTATGATCTATAACCGGAAATCCCCTGCCTTCTGAACAATTCTTAACAGGAATTACAATGTTGTTGCTGGTAGTTTTCATACCAATGCTATTAACTGCCTCAATACGTATTCTGTACTCTCCCTGCTTAAGTGGCGTAAACCTTAAGCTCCATATGTATGGAGATGTAAATACAACTACACGCTCATTAGGTGCAATACTTTGGATGGTGTAATTTCTTGTGTAGAAAGCTGGAACAACTAGGGTTTTACCCTCTGGTGTTGTTACATAGCCTACTACATCTATATCACTTGAATTGAACGGATTTAAATAGCTTATTTCTAGTAATATTAAACATTATTTCAACAACATCATAGCGCACACCCTCCTCTGAATGATAAACTACATTAATAGATGGTTTGACTATAGGCGAGGTTGTACAGTTATCAAGGTTTTTAAAGCTGCTTCAGTTTTGGCTTCAGTAGCTACAGTAGTTGTTGTTTGAGCAGTTGTTAGTGTTACTGTAACTCTTTTACTCACCTCCACAACAGTGCTAAGTTGTGTTTGCTCCAGAGGTCTTGTCACCAAAGTCGTTTCAACAGGTTTCTCAACCTGTGTAGGGGTTGGGGCTAAAGTTTTTGATCCTTTACTTAAAGGAAAGATGTTCATGACAAATAATGAGACTGTTATAATTAAGATGATTCCAACAACAATTAAGATCAAGAGCTGTTGCCTCGCTGTGAATATACCACAAGGTTTTGTTATTTCAGTACAGTATTTAACATGTAGTAAATCAATAAGGTTTCAAATCTTTGTTGAGAAGATGGTGTAGATTGTGCATGTGGATAATATGTGAGTTTAAAAGTATTTGAAGATTTAACTATTTCAGCTAAAGGTTATAGCATCTATTGAGTGTCTAGACATTCTAATTCTTAGCCTTAGCTCATCACTGCTATTGATAACCTCTTCAATTCTGGCATTGCCAAGAACAACACCATTAAGCTTTGTCAAACCTGATACGCTTTTATAGATCACCAAGTCAAAGTATTTATTGTGAAGATTCTCATTAGTAATTGCAATGCTCTTGGACTTGTACAAAACTAGGCCTATGCCAGAGGTTTCGTTTAGGTCTATGGATGTAGCTTGTCTAGTTTCAATTTTAATCCCAACAAATTTTGCTACAACATCTCTGAGAGTTTGGCGAGCAATTTCTGGAAATGTACTTGATAAAGCTAGTGGGTATTTCAGAATGGGAGCTACTATAATGCTGGCCTTTTCATATTTTATTTCATAGAGAGCTGGATATCTATTGCCGAATTTATCTACAGCATATAGATGAACTATGGCATTCTTATCAATGTTTAGTATTGGGCCCAAGGGGTATAGATGTGGTCTTCTATGACTTCTCGAACTAATGATTTTGCCATCAATAAACGCAACAGCGTCTACAACATCCTTAACTATGGGCGCATATTTATCAACACCTATAAGATCTAAACTTTGAACACCTTTAACAAGATCCTCAACAGCACCAGTTGTTAAAACAATACTTATACCTTTTCTCAACAAACCATCTACATCTATATATTTTGTGGTAAAGCCTTTAACAAGAACTACTTCCCCCTCAGCAGTTTTGTCAATAGGTTTAGATGTTATTGGTATCCCCATATAGCCTAAAACATCCTCAACATAGTTATCACTAGGATTTGCTATGGGAATTTGAATTGCTGGCACCACCAAACCCCTCTTCTCATCTGTAATCAAATTCTCAATTCTTTTTAGCAGCAGCAAATCCCTTTCAACAAGTTTCACATGATCTGCTCTACTCTCAATACTTTGCGGTATGCTTCCAACACTCTTTGATTCCTCACCCACCTCCTGAACAACATATTCAATTCCCTGGAAAAACGTTACTTCATCTACTTTTCCAAGAAAACTATACCAAAGCTGTTCAACAAATATTTCTGGGGTTATAACTGTTGGAATCCCAAGTCCGTTATAAGAATCGAACCATGCACCTTTAAGCTTGTCTCCAACCAATGCCCTAACATAGTCTATTATAAAGAGTGAACCATATCTGATAGTCCCTTCTCTAGATTCGGTACCAACGTATAGTCCATCAAATATTTGAGTCATTAATTTGAGGTCGAGACCTCTATGCAAAAACTGCTCACGCCATTCAGCAACTTTCAAAACAACTTTAACATTACTGTTAATCTCCTTAGCCTTACTATACAATCTTTTTGATGCTGATGCAAGTAAACTCTTGGAGTACTCAGACCATAGCCTCGCTATTTCATGGTCAAATGAAAGCAAATACCTAAGCTGTTTGGAATCTAGGGAAAGGCCATAGATCTTGTTAAACTCCTCTATTTGCTCCTTTGAATAACACCAATTAGCCCAGAAATCATCTATCAAAATTTCGTCAAACACTTTCGCTTGATTAATGATAGCTTTTTCAAAAATCTGAAGATTTTTCTCATCATCAATACAAGCACACACACTCCACCAATCAGCATTTCTACCCATGCCAAAACCCCAAGTACCTATGGCAAGACCGCCTGCAACACTAAACTCCTTCTCAAACATGTCTCTAACCCTAGCCACATCATCTACACCAAGCAGTTGACCATCCCTATAATTCTCTATATAAACCTTTTGAAAACCTAGTCTATTCAATACGGAGACAAGTGTTTCGAACTTAGAACTATCACTTAGAATAGCTTTTACAGAAGGCAAAGCAATGTATAACGCAAATTTTGTTGCCAATTCTCTTGCACCATAATTAGCCTTAGTATTAATCAAAATAAAAATTTAATTTTGTATAGTAAAATAAAGAACCAGTAGTGTACCGGTACTAACTAGTAGCAACCAAAATAATTGAATTACTCTAATGAACTTTTAGAAAATTCTAAATTACATATTTTAAGCATTGACAAATATTTTTTAGTTTTGCACATAGTATGAATTATTGCATCATCTTTCAGTGGTAATGATATGCTGAATCTCTTGTTTTGATTTTTAGGAATTTGATTTATTTCATGCTCTGATGTTTTTCACATATTCTTCATAAATATTTTTAGATACGAATATTGGAAGTATGCTAAAGTATATTAGATCCTGTGATTTGTACCAAGGACCTTCTTTCCATATACATACTTTACACACTATATTTCCTCCAGCTTTCTTAACTAAATTTTCTAGAGCATTTATTGTTCCACCTGTTGAAACTACGTCATCAAATATGCAAATTCTTTGATTTTTAACTAGATTTGCATCTTCTCTTGTTAGAACCAGTATTTGCTGTTCTTTTGTTGTAATCGACTTTACGTTCTCAACTATATACTCCTTCATATAGCCTTTAACACTTTTTCTTGCAATAACAAATCTCTTATGTCCAAGGTTTTTAGCAATTTCATATGCTATTGTTATTGCCTTGGCTTCTGCAGTAACTATAACACTTGGACTAAAACGTTTTATAGTTTCTGCTATTTCTCTACCTGCAACATCTATAAACTCAACATCTCCTAAAACAAGTTCTGCATCAGATGCTATCCACAGCCCATTATCTATTGGCACTATGGGCAAGTCTCTAGTAAGACCAAATACATTTACTCTATAAAACTTCTGCCCCTCATATAACAAAACACTGCTCATCTAGATCAACCCAAAAACATAATGTGATATTGCAATCAGCAAAGTAATTATAGAAACAAAAATCATCATTATATCTAACAAGCTTAACTTTTTACCTTTACAACATCTTCTTTGCTTTCTTAATGAAAATGCTTTTAGCTCCATGGCTAAAACAATGTTATCTGCTACCTCTATTCCTCGTATAAGAAATGGGATGAGCAGATATGAGTAATTTTTAATTCTTTTTAGTAAGGAGCCTTTTTCCAACTCTAAACCCTTTACCATTAACGCTTCTTTAATAGATATGTACTCATCAGATAATGTATCTACGAATCTTAGTGAAAGAGCAAGTGGAAAAACAATTGAATAGGGAATTCTGAAATACTCCAAACCTTTAACAAGATCTTCTGGTTTAACACAAAGGATAAATGATATAGAGACAGATATTAGTGCGAACAACCTAGTAGCTGCAAAAACACCTATTGCGAAATCAGATCCCATATAACTTACGTGAAAAAGAGACATTCGATGGAAAAGAGACCATATTACGAAGGCTACTACTATTAGTGGAGAAAACTTTGCCAAGAGTCTTAAAAACCTCTTCCAACTCTGGCTAGAAACTGTTATGAGAAATGCTGCAAGAGATATTAGCAGTAGATATGTTATGTCCTTTACAATAAATATTAGTGCAAACAACACCATGAAAAGAACGAGCTTTGTTCTAGGATCTAGCAAAGCCATTTTGTTATGCACCTCCAACAAAAATCTTGTTAAATATCTTCAAAGGCCTTATCCCAGTGTTCCTAACGAAATTATCATTGAAGAAAATTGATTGATTTGAATCAGTTACAACAACACCATTATTTAAAACAACAACTCTATTACATAGCTTAGCAGCTATATTAGTATCATGAGTAACAATTACAACAGCTTTTCCCTGCATATACATGTAGTCCACAAGTGATTTTAGCATAGAGAACATAATTAAATCACATGATGTTAAAGGCTCATCAAGTATGAGCACATCTGGGTTCATGGCAAGTGCTGATGCTATATGCAATCTAATTTTCTCACTTCTACTCAAGTTGTATGGAGCCTCAAACATTTTATCATAAAGACCAGTAAACCTCAAGGCATTTTCAGCAAATTCTTTAGGCAACCCAATGTTTCTACAACCAAAGTAAACCTCATCAAATACTGTCTCAAATACTGTGTACCTCTCTGGGTTTTGAAAAACTACTGTAACATGTTTAGCTATATCCGAAGCAGAATACTTCCTTGTATCCTTTCCCAAAACAACTACTCTTCCTTTAGAAGGCTTTAGAATACCACTCATAAGCTTTACAAGTGTTGTTTTACCTGATCCATTAGATCCCATTATAGCTACAACATCACCTCTTCTTATACTTAATGAAATGTTTTTGATGATATAGTCTGTATCTGGGTATTTGAACCATACATTCTCTACTCTTATCAATTCCTCTTCTTTCATGTTCTTCGAAACTTTAGATTTTGTTAATAAGTCATGTGGTTTAACCTCTCCACATTCTATTGCATTCCCATTCCAGCCATTATTTCCAAGAACAATGGTTTTATCTATCACATTCTCTATTCCATCAACACATTTAGAAAGAACTACAAAGCTCATTCCTTCGTTTTTAAGTCTTGCAATAATGTTTTCTAAGCTTTTAATTCCAATCCAGTCAAGATTAAGTGTTGGATCATCTAATATAACAACCTTTGGTTTTGCAGCAATTACAGAGGCTATGGCAAGTCTTTGTTTTAAACCTCCAGATAGTTGGGATGTGCGATAACTTCTATACTTTTCCAATCCAAGAGATTTAAGAGCCCAATCAACTCTTCCCTCAATTTCATGTTCATCAAGACCCATGTTCTCTAAAGCAAATCTTACATCTTCTTCAACTGTTAAACCAAATAACTGCGCTTCGTAATTCTGCATAACAAGACCTATTTTACTTGCTAAATCACCAGGTTTCTTACCTAGAATGTTTTCACCATCTAAAACAATTTCCCCATGAACCTCAGCAGCTATTCTATTTGGTATAATGCCTGTTAAGCAATATGCAAGAACTGTTTTACCTGATTCAGCAGGACCCAGAATAGCTATAGCCTCTCCTCTACCAAGAGAGAAGGATATGTTACTAAAAACATTTTTCCCGTTAAAAGAACAACTCAAGTTTTTAACAACAAACATGCTATAATCTCCACCTAATAACATTTCTTCTAAGCAGTGGAGGAACAATAATTCTAGCTGCTAACGGTGTTCCTACAAGAATTGGAGGTAAATCACTAAGAGAAAGAAGAGCTACAGCAGGTCCAAAGGGTGCTACACCAACTAAGTCAAATCCTATTGCGACGATTGGAACCATTACTATGCCCGAAGCTAGGGAAATAACTGCTATCTTTACTAATCCTCTTCTGCTTAAAGCATCACTTGGTTTACACAGCAAACCAGGTATTAAACCAGTTAAGCCAACACCAACCAGATCAAACACAGGTGTTGCTGGATTAAAGTAACCTCCTATAATAGCCCAGAGGGTATTGCCTATAGCACCTGACAAGAACCCTATTACAGGGCCATAGATAATGCCAAAGAGGCATGGCAAAAACGCTAAAACCCTCCAATGTATAGCACCTGGTATTAGAGGTATTGGCGCTGTTAACAAAAACCCTACAGCTGTAATAGCTGATGTCACAGCTATATAGGCTATTGCTGTAGTTGCATCTGGCTTTCCATATTTCATAGATGAAACCTCCATAAACTTGCACCAAACTATTTTTCTATGTGAAAACTATACACACAGAATTTAAAAGCACTTTATTTAATACCTATGTAAATATATACATTAGTTATGTATATAATCAGAAATAATGCACATGTTACTTCATCAATTTACTATACCACAACAATCTCTAGCTACAAACCAAAGTAATCTTCTTTTCAAACGAATGGAATAAGTTATATTAGTAATGCCTTTTATAGAATAGTAGAAAACCATATGAATTATTGAAATATTTGTTTTAATGTATTTCGTTAATGCGGCGACCGAGATCTGAACCCGGGATCTATGGTGGGTCATATGACAAGTCATATGATAGGCAGGCCAGTGCACCTCTTGGTTGGAACCCTGTTGCGGGTCTTAACCTAGATTCAGAGGTTCAGAGTTTCTCGGTTGGGTCAGGGATTTTGTTTCCAAGAGCTATTATGAGAAGAATATGAAGATCTGTGTGAGGTATCTAAGGTATTTGGCCTCATCAGCCAGATTTGCCCAGGTTCTGGCTATAAAAACTCCTAAGGTGAGGACGCACATACTCAAGGTTATTGCTAATTTCACTAGGTTCCTCGATAATAAGTATGAAACAACGATATGTAGTGATCACTATGAGATTCTTAAGAAGAGGCTGAGGATAAAATGGAGCATTGAGCCCCTCAATCCGAGGAGAATTCCGAGTATTGATGAGTTCACTGACATCGTCTCTATATCGAGCAATGCTTATATAAACTATGGTCTATTCATATATCTCCTCTCAATCTCAGGGCTAAGACCCTCTGAGGCGAGGCATATAGAGATTAGGGATGTGATAACACCTATTATGAAGGGGTCAAGCACTAAAAGAGCTTACTATTGCTTCGTAACTGACAATTATCTAAAGATAGCCTTGAATTAAGCAGAGATATCAGTAGTTCACACTATATTCTCTAAGGCATTTCTTGTAAAATATTACCAAACTACAGGTAAGACCTCGGCATGGGGTATTGATATCCTTAACACAGCTGATAGGCTTGCTAGAATTCTAATGTCTCTATTCACCGATTACTGTGCAAACACTGAGTATGGAAGGCTATGCCTCGCCCATATAAATATGGAGCACCACCAGCATAATAGGATCGGCTCGGTAGCTGCATATCCTAGCGGATGGGGAGACATAATAGAGTATGCAAATGCTATTCTAGAGAGCGGTATTACAAGATTAGGGTTTTAAGCATCAAGCCTATGGGAACTACTCTCTCCATGTCCTAGAAGGGCGCTCTACCGAGACCTACAACCTCCTGCACTAGAACCCTTTTCTCAAAAATGGCGTGGATGATCGCTTCAACAAGCTTTTCAGCCTCTAACCTATCAATGATAATGTTATTTAAGTTTTAATTAGGAAAAAAATATTAGTTAGTTCAGGCGGCAGTATGATATAAAACTACATCTTGAAATACGGCTGTCCAAGGTTTCGACCCTAATTCAATCAACATAAACATGTACATTAGACAATAATCCAGTAGTATATTTACCTAATCGTGGTTCGTTGTGTTGTTTCTTAGAAAATCCTCATGCGAATTTCGTCTTCAAGTAACTTAAGTTCAATAAACGCTCATCTATCAAACAACATGCCTTGTCATTATTTAACAAATAAAGCAACACTTGATGTATAGTTATAACCTAAAAATAACTATCTTTTTATTGATCTTATTCTCCATAGCACAGGTGTTATAGCAACTGTTACAACGATTGCTGAAATGATAAAGATCTGTTGTGGTAAGTCGGATGATGTCTGCAATATTTCTACAGTTTCTGTATGCTTTATCTTCTCGATCTCCACTATTTCTGTGTGATTTATCTTCTCGACAGGTTTAACTTCACCAGGTAGAGGTATGGCTGGTGGTGGAGGCTGTGCAACTAGTACCACGATATCCTGGTAAGGTAGATACTTTCTTAATAATGGGTTTAGAGTCTTCACAGAGTTGGCAACATCCTCTATTGCCTCATTGAAGCTTCTATTAGTTGCAATAGCTAACTCCTTAATACACGAAATGTTAAACCATATATTGACTCCATAGAGCGATTCTCCCATGCTAACAAAGCAAGAGATCTTTTTCAGATTCTCATAGAGATCTTGAGCATCAAAGTATGAGGGTATTCCACTACTCAAAGTCTCGATAACAACAATCTTATGACTCCTAGCAATATCTGAGAGCTCCTTAGCAATCTTCTCAACATCAATACCATTCTCAGCTACAACATCAATTCTAATCACATTATTACCAAGGAACAAGACCCATGCTTCACGAGCTCTAGTTACATTGAGTGCCCGCATAATCGCACTCATAACCTCATTATCTGACGCATCTAAAGCATTCAAACTGTCAATAGTCTTTACAATTCTATAACCATCAACGGTCATGGTAATGCGTAGTCTTAAATAGGTTGCTCTAGGACCTATAAATTTACCAATTATTTCATTAACAAGTTCTGACGAGAACGTTACTGCATCCATGTTTGGTAACACTAAGAGCCAATAACCATTACCTAAATACGTGAGAGCAGATCTATTTATAGCAACTATCACAAGATTATCGTAGTCATATATAGTGTATATTTGTATATTACTATCAGCCAACGCCATGGGAATGCTAGACACTATGACTAACATAAGCATTATTGTTATTAACGTTCCAACTCTCATCAGTACACCACCTTTCATACCAGTTTTCTCATTTAGGGTATTTATTTTTTTGTATATCAGAGTATGAATTGCTGTGATTGCAATGCACCATTGAGGCAATTAGAATGTTGTTTGCATATTTGAATTGAGGAAACGAGGAATGTAGATAAATAAGTTTTGTTAGAAAAATATTTTTTGTTGAGGTTTATTTCTATGGGTGTTTGCAAACTTCTCGATCTATGTAGAGAGGTGCGGCGGCCGGGATTTGAACCCGGGATCTCCGGCTTGGGAGGCCGGCGTCCTAGACCAGGCTAGACGACCGCCGCCAGATGCTTTGATAGTGCTCTGAGTTTTTTAATTTTTGTTTGTCAAGGATTTTGGATTCACAGATTTAGTGCTTATATTCTCGTGGTTTTGTTGGCACTTGTTGGTGTTTGTTGTTGGGGTCTAGGCTTTTATATTATGTTGTACTTGTTTTCGTAGCTGTTTTGTGGGGCAGCTCATTTGTTTTTATCAAGTTTTCTGTTGAAGTTGTTTCTGGTTTTGGCTACACTTTTTACAGAATGCTTTTTGCTGTTGCTTTGTTAACACCATTTGTTTTGTATAGACTGTTTACTGGCTTGTTTGATTCTGCTGGATTTTTTGGTGGCGTTGTTACAGGTGTTGCTTATTTGTTTGGTCTTCTTCTTCAAGGTATTGGAACGAGGTACACCACACCATCGACGAGTGCTTTCATAACTGGGCTTAATACTGTTCATGTGCATGTTTACTGCGCTTTTGTTGAGAAAAGCTATGGTCTTTCCCTCTTAGCTTCACTTATACTTGCATTGCTTGGTCTCTACATGGTTACATTACCTAGTGGTGATTTTGGCTTTGGAGAGCTCATGGTTTTTGCTGGTTCAATAGCTTGGGGAGCTCAAATAGTTCTTGTGTCGAGGTATAGCAAAAATGTTAAGAGTTTTTCTGATTTTCTCTACGGCATGTTTATTCCCTCGCTTTCACTAGCACCAATAACACTTGCTTCTGACAATATCTCATCAGTAGGCTTTGGAACATGGCTCTACATTTTCTATCTAGCTGCTGCATGCTCAATAGCTGCATCGCTTCTTCAAGTAATTGGGCAAAGGCATGTGAATCCAGCTATAGCATCTACAATATATCTTCTAGAGCCTTTATTCGCATTTCTATTCTCTGTTGCTATATATGGTGAGGAAATAGATGTTAGAAGAGTGGCTGGTGGAGCTCTAATCACATTAGCAATATATGTAGCATCAAAAAGCAATTCAAACACTTGTAGCTAGACCATGCACAAATCTTGTTTCTCTAAATAATCTTTATAGACATTTTCTCAAGCTCTTTCCTAATCTCATCAACAACTCCCTTCTCTGGAGTTTCAAAAATAATTTCAACAACTGCATAGCCTACTGGAGTAGCTAAGCTATATCTATCATGTCTAATGTCTATTATGTTGCATCTATATCTATAGAAAATATTTAGAGCTTTTAGCAACTCCCCGGGAACATCCCTCAAAACAATTCTAAGCATAGCTACTCTACCATCACTTGCCAACCCCCTCAAAACAACTCTATACAGAGTTGTCAAATCAATGTTTCCCCCACTAACAACAAGCACAACATTTTTTTGCTTTCCAGATAAGTAGCCTTCAAGCAAAGCTGCAAGAGGAAGAGCACCAGCACCTTCTACAACAATTTTTGATCTCTCCATAAGCAAATATATAGCTTTTGCAATAGAATCTTCATCAACTGTTACAACATCATCTACAACCTCATTCATTATCTGAAAAGTTATGTCACCAACACTCTTAGCTACAACAGCATCAGCGAGAGACGGGGCTGGGACAATCTCAATAACTTTTCCATACTGCTTAGAAACAAAGTATTTTGGTGCATTTTTGGGTTCAACACCAATGACTTTAACCCCTGGTCTAAGCTTCTTCAACACTGCTCCCACACCGGATATGAGTCCTCCACCACCAATAGGCACAACAACAACATCCACAGAGGGTAGCTGCTCAACAATTTCAAAACCTATTGTGCTTTGACCAGCAATAATCTCAACATCGTTAAATGGATGAATAAACAAAGCTTTTCTCTCTTCAGCTATCTCCAAAGCCTTTTTATATGCATCATCATAGAACTCTCCAAAGAGAACAACATTTGCTCCATAACCCTTTGTTGCATTAACTTTGAAAACAGGTGTTGTTATAGGCATGACAATAGTTGCTTCAACACCTAGAATAGAAGCTGCATATGCAACACCCTGGGCATGGTTACCACTAGAAGCTGCAACAACACCTCTTGCCCTAGCCTCTTCCAAATGCTTTTGAATTTTGTATAAAGCTCCTCTAATTTTGAAAGAACCTGTTTTCTGCATGTTTTCAAGCTTTAGATAAACACTGTTTCCACTTAACTTGGAAAAGGTTAAGCTGAAGTCCAAAGGAGTTTTGTGAACATGTTTAGAAAGAATGTTTAAAGCTTCTTTGCCATAGCTAATCACAGTATCAACAAGACTATCCAAACAATTACACCTCTTCAAATCCAATTAACATTCAGCAATATTTAAGCCTAGAATATTTTTGCAGATATCTAACCAAATATTTCAGTAGTATGGCCCTAAAAGCCATTCATTTCCTATAAAAACTCTTTCTACTCCATAACCCTTAAATATCTTCACAGCTGCTGCAGCATGGCCTATGCTTGTTGGAGGCAAATCCTTTAGTAGATGATCAGGGTGAAAAGCAAGCAAAACAACTGGTATCTCATTATCTATGGAAGCTATGTATTCAGCCATCCCCATAAGCTCTTTCTCATCCACATAGCCTGGCACAAGAAGAATGCTAATTGTTAGAAGCGGCACCTCCGGTCTTTCCCTAGCCATTTCAGCAACAATTCTTATATTCTCCTTAATTCTCTCAACAGCTTTATATCCATTCACACCTGTAAGCGCCTGATACACCTCTGGTGTATATGCTTTCCAATCTATTTTCACAATACCTCCTGACTCTAGACTTAGCCTAGCCATTTCCCTCATAACACCTGGGTTTTCAAGACCATTAGTTTCCCAGCAAATTCTCTTCACTAAGCCCCTTCTCCTAGCCTCATCAACAATTACTTTAGAAACCTCAAGTGCGTAGAGTATGTGGGGCCCTGGATCACCACCAAAGTAGCAAATGCATGTAACTCTATCATTGTTCAAAGCTTTTTCAACAAGCTCACTCTTAGAAACAACATATCTTTTTCTAAGAGCCTGAGAAGCAACTATGTTTTTGTGATCCAAGTTTTGACAAAAAACACAGTTGAGGTTGCAACCAGCAAAAAACACTGCAAGATTGTAATAGCCATATTCAGAACCCATGCTAACACTATACCTGGGGTAGTCACACCCAGTAGCAGCTGGACACACAGGTGTCGCAACACAATTTGTTGGAAGAGGATCTAGATAAGCATACAAAACACCCGCATTGAAACCCTCAACAAATTTTAGCAATCCACCATCATTAAGCCAAAGACCACAATAACCAGTTTCCCCAACACCAATAACACACTCATTAACACACAAACCACATTTAACACCATTTAAATTATTTGGGGGGTTTACTGGAAGACCCAAACCAGATCTATACCTACTATGCACCTTCATAGCAATTGAAACAGCCTCCTCACCTCTACTCCTCAAACAAGCTGAGCAAACACCAATAACATCGCTAATCACAACACCTTTAGCGCCACAAAGTTTGCAAACACCCATAGAAATAAACCGCAACAAAAAATATTTTTCTAACAAAACTTATTTATCTACATTCCTCGTTTCCTCAATTCAAATATGCAAACAACATTTTAATTGCCTCAATGGTGCATTGCAATCACAGCAATTCATACTCTGATATACAAAAAAATAAATACCCTAAATGAGAAAACTGGTATGAAAGGTGGTGTGCATGTTTTTAAAGCCAAGGCTTGTTTTTGCGTTTTTGATTTTGCTTCTACTTTTCACTGATCAGACTATTTTCGTTGTTTATTTGTATGCTCAAAGCAGTGTGGCTAATTTTGTTAATAGTTTTGTTGAATCTACTCCTCTTATTGTTGATCTTTCGTATTTTGGTGCTAGATTCGATTCCATTATGTTCTTAGCTTACATCAACGGTTTTGAGGTTGAGTTACCATATACTTTGTTACCTGGTGAAAGAGTTTCAATTAACATTACTGTAGATACTCTATACAAGAACAAGTCTATTAGTAAGTGGGTTAGTGAAATAGGCTATGAGAATCTCGTTAAGGAATTATCTAAAAAGGAAAACAGAAGGTATTTAAAGGATGTTGACATTGTTTTAAATCCATATACAGTTGAAGACACATCAACAGTTGTTGTTTTTATTCCAAGCAATGCTAGAGGTAGATACCCTGTTGAGAACTGGAGTTTGAAGGCATTGAAAAAAGGCTTTTTGAATAGAGCAATAATAGATTACAATGGTTTTGAAATAGCAATGTACTTCAACAACAAGTCAAAAGTATCAACACCAATAGAAAACCTATTGACATTATCAACAAAAACAATATACACGGTAATCAACGTTGAAAATGGTGAAAAAATAATTGAAATGGTTATAGATAGTAACAAGCTTGTGAATAGATATAAGCTTGCTAAAATTTCAAGAAGCAATGTGAAAGCTGTTGAGAAAGCACCTAAACAATTAGTAGAGAAAATTGCTAAAGGTGATGATGATCCAACGCTTTACTATTATAGACCATGGGAATCAAGTGGTGTTGTTGGTGAAGTAACTTCGCCAACATCATATGTGTATCTAGGTAAATTCATTAATGCAACAATTTCTTCTTATCCATGGTATCAAATCGATAGAGTAACAATTATGCACAACACCTCAATGTGTTATCTAAGAATTTTCATTGGTTCTTTGAATGTTGATGCAAAAATTCCAATAACAATCAATATCAATGGCTCTTCCTATAGCTATAACCTCGATGTTTTTAGAGATAAGCTTTCAGATATCTACTTTTACATTCCAAAACCGTCCAACAGTCAATACTTCAAACCTAAATCGAATTTGAGCGTTGCAATATCAATTCCATATGCAACACCATCAAATGCTTTGCTAAAACTTCATGCAAATGTTGTTTGCCAAGCATATGTATCGAGTAGTAGACCAACAAACTTTGTTTATGTTGCTGAACAGAAATTCTCTGGAGGTGGTGCTCCAGACGATGGAAGTGCTTGGGATGAGAGATATGTTCTAAATAGATATACTGGTGATGGAGTATTCTTCATCTATAAAAACCTGGATGTTTTTGATGATATTCCAGCTGATTTTACTGACATTACTGTTGAAAGCGATTCTAATCAGCTATACGATAGATATGTCAATATATACATTGGTTTTGCTCGAGGACCTCTAGTCAATGTTTGTAGTGGTGTTGCTAGAGGAAGTAGTATAGCGAATGGAACAGCAGGAGTAAGAACATTTACTTGTTCAGCACAACAACTAAAGACAAATGCGCAATACCTAGTACCATACCTCATATACGCATCGCTAAGAGACTCTGACATGCCAATAATATATGTTAAAATCCGAGGATACAACAACTACGATTCATACTGGTTCGTAAAACCATTCAAAATAAGATACTACGCAAGAATGAGTGCAGCACCTTATATACAGCCCATGTGGCTAGATCCCACAGAAAGTCCTACGATAAATTCAGCGTACATTATAAGTATGCAGACATATTCATATGGAGGTACAAGCAAATGGTTTGTACCAGGAAAACATACAGAACTTGCAAGTGATGTATTTACAGTTGAGGTTAATAGACCTTCAATTAATGAATATGATATGTTAGCGGTGTTTCTTACGCTTGATGCTATTGGAAAATACACCTCAACGTATTCGGAAAGTGATAGCTATGCAAATATTGCTTATGTTGTTGGATATTTGCATATAGTCATTAATGTGACGCAGACCGGAACAATGCTTAGCGATCCTTTTGTAAATGCATATCATAAGGGTATATCAACACCTCCACAAGAGTTAAGAGAGTTTCTTGTGGCTTCAGCACTTTCATTTATTTTGAATTTTGTTCCAGGAGTTGTTGGAATAGTTATTGGTGCTGCATCATGGATAATAGAGAGTTTGGCATCTTGCATACCTGTTTGCACAACCTATGTAACATGTTCAAAGCCTAGTTCAGATACTGTGTCTTGTGTAATCTATTGGAAAAACTCCTACATCACATGCACATCAAGCACATCTGGTATTTGCTCAGGAGACTTATTGAGAGTAAAGTTGTATATTATGCCATCATATAGTCCCTGGAATGACAATGATATTATTATTAAATACAGTGTTACTGCTATATATTGGTTGGCACCTGGGTCTTCACCTGTAACAGGTAATATTTGGAATTATTTTGTTGGTGAGTTGAGATTTAAACCAAGTCCGCTTGGCTAAGGTGGGTAGCTATGAATAGAAGAATTGTAGTGGTGATTACTTTTATTGCTGTTTTTATTTCGTTCTATGCGTTTTCGCCTTTGCTTGCTAGAAACAAGTGTTTTGCTGATTCTTTAAGAGCCATTGTTCCCTATCCTCACTATATTTGGAGTGCTCTTCTGGTTTATGTTTTGAATAGGTTTTTCTATGATGTTTCAACTATTTGCTTATTTATGGCAATGGGCTTGCTGCTTATTGTTAAATCAATTGATAGATCATTTGTGATTAACGCAGTTAAACATGTTGTTATACCCATTGCCATTGGCTATGGCTCAGCAACTTTCTTGTTTTACGCATCAATATTCATGTCTAGATTGTATCAAGCAAATTCTGCTCTTGTTGATGATCTACATAAAATCTTTTTGTCAATACCACTAATATACCTCTACTGGTTTGGTTTGCCATTTGTATTCACAAGAATTTTGTATCCATCGGGAATTCTGTATCCACCAGGTACAGCATCTAAAAAAGCTTTGGCAACAGGTTTAGCAGCATATTTAGCTGCTACTGCTTTAAGTATTTCAATTGCATATCTTGTGAAAACCTATTTCGATTCAGTAATTTACAAGTGTTCAGCATATGAAGCTGCAAAAACGATTTTCTACGCCCCTGATCTCACTGAGGAAGAAATTGAGAGGCGCATCGACATGATAATCAGCATGGAGCCTATCAAACGTGTTGAAAGTACAGATACAGTAAGGTTTTCGGATATGCTCTACCTAGCAACCTCCAGCATAACATATGTTGTTGTATCAATGCTTATCCACATAAGAAAAATTTTGAAGAAGAAAAGAAAATTAAAAGCTCAGCCAATAAAAATATTGCAATAATCAAGTAAGAATTGCAGCACAATTACTCACTACAGCATGGAGCATTTTATCACAACACGCATTAGTTCATTACATCATCAAAGCTTTAAGCTAATTAGAAAGGATAGAGGTATTTACAAAATTGTTGTGTGGCGGGCCCGCGGGGATTTGAACCCCGGACCACCGGCTTAGAAGGCCGGCGCTCTGTCCTGGCTGAGCTACGGGCCCATTTTTGTGTGGTGGCTTTTTTGTTGTGTAAGTTTTTGTTTTGGAGGGATTTTTAGCTTTACTTCAGCTTAATTCTTGTTGTTTGCCTCAAACTATTTTTGTTGTTACACCAAGGTTTCTCACGTATTAACAATTTACATATCGTTACCAATGTTTCACACGTTGTTATTGAATCTGGCAGATCTAAAAATTTCATTTGTATTGCTTTTAATTTGTGGTCACAATATTACCAGTTTAAAGCTCTTCTAGTGTTGAAGAATGGAGTTTGAGTTGCGGGCCCATATAACTTTTCCATTGACTATTACATATTTTAGTGTGTTGATTGAGTTTAGAATTGTTTTTGACATATCTCTGAACAGATCTAGCTTATTCATTTTTACTACTACTATATCAGCTAGTTTTCCAATGTCTATAATCCCTGTTTCTATGTTTAGTGCTTGGCTTCCACCTCTTGTGGCATAGTGCAATACCTCCTCTATTGATGGGTATATGCCCCATGTTTTTGTTGAATATACTGATTGCATAGCTATAACATCGTATATTATTGATGTTCCAGCTCTACCCCAAATATCGTCTATGCCTATGCTAATGTTCTTCAATTCAAAAAGTTTTGGATGAACAGAGCCATAAACACCCTTTATGGAGTCTGAGTATGGTGTAACAGCTATGCTTGCTTCGCTTTGAGCCACTTTCTCCACCTCCCATGTGGTTGCCCATGAAAAGTGGGCTAAACACACATTTTTTGATAACAACCCCAATTTGTAAAGGTGGTTAATGATCCACTCCCCTCTTGTTTTATAAAATGATAGTATGTTTGCAACGTTTTGTGGAAGTATTAAATGCAAATTAATTTTGTTTTCAATAGCAAAATCCCTAACCTCTCTTAAAGTATCATCATCGATACTCGCCGAAAGCTCTACATTAATTGATGGAATACATAAATCACGTTTCAAATTCTTTGCAATAACCAAGTTCTTTAAATCGCCATAACTCTTGATGAGAGGTCCTGTAGAGACTCTCAAACCAATTTTGTTAGCAATTTCGCATACACCATCAAAATAATTATCGGCTATGTGAACTAATGCAAAGCCATGTATAGCTAAAGCCTTTAGGGCTTTTTCTGCAATTTCAATTGTTTGCCAACCCCAACTTTTTGTGAAGATATGCGTATGTGATGAAACAAAACCTGATAGTGCTATGGAGTTTTCGCAATGCAGAACATCGTAGCCATGAACATTGCTACATTCACCAACGCAAGAAATGGTGTTTTCATCTATGACTATATCAGCATTTTCAATTATGTGAAAAGGTTTGAAAGACTTAACAACATACCTGCATTTCCTTAGCACTATATTCATAGACTAATTCACTTCATTAATTCTTAAGAACCTTTTAATAAATACTCTATGTGAAGGTGCTTAATATTTGTTAAGACTTAACTACATATCGAAAAGAGATGTTAAAAACATTTTTGGCGAGCTTCAAAAAAGGGTTGAGATAGATCCTCAGCTCATAGATTATCTAAAGGAGTTTGAAGATGATGTTAAAAAAGTTGTTGAGGAGAAGTTTGAGATAGTTGTTTTTGGATCTACTCCAGCACTTTTCAAAACACAAAAAGTTGATTTCTATCTACCAACACTGTACATAGTAAACATGTTGTACAATACAAAAAAGATTGTAGCAGTACCTGCAGTTACAGTTGATGAAGGTGCTGTAAGTTTTTTGAAGAATGGTGCAGATGTTATGATTCCTGGCATTAAAAAAGTTTTGAAGAGTTTTTCCAAAAACGCTATTGTTGCTGTTTTAGAGCCTTCAGAAAAATATTTCATAGTAATTGGATATGCATTAGTAGACTCAACACAAATTGCTCCAGGAGTTAAAGGCAAGGCAGTGAAGAACGTGAGTCACTTAGATGATGATGTGTGGAGAACATCAATTCAAGTAGCAAAAGCCCTATCCAGTTAGCAAATAACGAATCTAGCCAAAGTTGCTAAGCTGCTTCTAGACAAAGCTTTTAATGCTAGTATCTACCCATTCTGAATTCTCTTTCTTGGGTTTTGTGATAAAAGGATAGACCAGTAATCTCATTCACTATTTCAAGACGCAGAACATACTCAGGATTTTTATAATCCACAACAACAATATTTAGTGACTCGAGAAAACTACCTATGTATTTAACTAATCTCGAGCAGGAATCTATTGACCAGCCTCTCTTCCTACATCTACAAACCATTTTAATAGGTTTTGAAACATTTGAAAGCAGAAGAAGCTCCATAACACACTTCTTAATTTCTTCATACATAGACTTGCAAGACGCGTATATAGGGAAAACCCAGTGGCACCTCACACTACTTCTAATCAATTTCTTCACAATTTGCAAGGGATCAGAATGCTTCTCGGCATAAACCAAAGCAATTCCACTTCTCTCCAGCGGCAAGCACTGAACACTACTAAGTGAGAATGCAAGAGCATTTTCAATATCCTCGCAAGTTTCATGCTCTAAATCAATATCTGTTGTAATAATAGCTTTTAGCTCAGTACTCTTGACATCAATCACAGCTTCTCATCACGCTCGTGTTTCATCACAGCATTAAACTAGTGTTATTTAGCCGCTATAAAAGTTAATAACCTAGAACAAATTAAGTAAATTTGCTAGAGAGAAGCTAAAAAGTCTCGTTATTGAGCGGGGGTGCCCGAGCTAGGTCAAAGGGGGCGGGCTTAAGACCCGCTGGCGTAGGCCTGCGTGGGTTCAAATCCCACCCCCCGCACTAAAAACCTTTGCATTGCTATTTTTTACTTGGGGTGAGCTCAATGTCTTTACACGAAATTTCAAGTAGGTTGAAAAGGGGTTGTGAGGTTATCAGAATCGTTCTGATAGTTTCGTTTGTGGGTATGGTGATGGAGTTTGTGTTTGCTTATTTCTCAAAATCTATGATACTTTTCACTGATTTTGTTCACTGGGCAGTTGATACTGCTTTAGAGTTTATGTCAATGATTGCTTTGTATCATGCTAGTAAAACCTTGAGAAGATTTTCGTGGGGTGTTCTATACATGGAAACATTTTTAATGCTCATCACATCAATAGCTATAATCTCTTTCTATATTATAAGCTTTGTTGATTATGTTAACAACATTATTTATAGTGCTAACTCTAAGGTTACAACACAAAATCCTTTACTATCCCTTGTAACTCTCTCAGGAGGGTTTTTAACACTCTACGCTTTTGCAATTCTTAGAAAAGAATATGAAAAGCTAAAACTAGAGATTCTAAAATCTGAATATACACATGCACTAATAGATGTTGTTGCAGCTTTTATATCAACTATTGGAGTTGTTGTAACAGCTTTAACCAGAAACCCATCTACAGAGTTGTTAACAGTTATTGCAGGATTTTTCTTTGCATTGCACAGCATAACTAATATTGTTGAAGATGCTGCAAGATCCATAATTGGTGTTGAGGAGGATAAGGAGCTTATTTACAATATTAAGCTAAAGCTAAGTGAGTTAGAGAATGTTAAAGTGAAAAATGTTGATGCTAGGAAAATAGGTTCTTTCTATATTGTTACAGTAGATTTGTATGTAGATCCATACACAACATTGATTGAGTTAAACGAGATGCGCATGAAAATTATAAGAATGTGTAGAAGTGTTAGTGAAATGATATATCATGTTGATGTTAGGTTTTATCCAGATGTTGAAAAATATAGAAAGATTCTGAAGCAAAAGCGAAAAGGTATAAAAGGAAAAAGTGTGTAGATGCTAAATATAGAGATTAGAATGACTGGTGTTGTTTGTGGTTATGGATTCTGCATACGAGGAAGTGGGTAGGAAAACAAAGTTTGGAGTTTATATCCCATCTGAATTAGCACGTGAATTAGATGAGCTTATGAAGAGTTTGGGTATTGAGAATAGGTCTAAGCTTCTTCAAGAATCTTTAAGATTGTTCATAATTGAGAATAAGTGGAGCATTGCTAAAGAGGTTGTTGGTTCTATCAACATTCTTTACAACCATAAAATAGGTGATAGCGATAAGGAGTTGACAGAACTTCAACACGATTTTCTTGATGTGATAAGTTCTGCAATGCATATTCATTTAGATAAGGAGAGGTGCTTGCTAATAGTAGCTGTGAAGGGTTCTAGCAACAGGGTTAAGGAGCTTATTGGCAGAATTCATAGTGTAAAAGGTGTTTTGCTTGTTAGATCAACGCTTATGGCAACTCAGTAATATCTCTATATGCAAAGGATGAGCCATCACAATTAAAGCCTGGTGTATGAAGATATTTAAATCCTTCTCTGCATGTTGCAAAAACCAATCCATTACTATACGAAATTTCTCTTACAATTTTCATATAGTCAAGTCTTTGTTTTTCATCTAAATACCTATAGCCACTGACTACATTTTTAGAGTTTCCAAAGTATAGAAACTTAAATTCTTCTGCAACTCTATCACCACGAAGCATTCTAACCACATTCAAAATCTTCTTAAAATCTACTGGCTTGGCCTTGTATGTTGACGAAGTTATTTGAAGAGCACCAGCTGCAGCTACACTGCTTATAACATTCTCCATGTTTTCATAAGAATCATTTATAAATGGTATTATCGGGTCAAGCCTCACAACAACACCAATTCCGTTTGCCGCAAGCAGCTTAACTGCTTTTAGCCTTTCTGAAGGGGGTGGCGCACCAGGCTCTATAATTTTTGCTAGCTTATCATCTAGTGTTGTTATTGTAATAGCAACAGCAACTCTGTTTCTATACTTGCTCAGCAAATCCAAGTCACGTACAACAAAACTGCTTTTAGTTGTTATCAAAACCCTTGCCCCATTCTCCAAAAGCTTATGCAAAACAAGTCGAGTAAAACCAAGTTCTTTTTCAGGCCATGAATATGGGTCACTACTTGTAGATAACTCTATTAATGCTTCTTTGGGTATTAAACTCAAATCTTTTGTTATAAGAGATAAGAAATCTTTTTTAGGTCTTGGAGTTGAGTGCTTAGGTATATAGTTTGCTGCATAGCAATATAAACATGCATGAGAACAACCAGTATATGGATGTACAACCCACTTCATTGGACAAGTGCATAGAGGTGATCTCCAAGGATCAAAAGGCTTTATCGCTTTAAGCGAGGATTGTTTAGGAAAGATAGATGCAGAATTAAAGGTCACGCAATAAGCACCACATATTCTTAATTTCATGACTCTCCTAATTTATTAACACTTTTATACTTTACCCACTAAACAATTATTATTCATGTGATGAACATGGAGAAAAAAGCTTTGCTTATATTCACAATAGCCTTAGCTTTGCTAATAACATTACTGTTGACAATTCAAGCCGAAGCACAATCAGTGGATTTAAGATACACAGTTACAACAGAAACATCAGCAAAGAACACAACAAATGCCACAACTATCGCGAATATTACAACAGTTACAGTAACAGAAATAAAGCCAACAACAATATTTGCAACAACAACAATCCCAGTATTCTTCTCATATACAACAACAAATCTCGAAACAGTGGTCATCGGATTAGAGCCTAGACTAGCCATATCAATATCACTGATACTAATTATAATCTCACTTGTTATAGGCTATGTAATAGGTATGAAAACAGGTAAAGAAAAAGTAACCCCGCCACCAACACCACCAAAGCCTGCTAGAAAAGGTCGCAGATAAAAGAATTCACACGGTTAAGCAGATTTCGCCCAAAATTTTAAATCAATTTTATCTTGAATTAATGTCAGGACTTAGAACTGCTATTTGCAAATTCTAGCAATTCTAGTGGTGTTGGGACTTTGCCATGCTCTTTCTTAAATGACTCAATAAGAAACTTTATATAGTCCCATGTTTTTTGACCTGCAACACAGAATTGTGGTATAAATGGTTTTGGAGGTTCTGAGGAATTCCACGAAACTATAACATCCTTTTGAATATCCTCAACTGCAAATGGATATGAGAGACACGC
This sequence comes from Ignisphaera cupida, assembly GCF_030186535.1. Lineage (NCBI taxonomy): Archaea > Thermoproteati > Thermoproteota > Thermoprotei > Desulfurococcales > Desulfurococcaceae > Ignisphaera > Ignisphaera cupida. The sequence continues at coordinate 255,361 of NZ_JASNVW010000001.1, read as the reverse complement.
ATATGGCTTGTTTTCATGTATTCTACATCTCCACCCGTCTTGAAATGGACAGGGTCTTGGAATTAAATATTTATTGCTCTCATTCATAATTCCACTAAGAGAAATGCCTTCAGCAATTATTTCACTTAAGTCAAATTCCGTTAACTCTATTGGAGATCCAAATTTGCAGCATATGCCCCCACATTTTTTGCATTCTTCACCAAGATTCATGTATATATTCATTATAATTTGATAAGCAATTAAATAAGCGACGACAATAGCTTCTCTCATATCCAAGGACATCAAAAAGTTTATTATTGTCTTTGCAGATTCTAAATCGCCTTTCAAAGCTTTTTTCGTAAGAAAATGGATTTGATTTGCATCAATACTCATTGGTGCCCCCTAGCTGTATACGCATTCTTTTATAGATTCAACAACTTGATTGTCTATATTCAAAAGCGTTGCTAGAGTTGCTGATGCCATTGATGCTGAAAATGGTCCTGCCAAGTCTTTACTCCATTCAATTTTTGTTGCAAATGCTAGAAATATTATAATAAGCTTCATTGTTATTGCATTGGTTTTTCTGAATACATTTAACAACTCATTTTCAGTCTCTTTCTCACTTGTTTTCTCAGCAATGTGTTCCATGACTCTGATTAGCCTATTTCTAAACTCAACTAGTCTATTCAAAATATTTGTAGCTGTGTAAGCTAAAGAGTTTTGATCAATACCTTTATCATCAACTCTATAAAAATTTCTTGTGAAAAAATCTAAAGAACTGCGAACATTTATAACAATGTTTTTCATTATTTCTAGCTCCTGCAATAACCAGCTATTACTCATTAAAGAAGATTTTAATCTGTAAGCAATTTTCGTAACAGCATTAATCAATTCCGAAACCTCGTTTACTGCAACACAACATGAATTTCGTTTTAGGCATAGAACATCAGATTGAGCATGTGGGTTCTTCATCCCATTCACACAAAGTCATTGGCTGCCCACGTCATCATCAATGAAAACATATATTGTTTTGAAACTTTATTTGCTTTTAAGCTAATATGACACAGTGTTGTGAACAATATGATCTTCAAGACTTGCTGCAGAATCTTTGTATCAACTACATTAGTTATTTTAATGATTCTTTTAAATATTTCAAGCATCTACACCAGTTTAAGAGCTGATAATAATACTTCCTGCATCGATACATACTTTCTTGCTGTTTCTGAAAAAATGGGTGTGGGAGAGGCAGTTCCTGTAAAAATATGTTTAAAACATTCTTCAGTATTTAGAGTACATATCCAAGGAGTTGAATATGATGAAAGCTTGTTGAACTCCTTTGTAGTGGCTGGATATGCCTTAAACAAAATTTGTAAAGTGGGATTAGGCGAAGTCACAGTATCTATTCGAAGTAGTGGTAGTGCTAAAGGAGCTAGTGCATCACTTGCATTTGCAATAAGTCTGTATAGAATCTACAATAGGTATGACAATGGCTTGTGGAGTGCTACAGGTGTGGTGTCAATAGATGGTTTTATTGATGCTGTGGCTGGTTTAAATGAGAAAATCGCTGCTGCAACTTCTGCTGGTATAAAAAGAGTTTATACTCCAATGATAAATGGGGTAGTAAATACAACTGCTGTAGTACCCATTGCATCACTGCTAGATATTTGTGGCGCAAATGTTGATGAAACTGGTGAAGTATATGTTAATACTACTTTACTTAAAATAGTTAATCAATTCTTTAAAAATGCTACAATTTACTTTAGTGAAGAAGCAATGAAAATAGCTAAGGCTATTGGAAATGAAAATGTAAATAAATATTTAGATGATGCAATGAAAAAAGTGCAAGCAGCTGCAAGTAAAGATGAGTGGTACACAGCAGCAAGTATGGCATATTCAGTATATGTAACAATACTTAAGGAGTACTTCTCTTTGCAAAGTGCGAAGAATCTTAAAAACTATATTAGACAATGCAATTCTAATTTATCCAACATCTATCAGTTATTGGAAAATTTAAAAACAATTAAGAGTAGCGCCATACCATTTCTAGTCATGGCTATTGATAGAGTTACTCAAGCAAAATACTATCTGAACTTAATCAACACTACACAAGGTTTAGATAAATCAATAATAGCAAGTGCCTATGGAAGAATATTAACAGCAATACAATGGCTAGACTTGGCCATGACTATCAATGTGAGTGGCTCTGGAAAGCTTTACAGCTTTAGGGATGTTAAAAATGCTTTGGCGAACGCGTTAAATGTTGTTAGTAGCATTGTGGAATTCAATAAAACATATTCTATTCTAACACTAGATGGCTTGGCTAGTACAAGAGCTTATCTCTATTCAAGATTACCTGAAACCTACAAACAATATGTTAAAGATTCTTTGAGAAAGCTATTCAAGATATATTCGAGAATGCTAGACATTAACCTTGTTACTGTTCCATATCTCTACTACCAGTATTCAAATTATGTGGATGATAGCAATAGTGTATATTTACTTTCTATGGCTACTTTGGAATCTAGTTTAATAGTAATGGTTCTCGAGATTGTTAGCAATAATTTTGGTGTAGGTATAACTAGTGTTACAAGCTATGCTACGTTTTTAAGAATGTTGCATGATATAGTATTGTACGAGCTCATATCTCTATATGCAGTATTTTTAGCGGCTCTTCTAAAGCTACTTGATGTAGTCAAGTAACGTTCTAGGTTTTGTTTTATCAGATGTAGAACTTTTCATGCTACTAGTTATTTCATCAATAAAACTCTTTACAAGTTTCATATCACTTTCAAGCATAGATCTCAACTGTGGATTATACAATGCTGCAGCTGGATGTAGTGTGGGTATTACATGAATTTGAATTCCTTGAATCGTCAACTCATATCTCTTTCCCCTCATCTTCATTACTCCAACCCATTCCCGCTTACCCATGGAAAAAACAGTTTTTCCAGCTATGTTACCAAGAGTAACAATAAGCTTGGGTTTCAACAAAGCTATTTGAGATTTCAGAAATATGCTGCAAGCCTCAATTTCATCATCCTTAGGCTCTCTATTTCCAGGAGGTCTACACTTAACAACATTTGTTATATAAACACCTTCTCTACTTATACCAACGCTTTCCATAATCATAGTTAAGAGCTTTCCAGCCGCACCTACAAATGGTCTTCCCATTTCATCTTCAGTAGCACCTGGTGCTTCACCTATGAACATTACAACTGATTTTTTATTTCCCTCACCAGGAACAGCATTTTTTCTACTTCTATGCAAAGGGCATCTAACACACCTTCTTATTTCTTCTTCAAGTACTTCCCAACTAGAGAACAAGTTATTTGTATTCGTTATTGCCACCCTAAACAAATCATAATTTATTGCAATAACAGCTTATTAATTCTCTCATACCATTTTTAATTAAAAGGTTTTGCAGCAAAGAATGCCATGTGTAGAGGTGTTTTGTTATGGGTTTGAAGCATAAAAAGTATGTTTATGTAAAAAGAAATGATGGTGTCTATGTAAAGGTGAGGGTGCTGAAGAGCAGGGAGGAAAGCGAATCTAGATACATTGTTGTTGGGCCCAAGGTTAATAAGCCACCTTATACAGCAACTATTATTAGCGAAAATCAGTTGCCAGAACCTATAAGGATTAAGCTTTATGAGATTTAAATTTAGAGTAGATGATGAGGTCGACGTTGTCGGAGAAGTGACGAAGGGTCGATAAACTGATTTTCCTTCTTACCTATAGAAACAATTTTCTCTTACAAGTATCGGGACAGTAATTTGTTTGCTCTACTAAACTAATCTTTTCTTCTGTAATGAGCCTTGCTTTAGGATTTGAAAAACCATTTATGTAAATCCAGATTGTTCTGTGATGCCCATTTTCGTCAACAAGACTTTTCACAAATACTGGGCTCCAATTTCTTATAGGAAAATCAAGTGTTGCTATAATGGTGCAGAGATCTAGCTCCTTCTCAAGTTTTTCTGATAACAGTTCTAAAGTAGATGGATATAGATATGCATATACAATTGTTGGCCTAGGTCTTAATTCAGATAAATCTACACTAAAGAAATCACTGCATATAACAATAAGCCTATCTTTTAGTCCATGCAATCCAAACACAAGTTCACTAACATTACATAGAACTCTGTTAATTTCTATGCAAATTGTTTTAGCACCTGCTTTAGCAAACTCCAAAAGCACTCGCCCATCTCCACATCCAAGATCTAAAACAACATCATTACTGCTTGCACCTAAAGCATATTTCAAATACTCTATTGGAGTTTTGGGTGATGGAATCCATGGCACTGTAGACATATTAAATCCTCAATTAGGTATTAGAGTTTTGGAAGAGTTTTAATGTGATGAAAGCGCTCTTCTCTGAGTAGTGATGAGGAGCATCCAGCTGAGTTTTTAACTTGTTTACTTGAATTTCAAAACTACTAGATGCTGAAAGAGAAAATGACTTGGGAATAGCCATGTCAACTATTCACAGGTTTTGGCGTTTTGTCGAAATTGGTGTAGATCCTTATCTTACAGAGTATAGGTATGATGTAACAACAACACTTAGTGACATTAGAAATAGGTATAGCTATTTAGACAAGGGTCAAGAAGCTGGGGAAAGATTTTCGGTTGCTGGAAGAATCATGGGAATTAGAAGACATGGAAAAATAGTTTTTGCTGTTCTTGATGATGGAACAGATAAACTTCAAATTGTTTTCAGATTTGATGTTGTTGGCGAAGCTCTTTGGAAACTTGTTGAGATACTTAATGTTGGTGATATTATTGGTGTTAGAGGAAGACCAATAAAGACTATGAGAGGAGAGCTTTCACTTCTTGTTGAAGACTTCAGGGTATTGGCCATCACGTGGAGAGAGTTTCCTGAGAAGTGGCATGGCTTGGCAGATTCTGAGAAAAGGTATAGAATGAGATATTTAGACATGATGCTTAATGATGATGTTAGAAAAGCAATGGTATCTATGTATCGAATAGAAAAAGCATTTAGGGATTTCCTCGACTCCAGAGGATTTATAGAGATACATACACCAAAACTTCAATCTGTTTATGGAGGTGCTTTGGCAAGACCATTCGTAACTAGAATGTATGCTCTCGATAGAGATGTTTATTTAAGTATAGCACCAGAAACATACTTGAAAAGAGCTGTTGTAGCCAATTTCTTCAAGGTTTATGAAATTGCTGTGTGCTTTAGAAACGAGGATATAGATGCTCAACATTATCCTGAGTTTGTCCAAATAGAGATATACCAAGCGTTTTCAGATTGGATGGACATGATGATGCTTGTTGAGGAAATGATTTCTCAAGCAATAAAAACTGTGTATGGAGACTACAAAATAGAGTTGCAAAAAGGTAATGAAAAAATAGTTCTAGATTTTCAGCCGCCATGGACTAGAATAACTATTGAGGATGCAATAGAAAGGTTTGGAGGCATAAAGGTTAGAAAAAAGAGTTATGATGAACTACTGGAAATTGCAAAGAATCTCAACATAAAAATTGATGATCCAAGAAAAGGAAAAATTATTGAGAAAATATTTGAGAAAGTTGCTGAGCCAAAAATAATTCAGCCAACATTTATAACAATGTTTCCAAGAGATGTATCCCCTCTTGCAAGACCCTCAAGAGAAAACTCTGAATATGCCGAAAGATTCGAAATTTTTGTAAATGGTTTGGAGATAGGTAATGGATATAGCGAGCTTAACAATCCAATAGTTCAGTACTACTTCTTTAAAAAAGAGGAGGAGCTGCGCATAAAGAGTAGAGAGAAGTTTGGTGAGATAGAGCATCATCCAATGGATAGGGACTATGTAAGAGCTCTGGAGTATGGAATGCCTCCAACAGCAGGTGTTGGAATAGGCATCTATAGACTTGTAATGATTTTACATAATCTTCCATCGATAAAAGACGTTATACCATTTACAATAGTTGAGCAAGAAGAGTTTAAAACAATTGCTGAACAGCATGACAATATTCTGAGCTATTATATTGAAAAGCTTGGTTTAGATAAAATTTAATAGTGGCATTGAAGCTAATATACTCGAGAAACTATTTATGCAAAAGAGAAGGTGTAGCATGTGCCCATAGGACCTTTGGAAATTTTTGGAATTTTTCTTCTAATTATAATAATAGCTATAATACTTTCAAGATCTTTTAGAATAGTTAGGGAGTGGGAGAGAATGGTTGTTCTTAGACTAGGAAAATATGTTGGTATTAAAGGTCCTGGTCTGGCTTTTCTAATTCCATTCATAGATAGGGGAATAGTTGTTGATACAAGAATAAATACTGTTGATGTTCCTAAGCAAGATGTTATTACAAGAGATAATGTTACTGTTAGAGTAGATGCTGTAGTTTATTACAGGGTTTTGGATCCTGAGAAAGCTGTTATGAAGGTGAGAGACTATAACTATGCTATTGCATTACTTGGTCAAACAACTTTAAGAGATGTTGTTGGGCAGTTGGAATTAGATGATATACTGAGTAAGCGTGAGGAGATAAATAAGAGAATTCAAAGCATAATAGACGAGATTACAGAGCCTTGGGGAATAAAAGTGTCTATGGTTACACTAAAAGCTGTTGAATTACCAGAGGGAATGATAAGAGCAATGGCATATCAAGCAGAAGCAGAAAGAATTAGGAGAGCAAGAATTATAGAGGCTGAAGCAGAAAGGGCTGCAGCTAAAATACTTCTTGAGGCTGCTCAAACATATGAGCAACACCCAGTGGCGCTTAGGCTTAGAGAGCTTCAAACATATGTTGATATAGCAAAAGAAAAGAATATTATCATAATTACTGAAAGTGGTGTGTCGAGAACAGTTTCAGAAGCTATAGCATCATCTCTAGCTTTAGAAAAAGCAAAACAATATGAAAAAGCAAGTAAAGAGTAGAAACATGATGCGCACAGATATAATTAGAGCTATTCTCATACTCTCGATTTTTGCTTTCACATCAATGCTTCTACACAGTTCTGCATATTTTCAAACACCATCGAATGCTGTTCTAATAAGAATACAGGGTTCTATGGGAACTATCGATGTTCCTGTTGAACTTTATGTGAAAGATGCTCTTGCCATTGCTGAAGAAAGAAATGTGCCGTTGGTTGTTGTTGTTGATAGTTATGGAGGTTACATGGACTCCATGATTAATATAGCCAATGCCTTTCTCGAGGCTAAAGTTCCTGTTCTAGGATATATAACAGATAAGGCGTTGAGTGCTGCAAGCATAATTGTTCAGCCAATGCACATTGTAGGGATATCGCCATATGCTGTAATAGGTGCTGCCCAGCCAATAACAATAAATCCTGTAACTGGTCAGTATGTGTTCATAAATGAGAGTAAGATAATAAATAGTGTTGTGGCTATGGCTACTCGATATGCTGAGGCCAGGGGGAGAAACTCCACGGCAGTTGTAATGTTTATTACAAAGAACCTTGTTTTAAAAGGTGAAGAAGCTGTTAAGGAAAAGGTTGCAGATGTTGTGGCAAATAATTTGAATGATTTCATATCAAAAGTTAATGGAAGAACTGTTGTTGTTGAATATAGTGGTGTTAGAAAGAATTACACATTAAACATAGTTGGTTTCTATGAATATAATCCATCTCTGTATATTCAAGTATACACCTATTTAAGAGATTCTACAATCAATTCAATTCTATGGTTTTTAGGCTTCTTTGGAACATTCATAGCGTTGTTATCTGGTAGAATAGATCTTCTACCCCTTACATTAATTTTCCTATTGCTAGCATTGGTTGGCAGCTCAATAAATATAAACATTATATCGGTAATGCTTATAGCGTTAGGCTCACTGCTTATAGCTATAGAATTTATGTTTCCAGGACATGGAATACTTGGAATTGGGGGTATAATAGCGCTCATATTTGGTATTATGCTAATGCCTATTTCTCCAGCAACTCAAATAGCACCAAATGTAATAGAAAGTATTAGAACATTTGCGATTATACTTGGTGGTGGCTTAGCAGGGTTTTTCTCCTTCATATTGTACAAGGCTCTGGAAGCAGGTAGGAAGAGATTGAAGGCTTCAGAATCAATTTCAAGTAGTTTAGCCAAGGCTGTAGAGCGTATAGAGCCAGGTAAAAGAGGTAGGGTGTTGTATGAGGGGGAGTATTGGTTTGCTGAAAGTAGTGAGGTTATAGAGCCAGGTGATGAAGTTGTTGTTATTGAGAGAAAGGGTATGGTGTTAGTAGTTAAGAAAAAGAAAAATGAATAGTCTATTCATTATAGTTTCATTCTCTATATTATTCCTCTTCCTCCTCCTCTATTTTTTCAACCGGAGCTGCAGCTACTCTTTCCCTAATAGCATTCATAATCTTTAAAGCTTCATCGTAACCTACGTGCCTAGCTGCTTGCATAACTAGTGACAAAGCCGATTTAAGAGAATCCTCAATGCTTTTTCCAGGCTGAATTTCAAGTCTCACCTTCTCAAAGATTGCAGGAGTTGGCTCTACAACAGCACCTCTCTTTAAAACAGCTAAGGACTCATTAAATGTTGTTATAATTGCTGCCCCCACCTCTCTTTCGCCAAGCTTTATTGAGAACACTATATCCCCATCAAATGTCTCTCCAAGCTTTGATACATCATATGTTACAGCTGCCAAGGCAACTTCATATGCTTTTGCCGTTACCTGTTTTACTATGGAATCTACTTGCTCTTGAGAAATTCTTCTGAAAACTTCAACAGCTAATGTATCCCATCTCCACACTATGTTCTTGCCTGCTTCATCTATGTCATATTCAATTCTAACTCTAACAACATCTCCCTTATCTATCTTAAGCTGTTCAACAAGAACAGAATATAGTAATCTATTCAGCTGAGCTACAGCCAAAGCTATTTTCTGACCCCACTCCTTATCCCTTTTTATATAGTCCCTGAGCTGAGCAAACATTGTTCTTCTAATCTTATCAGCATATGCACCAGCTATTACAAAACCAGAGCTTAACCTAGCCACATTCTCACCTAATATACTTACCTCGAATAAAAAACTCAAAAACTTATCGGAAATATGAAACTATGTTAACAAAAGCTAGGTGATTCATTATGAGGTTGAAGACTCCAGAAATTGTTGTTGAGCCTCCAGGTCCAAAAGCAAGAAAAATCATTGAAATGCATACAAAACTCATTGCCACAACAACTCACGACCCAGAGAGTCTGCCCTTAGTTGTTGAGCGTGGAGATGGTGTATGGCTTTATGATGTTGATGGAAACAAGTACTTGGATTTTTCATCATCAATTTCAGTTTCAAATCTCGGATATCCAACACATCCAGAAATTAAGAAAGTTGTTATTGAAATGCTTGATAAACTTGCTCATGCTGCTGGAACAGATTTTTATAACCCATATCAAGTTGCCTTAGCAGAGAAGCTTGTCTCCATATCTCCTGGAGTATTTAAGAAGAAGGTATTTTTCTGTAATAGTGGAACAGAAGCTATTGAAGCTTCTATGAAGCTGCTTAGACACTCAACAAGTAGAAAGTATTTCATAGCATTTATAGGAGCTTTTCATGGAAGAACAATGGGCTCTCTTAGTCTAACAGCATCAAAAACCATACAGCGAAGAAGCTATTTTCCAATGGTTAATGGTGTTATACATGTGCCTTACCCAAATCCATTTAGAAATCCATGGGGAGTTGATGGCTATGAACATCCTGATGAGCTCGTAAACAGAGTTATTGAATATATAGATTATTGGATATTTCAACACATAGTATCACCTGATGAAGTTGCTGGAATATTTTTTGAGCCTATACAAGGTGAGGGAGGCTATGTTGTTCCACCAAAGAACTTCTTCACAGAATTGAGTAAATTAGCGATGAACTATAACATAATGCTAGTAGATGATGAAGTTCAAATGGCTTTGGGTAGAACAGGTAAAATGTTTGCAATAGAACATTTCAACACTATTCCAGATATTATTGCCATGGCTAAGGCGCTGGGTGGTGGTGTAATGCCTATTGGAGCTACAATATTTAGATCTGAGCTTGACTTTAGCCCAGGTGCCCATAGCAATACATTTGGAGGACATGCACTAGCATGTATGGTGGCTCTTAAAACTATTGAGCTAGTACAAAAATATTTGCCGAATGTAGTTAAGTTAGAGAGGTTGTTTAAAGAAAAATTGTTTGAGTTGAAGGAGAGGTATGCTCATGTTGGAGATGTTAGGGGGCTGGGTCTTGCATGGGGAATAGAATTTGTTAGAGATAGAAAGACAAAGGAACATGATGTGAAAACCAGAAATAGGGTTTTGTATGAAGCTCTTAGAAATGGTCTTGTTCTTTTAGGATGTGGAAAAAGCAGCATAAGAATTGCACCACCAATAATAATAACTGAAGAAGAGGCTTTAACTGGTTTAGAAATTTTAGAAGTTGCTATAAAAAATGCTACAAGGTAATTTTATGAAGATAGATGTTGAGCTTGTAGAGGTTTATAGATATGAGGGAATACCTGGTACAAGATTTAGATTTAGAGTCAAGGGAACAAAAATATACTTCAATGTTACTGCAAATGATTTAGAGGAGGCAACAAAAAAAGTTGAGCAAATGATAAAGAATTTGGAGCTTGATAAATATCTTGAGAAGATGATGAAAAATGCCAACAAAGAAAATTAGATGTGTAACCTGTGGCAGAATATTCTATGAGGGGCAAGGAGTGAGAATTACTGCTGGTGGAAAGGAGCTACATTTTCATTCAAAAGCATGTGCTCTTAAATTCTTTAAAACAATGATTCTATATCTTGATAATAAAGATCTTGAAAAAGCTGTTTCAGCAACTCTGCAAGAATTTGAAAATAGGTTCAAGGAACTTGAGGAGAAAAGTAAAAAACGCATAGAGGCATTATAATTGTTGCTCAGCTCTTTGGTGAATACAGTGGGCAAATAGCACATACCAATGCAGTATTTGCAACATTAAATCTGAAGGTGCCATCCTTTTCAACAATGCTATTTTCACCAAAATTCTTTTTCACATCAAAAACAATCTCATTTGGAATGCGCCAACCAGTACAAAACCCATTTAAATTTGATTTGCATGTCATTGCCTTCCAACGACCTATAAGCCCACCTATATACATAAGTGCTTTCACTTGCTGAAAAACGGTACCTAAACTGTCTACACTTTGTTTCATCTCATCTACTTTCTGCCTCAACTCAGCAAGACTAGAAAATGGCAAAACATCTGCTAAAAGCTGTTGATTGCTTGTTGTTTGAGACATTTATATCTCACACATCACACTATATTTTTATAGATGTGAATATTAAAAACAGTAAGGCTCATTAGTTAGTTACAGCAATAAATGTTGTAATGCACATAGAAAGCTAAATAGAATCTGCACTTCTCTACTTCAACTCGTAATAAGCAAAACTAAGAAACATAACTTGGTTATGTTACAATAAAAGTCGTTAACATCAAAATTACTTAAATTAACATTTTTCACATAAGAATACCAAAAACTGGAGAAATTGTTAAAAGGATTGATTTGTGCCTGGTGCGGGGGGTGGGATTTGAACCCACGCAGGCCTACGCCATCGGGTTCTGAGCCCGACCCCTTTGACCTGGCTCGGGCACCCCCGCATCTATGTATTAATCTCAAATGTCTATAATACTCTCCTCTTTGATAAGCTTATGTGTTGTATACGCCTTTTACATTGTATTAAGCTAAATTATGTGGTAATTCCTTTGCATGTTTTTAGCATTTCTTCCACGTCTTTTTTATCATTAACTTGTTTAAGTAAATATATGTAAAGTTTTATGGCTTCTCTTATGAAATCAGATCTGCTTCTATAGTGATGTTTTTTGCATAAAGTTTCTATTTCATTTAAGGTTTCAAAATCTATTTTTACAGAAATAACTTTTGTAGGCATAATATCCAGTTCTATTTCTGTATTTACATTTCTCATTTATGTTTACCTCCACTACTAGGTATATCTTGATTTTTCTGTTAAGTACTTATCTATATCTACCAATGTCGACGAATATATGTGCTCATTTACTTCATTGATCATATGATTCAAAATTTATAGAGTAAATGTCATAAAGTAATTGCAGGTATTACTATAGAAATATTTAAATTTAATAATAATAATTACCTAAAGTTTTTAAATGACTTTTGGTCAATTTGCTAGCCAGCTTATATATTTTCATGAAAATTAGTTTAATTTTGGGACTTTTTCAATGAGATCTTCAGCTGAAGATGTATTAGAATACCTTATAGTTAAGATACTTGCAGGCAAGGATAATATTGTTAATGCTCTTGCTGATTATTTTATATATGGTGAAAGCCCTAGTGTCATAGCCTTAAAGTATGGTTTAAGCAAACACCAAGTAAGGGGTTATGCTCAGCGAATTGTTGAGAAAATTGGATCAGCTACAAAAGCAAAAGCACTTTTAAAATATGCTATACCAGTAATTACCAAGATTAGGCCAGTTACGAAAAAACTTAATGGATCTTTTGTTAAGTGTGTGCTTTGTGGAGATGAGCTTCCAATACAGATAATCGAGGATCATATTAGAAAGAAGCATGCAGTTGTTGTTGAAGAGTATTTGTACTCAACAATTGATTTAATTAGAAGAAGTATTGCGATGGAAAGTAATTAAGAGTTGTATAAGTTTTTAAGCATATTGCCAAGTAATACCATGGTAATTGATGAGAGAAAATACTTCACTTCAAATTCCAAGAGGAAAAAAGATAGCGATAGCAATAGCAATAGCATCAAAAGGCTATTTGTGCAATAAAACTACTTGTCCCTTTATATCAACAAACAAAGGAATCAACATTTATAAAGATATTGAACAAATAATTGATGATGTAAGTAAATCAAATGATGTAACATGCACAATAAACCTATGTAGTAACATCACAATAAGAGGTGCTAATAACATCATTCTTTGTAATGGTGCTGGTGTAGTAACTAAGCATAGATATGATGAGCTTTTAAAATGCTTAACATTTTCAGACATACTACTTGTTGTTATACAAGAACCTTATGTGCCAAGGATTTTTGCAAATATTATGTGCTTAGCTCAAATGGAAAATGTTGAGGTGAAGATTCTTAGAATTTAATGAATTGCAATTACATCACTTTAGCCTCTTTGCCATTAAATAAGCATCTTCACCATCGAGATAATAACCTTCAATTTTTCGCAAAATTTCAAATCCAAGCTTCTCATAAAGTTTTATGGCAGGAACATTACTAACTCTAACTTCTAAATAAGCTTCTGAAGCTTCGTATAAGTGAACTAATATACTTAAAACTGTTGACAAAAGATATGTTGCTATACCCCTTCTTCTGTAGTTTTCCCTAACAGCAACACTTACAATGTGTCCCTTCTTCACTTTTTTACCTATGTGAAATAATGATTCGCCCTCCTCAACTCTTGTTAATACATAGCCAACAATTTTATCATCAACTTCTGCAACATAAAAAACATCACCATATTTACTTAAATGTTCTAACCAAAAAGAAAGTGGATAGTGCTCTGGAAGACACTCTATGTTTATGGCAATAACATAGTCTATGTCTTTATCCGTGGCTGGTCTAATTTTAATACGCATATCGCTATTCATATAATATCTCACACTTGCTCATCTTATTACATCACTAATCATGATAATATTTAGTGCTTCAGCTATTTCAAGAGTCCAAGCTGAAAGCTCTTTAGCTATTAAATATGCTGCCGTTTCCTCATCTACATCCTCATTTGTTACTTCCTTAAAAACTTTCTTAGCAATGACAGGATCTATTCTTCTCAAATAGTTGTTTATAAGATCATCCATTATTTTAAGCATGCTTAACCCCTTCTTAACACTATTTTCAATTAAGTCGATATCTTCTCTGCTTGGTAATAATATGGAAGGATCTAAACCTCTTTTTCTAAGCTCATCTAAATACTTGTGAATTAGTTGAGGATTTTTAACGAGCTTACCACTACTAAGAAACATTTGCCATCTCCCTAATCAGCGAAGATAGTCTATAAATACCAATTCTTATTTCATCTTCAGATGGGTTTGAGTAGCTAAGTCTCATAGCATCTAAACATCTATAAGTATTTACACAAAGATTTGCTCCAGGCGTAAATATAACACCATTTCTTTTGCTTTGCTCAAACAATTTTCTGGTGTCAATGTTCTTATTAAGCTTTACCCAAATGTAGAAGCCTCCTTTGGGATTACTTCTCCAAGACTCTGAAAAGAACATGCCATCTATGAGCTCTATCATGAGATTCTTTTTGAGTCTGTAAAGTCTTTTAGCATATTCAGCATTTTTATCAACAACACCTTTTTCTAAAGCTATTTGAGCTATTGCTTGTCCTAATACTGATGTTCCTAAGTCCATGAATTGCTTCAACACATACATCTTATTAATGATGTTTTCATTTGCAATCACATAGCCAACTCTAAGACCTGGTGCCAAAACTTTGCTAAGTGATGAAATGTACACAACATTATTTAATCCCATTAAACTTGCTATTGGTGGTTGTTCATAGTCGAAACTTAAAAGCCCATATGCGTCATCCTCCACTATGATGAAATTGTATTTTTCTGCTAATTCTAAAAGATGCTTCCTTCTATTAATACTCATAGTTACTCCAGTAGGATTTTGAGCTACTGGCATAGTATATACAATCTTAGGCTTTTTACCATCTTTCTTCAAATCCTTGACTATATCCTCCAAAACATTTACATCCATACCCTCGTCATCAACAGGTACGGAAACGATTCTAGCCTTTCTTAATTTAAATACATTTAAAGCAAGAAGATATGTCGGCTCCTCAACAACAACAATATCGCCAGGATCTATGAAAATTCTTGATACAAGCTCTAAACCTTGTTGAGAACCAGAAACGATAATAACATTGTTTAGATTGGCTCTCAAACCCCTTGTTCTATAAACAAACTTTATTACCTCCTTAACTAGCTTGGAAAGACCAGATGATGGTGAGTATTGCAGAACTTGGTATCCATATATTTCAAAGGCTTCTGCAATAATCTCTTTTATCTCATTTTTTGGAATTGTTCTAGGATCGGGCAATCCACTAGCAAAGTTTATGACTTTTTCAGTATTTGCTGGTATTTCAAGAGTAGAAATGCCTTGTTCTTTAAGTAACTTAACATCACTTGAGTAAAGCTCTTCAAATACATCCTTATCTAACGTGCCAAAAACTCTTCACCTACGACATATTCACACACCTTAATGGAGCGAAATATAAGCTTATATGTTGTAATCAGAGTTAATTGTGGAAGTGTTGAGCATTGTATCACAAAATCTTTGTATCATATTGTGGAGATCCTCTTGTGAGAAACTATAGTGGATATTTGATTGCAGAAAACGAGGTTGCAATCAAGATAAGCTATGTATACATGTCTATTGTTGATGAAGCAATTACAAAATGTATGGTTGTTTCACAAAGTGCTGAACATGTGCTTGGTTTTGTTGGTGTTGGTAAGATTGTGGGTGTGGGTTTTGGTGTCTCTAACGTTAGAGAAGGTGACAGGGTAATAGTATATGCAGATCATAATGGTGTTGCCGAAACCATTCACACAGCAAATAAAGACAGCGTTATAGTATTTAACGCTAAAGAGTTCAATGATTTAGAAGCACTAATTATAGCAACTCTTTCAGTATCAAGACATTTACTGGATACTGTAAAAGGAGCTAATGTGCTGATTGTTGGCAATGATCTCTCTATAGTGCCTTTTGCCTATGTTTCTCAACTAAATGCTTCAAAGGTATATATCGTTCCCTCACATACGCTATGGCATGATATTATCAAAGGTGAGCATGTGTCAATATATGATGAGAAGCCAATATGCGATATAGTTATATTATCCACCTATGACCCAATTATACTATCTCTAGTATCTAGAATTGCCAAAAAAGAATTCACTCTAATAATACACCCTGGTTTAATGAGCCTTTTAAAAATCTTTGGATACAACCTATCAAATGTGTTAATAAAGCCAATAAGATTTGGTGATATAGGTAGTGGAATATCTATTTACAAAGAACTTAAAGACTCTATAACACATAGAATGAGATTACTTAGTGCATTCGATTATATTGAAAGAAGGGTACATCCATCAGTAGTGAATATGCAGAACTTATAAAGAGATGTGTGGAATAAGTAGTGTTGCTATATCTGCTTCACTAATTTTTAATTTTTAGGAATTTGGCTCTCAACTCTAAATATCTTATTGGTATGCCTAAGTCTACAACATCGAGCCATGGTAGATTCTCCCAGCCATACTTTATATACTTTTTCAATTCTTGACTCAAAGCAGTAAGAGCTTTTCTAAAGCCTTGTAATCCTAATCCATTTAAAGCCCAGTCAATCAATAATTTTGATGTGTTTTTGTCGCCTAGTGCTATAACAGCTTGAGCAAAGGCCCATTCTGGACTTAAAGCTGATAACCGAAAAACTGAACTCTTAATTGATTTATATGCATCAATGTTTTTCTTTGCTTTTAACACTATTTCTGGTGGAAGAAACTGGTATGGGGTCCATGGCTTAGGTACAAGGGGGTTTATTGATATTTCAATAAATTTTCTTCTCTTTATAAAACTAAGTTTGTTCATGAATTCCTTAAATGAATGTACCTCATCTTCAATACTAACATCTGGAAAACCTGTAATGAGATAGAGTTTTACATGATCAAAACCAGTTTTGTAGGAAAATTCAATGGCTTCTACTAAAGACTCTAAATTATAGCATTTTCCAATTCTGCAGCTGTAGTTAGTTAAGAGAGTTTCGGGAGCTAGTGTAATTGTTTTCTGACCTAATTGTTTTATCATTTCCAGTCTTTTATGTGTTAAATGTTCTATTCTTATAGATGGTATTGAAGCCTCTATACCCATATCAATAAACTTGTTTAGAAGCTGATCAATACCTGGTATACTGAACAATGATAAGGAATATAGAATAGTTCTTCGAATTTTTAGAAACTCTATTCCTTTAAAAACAATGTTTTCAATATTTGCAATACTTCTATATCTAAATGGATATAGTACGTGAGCTTCCATGCAAAAAGCACATAAATAGGGACAACCCCTAGAAGCCTCAACTCTAATACCATACCCATATATAGGCTCTTCATCAACAGAATAGAATTGGTGAACAGCATGATAGCTTTTATCAAGATTTGAAACAAGACACTTTTTCCTAACACCACTAAAAGGTGTTGTGTGAATACATTTTATATTCTCAAGTTCCTCAATAGGATTTGATGCTCCCATGGAATATGCGATATCAGCTAAAACATCCTCAGCTTCTCCTATCAAAACAGCATCTACAATATCTGTTAATGGTAGTGGATTAGAGGAAGCAGCTAAACCTCCTGCAATAATAATTGGTTTCGCTTTTCCCTTTTCTTTATGCAAAAGACCAAGTCTGATGAGAATGTATGTAGCTGTTACATAGTCCAGCTCAAATGGCAGCGATATTAAGATTGCATCAAGTTTTTTGAGATTCATCTCGGTATCTAGTGCCTCAACTCTTTTGTTCTCAATATCAAAAACATATCTATATGCAATTACATTTTCCAAACTATTTAGATATGTGTAAGCCATCTGAAAGAATAGAGATGAAACAGCTGCTCTATAGGGTATAGTCATTAAAATACCTATTTTAATATCACTTGGTCTACCCCTTTTACTCAAAACATAGTTTTCTCTCCTAGGTTTGAACACCACGAATTCATCATTACTCATATCTAGTCACTTAACAATAGCAACATCAAGATTTTGTAAATCTACCAACAATGAAATAAACGATTCATTCGTTGTTACGAGAAGCCCCTCTGAATCCAGAGTTTGTTTGCAAAAGCTATGCACAAAGTTTTTATTGCATGCTATTACCAAATACTTTATTTGTTTACTTTTGTTTTTAAAAATTGACTTCAGTCCAAAGCTTAGACTTCTACCCATAAACTCTGCTTTAGCACAGATTGATTTCTTCAAAGGATAATACGATATTATTATAGCGAAGGAGCATTGAGATAGTATTGTGCGTTCAAGTCTTTCAACATTTTGCACAGGGTTTTTGGCATCAACACCACCGATACACACGTTCTTTTCTATTAATTGCCAGGAGCCAGCTACAAATGCTTCTCTATTTTTCAAGGCTTTTACAACATGTGTATCATCATCAATATTCGTTATCCCAAATAGTTTTTTATTTACCTCTAGCACACTAAGGCATTGGCCTATACCTCCACATACAAGTATTGCATCAACATGTTGCTTTTTTAATGCCTCCACCAATTCTCTGCATTTCTCATACTCAATGTTTTGCACAATAGCTATTCTAATAAGATTCTCCTTTGCCATATATAATCGCTATTCTCAACTCACATGAAAGAGCACTCTATAGTTGCTTCCAACATATTTCTCTATAATAGGCTTCCACTGATCACCAATTCCAACAAGTGCATAGAAACCAGTTGGTCTAGTACCAGCTTTTTTCAACAACTCAAAAACAGCTGCACTTGTTCTACCACTTCGTACAAGATCATCAACAACAAGAACCTTTTCACCATACTCTAAGACATCTTCAGGAAGGTACAAAGAAACAACCTCAGGTGGTGACCTAGTAACATAGCTTACTTCAATGAATTTACTGTATCCTATTTCTTTTCTTCTCTTGATAACAACTATTTTAGCGTTCAATCTTTTCGATATTAGAGTTGCTAAAGCTATTCCATCAGTTTCAACTGTAGCTACAGCACTAAATCCCATATTCTGAGCCCACAACAATGCATCTATGGATGCATAACTAAGCAACTCTATATTATAAACAATGTCATAAGTTCTAATAACACCTTCATTATCTATTTTCAACAATCTTTCTCTTAGTTGATTAACTATATCTTGATCAAGTAATCTTAAAAGCATTTGCCGTGCTCTATCAACCGATGGTTTTATATCGCCATGCACATATCGCCAAAGTGTTGGCACTGTTATACTCAATATTTCCTCCAATTCCTTAAACTTGAAAAATTTCTTAAGACTTGAAAGTACTTCAACAATAAGCTCCCTCTCATCTATATTCATTGTAACACCCATTTACTTGCTATTCTCAAAATAATGATAATCAAAAAGAGAATATAAGCTATAATAATTAGAGCCTTAGAGCATTAAACTTTTATATAAGTATTTTCTGATTGATTTTCATTTACTTTTAAATATTCAGATATGCCCATAAAACTACTCCATCTCTTGTAATCATCTAACATGTTCAAACATTGATCAATTCTTAATGTTTAAGAGTCTTAAATATAGCTGCTGCTACAACTATACCCTGTGTTAGTATGTTTTTGTTATCTGATGCTATCTTTGATATTATATAATCCATAGCCTCATCCTCTAATTCACATGGAATAATCTCTTCCCCATCTAGAGATAAGCCAGATGAAGAGGCATTGACAAATAAAATCTCTACTTCTGTATATTTTGCTAATGATTTTCTGATTTTCGTTGCTACTCTGCCACATTTCTCAAAATCATCTACTTTAGACCCTATTACAATTAGTTTAACTCTGTTCATTTTAATCGAGAAAAGGTTAAGTTGGGTGTTACTATATAAGATTGAAGATTTTGAACAGTGCTTCAAGATAGAAAAGCTTAAAAACTTTAATGAACACATATCTTACTGGGGTAAAAAATATATAGGGTGAATCGTATGATAAGACTTAAAAAGCTTTATGAAGACATCGATATAGAGGTGTTTAAGGCGCCTACTGAAGAGGAGCTGGAGAATCTTATTAAAGAGACTATTAAGAATAATGCAAGGCCTATGACCTGGAGAGAACTTAGAGAATTGTTTGCAGGTATTGCTGGTGAAGATAGGTTGAGGAAGGTTTTAGTAAAGCTTATTGAAAGAGATGAGCTCATTGAACTACCTGATGGGGCCTTGGCCTTACCTGGCATGGAACAAAACTATATTCCTAGAAAATCTACTAAAAGAGTTAGACCTTTAGTACCAAGTAAGTTCAGAGAAAGATGGGGTAATTTAGCTGCAAAACTAAGGAAAACTGGATTACCATTGGGAGAGGCAATAAAGCAGGTAAGGAGTAGTGGATTATTCGATGTAGAAGAATATGAAGAGGGATTTGAGGAAGAAGAGAGTATAGAGGAGTAAAACCTAAAGTTTCTATGTAAAAAGTTAATTTGAGACCATAATTTTGTATTATGTGTACAAGATGAGTTCTCAAAAATGTGAAAAAGCTGTTGTTAAAACTATTGGTAAAGTAGCTATAATAAGAACTGAAAGAGGGTCAAAAGCTCTTGTAGGTATTGAAACTCTATGTAACTTAGCAAAAAAGTTGAATTTGTGTCTGGAAAACTATAATTGCATTTAAAGCCTATATCTATTTATAAGCCCTCTTATTTTCGCATATGTAGCATAATCAATGTATTCTTTTCTACTAAGAAACTCATCCACAGTTGGCGCATTTTTAACTACTTCATGAATTCTATCTGTAACAACTATGCTAAAGGCATCACTTCCAGCACCACTACCAAATGATACTGCCAATATTCTTTGTCCTGGCTTGGAATGCTCCAATATTCTTGCTAATCCTATTAGCATTGAGCCATTGTATGTATTGCCAATGTAGGGCGTTACAATTCCTGGAAGAACCTTCTCTTTTGGTATTCCAAGAACTGAGGCTGCTCTTAGTGGAAATTTTCCATTTGGCTGATGAAAAACAGCGTAATCAAAATCTGATGCTTTTAAACCTAACTCTTTCATCAATAACTTTGCTGCTGTAACCACATGGTTAAAATATGCTGGCTCTCCTGTGAAGCCCTCTCCATGGAGAGGATAGGGGGCACCATCTCTTCTCCAGAAATCGGGAGTATCTGTGGAGTATGACACAAAGCCCTCAAATATAGCAACAGCATTGTCTTTAGAACCTATAACATATGCTGCACCACCACTGCTTGCAGTAAACTCTAGTACATCTCCTGGGCTACTTTGTGATGTGTCAGCACCTATTGCCAAAACATATTTTGCAAGTCCACTTTCAATATGGGTAATGCCAAGTCTAATACCCTCAGCACCAACTCTACAAGCAAACTCTAAATCGGCCACAGCTTTTTCATGTTTAATGCCAAGAGCCTCTGCAATTATGCTAGAACCAGGTTTGACAGCATATGGCTTGCTTTCTGTTCCAAGATAAACAGCATCTATTTCCAAGGGACTAACACCAGCTCTTTTCAAAGCATAGAGAGATGCCATGTATCCTATAGTAACTGCATCTTCATCTATGTTGCCCACAGCTTTTTCCTCAATCCATATACCTTTAGCAGATTCTTCATCAAATCCCCACATCTTCACAATATCGTCAGCACGTATTCTATACCTTGGTATGTAGACTCCCCAGCCAACAATTCCACTTTTTGAGCATTTAGGCAAATAACACACCCACTTAATCAGTTACTGGGTAATATAGTGCATTGGATAGGGTTATTTAAAGCATCCAGAAAGCTTGTTTTCAAAACTCATGCTCAAAAATTTTTTTAGCAATTTCAATTACTAAACCAACAAGTTTAACCAGCATCTCTCTAAGCTCCTCAATATTTATTACTGTTATCTCCCCTTCCTCAGAAACATGAAACCAGTTCTTTGTTACATAAGGTACACCATATTGTGATCTAGTAGGCATGTAACCATAGTTAATCCAGCCATTGCCACATCTAATTCTTAGAGACGTTATGTGCTCAAAAGGGTTGTTTTTTAAGACATCGAAATTTGTAATTAAGTTAATAGTTGTTGTAATCTCTAGAAAAATCTCTCCAACAAACTTTTCTAATTCAGGTAAGGCTTCTTCACATGGAGTAATATAACCATAGATATTCGCTACTGGATAACGTAAAGCGCTGTAATCAATATATATTGCTATACATTCACATCTTTTTTCAAGACAAGATAGAAAAGCTTTTACAGCTTCGTCATTCAATGGTGAGCATGTTGAGGATTTTTCCTGAGTTTTTGCCATATTCTAATAAGCCTCTAGATGTAAGTTACATTCATCACTTGATAACATATAGGCAGAAATAAAAATGTTTTTAGAGATTGATGAAAAGCTATGCGTGTAGAACCAATAACTATAGTTATTGCTGAAGCTGGGCTAGAGTTAATTCCAGAAGAGATAGCAAATAATCCTGTGATATTGGCTCATGCAAAGAAAAGAGGTAAAAAGGCAAATGAAATGTTACTAGATATTTCACTACATTATAAAGCGATGAAGAATTTGCGAAACTGGTTTAAGAGAGGAAGACCGGATATCATTCATACATCAATGTTAATCGCATTATCAAGCATTTTGAATAGAACTGGATTACTCAATCTGTTTATTCACACAATAAATGATCTTATAATTCATGTAGATCCAAAAGCAAGAGTGCCTAGAAACTACAATAGATTCGTGGGATTAATGGAGCAATTACTTATAGAAAAAAAGGTTCCTCCAAATGCTCAAAAACCGCTTATGTGGATTGAGGAAAGAAAACTTCATGATTTTGTTAAGCAAAGAAGATTCACTAGCATTATTTTACTGCATGAAAGAGGTACCTTCATCAAGCCAAAAGCTCTCGGCGAATTAATAGCAAGTAAAATGGTTAATGGCGAAAAGACATGTGTAATAATTGGTGGTTTTCAACATGGAGATTTTGAACAAAGTACACTCAGCTTAACTAAAGATAGATTCGCTATATATAGCCAGCCATTAGAGACTTGGACTGTAGTATCAACTGTTATTCACAGTATTGAAAATTCTGAAGTATTGAATGAGATATTATGGCGCTAATGTGTTTTATCAAAGCTGAAGATATTTAAGCATTTTAACAAGGTTTTCTGGAGGTTTCATAGCTAGTGCTATAGCACCCATTAGAACCACATCATCTTCGAATTTTGTTGGCAAGATCTTGGGTATAGATGTTACTACACCAGTAGATTTGTGCACACCGTCTCTAATACGGTCTATTACCAACTCTTTATTCTTTAAAGCAACAGATCCCCCAACCACGATTAGCTCTGGATCATACAAATTAATTATGTTTATAAATCCTGCTATATTGTACTTGTTAATCTCATCTACTATTCGCAGAGATAGCTTGTCACCCTCCTTAGCTTTTGCATATATGAGTTCAGATGATAAAGCATCATCCTTATATGCTTTGTAAATTGGCGATTCCTTTTCTTGTTCATTAAGATTCCATTCCTCAATAAGCTTGGAAGCAAACCTTGGTATGTTTGCACCACTTGCATAGGCTTCCCAATGACCATAGCCACCACAACCACATTTCATTTTACCACTAACATCAATTACTATGTGGCCAATCTCATGTGCATTACCCATTTTGCCTAGAAGAAGAGTGTTATTCACAATCATTCCTCCTCCAATACCTGTACTAATAGTTACATAAACAATGTTCTCATGTTCCTTACCCAGCCCCAGTACTTTCTCTCCCCAGACACCAGCAATACAGTCATTAGCCATTATAACAGGTTTCCTGAATTTTTCTTGCAAAGGCTTAGCCAACTCAAAGGTGTGAATAGGTATATTGGGAGCGTTTATCACAATCCCTGTTGCTAAATCCATTGGACCTGCACTTCCAATTCCAATAGCTTTTACATCTCTTAAAACATTTCCAAACTCATTTTCTATTTTATTAGATATAGCATTTGCTATGGTATATCTATCCCCCTCACGCGGAGTTCTCAAAACAACTTTCTTAATTATTTCACCAGCTTCTGTTGCCAAGGCTATTCTAATCCATGTTGCACCTACGTCAATACCTATGTAATGCAACACCATATATCCTCACACAATGTCTTGCTCAGCTCTCTTACCGAACATCATTAAATCAGATAGGAGGTGCATACATCATCAACTATCATTTTATTGATTTAGTAGCTCAAAAATTTTTTTGAGAACAAGATACCCATGTGGTATTATTCCCAGAGACCCTTTTGAGCAACATTCATGTTCTGTAAACCTATTGAGTCCATCTGTTCTCTTCAAAGCTTTTGAGGCTACAATGAGAGGAACAGGGTCACTTGTATGTGCTTTAAACTCTGGTGGTGTTGCATGATCTGCTGTTACAACTATTGCTATCTTGTTCAAGTCAATTGACTCTATAAGTGGCAATATGTAATACCTATCTATAGCCTCTATCGAAGATACCTTCCTTTGCTTATTGCCATCATGACCTGGCTCATCAGGACCTTTTAAATGAACATAAACAACATCTACCTCATTCAAAAGCTTCAAAGTTGCTTCAAGTCTTTCTTTCAAGTCTTTCTCAATTGATCCAGATGGTGGTGAAACTTCTACAGCTTTCATTCCCAATAATTTTCCTATGCCTTTTTCTACAGGCATTTCAGCTACAATACCAAAGCTTTTTCCATAGATAGTGGAAATTGATTTGATGTTTGGGTATCTATCTTCTGCATCTCTTAGAAGGAGAGCATTGGCTTTTGGAAGACTTTTTTCAGCTCTTTTAACATTTATTGGGTGAGAATCAAGTATTTCTATAACCTTTTTCGTGAATTCATCTACAAGTTCACATGTTATTTTAGCTTCCTCGCTATTATCAAGAGGTTTACATTTTGCTACGAAAGGCTCAAATTTTTCAAGTGCAATAGAAACTCTTCCAACTCTTCCATAAGCTGGATCAGTATTTGATACATTTGCTGATAACCTCTTCTCCTTGCTACCAATAACAACGACAGCTCTATGACCAACTGTTGAATATACCTTTGCATAACCTCCATAAATACCTAGATTGAGATTATTCAAAGACTTTGCAAGTTCTTTTGCTTCAGCAGAGGTAAGGCTTCTTCCAACACGCCTATCAATTATTTTAAGTGTTTTAGCATCAATAGTAGCAAAATTAGCTCTAAATGCAACCTCAGATCCTTCTAATAATTCAATTCCTACACCAAGAGCCTCCAACAACCCTCTTCCAACATTAATTTCCTTGGGGTTATAGCCCAAAATAGAAAAAACTGCAGCATCGCTTTCAGGCGCTGTTTCATCATCTATTGGATAGAAACAGCCACCAATACTTATCCTAGCTAATTCATTGAGGCCCTGGGTCTTTGCTAGCTCAAGTGATGTTGGTCTATATTTAAGACTGTCAGCAACACCATCTAATACAATTATAATCATTTTTTCCAAGTCTTACACCCACACCATTTGTGTATTTTTTGCTAATCAACTTTATATGCATCAAATAATTAAGTTTAACCTATATAAAAGTTTATAAAGTAAGTAAGAACAAGAGTAAACATGTCTGGGTATAACCTTGAATCATAAGAAATAACTAGGTGTTACCAATGGAAGCTGTGTTAACAAATGTTAGAAAGGTAATTAGAATTGGAGAAAGAAGTATTGGTATTACGATACCAAAGGAGTGGTTACCCATACTTGGAATATCTGTTGGAGCAAGTGTTGAAGTAACTCTTGGGCCAGGTTATCTCTTGGTCAAACCACTTTCAACCATACATCCAAAAATAACACAAAGCATAAAAATTAAACATGAAGATGAAGAAACTCTTTCAAGACTTATAATAGCAAGTTACATAGAGGGATTTGATGTAATATCAATAGACGAAAGCAAGGACATTGCAAGAAGATCCTTCCAAAAAATTTCCACAAGACTTCCAGGAGCCATTGCTATGGAAGGTGCAACATTTAGACTAAAAATATCTGTTGATGAATTTAACACAGATCTAGAGGAAGTTATAGGGGCTATGAGAACAACTCTTTCAATGATGTTTGATCTACTAATTGACTACTTTACCTCTGGAGATAAATCAAAACTTGATGAAGTGATAAGACTAGATGATGATTTGGATAGGCTACATTTCCTTGGAATGAGAACAATAAAGAGAACAGCATTTAGAGATCCTTCTCAAGCAATCAACAATTCTATAATAATTAAAAGTTTAGAGCATATTGGCGATACATTGGATAGAGTTTCAAATACTATACTAAGACTTGGGTTTGACACCAATATAAATGCAAAGTGTAGAGAAGTGTTTAAAGACATGTTTTCAAAGGTCTCATCATATGTTTCAAAAGCTGTAAATGCTTTGGCGTCATCTAACATATCTCTGATTATGAAAGTGCTTATTGGTAGAGAAGAGCTTTCAAAAGAGATTTTAGGCAATGTTACTCAATGCATTGAAGCACCAGGTGTCTTAGCAATAGCTCATGAAGCTATTGTAGCAGTTTATGAAGCTGCTGAAATTGCTGAAGTTGCTACAATTAAAGCGCTTATGACTATTGGAAAACCTGAAACTGTTTTACCAAAGGTCGAAATACCTCAAGAACCCTCCGAATAGTATCTACAAAACTAACAACTTTTTTAACACTTTCATTAGCCATGTAAACTAAGTCTTCACATAACAATCCACTTTTTTCAGCTTTTTCAAGCATCTCTAAATCAATTATCTTCATATTGTTTCCAATTATGCCAACATCTATAATTAGATCAAGATATTTTATCACATTGTCTAGTGGACAATATTCAGGTGGTGTATTAATGTTTATGTATATTCCTTTTTCATTTCCATTTTGATCCAAATAACTATGAACAATAAACCATTCATCAAATGGTATTAGAGTTAATGCGATGTCGCCAGCTCTTTTCTCTACACCAAGACCATCATATACTCCACTTCTTTGAATAATTCTTCCTCCAACCAGTGTTAAGCCCATTTCAGTATTAACAACATCAACAATTTTTATAGGGCCTATCTCAATGTGGCTGTAATCCGGCTTTTCATGCATTATTGTAATTTCTCTGCCTATACTTCTGCTCAATATGAATTCTTTTATTGTGCGGTCTAACTCACCTTTGCCTACATTCTTGGTTGCATAATCTAATAAATCAACACATATATCAAGAGATTTTCTACATGTTCTTAACATGTGATGATTTGGTGTGGTGGGTGTAATTGAGTTTCTAACAATGTCTAGATATTCCTTGGACGCTCTAGTCAATTTTATGAATGCTATTGTTTCACCCTGATATAATATGGATGGAGGACCTTTTAGACTAATATTTCTAAGCTTCATAGCATCATTTAATGCTATTTCAAGATCCTTTCCAATTAATTCTAGTGGAGCGCTCTTGGCCGAGCTTCTCCATCTTATGCTAAATCCTTCTCTAGTTACTTGTGTTGCTAAACTGTTGAGTAGAGATTTTCTTTCGAAATCTCTTATGTGTTCACTAAAATAAACTCTTCCACCCTTATCATCAAGCAGAACTAGGGTATCCTTTAATATTGCTGTACCTGGTAATGCAACTGCTTTACCATTTCTAAGTTTTTGACTGGGCTTAACAATATGGGCTATGGCCATGGCATCTTCTATGCACTCTCTTATGTTCTGAAGTATAACCTCTCTACCATTAACAGTTTCGCCTATGCATCTACCCATTCTATCAAAACCTTTTATCTTAACAGAAATTGTTGTATATGGCCCTAGCTCTTCATAGATAAATGTTGTAAAGGGAATTCTAGCTATGATTTCATAAAGCAAAGCCTCAACAGCATCTGGATAACCAACTATTATTAATGTACTCGGGTCTTCATCACCTTCTTTTATAGTTGCATGTGGCGCAACTCCACTCTTTTCCTCCATTTTTAATCTCAATGCTAAATTCTTTGATAGATCAACAAGCTCAAATCCAGCATCAATTATTATCTTTGCTAATGCAGTTGCATAAGGGCCTCTAACTCTATATCTGTACATGGTAAAACCTCTCTCAATAGTTGTGTATATATCAATGGATTTTAATCCTTAACGGTTTCAAGAATCGATATTGCTTGCCATAAAAGAGTTCTTGCATGTAGTGGCATGTTAGGGTCTTGGCTAACCTCATCTAAAACACCAACAGCATTTGCAGCTCTTACACCAGGTGTAAGGCTTTTCTCATTCAATGCTCTTATAGCATACATGGCAGCTCTTCTAATGTTTCTAGGTATTGATGGATCATTCATTACTCTATTCAATATCATTAACGCCTGTCTAATTTTTGCCTCATTATCATATTGAGGTATTCGTGATTCGAATCTTTTTTGAATATTAGCAGCACCACCTCCTTTTTGCTGATTGCTCTCAGCAACCATTAAATCTCACCTAATTCTTGCTATTTCGATTTGCGAGTTTATAGGTTTTGTAGTAACAAGAAGCTTTTTTAATACCGAAAACCTATTTTTCTTAGGTGTAGACACATGGTTGTAATAAAATGGCATGGACATGCATGTTTTGAAGTAGTATCATCTAAGGGTACTGTAATCGTTATTGATCCACATGATGGTTATAGCCTGGGTTTAAAACCTCCAAAAGTTCAAGCAGACATAGTTTTGATAACACATGAACACTTTGATCATAATGCCTATGGAGTTGTTGCAAAACCTAGTGCAAAAGTTATATCCACGTTTGTAGGAGAAAAGGTAATAGATGATGTAATTGTGAAAGGAGTTGAAGCATATCATGATAGAGAAAAAGGAAGGAGAAGAGGCAAAATCTCAATCTATAAAATAGTTGTTGATGGAGTATCTCTCACTCATCTTGGCGACCTCGGCCATGAACTTGATGCATCATATAAGAATGCTGTTGGCGATATAGATGTTCTTATGATACCTGTTGGTGGAACATACACAATTGATTCTAAAGCTGCCTGGAATGTAATAAATGTTTTGACACCTAAAGCCGTTATACCTATGCACTACTGGGTAAAAGGATTGAATCTTCCTTTAAAACCAGTCGAAGACTTTCTAGCTATAAAGCCAAGTAATTGGAATGTTATTAAAATAGATTCAAATCAGATTGTTTTGGAGAAAAGTAATATAAAAAGCAATACAATATATGTATTAACACCTCCAGATTAACATATTTTCAACTTTTAAATAATAAGCTTTATAGTAATTAAGGTGAAGTCATTGGTAATCTTTAGATGTATTCTTAAAGGCTATTGCTGTAAAAAGTATTGGATTCCAGTAACACATCTAGATTTATTGAGACTTAAAATATATGCTAATGTTGATATAAAGCCATCAACAATTAGTTTATATGAGGCTTCACTTTATGATGATTTAACATATCCTCAGGTGGTATTTGGTGGTGAGAAGTATTTTCTTGCATTGAATTCGAAGGATGATGGCTCATGCATTTTTCTTTTAAGAAATGGAAAATGTAGTGTGCATCCATATAAACCACTTGTGTGTAGATTCTACCCATTTGTATACATTGAAAATGGTGATAATATAAGCATTGAGGTGAATGAGAACGCTTTAGGTGAATGTCCTGGCATAATAGGTAATAAAAGGATTATACCAGAGGATATAAAAAGTGACTTAACTAAATTAGCTCGAGCTAGAATTCAAGAACTTAAAATGTGGGGTAAAGTAGCTAAGGAATGGAACGAGAGTGAATATAGCAAGAAAGAATTTGATGAAGTGATACAGACATTTTTAGAGTTCATAACTATGAAAGCTGAAGAAGACATGAAAGAACTTGTTAAAAAGAATTTATGGATACCTTAGATATTAAAACTTTATAAATTTCTAGAGCAAGGCTGTATTAGATATGTGGAGTTTTGAAGAGGTGATGTCATTGGTCTCCGCATATTATGAAGGTGCTAGAGTGCCATGGGTTCCAACAAGAGAAGAGTTGTTAGACATTGTGATGAGATTAGCAAATGTGAAATCTGAAGATGTTTTCTATGATCTTGGATGTGGAGATGGCAGAGTTGTTTTGAAGGCTGTTAAAGAGGGTGTAAAAAAAGCTGTTTGTGTGGAAATAAATCCAATGCTTATTGAAAGAGCTAAAGAAAATGCAAAGTCGTTAAATGTATTAAATAAAATAGAGTTTGTAAATGAAGATTTCTTCAAAACAAATTTATCAGAAGCAAGTGTTGTTTACATGTATTTGTTAACATCTGTTAACAAGGCTTTAAGGCCTAAGTTAGAAGCTGAGTTAAAGGATGGGGCAAGGGTTGTTACACTAGATTTTGAAATTCCAGGATGGAGACCTATTCAAATAGTCGAAGTTGCACTGCCTATGAGAACGGCCAGACTATATCTATATGTTAAGGGAATTAGCGATAAGTAATAGATTATACTATGCCAGCTACCTTCTTTGCCTCCTCAATAATTTTTTTAGCTTCAGGAACGAGAGAAGCAAATGTTGTAGAATTTGATTCCATAGCTGCAAAGTTTATTAAGTCATTTGAAATTCTGGTGAGGTTATCAAGATAAACTTCCATTATTGGTATAGAGCCTTTAATTAGCTTTTTCAACTCCTTCGCCAATTCCCTAATAACAACACCAAAAAACATTGCATGCCCTAAATTCATGAATGTTTCCAATTTCAATATGATATTTTCAAGAAAAATATCAATGCTATTTAACCTTTTTTTCAATAGCTCTAAGCTTTGGATTTCTTTTTCAAAATTCTTCTTCCTATCACCAATTTGCTTTGAAAGTATTTCAGCTCTTCTAATATTATTATCAACAACAATCTTATAATACTCAATTTTATTGTGAAGCTCCCTCAAAAGCGCTATGCTTAGTAAAATTCTTGATTTAACACTCATGTTGTTCTCAAAAACTATATCTGACTCCTATTTTATTAAAAATGTAATGCACATCATTTGTTATTTCGCTATTCTACTGATTTGTTTTCAATGACAATTCCTTTTCTGTGAATCTTGGTAATACATTTTTCTCAATTTCAATCATTTTTCTTTTTGCAAACCACAGAAATGCCTTTATTATGAGTTTTAATGGCTCATATTTGAATCCCCTCATATAGAAATTCGTTATTATATCCTCAGCCCAGTGAATTGTATGCCAAAACGCTACTCTCATAGCTTCTGCATGTTCATGTATTATCTTCATACCTGTTACACCACCTTCCTCACTTTTCAACACACCCATTGGAACAAACAACATGGGCACAATAAGACTTCTGTATTTCTTTAGCCGTTCTAATAACTCAATTGTTTTAACAACATCATCTGGCTCTTCACCAGGAAAACCAAGTATAAATGTTGCTGCAGGTATTATCCTATGATCATGCATAATAGCAAATGCTTCCTCAACTATATCAGGCCATTCTTCAGTCTTAAACGGAGCAGCCTTTGCAGGCATTACAATTTTTGCTAAGCGAGGCGACCCTGTCTCTATACCAACTTCAACACCTATATAATTTTGCTCCAATCTTGAATATACAATCTCTGTTATTTTCGTTATTAATTTGTATTTTCTTTGAGCATAAACAACTGTAGCTAGCGATACATGAGCCCATGCCATGCCATTAACAACCTTGGTTATAGCATCATGAAGTTTAATCAAAGCTTCTTCATTTGGTTCTATACCTTTTGAACCATAGAGCAAAACATCTTCGCTATGTAAAATAGCGTTTTTAACACCATAGCTTTTGTTAACCTCGATTTCTTTAACTATTTTTTCTATGGGTATGTGTCTAAGAGGTCTTAACGTAACGCTACAGAATTTGCATCCTCTTGGACATCCCCTCATAATTTCAACTAATCCATTAACACTTGCTCTTTTTATTACTGGTATCTTTTCTATCGGTGGAGATTCCAAAGCCCCAACAGAAATATATTTTGGCACCTCCTCACCATTGAGAATCTTTTTAGCAATATCAACAACAATCTCATCAGCTTCACCTTCAACAATAACGTCAATTCCCCACTTATCCACATATTCTGGTACCCAAAGCCACTGCCAAGCTGCTGGACCTCCAACAACAATCTTAACATTTCTACTACGCATTTTCCTTACTGCATCGCTTTCCATAAGCCTAAAGAAACTTTTTCTATTCACAGGTTCCTTACCTGTGATAAGCCACCATTCTGAGCTTGGAGGGCCAAATGCAAAATAATCGTGATGACCAATCATCAAAATTTTTGCAGATTCTATGTACCTATCGAGATAGTCTGGGTCTATCACATGAGCCTCCAAACCAGCATCTTGAAGTGCTGCCTCAATTTTGCGTAAACCATAGGGTGCTTCAAATGGTCTTCCAAACTCATCAACTTTAGGCTTTGGGCAACAAAGATACATCCACAGTGCTTCTGGAACTCCTATGGCTGGTCCTGTTGCTAAGAACCCTATAAACTCTCTTCCATGATGATTAGTCATCATAGATCTATCTGTCGTTATAACTATTTCAGCCTTGAGTTTGTCCATAGCCCTATAACCTTATCATCTAATACCCTGGATTGTAATATAAGAAGGTATATATACCTAGTCACCATTAATAAATGTGAGAATCTGTGGAAATTTTTTAAACAATTCGCTAGTAAGGTGCTGAAATTGAATTTAAAAAGGAGAAGAATAGAGGCTTTAACAACTGTTTGGAGTATTTTAGTGTCAAAACCTATAAAAAATAGAGAAGAGGTTGTGGAGATACTTAAAGATACCTATAATTCAATGAGCATAGAGCCTATAAGAGGTTCTAGCAACCCTCCAGATTTATACGATAAGGAAATGGCATCTCTATACATAATTGGTAAATGGGGTCTTGGAATAGATAGAGACATTAGTGAGGAAATTCTAAAAACAGTATTCTCCACGGAGATGCTATTCGAAAAAGTTTTGAATGTTTTGAGCAAGGTATCAACAAGAGAAGATTTCTGTAAAGAAGTAGATGATTTGTGTACGCAACTAAATGATTCATTTATTGCAAGATTTCTTAGATTTGCTTTTACACTATATTACTTCGGTTTTATAAAATTCGAGGATCTTGTAACTATTTTGAAAAAGCTTTACAATTTCTATGACATGTTCCAAGATACTGTTAGAAGATTTACAAAATTTGTTATAGCATATGAGGTGGGGGCTAGAATTGCTTCTGGTCAAGTAAAAAGTCTTATGGATATTAACATGACAAAGAATGTTATAGCTCTCAACATTGGTATACCCAAGGCAACACCATCACTAAGCTACATAGTTGAAGTTAGTAAACACTTTTTTACCCTACCTGAAAATATTGTCAAAAGCATTAAGTCTTTGAGTAGCAAAAAGAAGCAAAAAAGTGATAACAATGTATAGAGTGAATATTGAGAAGAAATACATTGTGAAGAAAGGAGAGAAGCGAATAGTTGTAGAGCTTTGCAGATCACAAGATGGTAAACTCTATGCAGTACCAGTGCTTGTAACAAAACATGTTTATACATTGCCTGATGGAACGCAGAAAGAATGGGAATATCAGGAGAGAGATGCTGAGGAAATAGACTACATGTCGCTACCTAAAAACATAAGAGATGCTTTGTCAAAAATAGATATATGAACATGAATATGTATGAGTCTTTTTAATGAAGTTTCACGAATCTCATACTTAATAAGCCCTTTAAATAGCTATAGCCTATTCTAACGAGAGTAATACTAGAGCAATATTGATTTAAGGTGCTAATGATTTGAGTTTAAAGGTTGTTTTTTCAGATGATGGCCTTGCTTATGCTCATGAATTCGATAGCGAATATGTCGTTAGTTTTCTTCTTAAACCAATTGTGAACTGGTTCAAAAATAGATATGGTTCTTTAACACCACCTCAAAAAATGGCTATTCCCTACATCAAAGCTGGTTACAATGTTTTGATATCAAGCCCTACTGGAACAGGGAAAACACTTGCTGTGTTTATGCCAATTATAGATGATTTGTATAGACTTGCTTTAAACAATGAGTTGAAGGATCAGATATATGCTGTTTATGTCTCACCTCTTCGTGCATTGAATAATGATATGCAGAAGAATCTTATACAGCCATTGACTGAGATTAGAGAATATGTTAAAAATGAGCTGGGGGTTGATGTTGATATAAGAGTTGCTGTTAGAACTAGTGATACATTACCAAATGAGAAGTCTAGAATGCTAAAAACTCCTCCACACATATTGATTACAACTCCTGAAAGCTTAGCTTTAGCACTCAATGCTCCAAGATTTAGAGAAAGACTTGCTACAACCAAGTGGGTTATTGTTGATGAGGTTCATGAAATTGCGTCGAGTAAAAGAGGATCGCATCTTGTTTTATCACTTGAGAGATTAGTTGATCTTGTTGGTGATGATTTTCAGAGGATAGGTCTGAGTGCTACAATATCTCCTTTAGAGGAAGTTGCAAGGTTTTTAGCAGGCTTTAAAAGTGATGGAAGTCCAAGACCTATTGTAATAGTAGATGCGAGATTCTCTAAGCCAATAGATATAAGGGTTGTGACTCCACGTTTAGACCTTGTCTATACTCCTGCTAATGTATTGAATGAGGCTATATATGAGGAACTTACAAAACTCGTATTACAGCATAGAACATCACTTGTTTTTACAAATACTAGAAGTGCAACAGAAAGAGTTGTTTACAAACTTAAGAAGAGCCTTAGTTCAAATGGTATTATCGATGCTGATGAAATTGAGGCTCACCATAGTAGCTTAAGCAGAGATGTAAGACTTGATGTTGAGGATAAGCTTAAGAAGGGTCTTCTAAGAGTTGTTGTGTCATCAACAAGTCTTGAGCTAGGCATAGACATTGGTTATATAGATCTCGTTGTTTTGCTTAGTAGTCCAAAAAGTGTAACAAGGCTTTTACAAAGAGTTGGTAGAGCTGGACACAATGCTTATGAAGTTAGTAAAGGTGTTCTCATAGTTGTTGACAGAGATGATCTTGTTGAATGCACAGTTTTAGCAAAACTTGCTCTTCAGAGGAAGATAGACAGAGTCAAAATACCTAAAAAGCCTCTTGACATTTTAGCACAGCACATAGTTGGAATGTCGCTTGAAAAACCCAGAACAATTGACGAGATTTTAACCATTATAAAGCGAAGTTATACATACCATGATATTCGAAAAGATGAATTAGTAACTGTGGTGAACTATCTTGCTGGCAAATACCCTGGTTTAGAAGATTACAATGTATATGCTAAAATAAGGTTTAATGAGAATTCTGAAACCATTGAAAGAAGAAGAGGAGCAAGAATGATATACCAGCTTAACGTTGGTGCCATTCCTGATGAGGCAAAGATAGGAGTTTTTTGTGTTATTGATAACAAAAAAAGATATATTGGTGATTTGGAAGAGGGATTTGCTGAAATACTGGGCCCAGGAGATATCTTTGTTTTGGGAGGCAAAACATATAGAGTTTTAGCAATGCATCCTACGCACATAGTTGTTGAGCCGGCAGAAGGTGAAAGACCTACTGTACCTTCTTGGTTTTCTGAAATGCTTCCACTATCCTATGATTCAGCAGTGGAGGTTGGAAGATTTAGAAGAACTATAGCTGAAATGATTAAGTCCATGCCTAGAGATGCTGTTATAGACTGGCTTGTTAAAGAATATAACATCGAGTTTCATGCAGCTGAATACATTTATGAATATATTTATCAACAACTACTGTTTACAAATGATTTAATACCATCAGATAAGCTCATACTTGTTGAAATATGGCCTGACAAAGAAAGAGGTGCTTCAAACATAATATTTCATAGCTTATTTGGCCGAAGAGTAAATGATGTGCTTTCAAGAGCATATGCATATGCACTTGCAAATATTTTGAAGGAAAGTGTCAAGATATCGGTTACAGACAATGGGTTCATGCTAACAGTACCAGGACATGTTAATATTCAGCAAATTAACAATGTTATTAAGAGTGTTACAAGCAAAAATGTTGAGGAAATTGCTAGAAAAGCCATTAGGAAAACAGAGCTATTCAAGAAAAGGTTTAGGCATTGTGCTGAAAGAGCATTTATGTTATTAAGACGCTACAAGGGTGTTGATGTATCAATTGCTAGAAGACAAATAAATGCAGAAAAGATTATTCAAGCTGTTGAAAAGTATGAGAAATTCCCAATTGTTGAAGAAACCTATAGAGAGATTTTGGAAGATTTTATGGATTTGCAAAATGCTAGGGAAGTTCTAGAAAAAATTGAATCTGGGGATATAGCAATAAGAGTTATTGAAAGCCCTTTTGCCCCAAGCCCATTTGCTCATAACATTGTTGCTTACGGCTATAGCGATATTGTCTTGATGGAAGATAAGAGAAAGCTTATAGCAAGACTTCAAGACATGGTGAAAAAAGTATTGGAGAAAAGCTCTAAACAAGATTTAAGAAATCTCAACACACAGAAACAAGAGATGCAAATAGTTGCTAACTCATGATGACTGTTTCAGTCCGCTCTGACATTGTGATGATGTCGGCACCCACTGACAATCTATAGCACCATATGGACATAGGATTATGCATACACCACACATTTTACACTTGCTATAATCTATTTTCGCATGTGCGTCAACATCACTGAAAAAAGCTTTGTATGGACATAGCGAAACGCATGCCATACAGCCATTGCAAAGAGTATAATCTATTACAGGTTTACATTTCAATCCCATTTTGATATAAAATATTAAGTGCATTGCAAAAACCTTTATTTCAAAAAATGGTGCGGGGGGTGGGATTTGAACCCACGCAGGCCTACGCCATCGGGGCCTAAGCCCGACCCCTTTGACCTGGCTCGGGCACCCCCGCACAAATCTTAGTAAATTAA
This sequence comes from Ignisphaera cupida, assembly GCF_030186535.1. NCBI lineage: Archaea > Thermoproteati > Thermoproteota > Thermoprotei > Desulfurococcales > Desulfurococcaceae > Ignisphaera > Ignisphaera cupida. The sequence goes on along the minus strand of NZ_JASNVW010000001.1, from coordinate 218,797 downwards.
AATTGGTTTGAGGTTAATAATTTTTATTGTGTATTGCTAATAAGCTATCAATCAATTCTAGACTGTGTTATATTAATTGAAACTCTATTAAATAAATGAATGGATCTGAATAAACTCTTTTATTACCATATATCTTTGCCAAGGCTTTTAGCAATTCTTCACGTGAATTAAATCCATCAGCTTTTATCTCTTCATCTGATAACTCGCTTAACTTTTTCTTCTGAACTTTCTTAATTAGCGCTCTACCTACTCTTACGTGACCAACATATACCTCTACAATTTCATTTTCTTTCAATTCTGTTGAAAGCCTTATTGTTGTTCTCTTTTCTCCTGACAAAATTTTTCCAGCATAATCCAGTTTAAAAACAAGTTTTTTCATCTTTACTCACATAACTTTATGCAAAAATTATTCTGCCTCTGGCTCCTCCTCAATTATCTCTTCAGATAGTTTTGCTATGAGATAGCCATCTTTCAGCAATTTTATCAAATCCTTTTTAGTAATTTCTTCAACAATTTCTCTAAATCCATCAAGTGGATTTTCTGATCTTATCTTTACATCAAGTTTTTTAGCAAGATTCTTTACAGCATTTAAACACTTGTCTCTTACTACACAAACATCGCATCTACAATACTCTCCTTTTACAAATGCAAACCCTATTGCCTCATCAATGAAACCACCTTTATTAGGGTACACAGTTATTTTTATAGAGCCTTTTTCATCAATATCAACATCATATACTAGGAATAGTCTTGCAGCCACATAGAACTTACCATCTCTATACGCAACTATTCCACTTTTTCTAAGAGCATTGAGATGTCTGTATATCGCTGTTCGAGAAATGCCAAGCGCAGAAGCTATTTCAGCTGCTGTGGTAATGCCTCGCGCCATTAGAGAGACCATTGCACATCTAACCTCATTTTTTATACAATTCTCAAATGTTCTATAATTTATCAATCTAACAACATCTATTTCAGGATAGTTAGGAGGTAATGTAAGAGCCATTATTCTTTGAGCATGAATTTGAACAGACTTTATATTCAGCCACCTCTCATACACATTATAATAGTGAGTTGCTATATAAAAAACTTAATTGGCCTAGTAAACATTAAGAGCTATACATCAACATATTCCAACATTTTTCAAAATAATATAGAAATTTCTCCATATAGCTTCTCTAACAGTTTTTTCATCAACATTCTTAATTTTTGCAATTAAAGCAATTAGTTCAGGTAACATTGCAGGACCCAGTACCAACCCCCTATAGTTATATGGACCATCTGATTCTGTCACAATACTTTCTAATGGAGCAATTTTAATTATTTCTAAATGTTTCTTCTGAATCTTAGCCGCAACATTTATTCCTATATAAAATCCTTCATTAACAATTTCTCTTAGCAATTCAGCAGGTCCTGTATACCAATGAAATATAGCTATTTTTACACCACTTCTCCTCAAAACCTCCAATGCTTCTCTCCATGCATTTGGTGCATGAACCGATAAACCCAGTTCATAATCTTTAGCCATTGCAACCAGATTTTCAAATAAATGAAGTTGCACATTAAATGTTTCAGAAACGAATTTTTTATCTAAACCAACCTCACCAAGGAATTTAACATTATATGTTTTTATAATGTTTTCAAACTGCTTAAAGTCAATATTAGGCTCTTTTACATTCCATGGATGAAAACCTATAGAGGGAACAACATTAGAACATTTCTTAGCTATTTCAATAGTCTTTAAACTGCTTTGAATATCATCTGAAACAGCTAGAAATATATAGTGAATTTCTTTACAAAGTTTTTCAGCCTCCTCACCATATTCATATAGATGTATGTGAGAATCGATGTAAGGTGTTGTAGAGAAGTTGTATTGAAGACATTGAGCCATTATTTGTAACCTTTACACTATTTAGAGGATGATTCTAATACAAATTCTCTAATTTGATCTTGTTTTACATGTATAAACTGTGTGAAGGCATCGAGTGGTACATACACAAATCTATCTAGCTTGTAAGTTGGGTGAATCTTGCCAGCAATGTTTATTTTATATCCACAAAATCTACATCTCATGTCAGCTGTTAGGTTTACCTCTAGAATATCGAATCCTATTCTTCTTATTAAGACCCTTCCACAATTTGGACAATAGGTATTTTCAAGTTTATGCCCAGGCACATTGCCTAAATAAACATATTTTAAGCCTTCCTCCATAGCTATTTGAGCATGTTTTTCAAGTGTTGCTACAGGTGTTGATGGCAAATCTAAAAGCTTGTAGTCTGGATGAAATCTGAGGAAATGTACAGGAGTCTCAGGTCCAAGATTTTCAACAATCCATCTAACCATTTTCCTTGCTTTTTCAAGGTCATCACCATACCTAGGCACTACAAGATCTGTAACTTCTATGAATACCCCCTTCCTCTTTAGCTCAACCATAGCATTAAAAACAGGTTCTATGTCAGGAACAAGACTAAATTTTCTAGCAAAATCTTTATCGCCATTACCCTTTAAATCAACTGTTGCTGCATCAATAAATTTAGAAACCAGGTCAATAGTCTCATCAGTCATGTACCCATTTGTTACCATGGTATTAAACAAGCCTTGTTTCTTAGCTAACATCCCTATATCATAAGCATATTCTATAAAGACAACTGGCTCATTATATGTATAGGTAATTCCTTGAGCACCATAGCTAGAAGCAAGCTCAACAGCAAGTTCCGGTGGAAGCTTCCACCCAGCTATAATTCTTCTCTGACTAATATCCCAATTCTGGCAGAAAACACAGGCCCAGCTACATCCTGTTGTAGATAGTGAAAAAACCATGGAGCCTGGGTTGAAGTGATAAAGAGGCTTTTTCTCTATGGGGTCAATAGCAACTGCTATGGCAAGACCATGAGAAACCAAATAAAGCTTTCCATCAAAATTCCATCTAATTCCACAAAAACCATATTGACCATCGCTTAACTTACATCTTCTTGGGCAAGCTGTGCATTCAACGATTTTCTTCGTATTATCAATAACTTTGTAAAGCATTGCTTCTTTAGGCATGTATAAACACTACTATGTAATTAAGTTTGTATAGCAGAATTAATATACTTGACTAGTCCATATTAAATTAAAAAATAGATTCATTTAATGTTTTTACTTAATGTTCTGTTTATGGTTCAATTCAATTTATAGAGCATGCGCAACAATATCTCTTATGATTTCACTAGTTAATGGAAATGGAGAGTTTGTGTGCATGTAGCTAAGTCTTGTTAGCACATACTCAATTATTTTATTGATATCCTTTTCAGAAAATCCATAATCACTTAATTTCTCAGTGAATCCAACTTCTTGCTGGAACTTCTCAACAGCTTTCTGAGCCTTTTCAGCATCTTCAGATATAGGCTTTATTGTTGGATCCAATATCTTTAGTATTGCAGCTGAGTATTCAGGAACTGCCTTATGTATGTAGAAAGCTGATCGAGGACCTAGCAATGCTAAGCCACATCCATGTGCCAGCTTTGGCTGTAAGCCACTAAGTGCATGCTCTATTGCATGTATTATATGTGTTGATCCAGAGTCTATAGCTATTCCAGCTATCATTGATGCATATAACAGCTTTTCTCTCAGATCAAGATTCTTCAAGTCGTTAACAACTTTTGGAAGAGCTTCTGAAATTATTCGTGTTGCTTCTCTTGCTAGAGACTCTATAAAGAGGCTTCTAACTTTAGATGTTGCAGATTCGTAAACATGATAAAACGCATCAAAAGATACATACATAGTCTGTCTTTTATCTAAAGTGAGTGTGTATCTAGGATCATCAATTGAAATCTCTGGATACTTAGGGCTTAAACCATGCTTCTCCAACGTGTCATCAAGTGTAACAACAGCATATCTATCAATTTCTGTTCCAGTACCATGAGTTAAATTAATTGCTATTAGAGGAACGCTTCTCTTTGGTTTTCTAAGGTTCTTCACATAATCTTTAACACTTCCACCACTCAAAGCAATAATAGCAGCCATTTTTGCAGTATCAATAGGGCTTCCACCACCAATAGCAATAACCAGGTCTGCTCCTTCACCCCAAATTGTTTTTGCCAAGTTCTCGACTTGACTAGCCCATGGATTGGGTGATATGTTATCGTAAATAACATAGCTTATTCCATACCCCTTCAAAATTTTTTCAACATCTGCTAGCGCTCCAGAGACTCTTGCAGATGTCTTTCCAGTTGCTATAACAACTTTTTCATGATTTGATATATACTCTTTTGCATTTTCTAATGCATTAACGCCAAAGTATAGAGTTGTTGAAGCATATCTAAGTGTAAATACCATAAGCCATCACATGTGGTAATTTTCAGAGTCTAAACTTGGAAATTTAAATTTTTCGAAAATAACAACAATGCTGTTTTAGCAAAGTTTTTTCGTCATTAAATACCCATCTTCTCCGTCGAGATAATAATTTTTCAGAATAGCCTCTACTCTATATCCAAGAGACTCATAAAGTTTTATAGCTGGTATATTGCTTACTCTAACCTCTAATCTAAACATACACACACTAAATATTTTATGCATAACATTCTCAATTGCCTCCATAAGTCTTTTCCCTATACCCCTTCTCCTATAATTCTGATCTACGCATATAGAAACTATGTGCCCAAACCCATCAACTCTTATCATGCCAGAGACATATCCTATGATAGCCTTAGTCTCACTATCCTCAGCCACAAGAAAAAGCTCAGGATAAAGCTCATACAACATTCTCAAAACAATTTCTGGATAGGGATCTTTGAAACATTTTTTCTCTAATTCATAAACACTTTTAATGTCATTTCCATCAGCTTTTCTAATTACTATCATTACTAACCACTTAGCAGGACATAGGTTGATATACCAGCTGCAACAGCGATTAGCACAACATTTACAATATCAAGAAGCTTCTTATCAATTATAAATCTTAGTTTAGCTGAAGATGGTATAATCGATGATAGAAAAACTGTGCCATCTGTAACAAAAAGTGGTATGGCATTGAATATGTAGAGGCTGAGGTTTACAGCAAATATGAAGTTTATATAGTTTATTACCTCAATTATCATGGGATTGTTATATGGAATACCATTTCTTAACACAATCACCGTGTTTTCCATTGAAACGCCAATACATGGAATATTGTTACCAAGTTTTTTGTTGTAGGAGTCAATAATTGTTGTAATGTTTTTGCATAGACCATTTCTGCAAATAGTAAATGTGACATTGCTACCTATACTTAAATTCTTTAATATATTAGCAATATCATTGCCACTTCTAATTACAACACCGTTAATTGCATATATTATATCACCTTCTCTCAAACCAATTCTTGCTGCAGGACACTCCACATTACTACATATGCTACAATCAACATTTGCAACAACTATTGCTTGAGAAAGTGAAAAGCCCATATATGGAATTAAAGTAGCTATGGCAATTGCTGCTAAAGCTATTAATGCATTTGCTAAAGGACCTGAAGAGGCTATTAATGCTCTTGATAAAGGCTTTGCATTTTTAAACAAGTCATCATCTAATTCAACAAAAGCTAGGGGTATCAAAAATGCTACTCCAATTCCCCAATTCCTCACATTAACGCCTTCTCTCAAAGCTGTAACAGCATGTGCAAGCTCGTGAAGTGTTGCGCCAATGGCTATAGACACTATCAGATATTTTATTATAGATGTAAATGTAAATAATATTGGAACTGGAACTGCAACAGGCTGTGGAGGAGCATGGGAAACACCTGTTAAGAACATGAAGAATCCTTTAACCATGTTTATGAGAAGTGGTACAAAGAATATGTAAAAAAGAACTATACCAATAAACATTGAGAACAGTACTACAAGCTTTACAGATTTTTTTGTAGTTACAGCTTTTCTTGTTTTTATCTCTTTTCCTAAATAGAGTAGAAACCCCCCAATGACAAGCTTAATTTTTATAGTTCCAAACCTTATTTCCCTATCCCCAAAAATTAAAGGTAAAGCTGCGAAAACAGCTATCCACATGAGCATAACATATAGCATTATGTCCAATGGCTAGCACCAAAAACGCTATTAATGCAATTTAATTCTATTTGTATACAGTGTTTTTAAATGCTAATTAACTTGTTTATACCATTAACTACAATGATCGAATGGCTGTTAACATGTTTAGTGGCTACGCTAAAAAAGTTGTTTATGATGAGAGGAGGTGGGGTATTTTAAAAAAGAAAAGATTGAAAGCAATTAGAATTATCGAAGATCTTTCATCGTGTAGAATTATAGATGTTGTTGTTCATGGAAGTGTTGCTAGAGGTGATGTTGATGAGGATAGCGATATTGACATTGCATTGCTTAATCCATATTCTCCAAGCCTATTAGAGCTTTGTCTTGAGAAACGGGGGTACAGTATACATAGCAGAAAAATTGTTATGCCAACGCCAATTCACACACCCAAGCTATATATTTATCTTGATCCATTTGAAGAGCTTGTTATTTCTAATCCAATTGTTAGTTTAAAGCCTTTGGAGGTAGAGTTTTATAAATTTAGTGGAATGCTTGAATACAAAGATCTTTTAAATAATACTAGAATTGCCGGTGTGAATAAGAATCTTCTGCTTATAGAACCTATTGAAGAAGGGCATCTAGAAATTCCTGTTATTGGAAACGAGGGATATGTTGCTAAAAGACTTGGCATATCCATAAATGTTGTTTTAGATAGGGTAGAGACTTTGACAAGAAGAGCTAGGGAAGGTCATAGCGGGCTTTTCATAGATTATGAAATTCCTCTTAACACAGATGTTGAAAGCTATATAAAGTTTTTGTGTAATAAGAATCAATTCTTTAGAGAAAGGCTGAAACAGTATGGGCTTTGCACATAGCATTATAGGAAACGAGGTTATTGGTTATTGGTATAAGGAGCTTCCAAATGGATGCAAACTTTGCATGAAAGGCTCTAAAATTGTTATATTTGTTACAGGTGTGTGTGGCATTGACTGTTATTATTGTCCTATAAGCAGAGAAAGAAGGTTGTTTGGAGCATTCTATGTTGATGAAGAGAAGGTGGATAATGCAACAACAATATTGGATGAAGCATCAATAGTAAGAGCTGAGGGAGCTTCAATAACAGGTGGAGAGCCTATGCAGAGATACGATCTTGTTGTTAACATTATTCATCTTCTTAAAGATGCGTTTGGACAAAAATTCCACATACACCTGTATACTTCGGGTTTTGGAGCAACAAGAAACGCCATAAAATATCTTGATAAAATTGGTCTTGATGAAATAAGGTTTCACATAGTAAGTGAATCTGTTTGGAAACTAGTTGAATACTCTGTGAAAGAAACATCAATGGATGTTGGTATAGAAATTCCGGTTATACCTGGGGAGGAAGATAATGTCTGGGAAACTATTTTGAAAGCAAATAGTATTGGTGTCAAATTTGTTAATCTAAATGAGATGGAGGTAAGCGAAACTAATGTAGAGAGAGTTTTGTTTAGAGGATTTAAAATAAGAGAAAATGGAAGATCAGTTGTTGGAAGTGCAGAAACAGCCAAGAATATTTTGATTAGAGCACAACAACATGGAATTAACACATCAATTCATTTTTGCACAGTACAATTCAAGGATTTTGTACAGCAAAGAGCAAGAACCATTAGAAAAGCTAGAACATGTATGAATGTGGGAGACGAAGTTACAGAGGATGGCATGATTATTAGAGAAGGTGTGGAGATGGAGCCAAGACTAAGTTTATGTGCACCAATAATAAGAAAAAGCTTATTCGCATAAAAACTTCTTTATCACATTGTAATCTAGTTTAACATATCTCTCAAGACTTCCAACATCATACCAAAAGTCATTGTATATATAGGCTTTTACACTAAACCCTTTTCTAATTAGCCATGGCACTAAATCACTCATTATATCAAATGATTTGCCTAGGTAGTTCTCAACGTTCTTTAGTATGTAAGGCTCCATAACTAAAACTCCTATTGAAACATAGAAATTTAGCCAAGGTTTCTCAACAAGTTCAACAACATTATTTAAGTTATCAATTTTTGCTACACCAACAGGAACCTGATATTTATCAGCTAAGACTACTGTTGCATCAGCTTTTCCGTTTCTGTGAAACATAATTAAATTGCTTACATTTATAGGTGCAATTATATCTCCATACCAAACAATTATTGTGTTATTCTCAAACAAATTGCTTTTAAATGCTTTTAGAAGAGCTCCACCAGTATTGTGATACTCTTCATCATCTAGGCTATAGCTTATTGAAACACCATATCGAGAGCCATCACCAAAATAGTTTCTGATCTGTCTCCACCTATACCCAACAAGAAAAACAAATTTTGTTACACCAAATTTTTTAAGCCAACAAACTATGTGCTCGAGAAGGGGCTTTTCCTCACATCCAATAGGAATCATAGGCTTTGGAATAATCTCTGTATATGGCTTGAACCTAGTTCCCTCACCGCCAGCCAGAATAGATGCAACAACATTTTCTAATTTATTTGAGTACATGTATATCACAAAGCTCACAACATTTAGTGTATACTAATTGTTATGACTGTATATATAAGGCTTAGATGAAATTCTTAACCGTGATTACAATTTTAAGCTCTGTGTAAAAACTTTTATAGCTGCAACATAGCTTATGTTTAATGATATAGTAACGGTGATTTTCTTTGAGTAGTGTAAGTAGTGTTGTAAAAGAGTTAGAGACTGAAGCTGAGAAGATTATTAAGGAAGCTGAAGAAAAAGCGTTGAAGATAATTGAAGATTCTAAGAAAAAAGCTAGTGAAATTCTAAATGATGAAAGCTATGTTAAAGAGTTAGAAAGTTTTGCAAAGGATGTGGAAAGAAGTATTGAGAGAGAGTGCTTTAGCGTAATAGAAAATGCCAAGAGAGAAGCTAATGAAGTTATTGAAAAGTATAGGAGGGTTGTAAATGAGATAGTGAGAAAATTAGTCTCAATGGTTATTGGAACAAGTATTGAATAGGTTGATACCTTGAGTATAAAGCAAATCATAGTTAGCAATCCTGATGTGGCGCTAAAAACCTATGTGATTGCGCCTCGGGATTATGCTGATACTGTTTTGGAGAAGATGGTGAAACTGGGAGTTTTTGAGCCAATACATCTTGAGGAGGAGGCTAAGAAGAAAGAAGTTGAAGAGTATATAAACTTGGTTGAGAAATGCAAGAAACTTTTTGATTCAATTAATTCATATATAGAAGAGCCATTGACAATAGAGGTTAGAGAAATTCCGGCAAACACTAGGCAAACACTGGAAAGTCTATACAATAAGTTAAGCAACGTACTAAATCTTCTTATGGAGCTTGATAAAAAGAGGAATGAATATCATAAAAAGGTTAATGAGCTTAGCGCATTGCAAAAATATGTAGATCATATGAATTCTATTCATCACAACACTGATTCAAGCATTTTAGACTATGATGGGGCATTAATTGTTGTTAAAACGTTTTTTGGGCTTAGAGGCAGTATTGAAGCATTAAAAGGTAAAGCAATGTATGTTTTAGGCGAGCTTTCAATAGATGAGCAAAATGCCTTTGCCACTATTGCTTTTGAGAAAAGCATTGCAGATGAGGTTCTTAAGGAAGTTGAACAAAGAAATCTTAGGGAGATTGAGATATCAAAAACATATGGATATGTATCGTTATCAACGCTTTCTAATATGATAAAAGCTGATGTAGAAAAACTAAAGGTTGAGTTAAGTAATATTGAAAATAGAATCAATGATATTGTGAAGAATAATGCATATGATATTGCATTACTAAAAATACTTGTGGATGTTGAATATAGCAAGACCGAGCTTCTTAAAGTTGCTTTAGAGTCAAAGCATTTATCACTTCTAAGTGGCTGGGTTTTGAAATCGAAGAAAGATTCTCTATATAGAGAGCTGGGCAATATTCCGCTACAAATAGTTTTTGAAGAAGATCCTGAGCCTCCAGTAGAATTCAACAATCTAAAACCGTTTAAGCCATTTGAAATGTTTACAGAGCTTAATGGCCATCCATCGCCAAGAGAATGGGACCCAACACCACTACTCACATACTTCTACGCCATCTTCTTTGCCCTCATGTTTCCAGACATTGGCTATGCAATAGGCCTGTTAATAGGCTCTAAATATGTTTTGCCATATTTTGTTCAAAACCTTGAAACACTGCAAAAGCTTCGAAAAATAGTTTATGCAACAGCTTTTTGCGCTGTAGTTACAGGGGTTTTGTCTGGAAGCTTCCTAGGCTCTTTAATAGGTCAATACATATCTATGTTCATACCATCTGTCTTGCCATCACCACCACCAAGACTCTTAGACCTTGCAGCAACAGTAGAATATATGAAATCAGCAATAAAACTTGCACTATTAGTAGGCTACATCTCTATACTAGTAGCACACTTAACTGGTTTTGCAAAAGCTGCTATAAAAACACATGATCTATGGACAGCAATATTGGAAGCATGCATGGTTATTATGATAGTATTTGGCCCTCCATTCATAACATACAAGCTTTCGTTTACTGGAATAAATATTGATGTATTTAAGTTGGGAAGGGTGATGCCAGTAAACATAATAGAGTACATAATCTATGCAACACTAGTAGTATACATATTTTGCAAGATCAAAACCTCTGGACCTGCAGGTGCACTGTTTTGGATATTTGATGTTATAGGTATTTTAGCAGATAACATGTCATTTGTTAGAATTGCTGGAATAGGAGCAGGATCTGCTTTACTCACAGAAATATTCAATGGATTTGTATACTCAGCAATGCAATCATTTGCAGCAATAAACATAGCTGTGGGTATTGTTGCAGGTATTGCAACAGCACTAATGTTGCATACATTCTCACTTGCCGCATCTGTTTTAGGACCATATATACACTCTCTAAGGCTAATAACATATGAAATGGCTTCGAAATTCTATGAGGGAAGTGGAAGAAGAATAACACCGATAAAAGTCTCACTAGGTTCAATATCACTTGGAGTAAGAATGACTTCTTAATAGCTATTTCCACATTATCATTTGTTTATAAGCTTTTAACCTCAACCTTGCTTAAGCTTTTGGGGTATGAAATGAGCGAGGTATTAGCATATATAGGGCCTGGACTTGCAGAAGCATTAGCATCTATAGGCTCCACAGTCGGAATATACAAAGCTGTTGCAGCAGGAATTCCAATAATATCTGAGGACCCTGCGCAAAGGGGTAGAGTCTTTGCATTGGCATTTCTACCAGCTACACAAACAATGGTTTATGGATTTATCTACATGCTTATGATGTATAGTGCCTTTTTGCCAAGCATATATAGCAAATATCACTCTTCAATACCACTAAATATTGCAGGTGCAGTATTTGGAGTGAGTCTTTTCGTAGGTTTTGCAGAGCTTGTTTCAGCATGGATGCAGGGTAGGGTGTGTGCTGATGGAGCTGCTCAACTAATAAAGAGTCGTGGCGCAGTATTTGCTCCTACAATAATTTTGGCTGCTTATGAAGAGCTTTTCGGGATTCTCGGAATGGTGTTTGGCATATTAATGGCCTCTATTATAGCTAGTTGGTAGGAACTGTATGAGTGTTGAGGATTTGAGAAAAGCTGTTTTGGAAAAAGCTAAGGCTGAAGCAGAATCAATTTTGAGAAAAGCTGAGGAGGAGGCTAAAAGAATTGTTGAAGAGGCTTTGAAGAGAAAATCAGCATTGGTTGAACAGAAAAAAGCAGAGATATTGGCTAGGCTAAATCCAGATGCTAGAGTAGCTGAGTGTAGATACAAGGCCAGAATTATATTAGCTGAAGCAAAAAGCTCTATTATTAAGGAAATTAGAGAACTTGTTGTTAATGAAATAAATGCTTTGTCTTCTGATAAGAGATTGGATTCTATTAAAAAGTTGATTGATGAAAGTATTCAAGAGGTTTTCAATACTATTGGCAAAGTTGATAGCATTGTAGTCAAGGTCTCGCCGAGAGATATCGAGTTTTCTGATACGATTAAGAAATATGTTGAAGAGTTTTATAAAATAAGGGTTGAGGGTGTTTATGAAGCAAATATTGTTGGGGGTATAATAGTTGAGTGTATGAATGGAGATGTAATCATTGATAATAGCTATGATGAAAGATTGGAAAGGGTTCTTAGAATTATGATAACGCAAATATCAAAAACCATGTGACGAAAGATGAAAACACAATATAAAATGAGTAGAGAAAGCATAAAATCAGTTATAATAACTTATTTAGATAAGAACCCGAAACTTGAGGAGGCTTTACAAATAGCTCTAGAGAATCGTTTCATAGACTTGCCATCAATGTTAACAAGATACAACTCAAGAACAGAATACATGAATCTTCTATCTGCAAAAACTGTTGAAGAACTTGACAAAAACCTTGTTGAGCTCACAAAAAATGAGCTAAGCTATATCTACAACCTTCTTCCACAACCCTATGAAAATTTTTTCAAATTCTTCCTAGCTTTCTATGATCTTGACAGAATACACCAAGCTATTATAAGTAATAAGTTTCCCAATGTAGCAACAACTTTTTTCAACCCTGAGTACCTAAATGTTTATTCACATTGTACAAAAGAGAAAACCTATGATTGTCTTTTGCAATCGTTCATTCAAAGCATTAAAACAAGTTTGGAGGTGAGCACACCACAAAAAATATTTGAAGAAGATCCTTCCAAGGCTTTTCAATGCATAGCTTTGCTTGTTGCTATAAACTATGCAAAGCACACATCCAATTTGGAGAGACTTGGCATTGCATTTTCACATTCATTAAAAGACTTTCTTAAACAAATAACTTCTAACTTGAAAATAGATGGCATGTTATCATATATGCTTGAAAGTTCTGTAAACCACATGATTAGCATATTTAGGTCTCAACCATCTAAATCCACACTACATGAAGCTAACTATGTTTATTACAAATGCAGAGATATCTTGCTATTTTCTCCTCAGGTAATAGATCTCTTGACACTGTATTTAGTGAATAGATATTACGAAATTCGTGTTTTAAGATATGTGTTTCCAGTGTCTTGGGTGATTAAATGAGTTTGCCAAAAGAATTTGTTAAAGGCATTTGTGCCATTGTTAAAAAAGAGTTTGAGCCTCTTATGAGAATGCTAGGCATTAAAGAGGTTTACACTGTGAATAACTGGGGTGAAGCAAAGAATTTTTTAGACAAGCTTGCTACACGCAATGACTTAGCCATTGTAGCAGTTCAAAAAAGTTTAGTACCAGCTGAAATAAGTTTCATAGATTTGAACTTGCAAAGACTATATCCAATTGTGGTGCTTATACCTGATGATAAAAAAGATTTATTTGAATCTTTAAAAGTTTTTTATAGAGAACTTATTCGAAGATATATAGGTTATGAAATTCATTTAGAGTGATAATCTATGAGTGAAAGAGTTGGCAAGATATATAGAATTGCTGGTCCTCTTGTAGTAGCTACTGATATACCAAATCCAATGATGTATGAAGTTGTTTATGTTGGTAAAGAAGGGCTTATTGGAGAGGTAATAGCTGTTAGGGGAGAGAAGATATATATACAAGTTTATGAGGAGACAACAGGTCTTACTGTTGGTGAAAAGGTTGAGGCTACTGGAAGGCCTTTGTCAGCAGAGCTTGGACCTGGGCTAATAGGATCTATTTATGATGGGCTTCAAAGACCTGAGAAAGACATTGCTAGGTTACTAAATGATATATTTATTAGAAGAGGGGTTAAGCTTCCATCACTTGACAGAAGCAGGAAGTGGTATTTTGTGAAAGAGAGAAGTGTTAATGTTGGTGACAAGGTTTATCCAGGAGATATTATAGGCTATGTCAATGAGACTCCACTTGTTAAACACTACATAATGATTCCACCTAATGTTAAAGGCGAGCTTAAATGGATTGCTGATGATGGTGACTATGCTGTTGAGGATACAATAGCAGTTGTTTCTTCTGGTCAACAAGAATTCAATGTCAAACTTTATCACATTTGGCCTATTAGAATTCCAAGACCCTATGTAGAGAAGCTAAATCCTGTAGAGCCCTTGGTTACAGGTATTAGGGTTATAGACCATGTTTTTCCAATTGCGAAAGGAGGTAAAGCTGCTGTTCCAGGTGGGTTTGGAACAGGTAAAACTGTTTTGCTTCAAGAATTGACTAAGTGGAGTCATGCTGATATAGCAATATATGTTGGCTGTGGTGAAAGAGGTAATGAAATGTCAGATGCCTTAACAAGTTTTCTAAAGCTTATGGATGTTAGAAGAGGAAGACCAATGATGGAGAGGTCTGTTTTCATAGCAAATACAAGTAATATGCCTGTTGCAGCTAGGGAAACAAGTGTGTTTCTGGGTATAACAATTGCTGAATACTTTAGGGATATGGGCTATGATGTAATAATAGTTGCTGATTCTACTAGTAGATGGGCTGAGGCTATGAGAGAGATAAGTGGTAGAATGGAGGAAATGCCTGGTGAAGAGGGGTTCCCAGCATATTTAGCAAGCAGGCTTTCAGAATTCTATGAGAGAGCTGGCAAGGTTAAGGCTCTTGGAAAACCAGAGAGATTTGGTAGTGTAACTATATTTGGTGCTGTTTCACCACCTGGAGGAGACTTTAGCGAGCCTGTTGTTAGAAATACTGTTAGATATGTTCAAAGCTTTTACGCATTGGACTATGGACTTGCAACAAGAAGGCATTTCCCTGCAATTAACTGGCTTACAAGTTATAGTATGTATGTTGATTTTGTTAAGGAGTACTGGGATAAGGTAACAGATGGTAAGTGGAGCAAGTATAGATTAACAATGCTGAGAATTCTTCAAAGAGAAGCTGAGCTAAGCGATATTGTTAGGCTTGTAGGTCCTGAAGCTCTACCTGAAGAAGATAAGCTTGTTCTTGAAATAGCTAGAATTATTAGAGAGGGCTTTCTACAGCAAAGTGCTTTAGATCCTGTTGATGCCTACTCGCCGCCAGAAAAAGGCATTGTGATGATGGAGGCTATAATGGAGTTTTACAAAAAAGCTTTAGAAGCTGTTTCAAAGGGTGTTAGCGTTTCTAAAATAAGAGAGTTTAAGAGTAGGTACATGCTTTATCAGCTAAAGTTCTATTCCATAGATGATTTGAAGAAGCTTATTCCACAATTTCTTGAAACTCTAAATCAAGAATTTGGTTCTTTGGTGAAGCACTAATGTCTAAAGCCGTTGAGATTCCCAAGCTTACTTCGAAAGCAAGCAAGCAGATTATAGGTACTAGAGGAGCTTTGATATTTGTAAAGGCATTGGGTGGAATAAGATACGGGGAACTTGTTGAAATAGATGTTGATGGGACTACTAGACTGGGGCAGGTTATAGATGTTAGTAAAGATGTTGCAATAATACAAGTTTTTGGCACCTCATTAGGTATTACTACAGGAAAAACTGTGATAAGATTTCGTGGAGAAACACTAAGCATTCCTGTGTCTTCTGATATGCTTGGAAGAATATTCGATGGCCTTGCCAGACCAATTGATGGTGGTCCTTCAATAGTTCCTGAAGATTATCTGGATATACATGGAGAGCCTCTGAATCCAGCTATAAGAGTTCCACCATCGGAGTTTATAGAAACAGGTGTTTCTGTAATAGATGGTATGCTAACTCTTGTTAGAGGACAGAAGCTACCAATATTTTCTGGTTCTGGATTGCCTCACAATAGATTGGCTATGCAAATAGTTAGACAAGCTGCTGTGAGAGGAAGTGGTGAAAAATTTGCTGTTGTATTTGGAGCTGTTGGAGTAACACATGAAGAGGCTATGTACTTTCTCAATGAATTAAGGTCCATGGGTGCACTAGACAGGACGATAGCCTTCATAGCACCAGCCTCAGCATCAACTGTTGAGAAACTTGCACTGCCTAGAACAGCCTTAACAGCTGCAGAGTTTCTTGCATGGAGATATGATATGCATGTTTTGACAATATTGACTGATATGACGAACTATTGTGAGGCATTGAAGGAAATTTCAGCTGCTAGAGAAGAGGTTCCTGGTAGAAGAGGATACCCAGGCTATATGTACACAGATCTGGCTACAATGTATGAAAGAGCTGGTAGAACAGCAAGTAAGAAGGGTAGCATGACAATAATGCCCATTCTAACAATGCCTGATGACGATATCACTCATCCAATACCTGATTTAACTGGGTATATAACCGAGGGGCAAATTGTTTTATCTAGAGATATGTGGAGAAAGGGTATATACCCACCTGTTGATGTCTTTCTCTCACTATCTAGATTAATGAAGGAGGGTATAGGGCCTGGAAAGACTAGAGAAGACCATAGAGAGGTTTTTGCACAGCTAATGGCTGCATATTCTGAGGGAACTTATTTAAGAGAACTTGTTACTATTGTTGGTATAGAATCTCTTACACCAAGAGATAGAAAGTATCTGGATTTTGCTGATGAGTTTGAGAAGAGGTTTATTAACCAAGGAGAGTATGAAAGAAGGCCTATAGAGAAAACACTTGATATTGCATGGGAGCTTTTTGCAATGCTGCCAGAAGATGAGCTTAGACAAATAAGACCAGAAACTATCAAGAGGTATCATCCAAAGTATAGAGGGAGCTAGACTGAGCAGCGAAATAATTAGATTGCCAAGACCAACAAAAATAGAGCTTATAAGACTTAGAAGAAGACTTGCATTAAGTAGAAGAATCCACAGAATTTTAAGAGATAGGCTAACATTTCTTTTGCAAGAATTTTACATAGTTTTTAGAAAAGCTTATGATGCTAGACGCAAACTCCATGAAATGCTTAATGATATTTACAATGATTACGCATATGCTGTTGCACTACACGGTTTAGAGACTCTCAACGAGGGTGCTCAAACTATTGGTGAAGTGGCAGAGGTTGTTGCATCTACTAGAAACATCATGGGTGTTGTAGCACCATCAATGGAGGCTTCATCCATACCACTACACACACCAGCTTTACCAATTGAAGTATCCAGTATTCAGATGAGACGCAAAGAGTTCTTAGAAACATTGATTTCTGTGGCTGAATACGAAAAAGAGTTGATAGAGCTTGCAATAGAAATTTCTAGAGTAAAGAGAATTGTTACAATGCTTGAAAAGGTCTTGATCCCAAGACTCTTAACCACAATAAGATACCTTATGATGAAATTTGATGAAATGGAGCGAGAAGAGAAAGTTAGAAGTATGAAGGTAAAGGCATTATTGCTTCAAAGAGCTGAGAGCATGTAAAATAAAACTAACAAGCTTTTCTGTAGAGCCTGCTGGAATTCCAAGTCGATAAACCCTAGCAATTTTGTATTTATTGTTGGAGGCTAGCATAGGTGTAAAGCCTTTTCTATAAGCATTTACAACATATTCAATATTATCATCGATTACAACTGCTTTTGCGTTTTCATAGCCATTTATGCATTTAAGGTACATAGCAATTTTTTCTGGGCCGACATCACCATCTCTGCCAACTATGTTATCAACGTATTTTGCAATACCAAGCTTGTTAACAACCAATTTTGCGACTTTGAAACTTTGTTTTGTTGCTACACATACCCTTGTCTCTTCAGCAAGTTTCTCTAAAAGATCTCTTGGAACATACAAGTTATTCTCGCTAAGTTTCTCTAAAGATTTTAGCTCCTCCTCTTCAATGATATTGGATAACATCTTAAACTTCTCGATATCTGTTCTCCAAAGCCTCACCATAGCTCTGTTTATAGTTTCCCACTCCATTACTAGTCCAAGTCTCATAAGCCTTGCTCTAACACTTCTCCATTGCACTGGAAGTAAAGTTAGTGTTGAATCCAAATCGAATATAACAACTCTTTCAAAACTATTCACAAACTGCATAAACCTTTTAATCCAATATCTAGACTCATTCCTAGCACTTTCTAAATATGCTCTCCAGTTGCTAGACTCTCTACCAAATCTTTCAATAGCCTTTAAAATCTGTACTAAGTTTTTTGCAGGATCCAGAAAATCAGTATCGCTGTTCAGGGGATTCATAAAGATGTTTTTGGCCATGTAAAACCATGTTGAAGGTATTTTAACTAAGTATCTCAACCCATCTAAACCCCATATAAACTCTCCTCTACTAACTTTTAAACTTCCTGCTAGTTCCCTTGCCTTCTCAACACCATAGATATAAGCAGAAACAAGTATTGCTGGAAAGTGATATCCCAGAGTTACTGATAGATCTATGCTTCCCCAGAACTTGGGATTTATTTCAATAACATAGTATGTTCCAGACTCATCAACATATCTCGTTTCAATCATTATAATGCCACTCCAATTCAATGCTCTAACGATTCTTCTTCCAATAGCATATAGCAACGGGTCTTTAACAGGTCCTTTAGCATATAGACTTGCACCCCCAATAGGCAAATACTCAACAACTCTTTGATGTGTGAATTCAATAATTGGCTCGCCATTGAATGCCAAAGCGTAATACCCTCTTGCAACACCTTCAACATATTCTTGAACAATACATGGAGCTCTTTCAAAAACCTCTTCAGCTGCTGATTCATAGTCTAAATGAAATGTTGAATTTGAGGCTTCTCCAAGATCTTTTACAACAAGTGGTGGAAGTAATTCATAGACTTTTTCAAAGCTATGTCCATTATCTATAAAGACTTGTTTAGGAAACATAGCAATACTAGCTAATTTATCAACAACTCTAACTCTATCAGAAGCTAAAACAATATCTTCATAACTTGGTGCTGCAACAGCTATTTTCAATTCACGAAACATGTCAACATACTTAGAAAAACTTGTGAAATCAGCATAGTCAACAGGTACAACAACTTCACAGCCATTCTTATAAGCAATTGAAGCAACTATATAAGGCCACACAACACCTCTTCTATCAACCCTATAAAAATATTTGTAGTCAAAAACACGTGAAAATATGTGTGGATGAAAAGTGTGAGAAATGCCAACAACTTTCACATTCAATAAACTTTTTATAGACTTAGCTATTGCTACAGATTTTCGAGAAGCTATAGAAGCTACTACAACACATTTGCTTTTCAACAATTATCGCCATAAAAAAGCTAATCAAATGCTATTAAAAATGTTTCTAACTCTAATCACAACATCAACTAATTTAAAGATGTTGTAATAACTTTAATATTATATTCAGAAAATAAAAACTTAAAAACTTTTCCATTGGTAACTACTTCAACTTCTAGGAATGAATATACAATGGTATCATTTAAAATTAATTGAATTACATAAAAAGCAAAACAACAGGTGTTTTCGTTGAGAAATATAGGGTTTTTACCTTTATCCATTGATCTGCTGATTAATCCTAAATTTAATTGGGTTAATGAAAAGCTAAGAACTTATGTTATTAATCAGTTTAGGTGTTTCACATCACTATTCAGTGTGCCGCAAGATCATCACATAGCTAACCATTTCACTTCTTGTCACTATTGAAAACATCTAGTTTGTTGTGGTTAAAATGAGTCTTTTTGAGCTTTTGATAATAATTCTATTCATGCTGCTGGGTTACGCCACATCTAGAATTAGAAGCAAATTTGTCAATGTATTTATTGATGTTCTTAATAAGTATCTTTTCTATGTAGCTGTTCCAATTACTATAATTATGAAAATAGGTTTCATGCACATAGATTACCAATTTGCATTATTGATATTTATTTCTTTACTTCACATCTTTTTAATATTTGGAATTTCCTTTTCATTGATTAGACTAGTTGCAGAGCTTATTGAGGCTTTTTCAGCATCTTTATCACTTTCAATGCCAAACTCAGGCTATTTAGCAATACCTCTTGCAATAATACTATGGAGCAATAGCATATATGTTATACCATATATGATCGCATTCAACATAGTGTTGCCAATCATAACACTTTTTCTAGCATATATAACAGCGAAGAGAGGTTATGATAAGAAAACTTATTTGAAATCCATACCAGTATTTACAGCACTTATTGTTGCATTAACTATAAAAATGTTTTTAGACATTGGCTATAACGCTATTGTTGAAACAATAGACTTTGTTATTTCACAATCATTTTACTTATCATTTATTTTAATAGGAGAGGCCATGGGCAAACTAACTGTTAAAACATTTAGGAAAAGCACTAAAATCATTCTAATTTCGTTTTTAATAAAATACGTCATTTCCCCTCTTATCGCAATTTCACTAGTTCACACAATTTTAGTTAAAGCTAGTGAAAATTATTTGTATGTCCACGGCATCATACTCCAAAGCTTAATGCCACCAGCCGTTACAAATGTTATATTAAGTAAAATATTTAATTTAGATGATGAACTAGTAGCCCTGCTTTTGGTATTGCTAACACCAATCTCAATAGCTATTTCAATAGCTTTAGGAGCTACAATACTACCTAGACTGGTATAAGAATCATCATAAACAGTTATGTAGCTTACCTAACAATGATATTATCTATAGCTAATGTTCCTTGGATCTATATAAACATTCAACACCATTTCCACATAATTGTTTTTACTCATGATATTGTCTAAATGCAGAAGACCTGTTATCATATATGGCTCCACATACTTGATAAAGTCTTTGTATGGTATTTCAACAGATCCTATTCTAGTCTTGCAGTTTTCTCTATCTATTCTAACATGTGTTGATATGTAAATGTATTTAGCTCGAGCAAATCTCCTTCTGGCATTTCTAAACATTAATGAATATATGAATTGATTATTCTTAATCTCTAGATCTTTAAGCAAGTTATTGGCTGTGTTAAGCATGTTCTCTAAGAATTTTTCTTTTTCATTTTCAATTCTAATGAATTTCTTTAATATGTGTGATCTCAGCTTAAAAAATCTGTATATATTGCTTACTAAAAGCAGCACCTTTTCCCCAACACTATTTCTATCATGAGTAAATATGAGTGTTTTGTTGCATAACTCAATTCTTCTATATCTAACACCAAATCTGTTTAACATTTCCATGTCTACATTATTAAAATATTTTTCAAAGACCTCTTCATCAATATTTCTTGTTATTAAAAGAAAATAGGTGAATTCATTATATAGAGGCAAAAGCATTCGTAGAGATGTGTACAAACCTTTTAATACTCTAATTATATGAAGAGGGTTGTTCAAAAGAGTATTATAATCTTTTTCAACAATGACTGAAACATCTATATCCGGTCTTGCAATACCTGAACCTCTATATACCTCCGCTAATATCAACATAAGCACTTCGAGTTCTTTGATATAGGTTGATGCATCAAAAGAAAGTGATGTTTTTTGCAATGCAATCTCACATGGTATTCCCTTTGCAATATTTTTTACTGCTTCAGAACATTGAAGACAGCTTACCCCAAAAAAGTCCTTGAATATTTCTTGAACATCTCTCCAATGCCCTATGGTATCTTTTCCTATAACTCCTGCAACAATTTTTCTTGTTTTAATATCAGAAGAACTCATTGCAAGTTTGTTGTATAACCCCACTATTCTTTCACAATAACCCAGTGCTCTTCCAATATCTCTTCTAAAAAACTGCTTCCATTTTTCGCTATGTGAAATATTGGGTATGAGCATAAAATCACTGCTTTTCTGTAAACCTTGTTAAGCAATTTAATTGATAATTAGTTTTAGAAACGCCCATGAGATAAAACTCTAGCTGCTACTATTAGTGGATGCCAAACAGGTGCAACTGCTGGGTGATAGCCTATATCGGCAAAGAATAGATCGTCAATAGTCATACCCTTTTCTACAGCAAGAGCTGCAACATTTATGTATTCAGCAACCGCTTCCTCCCAACCTATTATCTGCACCCCAAGAATTCTACCACTACCAGACTCTACAATCATCTTGATTAATGCGTAAGAGCCCTTTGGATAGTAATGTGCCTTTGTTCTCACCTTAACTAATTTGCTTTCTACATTAAATCCATGCATTCTAGCCTCTTCTTCGCCCAAACCAGTTCTAGCAATGAACATATCAAAAAACTTTGTTATAGCTGTTCCAACAACACCGGGAAACCTCAGAAACCTGCCTAAAACACTATTTGCACCAGCAACCTGACCTTCTTTATTCGCAGCTGGCGCAAGTGGGATCCAAACTCTTTTGCCAGTTACAATATGTTTTTTCTCAGCAACATCGCCAGCAGCATACACATCCTCAATATTTGTTTCCAAAAATTCATTCACATCTATAGCACTTGTAATACCTAGTTTGATACCGCTTTTCACAGCCAGTTCAACATTTGGTTTCACACCTGTTGCTAAAATCACTAAATCAGCATCATAAACATTCTTATTTGTTGCAACAGCTTTCACAGAATGATTTCCAATAATCTCTTTTAGCGACTCTGAAAGATGTAGTTCAACTCCTTTTGACTCAACCTCCTTAGCCACAATATCAGCCATATCACTGTCGAGAGTCTTTGGCAGTAGCTGAGCTTCTTTCTCAATCAATATAACCTTCTTACCCAAAGCAACAACAGCTTCGGCCATTTCCAATCCAAGATAGCTACCACCAACAATAGCCACAGTCTTAGCACTTCTAACAGCTTCATATAACTCATCAACTTGTGCAGGATGCCTAATAACATGAACATTTTTTGCATCCACACCATCTACTTTTGGCTTTGCAGGTATAGCACCTGTTGCAATAACTAGCTTGCTCCACTCAATTGAAAACTCCTTACCATTTCTCTCCAACACAACAACTTTCTTATCAACATCAATGCTCTTTGCAACAGTATTAATGAAAACCTTTATCCCTCTTTCACGTTCAAATTCCTCAGCAGTGTAGGTTACAAGCATTTTCTTGTCTTTAACAATACCCTCAACATAATAAGGAATTGCGCAAGGGCCGTGGGTAATCATATTAGATGCTTCAACAAGAATTACCTCAGCTGAGGGATCAAGTCTTCTTGCTCTTGATGCTGCTGATGCCCCTGCTGCGCCACCACCAATAACTACAATTCTTTTAGTCATTTTAGGCACAAAACATATAAGGTTTGGAAAAGTAAAAAAGCTGTTTCATAATGAAAGCTAGAGTTTTAGCTCAATTTCCTTACCATTGTACTCAATTTCTTCATCAGGTTTTGACTCTTCAACACCTACTCCCTTACCTCTGTCAACAATCACAACCTTAAATTTAATAGATCCAATGTTAAACAAACCTCTTTTCTCGCTTATCACAAGTTTATTTTCTTTTTCAATCCATTTAATTGGTATTAATGCATAAAGCCCTTTTTCATAATCATATGTTTCCCCATCATCTATATATAATGTAAATTCGCCATCCCTACCTCTATACACTCTCAACTCAATTTCATTTCCATACTCGTTAGAGCTCTCAATAGTTAGTGGTGCAAGGGGTAATACGGCACCTGCTCTAACATGTAATGGTATAATGTTTAGTGGAGCATTAACTCTAGCTCTTCTACCTCCAACCAGCTTTTCTCCAGTCCAAAAATCATACCATGTGCCATAAGGTAAGTAAATCTCTCTATCGAATGTTGATGGTATTGTAATAGGTGAAACCATTATGAAGGGCCCAAACATGTATTGATCATCTATGTTGTAAACATTTTTGTCATTTTTAAAGTCCATAACAAGTGGTCTCATAATGGTATAGTCTTGGCTGTAAACCATCCAAGCCAATGTGTATATGTATGGCAAAAGCCTATACCTTAGCCTAATAAATTTAACAAGAATCTTCTCAGTTTCTTCACCAAATCTCCAAGGCTCCTTTGGATAATAAGTTCCATGAACTCTAAATATTGGGCAAAAAGCCCCCCACTGGAACCACCTAATAAACAGTTCTCTATATCCATCAGTATCTGGATTTCCACTGAAAAAGCCGCCTATATCAGTTGTCCAGTATGGCAAGCCAGACATGCTATAGTTTAGCCCTGCCCATATCTGTGTTCTGAGTGTTGTCCAATCTCCTGTTATATCACCACTCCAATTAACAACACCATGTCTTTGAATGCCAGCAAAGCCTGATCTAGTTAATATAAGTACTCTCCTATTCGATGTTTTTCTCTGACCTTCGTAAACAGCTTTTGTTTCAAGCAAAGGATATATATTGAGATATTTGATCATTTTTCTCCCATTACCTATGTCAAGAGTTTTTTGCCATGTTGAATAAATTAGACGAGGCATCACCTCCGGTTCTGATGCATCTAGCCACCAACCATCTATGCCTATGCTGTAGAATACTTCATTTATTTTTCTCCAGAACCATTCTCTACATTCCTCCTTGAAAACATTTATAAGGCCAAAATCCTCTGCACCACCCTCCATTATACAGCCCATTTCCTCAGCTTCTCTATATATCTCAGTTTTCTTTTCAAATATTGGCCAAATAGATATCGCTATTCTAATATTTAGTTTGTGTATTTCCTCAACCATTTTCTTTGGATCAGGATAATACTTTTCATCAAATTTGAAGGCATTCCACCCATAGTCTCCCCAGTATCTCCAGTCTTGAACAATTATATCAATAGGTATTCCCCTCTCTCTAAATGTTTTAGCTACAGAAACTATTTCCTCTTGAGAAGCGTAACGCTCTTTTGACTGCCAATAGCCAAAAGCATATCTGGGTAGCATAACTGCTTTTCCAGTTAACCATCTATAGCCAGCTATCACCCTATCTAAATCAGGTCCATATATAACATAGTAGCTTAGGTAATCACAAGCCTCGAACCACACCCTAAGAACATTTCCTCTAGACTCTACAACACCCATTGAATAAACATCCCACAAAATCCCGTAACCAGAACTAGAAACAACAAAAGGCACAACAATATCAGTATTTCTTTGCGCTAGATAAACAGTTCTATCCCTGTAATTAAATGTTGCATGAGCTGAATAACCAGCGTGCTGACCAAAACCATGCAAAACAGAGTCAGGTTCTATTTCAAAGATTTGTTCGAAAGTGTAAAACTCCTCGCCGTAAAGCTTTTGCTTAACAGCTCTTCTACTAACTTCCTTAATTAAAAAACCATTAAATCTAATTTCTATGGTATAATCCTTTGTATCAACATAAACACTAATTTCATTAGATGAAATAGCAACAACATTTCCAACTCTTTCAATACTAACATTAACTTGCTTAGGCTTTGCAACAATAACAAAGCTGTGAATATACCATGAAGAAACTGGAGCATGGGTAATACGAACGATGTTGCTATCGAAAAACTCTATAACAACCTTTCCTACATCAAAAGGCACTTCTACACCATTCTCAAGTATTTTTACATCTGCAGACATAGACCATACCCTAATCATCTAGATTAACTGCAAAACATTTTTTATATTTTTGCCTATCTTTCAGATTTCACCAAAGAACGGCTTTAACATTAAAATATCTTTAAGATGCAAGGTCGACTAAATATTGTATGGAATCGTAAAACTTATAACTCCTTTTAGAGATGTATAGATGTTGAGGTGTAGAGTTGTGGTTAAGGTTGAAAAGGTTGTTCATGTAAAGGATGAAACAGCATTTTTAAGCAAGGGCATCAAGGCACTAAGATATTCAACAGTTGCAAAACTACTTAGAGTTTTCAAGAATCCACAACTAGGTGCAGAATTGTCTGAGGTGCTAGATAAAGGACCTGTGTACATAGTTAAGTTCAAGAATTACACAGTTGTTGTCTTACCAGATAGAACTCATGTTCTAGAGGCTAAGTCAAAAGAGGAAGCAGAGAGTGTTGTAGAGGAACTAGCAAAAACTGTTGCATAAAAATGTTACAAGCTGTTCTCATTTAAACACTCAATAATTTTTTTCTTCAACTTCTGCGCATTTAATTCTGGAACAGAATCATATGTGAAGTTCCCTCCACCTGTTTCCATGCCTGCAGCATACTTTAACTTGTTTTCATCACGCAATATTCCATAAATTTCAATGTGAAGATGATAAAAGCTGCAATCGCCTTTCAAGGGGCTTTGGTGAACAGCCATTATATATGGCATTGGTTTTGAGAATAGCTTCTTTAAGCCACACAAACTATGCTTCAGTATTTTAGCGAGGTCTACAATATCTACTTCGGACAATTGGGTGAGGAGCTGGATATGTTTCTTTGGATATATGTGTATTTCAAATGGCCAGTGAGAGTAGAATGGCATGAATGCAACCCAGTTTGTGTTTTCCAACAGTAATCTTGTTTTGTCTTCAACTTCCACTTTTAGTATATCGCAAAAAAGGCATCTTCTATTTTTCTCCCAATATATTTTAGCATTCTCTATCTCCCTCAGTACTCTTATGGGGGTAAATGGTGTGACATATATTTGGCTATGTGGGTGTGTAAGCGAGACACCTATTTCCCTACCTTTGTTTCTAAACCATAGAAAATACTCGGCATAATCTTTTTTCATTTCCTCTTTCTGCTTTTCAATAACAAGCTCAATAACATATTTTATTTGTTCAAGAGGTAAATCACTTAAATCGTCTAAGTCATGCTGAGGGGTTTCTACAACAACATAACACTTTCCACTAGCTTTTGCAGTTTTGTAGAATCTGTGAATAGATGGATTAGGCGGATTTTCAATTAGCATGGGAAACCTATTTTCAAGTATAAGCGCTTTCCATCCATATCCTGTTTCAGGAGTTCCAGGGCAGAAAGGGCAAAAAGATGTTGGCTGCCATGGTCTTGCACTTCTAATATTTGAAACCATTATCCACTCTCCTAGTGTAGGATCCCATCTAAGTTCCATAACAAGCTCTTCACTATTTGACATAGTGTGCATCACCTATGGCGAGTTATGCCCCTATCCACTTTTACGATCCAGCCCCTGGCTCCGATACCTCTTGAGAGAATGTGATTAAGTGCTTTAGAAGCTGTTTCAGAGTCTCTGAAAAGTGCAATAACACATCCTCCTAGGCCTGCTCCAGAAAGTTTTGCTCCTAAAGCACCATTGCTTATAAATTCATCAACAATTTTATCGAGTTCAGGTAGACTAACATCGTATAAGCGACTAAGTAACTGATGTTGATGAGTCATTATGTAGCCAATTATATCTACTTTGCTTTTACCTACTATCTTCCTAGCATCCTCCTCACTTACTTCAAGTACTTGAGCAATTTCTGTAGATGAGGGTTTATAGCCTTTAAGAATCTTTATTGCCAACATTGTTGATTTATGGGCTTTAATAGTGTATAGTATTCTGTTTCGACTCTTCTCCTCCAATTCATTTAAATATGGTTTAAGTTCCTCAATTGTTAAAGAATCCCATTTAGGTTCCCAATACCTGTACCCAAGCTTCTTTCTCAAGGATTCTGAAGCTATTGACATGAGTTTTTCTAAACCCATCTCTATTTCTTTTTGTCTTTTTGGATGAATATCTGCTGTGCTATGTCTAATGCCACTATCAATAACAGCAAAAATTCCCTCACTAAACTGTATTGTTTCAACATTATATGGTGGAACAGTTTCAATTACAGATACATTGCCAAAAGCAGCACCATACTGATCTAGTCTTCCACATGGAATATTTAAAACATCATGTTCTGCAATATAGGCAAGCTCGGCAATGTCTTTTACACTAAGATTTAAGCCGTATAACTCATTTAATGCTGCTATAAAGGCTACCACTAGTGTTCCACTGCTTCCTAATCCAGAGGCTATTGGAACCCAGCTTCTTATCCAAATCCTTGCACCACTGTTAATAACATATCCTCTTTGTTTAAGTGCAATAATAGCTGCTCTTAAGTAATTTCCAAACCACTTTTGCTTAGAAACCAATTCAAGTTTTGATAAATCAATTCTATCAAAGTAATCGGATCCCTCATCTCTTAAATTACCTGAAAAAACCTCTATGAAACTACCTTCAAATCTCTTTCCAGCAACATAAGTCCTTAGATTAACACCAACAGACACAACAGGAAGGCCCTTGTAATCCTGATGCGTATTCAAAAAATCAAGACGACCTGGAGCAGATACAACAACATCTGGATCAACATTAAACATGCTATTAAACTCTTTAATAACAACATCAACATCTTTATTAAATCCATATGACATTAAAATGCTTCACCCCGAGGCATTGTTTTACCATATCATTGAATCATTATTAGCCTGCCTAAAAATATTTTTTATTCTTCATACCAATGACACAATAAATACCCTCGTGACATGCTTCTATTTAATGCAATAGCATTGAGGTTTCAATTTTAGCAAGCATTTATAGTACTTATAATACAGTTACATCATTGCTTCTTGTATTTGGATTTTACTATAGCATCTACAGTAACATGGTATTT
The DNA here is from genome assembly GCF_030186535.1 of Ignisphaera cupida. Lineage (NCBI taxonomy): Archaea > Thermoproteati > Thermoproteota > Thermoprotei > Desulfurococcales > Desulfurococcaceae > Ignisphaera > Ignisphaera cupida. The sequence continues at coordinate 190,600 of NZ_JASNVW010000001.1, read as the reverse complement.
TCTTGGTGCTACACCCCTTATCACATGACCTCCAAGAGTTTCTACAACAACACCAAGTTCTTTTGCATGTAATTTAATAATGTCATATGCTTTTTGCATAGCTTCGTGCTTATTTTGTGCTTCTACAAATAGATGTGGATGCAGATAACCACCTATTTTTACAGCACTTAGCGAGACTTTGAATGCATTTTCAAAAATATCTGGATAAGGCATTAATATTCTGTCAAATTCTTCATGAAATGTTGGTGTAATCAATAATGCATCTCCATGTATAACCTCGTTGAATGCATCAACCTTATTTAACTCGATGTTTATTCTAGCATATTTTGCAGCAAATTCGTTTAAATCTATTGAAACTACATAAAATGGTTTAGAATACCTAGATATTATTATGCTATAAGGGCCAAATCCAGCAAACATGTTTAATATCTTCTCATTTGCTTTAACCATTTTCGCTATTCTGATGTGGTCAAAACCTAAAACAGGAGATATGTAAACTTTTGTAAAATCCACTTTGAATATACAGCCATGCTCTTTATACATTGTTTCACTCTTCTTTTCTCCAGCAATATGAACATACTCTCTAATTCTTTCAGAGCCTTTTACAGGTGATGTTGCAAGCCAAACACTTTTTATATATGGAAGCTCTCGTAGAATTTCTTCACCAATTGCTTTGTAAACTTCCACAGAAACATCAAAAGCACGCCTAATAATCACTACATCTCCTACTATCTCAATTCTTTTCCAAAGCATATCAGCAAAGCTGGGTCCAAGAACCTTTTCGGCAATTCTTTTAATTAATGGTTTTCTACTTTGAGAACCCATTGAAAATAGCACCAAAACACAATTAAACTATTACAAATTTTACGTTATCTGTTTAACTGATGCCATTGCCATTAATTCTGATCAGCATTTCCGGCTTTCTTCATCGAGAACACTCATAAGACCCTCTGATCATCATTAATTGTGTTGTTGGTAGCCGGGCGGGGATTCGAACCCCGGTCACGGGGGCCAAAGCCCCGCATCCTTGGCCGCTAGACGACCCGGCTACTGAGTTTCTATTTATGTTAATAATAGGGTTATAAAGTTTTTGTTATCAACAATTGCGAATTAAAACAACAAACTTCATATCTATGTTATTCATTATTTAAATTATCATAGTTTTGCAAATCAATTTTTCGATATACGTTATTTAAATAATGTATTTTCTTTCGGAGGTGTCTCACTTTGAATTTTTTAATAAGAATGCGCAAGGCCTTTTCTAAAAATAATTCAGTTAATTTTGTTGTGAAGAATCTAAGATATTTGAGAATTGAAAATATTGATGATATTTGTTTGGATGTTTTAAGGAGATATAGTGTTGGAATGGCTGAGGTAATAATATGTGTTGATAAGCATGGTATTGCAAGGTATTTTGTAAACGAGCCTTTAGTTGATGAAGTACTTCTTAACGCATATAACAAGATTATGAGCTACTTGTATACTTCTTACTTTAGCTTAGAATCATTTGAAGAAATTAGAAAAGCCGTTGAAATAGTTGCTAGTGAAATTGGTCTTGGAATGGTTCTTCGCAAATACTATGATACACTAATGTATTATGTTTATAGAGATAGCAAGGGATATGGCATTCTAGATGTTGTATTAAATGATGGTGGAGTTGAGGATGTGGAGCTTTCTGATTGGAGAAAACCTGTAACTGTTGTTCATAGAGATTTTCTATCGTATGAAGCTCTTGTAACCAATATTCATTTTCAAAGCGAGGAAGAGGCAAAGAACTATATAGATAAGCTAGCTATAAAATGTGGCAAATCCGTATCATATGCAAAGCCAGAGCTTCATGGAACTCTTCCAGAAGGCTATAGAGTTGCTGCCACATTGGGTAACCCAATTAGTTCAAGTCCAACATTTAATGTTAGAAAATTGCCAAATGTTCCAATAGATGTTGTAAAACTTGTTAAACAAGGGGTTATAAACTATGAAATAGCTGCATTAATGTGGCTAGTTAATGATGCAAAGCTTTTTTATGTTGTTGTTGGTGGAAGTGGTAGCGGAAAAACAACACTACTAAATGCTTTTTTGCAGTTGTCAAACCCAAATTGGAAGATAGTAGTTGTTCAAGATGTGCCAGAAATTAAGCTTCCATTAAGAACTAGGTTCATACAATTCTATGGCGAAGACTCTGATGAGTTACTCCAAAGATGTTTCACAGCTCTTAGATACAGACCCGATATTCTAGTTGTTGGTGAAGTTAGAGGACGTGAAATAATTGCGCTTGTAAGAGCAGTTGCATCTGGTTCAGGTTCTGCAACAACATTTCATGCATCAGCGCCGGAAGAGTATGAATTAGCAGTAAGAGGTCTTTTACCACGAGACCTATACGTAATGCTCTCCCTAAATACTGCACTAATGGTACTTGTTTCAAGAATTCGTAGAGGATATAGCATTGAGCGAAGAGTATGGAAAATATTTGAAAGAGTTGATGATGGATGGAGAGAGATATACGATATGAGTAGGGGTGGATCAATTCTAAGCAGCTATATTATTAAAAGACTTGCAAAAAGATTAGATAGAGATGATGTAGAGGCTGAGTATGAGTATAGAGTCAAGGTACTGGAAAATTCAGGTGAAGGTTATGAATCAATTGAAAGAATACTTAAAAGATATTATGGTCTTTAAACTAGTGAGCTCCCTTCTTTCGACCTGTTCTTTTAGCAGATATGTGCCCAACTTTTCTTCCTGGTGGAGCTCTTCTCGATATTGTTGTTGGCTTTGACTCACTTTGATGCGAGCCTCCACCATGTGGATGATCAACAGCATTCATTGCAACACCTCTAACCCTTGGCCACTTTCTTGCCTTTGCCCTCCACTTGTAGTATGCATTACCTGCTTTTAACAATGGCTTTTCTAGTCTACCACCTCCTGCAACCATTCCAATTGTTGCTCTTGCATCAAGCAACACTGTTTTTTGTTTTCCACTTGGCAAAGTAAGTATTGCATGTGTAGATGTTTTTCCAGTTACTATGGCATATGATCCTCCACTTCTTACAAGCTTGCCCCCATCATATGGTCTCAACTCTACATTGCATACCCTAGCACCTTCAGGAACATTTCTTAAAGGAACTATATTACCATTTGCAATACTTGCACCAGAACCTATTTCAATTACTTGTCCTACTCTCAATCCCTCAACTGCTACATTATAAAACTCTTCACCATTTTCAAGCTTTATCAAAGCTATTGGTGCACTTCTTCCAGGCTCATGAATTATGTCAACAACTATTCCCTTCAATGTTTTATCAGGTGGCAGATATGGGTATTTAACAGGAGCTATTTTTTTGTGTTTTGGGCTTCTGAACTGCTGACCTCCTCTACCCATCCTTTGAACGAGTATTCTCTTACCCATGCAAAGCACCTACTGTATAATGATAATAATATTTATTTAAGTGCAACAAATAACGTGCTTCTAGTTGCTTTAAGTCCTGGTTCACCATGCTTTACCTGCTTTGTTGTTGGTGCAAACTCTCCTAGATAGTGCCCTATCATTTCGGGAGTTATTTTAACTGGAACATATTCTTTGCCATTGTAAATAGATATTGTTAGACCAACCATAACAGGTAGGATGATCATATCCCTCACATGAGTTTTTATCACGGTTTCTTTGCATTCATTTACAAGTTTTTGTCTAGCTTCAATAATTTTCTCAAGAAGTCTTCTATGCCTAGCTGAAAATCCTCTAGTTAAACTTCTTCGTGCTCTACTATTCAAAAACTTTACAAGTTCATCCATAGGCATATCTATTAATTCTTCTAGACCTTTTCCTCTATATCTAAACTTTTTCCACTCTACTGGCAATTCCCAGCATTGCTTACTCATGCTATTTCAACACCTTATAGCTGAAACAAATAAAGATGATACACAGTTTATAAGTAAATATTAAACCTTGACAGAAATCATACTTTATAAAAGCTTATTAGCAGGGTTTTGTATTGATTTCTCAAGTAATGTCACAATAATAGTGTAGTAAAATATTGTGATTGAGGTTTTGCGGCAATGGGTGGTAAGCAAAAAACAACACTTTTCATGGTAAAATCAAGTAGTTCGCAACAGGGAGAAGGGTCTAAAAAACAGCAAAAAGGTAAAAAGCAATAAGTTTTTGCAGTAAGGTGAAAAGCGTTGGCACATAGAAAGACAAAAGCACCAAGACGTGGAAGCCTAGGTTTTAGACCAAGGAAAAGAGCATCAGAATTTATTCCACGTGTGAGAAGCTGGCCTTCACCTCAACTCGATACACCAAGACTTCTGGGTTTCTTGGGCTATAAAGTCGGTATGTCACATGTTATTCTTGTAGATGATAGACCTGGAACCCCTACGTATGGTAAAGAAATATTTGTTCCAGTAACAATAGTTGAAACTCCGCAAATGATACCAATAGCTTTAAGGGTATATGGCGTTAATGAATATGGTGGTCTAGGACTTTTAAAAGATGTTTGGATAGAGCCTCCAAAGGAGATAGAAATCTGGAGAAGAATACCAACATATAGACCATCAGCAAATATTAATGATAGAATAGAGTGGATTAAAAATAACACATCTTTAATAAAAAGAGTTTCGCTTGTTCTTGCAGCTAATGTTAAAACTGTTGGGGGGTTAAGTAAAAAGGTGCCAGATTTAATAGAAGTTACTGTAGGTGGTGGAGATATTACTCAAAGAATTGCCTATGCATTAGATATTCTGGGAAAGACTATAACCGTGGATAGTGTTTTTAGTCCTGGCCAATTTATTGATATTATAGGAGTTACTAAGGGCAAGGGATTCCAAGGAGTTATTAAGAGATTTGGTGTAAAGGAGTTGCCAAGATGGCATAAACATAGAAAAGGTAGTAGAAGAGTTGGTAGCAGAAGCCCAACAATTGGTGCAATGTCTGAGGTTCCTCAACCAGGTCAAACGGGCTTTCACAGAAGAACAGAATTTAACAAGAGAATCATTGCTATGGGCGATGATGGATATGCTATAACACCTGCTGGAGGTTTTCCACACTATGGCATAGTAAAGTCGAAATGGATAATGATTTGGGGGAGCTGCATTGGAGTTCCAAAAAGACCACTTGTTTTGAGATGGCCCATTAGACCACCAAGATGGGTTCCAACTCAACCACCAAAAATTGTTTATGTAAGTTTAGAAAGTAAAATAGCTGGTTGATTAAAATGGTGAACAAATTCCTAATTTTATATCCTGTTGAGAAAAGATATGGAACTCTACTGGATTTAAATGGTAATGTTGTGGATAAAGTTGAGCTGCCACTGCTCTTTAGTTACCCAGTTAGAGTTGATCTAATTAGAAGAGCTGTGTTATCAGCTTTTACAGCAAGGGTGCAGCCAAAGGGAAGAGATCCGCTAGCTGGGAAAAGAAGAGTTGGTGAATCGTGGGGTATAGGATATAGTGTTGCGAGAGTGCCTAGATTAGATAATGGTAGAGCGGTTCTTGCACCAAATGTAGTTGGTGGTAGAAGACAATTTGCACCAACAACAATGAGAAAAATACATGAGGAAATAAATAAAAAGGAAATGAAGTTAGCAATAATTTCAGCATTGTCAGCTTTAGCAAACGTAAAATATGTTACTGCTAGAGGACACATAATACCACCACAGATATCTTCACCACCAATAATAATTGTTAACGAATTTGAAAATATTGAGTCAACAAAAGCAGTTAAAGAATATCTTGTGAAGACAGGGCTTTGGCAAAACATTGAAAAAGCGCAGAATAGTGTGAAGATTAGAAGTGGAAAGGGTAAGATGAGGGGAAGAAGATATAAAGAAACAAAAAGCATGCTATTCATAGTTTCATCAACTCAAGCACCTGTTATCAAAGCAATTAGGAATTTGCCAGGTGTAGATTATCTCACACCACAAACACTAAACATATGTAAATTGGCTCCAGGGGGTATGCCAGGAAGACTTGCTATTATAACACAAAAAGCATTAGAAGAACTATCTAAATTGTATGTGGTTGAAAAGCCATGAGTCAAAATACTGAAAAGAAGAATATTGTTGTAAACATTGTCACAACAGAGAAAGCCTATCTTCTTGCTGAAAAATACAACTATATAACACTCAAGGTTCATAGAAATAGCAATAAAAAAGAGATAAAAGAATTTGTTGAAAAAACATTTAATGTAAAAGTTTTAAAGGTTAACACACTAATAGATAGAGATGGATATAAGAAAGCATATGTAAAGCTATCTCCAGAAAACAGAGCACTTGATATTATTGAAAGGCTATCACGATAAAGTATATTCAAAATGATGTAACTGCCGAGTACTGAAAAATGATGAAAGGACTCCCTACCTGATTAATTAAAGAAATGAAAGGTTGCTACACAATGTCATCTAAAGGTGTAAAAAGGGTTAATGTATTTCTATTGCTTTCCGATGAGCAATATTTAGAGCTAATAGTAAAAGAATTGAGAGATATTTGTAGAGAGAATTCATGTACCTTCGGTACTCATCCTAGCAAAACTGTGAAAAGGTTTTACTATATAGATGTTGTTCCATTCATAGATATTGAGACGGTTAAAAAACGAGTAGAAGATGTACTTAATAAATTGTCTACAGCCATTTCATGGCATAAAATTGAGGTTATAGAAGTTAAATAAATGATTTAAGATTATAAATTATTTAAGAGCTTTTCATTAGAACAACTACTCCAAATGGCGGAATAGATACTAGTATAATTTTTGCAATGGATTGTCTAGCTAAACAATGAAGCTTTAAAAAAGCTACACCAATAAAAATTACCATGTATACAACTAATGTAGTTACAGTTATGAATCTGAATACTAATGATTCTAAAGAAAACATTAATAGCAATGAACCAAATGCTATAAGCAAAGTAGATAATTTTGCTTCATTACTAAAGCATTCAACATCTCGTTTTTTCTCATTCTTATTCTCATTAATGAAGAATGTTAGAAACTTTAGATTTAAAATCATTATAATAAGAAGTATGAGTGTAGATGTGATATCACCTGTGAATAGAAAGTATAGTAATGCTTCGATAAGAAGCTGTGGTTTAGATCTTTGCTTAATTACAATCAACGTTTCTATAGCTATGAATAAACTTGAGAAAAGTATATAGGATAAAAATCTTGGAAAATATTTGGTCAAAGCCTGAATTAAGTTTGCTAAGTACATTTGTAGACTATCAACTCTAAAACCATAGATGTGTATGTAGTCAAATATGCTTAACTTTAAATTAGACAAAAATGTAAGGTAGAATAGTAAGAGAATAATGCCAAGCATAACTGTATAAATATTGAAGAGTGTGTCAACAAGTTTATGATTTCTATTTATCATGGGCTGCAACTCTTAATGATTTCAATATATATTATTTTTGAAAATTAATATTTATGAATTTGTTAAGTAAATGGTTTTGTTTAAGGTTTCAGTAACTATGAAGAATAGTGCTGACGATTCTAGTTATTGGTTTGCAAAACTAGGTTTTGAAACATTAACAAACATACAGAAGATTTCATTTCCCAAGGTTTTAGAACACGATAGAGACTTGATTGTAATAGCACCTACAGGATCTGGTAAAACAGAAGCTGTCATGGTTCCTCTTCTCATTAAATTAACTAAAAATGGTTTTTTAAAGGAAACACCAAGTATTCTCATTATTTACATAACACCTCTCAGAGCATTAAATAGAGACATCAAGAATAGGTTAGAAAAAATTTGTTCAGTGTTTAACTGCGATGTTGAGGTTTGGCATGGAGATACGTCATATGCTGTGAGAAAGAGAATTGTTAAAAAGCCTCCTCATATTCTTCTCACCACCCCAGAAAGCTTCCAAATATTACTTATTAAAAAGGATTTGATGAACCATATGTTAAATTTGTATGCTGTTGTTATTGATGAACTTCAGGAGCTAATTAATGATGAAAGAGGTACAGAACTTTTCTTGTCTCTTGAGAGATTAGATGAGGCCTTACAGAAACATGTTAGAAGAATAGCTATATCAGCATCAATGAGCGAGCAGAATGCAAGAGTCATTGGAAACATTATATTCTCAAATAGATCCTTTGATATTGCTTTATCAGACATTGAGAAGGTATATGATGTAAAAGTTGTTTTAACTGAAAATAGTTATCAGAGTGGAGTATTTGACGTGAACAAAGTAGTGGAAAAGATATCTGAAATAGCAAGCAAATGGCAGCATAGCCAAATTTTACTTTTCACAAACACTAGAACATCAGCAGAAGAACTAAGCTTCCTACTTAGAACTCATAAACTACTTAGCGAAGGTGATGTTGGGCTTCACCATGGTTCATTATCGAAAATCGAAAGAGAATATGTTGAAAGGAATTTTAAAGAGGGTTCTTTGAAAGTAGTTGTTTCAACATCAAGTCTTGAGCTTGGTATAGACATTGGAAGTGTAGATCTTGTGCTACAGTATTTATCTCCAAGGCAAGTTGTTAAGCTCATGCAAAGAGTTGGTCGTGCAGGTCATAGAGAAACAAGTATTTCAAAAGGAATTGTGCTTGTTCCACCAATAATTACAGAAATTGTTGAATCAATAGTTATTGCGAAAAGGCTTCAAAGAAAGGATTTAGAGTCTGAAGAAATGCATTTTAATAGTCTAGATGTTTTAGTTCATCAACTTGTAGGTTTAACCATTGAAAGAGGATTGATAAGTATTGAAGAATTCTTTAACATTGTAAAAAAGTCTCCTTTATTTAATGGTATAACATTGGAGGATGTGGAGAAAGTTGCTTCATTTCTTAATGAAATTGGCCTCATAAAGTGTGATGATCCCAGTAGAGGTAAGTGTAGTGATTCTAAAAGGGGTTACATATATTATGTGACAACAAATATGATACCTGATACATCACAATATTCTGCAAAGTCTATAATTGACCATAAGATAGTGGCATCTCTAGATGAAGATTTTATAGCAACATGTAATGAAAACGATGTTATAGTGTTAGCTGGAAAGCCATGGAAAATTGTTAGCATAGATTATGATGAGAAAAATGTTTGGCTAGCACCATTTACAGATCTTGCAGAGATTGTGTTGCCTAGATGGGTTGGAGAAAATATTCCTGTTCATAGAAAAGTTGCAAGAGAGGTTTGTTCATTTCTTAGACGTTTTTGTACTTGCGACGGCCTTGAATGTGTAAATATGCTTCTGGATAATTATAATGTTGATAGGGATGTGAAAGAATTTCTAATATTGAATAAGGAAAATATATGTAAAGTATATCCAAATGATAAAGTTCTAACAATAGAGTTGTTCAGAATTCCTAATGAGAAAAAGACCTTGTTAGCCATATATACATGCTTAGGTTCTAAGGCATCTGAAGCATTTTCAATAGTTGTATCAAAGATTTTAAGGGATTATTTAAAAATAGGAAATGTTTACAGGTCTCATCAACTTGGTACAGTGGTGTTTGCAGATACTGATATTGATACTAATCACATAAAAAACTTGATTACATTATTGTTTAATTTAAATGAGAAAGGATTAGTGAGGGAACTTATTGTAGAGGAATTGAAAAAAACATCAATATTTAGAAGAAATTTAATTAATGTTGCAAGAAAAATGGGCGTAATATCAAAGAATAGCGACTTGAAAGAAGTTAAAAGGATTATAAATAATTTGATGAATATACCAATCTTAGTTGATGAAACAATTCGAGAAATGCTTGTAGATAAAATTGATATTCAAAGTGTTATAGAATTCATAGATACTCTTTCAAAAGACATGAAGATTAGGATTATTATTACAAGAAAACCATCACCATACCTTCAAGAAATTACACAATTAGGTGCTTTAAGATACATCGTAAGAAATGCAGCAATGCCAAAGGAATTGTTAATTGAATTAGCAAAGCGAAGGCTTTTAAATAGAAAAATAAAAGCATTTTGTTTGGTATGTGGTACAACATTTGAGTTAAGTATAAATGAGTATTTATCAAATGTTTGCAAAACAGAAAATCCATTTAAATGTGCTGTTCACTGTCCTTCTTGTGGTTCTAAGGCTGTAACTGTAATAGATAAAGATGATGATGTTGCTATGTTGAAGAAAATATTGTTAAAAGTTAAAAGTTTTGGGGAAATAGGGAAATTAAATGTTGAGGAAAGAACATTTTTAGAGAAATTTGCTGAGGCAGCAAATATTATAATGGAATATGGACTTGCATGTTTAATAGCATTACAGGGTATTGGTATTGGAATAGAGAATGCAAAAAAAGTATTGTCAAAATCTTTTGACATGAACACTCTTATACAAAATATTCTAGAGTATGAGGAAAAATATTTGAAAACAAGAAGGTATTGGGAATAGCGCTTCACTAGCAATTCAAATAATTCAAAACATTTTATAAGGTTTCTAGTGATATCGGGACTAGAAAATGGATATCATAGCACTGATAAAGGACATTATAAGTAAAACTGTTGTAGTTTCATGGCTTTTGTTTTTCTTAACATGGTTAATAGGATGGGCTATTAAAGGAGCGCCAATACCCATGGGAAAGGTAAGAAGAATTGGACAAGGTCTTGTTGAGGATGCTGTATGGGGTGCTTTTTGGGTTGCCATTGGAACTACAATATTTTGGCTTATAACATATATATCGGCATATATAGGAAATGCTCTTCCTCCACCACCATCGCCTCAGCTACCATAGCTTATGCTAAGCTAAAAATAGGTTATTTTTAACTTGTTGGGGGAAGAGCCTTGTATCTAATACTAGTTGCTTATTACTTAGCAATATTGACATTTTACATAGGTGTTCTAATATATTCTCTTCCGATACCTGTTACAAGTTTAAAGCGTTGGGCTCCTAGGCTAATTGCAGATGCTTTTTTTGTAATGGTTTTGTTGTTTAGCATATCCTCAATAGTTACATTATCTAACATAATTCAGCATACTCTAGGTGGTGATTGGAATTCTTTTCTCTCATATACGAAGGCATCTATAGCAGGTAGAGTATATGTCTTAATGATGTTGGGTTTGCTTAGAGATTTGCTAAGTAAAATAGGTTTTTTGTCAGGTATAACTAGGCTTGTTTCTATGATTATGAATAGCATTGTAGCTTCGCTTTACATGTTATTGGTTATGTACACATTATCAGTTGTTGTTAAAACTTCTTTTTGGACTTTCATAGCATTGGGCCTAGCATTAATGGCAATACCATTTAGAATTGCGCGAAGCGCTGGTGCATTTCTATTAGCATTTGCACTTGTTTTTAACACTGCTTTACCTCTCTATATGCAGTTTGTAAAAATGCTAATTTTTTCTGAAGCATCTAGCTTAAGTGGTTTCATAGTATATGGATCTGTAGTTAATATGAATAATAAAAGCATTTCCCATGGATTTATAGGACTTGAGTATGGTAATAAATATATTGCTCCAATACCAGTATACTCAAGCATTTACACCATGTTAGTTAATTATGAAGGAAATGCAACTTTGTATTTTGATGTTTGTGGTCACATGTTTTTTACAAATATAACGAATGCTTCAATTCATAATCTATGCAGAAATACATATAGTGGTACTACACCACTATTATGTAAACTGAATTTGAAGGTAATGGGTTTAATAGATTATAACGAGGGAATAGCTTTACATGCATTCCCATTTCCAAGTTCTGTAAATGTATCATTGTTTACGCCTAAGTATATCGAGGTTTATTTGGAGTCTCAACAAGACTTTGATCTCTACATTTCTTTGGTTGATGCTTACAACATAAAGTCATTGAGCATAGACTCTAATACTATTGAGAATGTAGATGACTATATAAAGTATCGGTGGAGATGGTTTGACTTATATGGAAGATCATATGTATTGAAAATTCCTGCAGGAATGCACAAACTAAGTGTGAGTTTGGATAAAGATGAAAATGCTGAGGTAGAGCCTAGTGAAAGCTATATATACATGGCTCAGTCCCAGGCTATGAATAGTGGTAACATTCCAAATATTTTTGATGAAATTATTAGAGCTATTTATATAGATATTGTTGGTGTTGCTCTCTATATTACAATACTTTTCTCAGTTTCCATAGGCTTTGCCAAAGTATTAGGAGGTTATGCGAAACTAAGGATGATTATATGAAAGGCTGCATAGAAAATGAGTTAGCAAAAAGAATTGTAATATTTAATGTTTTAGCCATTGCTACGCTTTTAATGCTATTATTTGAAGGCTCTTTATTTCCAATAATTGTTTATTTAATGCCTTTACTAATCTTGGTACTTGCCATAATACTAGTTATGATTAGAAAATGCTCCTTATCCTCCTTTTAATTCCATTTCTGATTTTTGAAAATACCTACCATAAACTATGTTGAATAATATATAAAAGCTTTTAATGTAGAAATCATATAGCTTATTGAACAAAAATTATTCTGGGTTATGCTAATGGAGGAAGAAATTCAATCATCAGAAATTCAAGAAGGGGAAGAAGTTCAGGCAGAAGAAGAGAAAGAGGTATATGCTGAAGGCGAGGAAATGGAGTATGTAGCGTTTTCACCACAAGAACTAGAATTGTTTATTCTTCGCTCAGAAACCTGGGATAAGCTAGTCAAAGGTGAAATCCCAATTAGTGAAGCAAGAAAAATGCTGGAATCATTTGTGCAAAGCCCAATACAGGTTGAAGCAACGCCAAAACGCGGCAAAAGAAAAAGATCATCAAAATCCTGAGAATTAGATACTTAGAAGCATTTTATGTTCATAATTAATCTTGATGTGTGTAGGTACTAGTGTTCTACAACTTCATAACCAAGTTTAGTTAAAGCACTCTTTATCATTTCTTTGCTAATAGATCTATCAAAAACTATTACAACAATTTTTTGATTATTCTTCTTTACAAGCTTTATCTTATCAACCATTACATTTCCTTTTATTAATTCACTAACATTTTTCTTGGGTGTTAGAAAATCTTTGAATTTTCTTTGCATTACACCATAGAATGTGTCAAAGTGTTGTATCATTCTGATGCTATCCTCTACATCTTCTCCACCCTTGCTAAGCTCGTTTCTAAGCTTTTTGAGAATCTCTATTGCTTCACTAGCTTCAACTTCTATAGCTACATATCCTCCAAGTATTGTGAAAATCTCAATTTTTATTCAGCATCACCTCAAAAATACTAAGTATTTTAGCCGATAATTTTATAGATTTGGAAAGGTAAAATTTTGTTTTGAGGTAGCAATATGAGTGCAAGAATAACTTATCCTGTTGGTGCAGTAATAAAGGTTGTTGCACAAGCATTGAAGAGTATTGTAGATCAAATACCAATTGTTATATCACTAGATCAGTTCTCTATAGAGGCTCTTTCTCCTGACAAGGTATCTATGATTCTATTTTCAATTCCATCAGTAGCATTTGAAGAATATAGTGTTAGTGAAGAGGTTAGAATAATTGCTGATAGAGATGAATTTGTCAAATCATTAAGAAGAGCTTCAAAAAGAGATAAGGTAACATTTGAGTATATGGCTGGAGGAAGAGAATTGAAAGTAAGAGTCTTCAATGTTAGGAATAATGTAGAAAGAGAATATGCCGTGCCCCTATCAGAAGTGAGCTTTGATAGAATAGGATCAATAAATGTTGAGCTTGAAGTTTCTGCAAATCTTCCTTCAAGTGAGCTTGTATCTATAATAAAGGATGTTAGTATTGTAGGAGAGGAGATGTCACTCATATATTCTTCAGAACTAAATGGAATAAAGGTTGTTGCGCATGGTGATTTAGGATCATATGAAACCGTTCTAAAGCAGTTTCACCCACTAACATATCTAGAATCCACTGTAAGCAATACTATTGCAAAGTATAGTGTTGAGCATTTAAAGGCTATTGCAAAGCTTCTTAACCTTGCAGATGAGTGTAGCATATCATTTGGTTCTGACAAACCATTGAAAATATCATTTGAGATAACTGGTGGAAGTAAGGTAGAAATCTGGGTAGCGCCAAGAACATAGAAACAGTGGTATTGTAATGTATGCAGACATAGTAAAGGTTGATGTAAAGGGAAGAATAACTATACCCTCTGCTCTAAGACTTTTACTTAATATTGAAGAGGGAGACAAGCTAATAATACTGTTTGATGAGGATCTTCAGAAAATAGAAATAGTAAGTGCAAAATCAAGCGATTTAACACTCTGCACAATCACGAGCTCTTTGAATAAAGTACTAGAGCTGCTTACAGCCATAGGAAATAATTTAATAGCTATGAACTGTAGATGCATAGATGCATCTTGTAATCGATATAGATGCAAATTGATTATAAGTAAAAACTGGTTTAAGATGGAAAAACCAAAGGATTTGCAGTGTCTATAACTAGAAATTTTTATTTAAGCACACCATTTATATTTCGTTTAACAAATGACTTTTATTCTTGGTGTAAAAAGTGAGTAGCTCTTCAAACATTAGATTTGTATTTAGCGATGCTAGAGTTTGGAGATATGTTTTGAGAACTCTTGCAGATTACTTAGAAGTTGTAGGTATGAAATTAAGCCCTACCCAAGGTGTTAGAATCAGGGCTATGGATCCAAGTAGAGTAATGTTAATAGATTTTAGTATTCCTCTTACAGCCTTCGAGGAATATGTTGTTGAAAAAGAAGAAACATTGTTTTTGAACCTAGAAAATGTGTCAAAAATACTTAGAAGAGCTTCTAAATCAGATAAGCTTGCAATATCTAGTGATGGTAGTAGACTAAGCCTATCCCTAATATCTAAGGGAGGTACAGAAAGAACATTTATACTACCATTAATATCATCAACATATGAAGAGGTGCCAGAGCTATCTCTAGAATTCAAGGTTGTTGCTAAGATTCTTGGACCTGCATTATCATTGGCTTTATCAATATTAGAAGATGTAGGGGATGTTGCAAAGTTCAGAGTTTTAAAAGATGGTCTGTCGTTAATGGCCTCTACAGAACTAGGTGAGGTAGAGTTTTTGTTTAATACAGCAACGGGAACGTTAATAGATTATCAAATAGCTGAGGATGTAAATGAATTCACTAACATGTATTCAATGGAGTATGTATCAACTTTAACACAACTTTCAAAACTAGCTGAAACAGCTACTATTAGATTAGCACCTGAAATACCTTGTGAAATAGACTTGGATTTAATTGGAGGAGCCTCTCTAAAAGTTTTCATAGCACCAAGAGTAGAGTAACAAAGCCTTTGTGATGTGGAGTGTCTCAGAGAAGAGGAAAAGAAAAAGAACTAGATTTTTTTAAAGAGAAATTTAAAGAGTATTATAGAAATGCGTCTTTAGAACTACCTCAAGATATTTCACTTAGAGAAATAGCTCTGCAACCATTTGATGCTGACTATTATGTTCGTCACTTATCTTTTGACTCTCCTACACAATTAATAAGTTACATAACCGTGAATATTCCTAGACACTTGTATTATTCCTCAGCAAAATATTCTTTTCCAGGAAACAATAACATGTCTGAGAAAGGGTGGATAGGAAGCGACTTAGTATTTGATATAGATGCAAATGAGATTCCTGAATGCAAAAATAATGTCATAGAGTTCAGATTTTGTCCTTCTTGTGGCTATATAGCGAAAAGCGATGAGAAAGAGTGTCCATATTGCCATTTGGAGCTTAAAAAATTTGAACATGTGGATAAAACTTGTATTGAAAAAGCCTATAGCTACTTAATTAGCCTTATAGATATTATTGAAAATGATTTTGGGTTTACAAATTATAAAGCAAGTTTTTCTGGAAATAGAGGATTTCATTTAATAGTTGAGTTGCCACAACCATTTGATAAGATTGATTCTGAAACAAGAAGAGAAATAGTATCTTATATCACATTAAGTGATTTTGATAAAAAATATATTAGGAATATGTATGTGCACTATAAAGAAAAGGAAAAGGGACAAGGGTATTTAGTGCCAAGAATAGTTGATGGTGGATTGAGAAGGCGAATAGCGTTATCTCTTCTAAAAAGAGTTTCAGATCCTGATGTAAAAAGTTTTCTAATGGGCTACACGGAAAAAATTGAATACGTAAAAATGCTGCAATTAGTAGAGGTGTTGTCAAATCAAATTGATGATATTGTTAATGAGCTGTCAATTCCAATAGATTCTAAGGTCACCATAGATACTACACACCTTGTTAGAATACCAAATAGCATAAATGGAAAAACAGGTTGGAAAGCATTTATAATCAAGGATATAGCAGAATTTGAATTAAATGCACACAATGTTTCAATTAGCAATGTAAATGAGTTACTTAAAATAAGAATTGTTGTAGATTTGCCTTCCATAAAAATAATTGATCGGGAATTTAATTTGAAGAGAGGTGATATAATAGTTGCAGAATATGCTTATGCCTCTTACCTTATTTTTAAAGGTGTAGCAAATCTTATATCTGTAAGGTGATTGAAATAGCGATGTATATGGAGATTTATGAGAAAGTAAAAACAATTTTTGATAAGGTGTTAGGCGATGAGAAGATAAGTTCTAAAGAAATTAATGAACTTATTGAGAGTATAAACAAATTGAATTTGGATATGAAGATTTGGTGTAGTGGTGATGAGGCTAGGGAGCTGATGGAGTTGTGCAATGAGTTTGAAAAGAATGTTTCAACAATAACAGCAACCTTATCTATGCTTGCTGTATTAAAGGCTATAAGAGAAGAGATTGTGTTAGAAGATGAAGCTGTAGGATCATTTTTGAAGAAAGTAAGTAATGCACTAAACATGTTTAATAATGCTATACAGAAATCTATGTTGCTACCAGGTGGAGTTGTGCTATGCAAAATTTTAAAACCTTGCCAAATTAAATTCTCATTAGCCTTGCCACAATACATAACGCTTTTGCCAATTGATGTTGCAGCACATCTTTCTACGCTGGGATTTGTGGAAATAATTGAGCCATTCTAACAATATTGCTTATAAATTCTGCTAAAGTGTGTAAAACTTGCAGAAGTAACTAATTTAAGATGTGATTGCAGTGAAAATACCAAAAGCTATAGTTACATATTGTCCCAAATGTAGAACGCATACAGAACATAGCGTAGCGATATATAAACATGGCAAGAGAAGAACCCTGGCTGAGGGACAAAGAAGATACTTGAGAAAGCAAGAAGGTTACGGCTCAAAAAGAAAACCAGAGCAAAAAAGATTTGCTAAAGTAACAAAGAAAGTTGTTTTAAAACTTAAATGCTCCAAATGTGGTTATATCCTACATAGAAAGGGAATTAGGTTAAAGAAATCAGAATTGGTTGAAAAGCATGGGTGAGGTAATTGGCTAAAAAGAGGAAAATATTAATACCAGAACCACGAAGCAAGTTCATTAGAGTAAAATGCAATGTTTGTGGAAATGAACAGCCTGTATTTGACCATGCAACATTTCCTGTAAGATGCTTGGTATGTGGCACAGTAATTGTGCAACCTACTGGCGGAAAAGCAAAACTAGTTAATGCTGAAACTGTTAGAGTACTTGGTTAAGTAAGATAGAAATAAAAATTTCTTATCAACCAATTCTTATTTTGCAGTAGGGTGCAGTTATATGAGCCTACCTTTTAGAAGAAGAGGAGTGCCAGAAATAGGGGAATTAGTTGTTGCTCAAGTAAAGAAGGTATTTGATTATGGTGCTTACGCAGATCTTTTAGAGTATCAAAATCTAGAAGCTTTTATTCCATGGAGTGAAATAAGCACAAAATATGTTAAGGATATTAGAGAGATTTTGAAAGAAAAGCAAGTTGTTGTTGGTAAAGTTATTAGAGTTGAGAAAAAGCCTACAAGAATAGAAGTTGACATTTCTTTGAAGAGGGTAATGGAAGGTGAGAAGAGAATCAAAATGCTGCGGTGGAAAAGGATGCAAAAAGCTCAAAAAATAGTAGAGTTAACAGCTAAAAAACTAGGAAAGTCACTTGATGAAGCCTATAAAGAGGTTTGGGTACATTTAGAAAGAATGGATCCTTTATCAATACTTGAAGACGCTGTTATGATGGGGTCTCAAAAACTTGTTGAAGTTGGTATAAATGAGCAATGGGCTAAGGCAATATATGAGGAAGCAGAGAAACATATTACAATAAAAACTGTTAGAATAAGAGGTATAGCCAAGATCATTTCCTATAAACCAGATGGTGTTGAGAGAATAAAGAAGCTTCTAACAGAAATCAAGAATCTTTCCCTGAGTTCTCAAGTCAAACTAGATGTATACACCATAGGGGCTCCCAGATATAGAATTGAAATAGAGGCTCATGATTATAAAACAGCTGAGGAAGTTTTCAACAAGATAAGTAGTCTCATAGATAAACTGGCAAAAAATATGGAGATAGACTCATATAGCTTTGAAAGAGAGGAAATACAAAAAGGATAATAGTAATGAAGTGGAGAATTAAAAAATGCCCAAAATGTAATTTATACACATTAAAAGATTTGTGCCCAAAATGTGGTAGTAAAACAATTGTACCCCATCCACCAAGATTTTCACCAGAGGATAAATATGTTGAGTATAGGCTAAGAAGCAAATATCCTGAGTTAATGAGTAAAATCTTAAAGAAAAACAGTGAATCTTCTACTCCCTAAAACCTGATATATCTTTAGAATATGTAGCTGCTACATGCTAAAGTCCCTATGTATCCACTCTATCCCTTTACTTGTTATCACAAACCTGTACTCATGTTGAGATAATGGTTTAACAAGTTTTATGCTTCTCATCTTATTTGGCAGTATCTTCAATTCAATTATTTTATCAGCCCATAAACTAAGATACTCAAATCCTGCAACAATATTCTCTTCAAGCTTCACTTGAGCACTGGCAACAATTGTTATTCCCTTACTATGTAATGCATCTAATATTACCAAGATATTAACAAATATATTAATTCCTTTGTTACTTTCAGATTCAACTCTATACAAATGGTTGATGCTATCAATAGCTACCATAACAACATCATATTTTAAGCTTTCAAGAATTAGTGAAAGAAGGTGTTCCTGGCTTAAAGCAAAGGCAAAGTATATATTACTTGAGTCTATGCCAAGATCCATAACTCTGTTTAGGAATACAGGATCCTCAGTTGATATAAAAACAATCTTACTGTTGTTGAGCTTAGAACATTTAAGAATATTTAATAAAAAATTTGTTTTTCCACTACCTGCAATACCATATATAATGATTTTAGAAGGCTTTGAGAATAGTATCTCATCAAGTTTAGCATTACATGTAGAGAGCATATATTATTATCCTTGTTTACATGATGCACTTATCCAGGTAGATATACCAGTTCATTGTTAATTGCTTTAATAACTCTTTTCTTAATAAGCATTTTTATAGCTTCATCAATGTATCTTTTGTCAACTTCTATTCCATACCACTCCTTGAATTCTTTAGTCAATTCCTCAACACGCCAAGTACTTTTTCCACTTTCCTTATACGTTGATTCTAGTATTCTCTTAATAAACTGAGTAACATCTTCTAGCCTAGTCCATGGGTATTGAAACCAATACCACTCCCTAACCTCCATGAAATAGTAATCAGGTTTTATTTTAGCTACTGATGATATCCACTGCAATGCAGCTGTGCGCAACTCCTTTGGCTTCCAATTTCTTAGAATATACTCCTTGGCAAGAATAACCGAGTCTCCTGTATCGACAATATCATCAACAAGCAATGCCTTCATATCCGAGAGATCTATAACATACTCGAACTTTATTATTGCTCTTTCACCTTTTTTCGCAGCCTCTGTCCAGTGCTGTGATTGAATTGATAGTAGATTTTCAACACCTAAGAAATCACACAAAAGCCTTGCTGGCACATAGCCACCACGTGAAATAGCTATTACCACATCTGGTATGTAATTGCTTTCCTCAATCTTTTTCGCAAGTCCCCAACTCCATTCGACAATATCACTCCAATCTACAAGTTTCACAGGTATTTTAGGCATTATACATTACCAGAAAATTAGAATGTGGTGCGGTATATAAATTTAGTTTAAATAGTTCATGTAAATAAAAATATTTTGGTGTATCTAGCACACTCTATATTCAGGCCCCCGTCGACGGCCGACCCGTGCAATCAATGAGCCGTTGGCAAGTGTGTGCACGGGGTCTCTGCGGGGGCTATAACTATTTCAACGATTGTTTAACCCTTTACAACAGCTATTGGAATCATTCTAACAACAGGTTTTACTATATGGGCACGTGTAGCAACATCAACTACTCTATCAACGTCTTTGTAGGCTTCAGGTGTTTCCTCAGATAATTCCCTCATGGTAGCTGCTCTTACAAGAATTCCCTTTCTCTCCAATGCTTCAATAACTTCTCTTGGTGACTTAGCTCTTATTGCTGCTGCTCTACTCATCCATCTCCCAGCTCCGTGGGGGGCTGACCACCAAGAGTCTTTAGCACCCGTATTCGGTATTGTTATGTAGCTTGCAGTACCCATGCTTCCTGGAATTAATACTATTTGTCCAAATTCTCTATGGTCAGCTGGTATCTCTGGGTGTTGAGGTGGGAAAGCTCTTGTAGCCCCTTTTCTATGTACTACAAGCTTCATTCTTCTTCCCTCAAATTCGTGTTCCTCTATTTTAGCAATGTTATGTGCTACATCATAGATCATCCTTATTCCAAGTTTTTCGTAATCTGCAAAGCCAAATGCTCTTGCAAATGACTCTCTAGCCCAGTGTGTTATTAGCTGTCTATTTGCCCAAGCATAGTTTGCTGCAGCAGCCATTGCTGCAAAGTAGTCTCTTCCTTCATTACTGTTATATGGAACAGCTGCTAATTCTCTATCTGGCACCTCTATTCCATATTTTCTCATCGCTCTCTCCATAACCATTAAATAGTCGCTAGCAACTTGATGTCCCAAGCCCCTAGAGCCTGTATGAACCATTATTGTTATTTGCCCCTCTTCGAAAATACCTATTTTCTTAGCCACATCTGGAAGATATATCTTATCAACTACTTGAATTTCGAGAAAGTGGTTTCCACTACCCAATGTACCTAGCTGTGGAGCTCCTCTCTCCTTAGCTCTTCTACTAACTTTTGATGCATCAGCCCACTCCAGCCTTCCCTTAGACTCTGTATGCTCTATATCATATTCCGTTGCATATCCTTGTCTCAATGCCCATTGAGCTCCCTCCTCAAGAACATTGTTAAGCTCACTTTCAGTTAGCCTAATCTTTCCAGTTGCTCCAACACCACTTGGAATATTCCTAAATACTAAGTCAACTATTTCCCTAAGCTTGGGCTTCACATCCTTAACAGTTAGATCTGTTCTTAAAACCCTCACACCACAGTTAATGTCATACCCAACACCACCTGGACTAACAACACCAGTTTCCAAATTAAAACCCGCGACACCGCCTATTGGAAAACCATAGCCTTGGTGACCATCAGGAAGAGTATAGCTTGCCCCCACAATACCTGGTAAACAAGCAACATTTGCTGCTTGCTCTAATGTTGCATCCTCCTTCATTTTGTTTAACAAAAAATCATCGGCATATATTATGGCAGGAACCTTCATACATCTCTTATACTCTTTCGGAATAACCCAAACAACATCGCTAACACGCTTTAAGCTAGCAACCATATTTTGTCACCAGCAACCTAGTCATATACATTTATGAGTTAATAAGCTTAAGACTCATGATTTTTGCAGTAAACAGTACTTGACTGGTTTTAATAGGTTTGTAGGTATTCAATAAAGCTTTTATTTCCTCTTAAATAACACATACTGTATTTGATATTGATTTTTAAGTAAGATGTGCTAATTTTGACTAGTCACATGGTGCGTAAATGAATGGGGCATTGGCGATATCCAAAACTTGAAGGAGTAAGTGAGGAGAGGACTGCTAGAGCTGTTATTAGAGATGTGCCAATGTCTTTTAAGGAAGCTTATGAAGTGTGTAAAGTTATTAGAGGTATGGAGTTGAGTAAAGCAAAGGAATTGCTTAAAAGAGTAATAGAGTTGAAGGAGCCTATACCATATACTAGGTACAAGCTTAGTATTGGCCATAAACGTGGATTAGCAAGTAGATGGAGTGATTTTAAAAGCCCAATAGGAAGATACCCTGTGAAAGTAGCTAAAAACATTTTGAAGTTGCTTGAAAATGTTGAGAATAATGCTATTAGCAAAGGTCTTAATGCGGAAAAGCTGAAAATAGTTCACATAGCTGCTCACAGAGGCTATTACCTCAAGAAGTGGATGCCTAGAGCCTTTGGCAGAGCAACACCGTGGTTTAGAACACATACTAGTGTTGAGGTAATTGTTGCTGAGGTGTAGTATCTATGGTAAATATAAAGAGGTATTTTATAGAGCAGGGAATAAAGAAAGTTGCTGTTGATGAGTATCTAGCTAGCAAGTTCTGGAGAGCTGGCTATGCAGGTGTTGACATTATTCGAACACCGCTTGGCACAAGGGTTATAATATATGCATTGAGACCGGGTCTTATAATAGGTCGCAAAGGACAAACACTAAAAACAATACAAACTGTTTTAGAAAAGTTATTTGGCATTGAAAATCCACAAATAACAGTTGTTGAAGCTGAAAACCCAGATCTCAATGCAAGAGTTGTTGCCTTCAATATTGCAATGGCTCTTGAAAGAGGTGTTCACTTTAGAAGAGCAGGTTTCATAGCTCTCAGAAGAGTTATGGCAGCTGGTGCACTAGGCTGTGAAATTGTTATTAGTGGTAAGCTCGTGGCTGAAAGAGCACGCTATGAGAAGTTAAAAGCTGGAAAGGTGTATAAATCAGGAGAGCAAAGCTTAAAGCTTATTGATAGAGCTGTTGCACATGTTTTGTTAAAGCCTGGTATATTTGGTGTTGAGGTTTTGATAACAAAACCTGGTCTCACATCTGATCATGTTGAAATCGTTAGCCCTGCAACAGAGGTTAAGGAACAAAAGACATAGGTGATGCTGGTTGAGTGATAGACCTCTTAAAGCTGATGAGATAAGGTCTATGAGTTTTGAAGAAAGATTAAGGCTTTTGAATGAGTTGAGACTTGAACTTTTAAGACTTTTAACACAAGCCAGAACAGGAACATTAACAAATGTAGCAAGAATAAGAATAGTGAGAAAGAATATTGCAAGAATTTTGACAGTATTGAACGAAGAGTCAAAGGGTCAGAGCAAACATGCTTAGAACAGGTAGTAATTTGGTATATCATGAATTAATAGGTTTATACGTTGAGGTTGTGTCTCATTTAGATCCAACACTAAAAGGCTTGAGCGGAATTGTTGTAGATGAGACCATGAATACTTTGCGAATAGCTGATTATAATCGCAAGAAAATTGTAACAGTTATGAAGAAGGGTGGATTATTTATATTCACTATACCAGAAACAGGTGAAAAAGTCTTTGTTGATGGTAACAAGATTTTTGGAAGGCCTGAGGATAGACTTAAAAAGTTTGAGAGACAAAAATAAGAAGCTATAAGAGTAATGCGTAGTGAGTAAAACATGTCTATACAGCAAAATACGAGGACTAGAAACATAGGTATTGTGTATCCTGGTCTAAAACCACCGGAAAGAACATGTAATGATGATAAATGTCCTTGGCATGGAAACGTTAGTGTAAGAGGGTTGTTACTAACTGGAAAGGTTATCAAGGCAAAAATGCAGAATACAGTTGTTGTTGAAAGAGAATATGTTGTATGGGTTAGAAAATTTAAAAGGTATGAAAGAAGAAGAAGTAGAATTCATGTCCATAACCCACCCTGTATATCAGCTAAAGAAGGTGATATAGTGCTTATAGGCGAGACAAGACCTCTTGCAAAAAGTGTGTCTTTTGTTGTTTTAGGAGTAATTGGAAAGTCGAAGGTGGGTGAGTAGATAATGGCTGTGAAAAGAGCCAAGACAGGAGCAGCGTTTCCGAGAAGAAGAAGAGTTGCAGGTATAATTAATGGAACTAGACTTGTTGTTGCTGATAATAGTGGAGCAAGAGAGGTAATGGTGGTGGGTGTAGTAGGTGTAAAAACAAGATTGAGAAGAGTACCCTTTGCAACTGTTGGTGACATGGTTATAGTTACTGTTAAGAAGGGTAATCCTGAGTTAAGAGGCCAAATATCAAGAGCCATAATTGTAAGACAGAAAAAGCCTTTTAAAAGACCTGATGGCACGTGGATAGCATTTGAAGACAATGCATGTGTCTTGGTAAATCCAGATGGTACACCAAAGGGTAAGGAGATTAGAGGGCCCGTGGCTAGAGAAGCTGTTGAGAGATGGCCTCAAATAGCCAACATGGCTACAATAGTCATTTGATGGGTGTTAAGCTGCTATGGAGCTTAAAACAAAGCTGCCAAGAAAACAAAGAAAGAAGTTGTTTAACCTTCCACTTCATCTTAGATGGAGATTGCTAACAGCACCTCTATCTGATGATTTGGCTAGAGAACTTGGAATTAAGAGACTGTATGTGAGAAAAAATGATGTTGTTAGAATTGTTAGAGGCGATTGGAGGGGACACGAAGGCAAGGTTTTAGATGTTGATTTAAAGAGAACTAGAATACATGTGGAGGGGGTAACAATAAAAAAGGCTGATGGAACAGATGTTCCATATCCCATACATCCATCAAAAGTTGTTATTGTGAAGCTTGGAGAGGTTGATGATGTTAGAAGAAAAATAATTGAGAGAAGACAAAGAAGTAGAGAAGAACTAGTTAAGAAGGGTAAGGCAAAGCCTTTAAATGAAGAGCAGAAGAAAATTGCTGAAAAAGCCTAGAGGCGATGTCTCATGGCTAAAATGGGCAATTCTAGACATCTAAAAAGATTGGCTGCTCCATGGTTTTGGCCCATTCTTAGAAAGGAGTATAAATGGGTTGTAAAGCCTTTGCCAGGTCCTCACCCAATTGATAGAAGCTTGCCTTTGCTTGTTGTAGTTAGAGATGTTCTTGGCTTAGCTGAAACTGCTAGAGAGGCGAAGAGAATTATTTTTGATGGAAGGATTCTTGTTGATGGTGTTGTTAGAAGAGACTATAAGTTTCCTGTTGGTTTAATGGACACTATTTCTATACCCGATATAGACTTTTATGCTCGTTTTGTTCCATATCCCACAAAGTATTTATGGTATGTTAAAATCCCAAAGGAGGAGGCCTTTCTAAAAATAGTTAGAGTAGAGAACAAAACCACTGTAAATGGAGGACATATACAGCTTAATTTAATTGATGGAAGAAACATTTTGATTAAAGTCAAGGATCCTACAAAGCCTGTGGAAGCATCCAATATATCAACCCTTGATTCACTTCTAATAGAGGTGCCATCACAAAATATTTTGCAACATATAAAGTTGGAGCCAGGGAAACTTGCTGTTGTAGTTGATGGTAGAAATGTGGGGAGGGTTGGAAAAATAATAAGCATCGATATTAGGCCTGGCATGAAGAAAAGAAGATCAGTTGTTATGCTAGAAGATTTGCAGGGCCATAGATTCCAAACAATTTTGGATTATATTTTGGTTATTGGTGTTGATAAACCATTGATAACAATTGCATAAATGCAAAGGTGGTTAAATGTCTTTAGTAATTATAAGAAATGGCTCATTAACATTGTCATCCATACCTGAAAGCTTTACAAGTTCTATTTTAAGTCAAGATGTTGTTAATAACATACTAAAGAAGTGGAGAGAGAAGCCAATGCTAATTCCAAGAATAGCTAAAGTAACTATAAACATTAGCGTGGGTGGAGCATCTGAAAGACTTGAAAAAGCAGCTAGATTACTTGAACAGTTAACTGGGCAAAAACCATCTATTCGCAAAGCAAAGAAAACTATAAGGGAGTTTGGCATTAGTAGAAGACAGCCCATAGCTGCTGTTGTTACTTTGCGTGGTCAAAGAGCATTGGAGTTTCTTAGAAAAGCTCTTTACGCTGTTAACAATACACTTAAGCTGTCTTCATTTGATAAATATGGCAATGTCTCATTTGGAATAAAAGAGCATTTGCTTTTGCCTGGCGTAAGATACGATCCTGATATAGGAATATTTGGAATGGATGTTGCACTAACACTTGAAAGACCAGGTTTCAGAATTATGAAGAGACGTAGAAGAAAAGTGTTATCAATACCCAATAGACATAGGGTAAGTAGGGAGGAGAGCATACTTCTTCTAGAAATTTTGTTTGGAACAAAAGTCTCAGGTTAAGGTGAATAGTGAATGGGCAAGTTCAGGCCTCCTGCAGAAAGAAAATATGGTCGTGGAGTTCAAGTGTGTAGAAGATGTGGTAATAGAGATGCTGTTATACAAAAGTATGGCATATATCTCTGCAGACAATGCTTTAGAGAAGTAGCTATGATCATGGGATTCAGAAAGTTTAACTAGGGTGACAACACATGACAACAATGGATACTCTCTCAAATGCTCTCGCAACATTAACTAATGCTGAGGCAAGAAGAAGGTCAGAGGCATTGATATGGCCAGCTTCTAAACTCATCATAAGAGTGCTGAGAGTTATGCAGAAATATGGTTACATAGGAGAGTTTGAGTATATTGATGATGGGAGATGGGGAAAGATATTAGTTCAGCTAATGGGTAGAATAAATAGGGCAGGGGCTATAAAGCCAAGAACTGCTGTATCGTATAGAGATCTTCTTCAAATGCCTCATTACATAAGAAGATATTTACCATCTAAAGACATTGGATTATTAATATTAACAACAAATCAGGGTGTTCTCTCTCATAGAGAAGCTATTGAGAAGAGAATAGGAGGTATTCTAATAGCCTATGTATACTAAAAGGTGTTGAAAATTGGCTAAGGCTGTTCACATAATTGAACAAATAAATATTCCAAATGGCGTTGAGGTAGAGATTAGTAATAAAGTAGTTAAGGTTAAGGGGCCCAAAGGAGAACTTGTAAGAGATTTTGGCTATGCCAAGAATATTGATATTAGAATGGAGAATGGGAAGATAGTTTTAGAAACGTTTTTTGCCAATAGCAAACAAAAAGCGTTGTTGTATACAATAGCATCCCATATAGAGAATATGATAACTGGTGTTACAAAGGGTTGGAAATATAAATTAAAGGTTATTTCCTCACACTTTCCTGTTAACGTGAAAATTTCTGGTAATTATGTTGTTGTGGAGAATTTTCTTGGTGAAAGAGCTCCTAGAAAAGCAAAGATATTGGAGGGTGTTAGAGTCAAGGTTGAGGGAAAGGATATAATTGTTGAGGGAATTGATTTGGAGAAGGTTTCACAAACTGCTGCAAATATAGAGATTGCTACTAAGGTTAGGGATAAGGATAGGAGAATATTTGTAGATGGGGTATACATTTATGAAAGAGGTGTTATTGAATGAGTACAGAGTACAATGAGTTATTGTCAAAAAGATTAAGTGTTTTAAAGAATCTTAGAAAAAGAAGAAAAATTCTAGAATTAAAACTGAGGTTGCAAAAACCAGAGTTTCTGAGATGGTGTTGGTGGAAATTTGCTAAGTTTCAAAATAATTTGAAGTGGAAAAAGCCTAGGGGAAAGGACAATCCTGTTAGACTAGCTCTTAAAGGTTATCCACCAAAGGCATCTACAGGTTATGGAACTCCTAATGAGATAAGAAACCTGCATCCAAGTGGGTTAAAGCCTGTTGTGATTGCAAGTGCTAAGGATATGGAGAGTCTGGATCCAATGCAGCATATAATCTATATAGCCTCTGCTGTAGGTCTTAAAAAGAGGCTAGAGCTAATCAAGTTGGCTAAGTCAAAAGGATTTAAAGTAGCTAACGAGAGGTGAAATAAAGTATGGATTTGAGTTATCAAAGAAGATTGGCAGCAGAAATACTTGGTGTTGGCGAGTCTAAAATAAAGTTTGATGAATCCGCCATTGATAGAATAGAAGGTGCTGTTACAAAGGATGAGATAAGAAGACTGATAAAGGATGGTGTGATATATGTTGAGCCTGTTAAGAGCAATTCCAGGGGGAGGTGGAGAGAATTTCATGAAGAGCGCAAAAGTGGAAGACACAGAGGACAAGGTAAGAGAAAAGGTTCTGTAGGTGCTAGGGCAAAACCAAGGGAGATGTGGATAAGTAGAATTAGGAAAATTAGAAGGTTCTTAAAATGGCTTAGAGATAATGGGGTTATAGATAAGAGGACATACAGAATGTTGTATAGAAAGGCTAAGGGAGGTGCATTTGATAGTTTATCATCGCTTAAAAGGTATATGAGAGACCAAAATATTTTGCCTCAAAGTTATAGGTGAGTAGGAGTTGGCTCATGGACCTAGCTATAAGGTTGCTAAGAGAAGGAGAAGAGAGGGAAAGACAAATTATCATAAGAGATACAAACTTGTTAGAAATAAGCATGTGATATTGGTAATAAGAAAGACTAATAAATATGTTCTTGCACAATTTGTTTATCCAACACCTGTTGGAGACTATACACTAGTTTCTGCGCATAGCAAAGAGCTTGTGAAGCTGTTTGGATGGAAAGCTGGAACAAAGAATACTCCAGCTGCATATTTGGTAGGGCTTTTAGCTGGATTAAGAGCAAGCAAACTTGGGATTAAGGAGGCTGTGCCTGACATAGGTCTTCACAGACCTGTTAAAGGATCAAAGATTTTTGCAGTAATAAAAGGTGTGATTGATAGTGGTGTAAAGGTTCCGGTAGATCAAGAGATGTTGCCAAGTGATGACAGGTTGAGGGGGGTTACAATAGCTGAGTATGCTAAAATGCTTAGTGAGAAAGACCCAGAGAAATTCAATAGACAGTTCTCTGCTTTGCTAAAGGCTGGGTTTGATCCAAGAAATATTGTTGAGCATTTTGAGCAAGTGAAAAACTATATATTGAATGTTTATTCTGCTATACCAGAGGATAAAAATGCTGAAACTATTATCAATCTTTTAACATCTGGAAATAGGTGAGAATGCTATGAGTATAAGCATTGAGGAGTGGACTCCGAGAACAAGACTTGGGTGGCTAGTTAAAGAAGGTAAGATAACTTCAATAGATCAGATATTTGCTATGAATGCTGTTATAATGGAGCCCGAAATTGTGGATATTCTTCTTCCAAATCTAAAGCAAGAGATTTTGGATGTTGTGCTAGTTCAGAAAATGACTGATGCTGGTAGAATCTCAAGATTTAGAGCTGTGGTTGCTGTTGGTAATGAGAATGGATATGTTGGTTTAGGAATTGGAAAGGCAAAGCAGTTGAGAACAGCAATAGAAAAGGCGACTATAGATGCTAAACTGAATATAGTTCCTGTTAGGCGTGGTTGTGGAAGCTGGGAGTGTAGTTGTAACGAGCCACACTCAGTTCCATTTAGGGTTCGTGGAAAAGCAGGAAGTGTTGAAGTTACATTGATTCCAGCACCTCTTGGCGTAGGTATTGTAGCTGGAGAAATTGGTAAGGTGATTCTGCGCTTAGCTGGCTTAAGAGATGTGTGGACCTTTAGCAAAGGCGAGACTAGAACCACAATAAACTTTGCTAAAGCTGTTTACAATGCTCTTAAAAACACAAACAAATTTGTGACACCAGTTGACTGGGGTAAGAAGGCATGGGAGTAGCAAGCAACAAGATATATGCAATAATAAGACTAAGAGGAGTTGTTGATACACCAGAGGAGATAGAGTATACATTGAGACTTCTAAGACTCACAAGAAAGTTTACCTGTGTAATTTATCCAGCAACATCTGATATTGAAGGAATGTTGGAGAAGGTTAAGGACTGGGTCACATGGGGAGAAATAGATTTTCATGTTCTTGTTCAATTACTTAGGTCTAGAGGAAGGATTGTAGGTAACAAGCCGTTAACAGATGAATATGTGAAGAAGGTTCTTGGGCTAGATGGTGTAGAGGAATTAGCAAAAGCAATATTTGAAAACAAGGTGTTTTTCCACAAACTCAACAAGTATGGCATTAAGCCACTATTCAGATTGCATCCACCATCAAAAGGATTCAAGGGAAGTATTAAGAAACCTTATAAGGATGGTGGTGAACTGGGTTATAGAGGCAAGGAAATAAATGATTTATTGTTGAGGATGATGTGAAATGGTTGTTAGAAGAGAAAAGAAAAGTAGGAAAATGCATGGATATAGAAACAGGGGATGGGGTAGCATAGGTCAGCACAGAAAATCTGGTTCGAGAGGAGGCAGAGGAGCTGCTGGAATGCATAAACATAAATGGTCTTGGGTTATGAAGTATTTTAAAGACTGGTTTGGCAAAAAAGGTTTTGTTCCAAGAGGTGAAAGTGTTAAGGTAAGAGCAATAAATATTAGTGATTTAAATGAGATTGTAAAGAAAATGATTCAAAGTAACACAGCTGTTACCGAAAATGGAAAAATTGTTGTGGATTTATCTAAAATGGGTATAAATAAGTTGTTGGGAAGTGGATCAATAGAGTTTCCAGTCAAGGTTCTTGTTTCATCATATTCTAAAAAAGCTAAGGAGAAAGTAGAGAAGATCGGGGGAGTTATACAGAAAATATAGCAATAGTTTACCTATATCCAAGTATCAAAGCTCATTATTTTTCAGTATTTGCTCAGATACAAATCTGCTATTAAGTATTCTAAATAAATATTCTCTATGGAGATGTAAAGCAAAACTTGAAACATTCATTATAATTGCCGAAAATAAGGCTTTGGTTGTAATCCAAATAGCTTATTTACCTCTTCAATAAAAATTTTCTGAGGATCTAAATGGTTAAAAGTTTAATGAGTGTTTGAGTGGGTGTAGGTATTGGGAGTAATTGAAGTATTGGCAAAGCTGGGGCTTGTAATACCCTCAGCACCTAGACCTGTTAGGAAAGTGTCGTTGGGAAAGAGACTTTTATTTACTATGCTAGTTGCAATAGCTTATGTCATGCTTGCTTCAACAAAGCTTTATGGTATTCAGGTAGCTGGTAGAGGTGCTATATCACCAATTATAAGCATCATTCTAGCTATGCAATCAGGAACTTTTGCACAGCTTGGTATAGGCCCTATAGTTACTGCTGGTTTGATACTTCAGATACTTGTTGGTGCAAAAATAATTAATATTGATTTGAATGATCCTGAGGCTAGAAAGAACTTTACACTAGCTTCTAAAGGTCTTGGAATTATACTTGCTATTGTTGAGGCAACGGGTTTTGTTGTTAGTGGTGTTTACTGGTATGTTCCCCAGGCTGTTCCAATATGGGTTAAGGTAGCTGTTGTTGCTCAGCTTATTTGGGGCGGCATAATAATTATTATGCTTGATGAAGCTGTGCAGAAGGGTTGGGGACTTGGTAGCGGTGTTAGCTTATTTATTTTAATAGGTGTTGCATGGAGATTTTTCGGAGATCTTTTAACACCTCACCCCATTCAGTCTGGTGGAGAGGTATATGGCTTAATACCATATATTGTAAATTCTGTTAGAAGCAACACGCTAAACTTCTGGTATATATTTGTAGAGAGGTTGGCAATGGGCTATCCAACCATTGTCGGATTTTTAACATCGCTATTCCTAATAGCCATCTTGTCTTACTTAAATGCTGCAAGAATTAATGTGCCAATTGTTATAAGCAGATATGGTGGTATAAAGACTAAGGTGCCTTTGCAACTACTCTATGTAACAAACATACCTGTTTTGCTTACAGGTATACTAATATCCGATATTATACTGTTTCTAAGTCTGCTTCAAAACTATATTGGTGTCGATACTGTTAACAATATAAGACAGTACCTCTCGCCACCAACACTATACTCCTTTGTTTATAGACCTTGGCAAGCAATAACATATACTGTGATGTTCATGGTTTTATGCATTCTATTTGGCTTGCTGTGGGTTGAAATAGCTGGGCTAAATCCAGAGGCGCAGGCAGAGAACTTGGTAAAATCTGGTCTTGAGATTCCTGGTATGAGAAGAAATCCAAGGGTTTTAGCATCTTACTTGGCTAGATACATATACCCACTCACAGTGTTTAGTTCGCTAGCTGTTGCTATTATATCTCTTGTTGGCGATATTTTTGGAAGCTACGGCACTGGAACAGGGATTTTGCTTGCTGTTGGAATAGTTTACAACTACTACCAGTTGCTAGTCTATGAAAGAACACTTGAAATGTATCCAATGCTTAGCAGGCTATTGGGTGAGTAGTATCTGAATCCAGTAATAGTAATGGCACTTGCAATAAGCATTGCAATAAATAGTCTTGCACTATATGCTGTAATATCCATAGTTAGAAGGTATAGAATAGCTGAGCAAAGTGCTAGAATAGAAAGAACTGTTAGAAAAGCTCATATAAGCAGAAAAAAGTATATTGTTGCATCATCTCAAATAAGAAAGGTTAGAGGAAGTATTTTCAAGTTATCAATGTTTCAATTCATAATACCATTCACATCATATATAATAGCGCTTGTGCTATATCTACTTATATCAATAGCTGTTTTTGGCTACTACATAGATGTTGTTAGTATTAAAGGTGCGTGTTTAGCTCCAATCCCAATAGCATTTCCAACAATAACAGGATGTAGCATATCACTTATATGGATACATTTTCTGGTATTCATATTATATCTCCCACTATATGATTACTACACAAAGAAATACCTTAGTTAAAATTTGTATTAACACATGAATTATGAATATGACAAAGAGTATGCTTTTGTATGAGATTCTTTACTCTTTCAAGATATGGGCATGGATAGATATTTGAAGACATTGTTTAAAAGCTTATAAGTGGAGACATGAAAACATTTTGATTTAGCTAGGTGATTTGCTGTGCCAAGACCTGGACTTAGATCCAGATCATACAAGAGAATATATAGAAGAACACCAGGTGGCAAAACTGTTGTACACTATGAGAAAAGAGAGAATACCCCAATGAGATGTGCTAGATGTGGTAAGGTGTTGAATGGTGTTCCAATAAAAGAGAGTTTGAGAAGAAGCTTGCCAAGAACCTTGAAAAGACCTGAGAGAATGTTTGGTGGAGTTTTGTGTGCATCTTGTTTAAGAGAGGTTTTGAAGAATGTGGTGAGAGAATCTGCAATGTAAAATTGTTGTGGCTATTGGGGGGCCTCCTGGAAGTGGGAAAACAACAATTGCAAAGCTCATAGCCCAGAAATATGGCTTGAGACATGTTTCTATAGGACAAATTTTTAGAAGAATTGCTAAGGAGCGTGGGCTTTCTCTTGAGCAATTAAGTGAGGTTGCTGCTAAGGATCCATCCATTGATTTAATGCTTGACTCCATAGCTAAAGAAGAGGCTAAGAAAGGTAATGTTGTTATAGATGGTCATGCATCGCCATGGCTGTTAAAGGGTTTGGCTAATTTGAGAGTAGCTATAGTTGCTAGTTTTGATGTTAGAGTTAGGAGGCTTGCTGAAAGAGATGGAAGACCACTTGATGAGGTTTTTAGAGAAACCAGATTGAGGGAGGAGATAGAGAGAGGCAGATTTCTAAAGCTATACAACATAGACATTACTGATTACACAGATTTTGACTTGGTTATTAACAGCGAGAGATTTTCTCCGGATGAAATAGTTGAAATTATTGACAAGGCACTTGCAATTATATGCAAAAAACAGCTAGAGATATAGCTTAAAAACCTTTCCAATTAGATATAACCACCGCGAAAAGAGGTGAGTATTTGGTTATGCCAGCAATAGAAGTTGGTAGAATATGTGTTAAAATAGCTGGTAGAGAAGCTGGTAGGAAATGCGTAATAGTTGATATAATAGATGAGAACTATGTGCTTGTAACAGGACCTAAGCAAGTATCTGGTGTAAAGAGAAGAAGATGTAATATCAACCATATTGAGGTGCTTGACAAAAAGATAGAGATTCCTAAAGGAGCATCTGATGAGGAAGTTGCTAAGGCATTGGAGCAAGCAGGGCTCATAGATTTTATGAAGGAAAGAGTAAAGGTTAAGCTTACACCAATGCTTCTCAAAAAATAAATGCTCTAACTGGGTACAGAAAAGAGTATTTTACACTATTAAGCAATATTGTTTTTAGTGTGCTAGCCATGAAAATAGAAAGCAGTAAGGGATTTGCTTTTTTGAAAAAACTTGATGAAGTTGCAAACAAAAAGCGTAACTATATTGTGAAGTCAGAAGCTGAGACAGATCCTAGATACGGGTTTTACCCATTTGAAAGACCAGTAGATGTTTATATAAGCTATGGTTTAATACCACTAGACAAGCCACCTGGTCCAACAAGTCACGAGGTTGTTGCATGGATTAAGAAAATGTTTGGAGTGTCTAAGGCTGGCCATGGGGGAACCCTAGAGCCCAAACCCTAGAAGGGTTTGGGCGGGGATATCCAAAGGTAACAGGTGTTTTGCCAGTAGCATTGGAGAATGCAACTAGGGTTATAGGCCTGCTTATGCATTCATACAAAGAGTATGTTGCTTTAATGGAGCTTCACGATATTGTTGATCGTGATAAGCTTGTTGAGGTTATGAAAATATTTGTTGGTAAAATCTATCAAAGGCCTCCTCTGAGATCATCTGTTAAAAGGTCTTTGAGAATTAAAGAGATTTACTCTATTGATCTTCTAGAGTTTGAGAATAGGCATGTGCTGTTCAAGGTTAGATGCGAGTCTGGAACTTATATAAGAAAGCTGTGTCACGATATTGGGCTTTTGCTTGGTGTTGAGGCTCACATGAGAGAACTTAGAAGAACAATGGTTGCTCATATAAGAGAGGATCTACCCATTGTAACAATGCATGATGTTAGCGAAGCTCTTTACCTTCTTAATAGATACAAAGATGATACTCTAATACGCAAAGTTGTTTTACCTGGAGAGTACATAGTTGCTCACTTGCCAAGAATCTTGATAAGAGATTCTGCTGTTGATGCTATTGCCCATGGAGCTCAGCTAGCAGCTCCAGGTGTTGTTGCAGTATCGGATGATTTGAAGAAGGGTGAGAGAGTGGCTATATTCACTTTGAAAGGTGAGCTTGTGGCTATTGGTAAAAGTGCAATGGATTTGGAAGAGGTTTTGAAGAGTGAAAAAGGAGTTGTTGTAAATATTGAGCGTGTTGTTATGCAGCCAAATGTTTACCCATCTCTATGGAAAAAGTCTAAGAAGGAACAAGCAATATGAGTGATCAACACTATTACTCGGAAAGGGTTAGGAGAAAAGGTCAGTACATGCTCATATCCGATGTTGTTAGAGGAGTTACAGTAGAGTTTGAGGTTGTCCCAGGGCTGTTCTCATATGAGGGTGTTGATGAGGGTACAAAGCTTCTTCTAGAACATGCTGAAATACCTAGTAGCGGTACTGTATTGGATGTTGGATGCGGCTATGGAGTAATAGGAATAACGCTAGCTAAGCTTAATCCAAGTCTCAAAGTGTACATGGTTGATATAAACAAGGAGGCTGTGAGATTAGCGGAAAGAAATGTTGTTAGAAATAAGCTTAGCAAAGAAAACATTGTGATTCTTCATGGAAATCTCTACGAGCCAGTAAAAAACATTGTTTTTGATGCAATCTATAGCAATCCCCCATTTGCCGCAGGTTCACAAGTGGTAGAGAAAATAATTGTTGAAGCACCTCAACACCTCAAAAAAGATGGTGCGCTGCAAATTGTTGCAAGAAAAGGTGCTGAAAAAGTTGAGAATTTAATGAGGAAAACATTTGGCAATGTTGAGGTGAAGGCATCTAAAAAAGGATACAAAGTATTGTTATCAAGAAAACTAGACTTATAACCAGCTAAAATAAAAACATTTAAAAACAAAAATTTCTAAAAATTATAGTATTAGCAGAATTGGTAGACATATACTTGAAGCAAATGTGCCGGGGTGCCCGAGTGGTCTAAGGGGCCGGCCTGGAGAGCCGGTGGGGAACATCCCCGCGCGGGTTCAAATCCCGCCCCCGGCGCCAAACCAAATTCAACATTTTGCATAGATGCTTTAACTACTCAAATTAGCTTTTCTAAACACTAGCCATCCAAGCAAAGCTGGTATAACAATCCAGGCAATAGCTGATACCCCTACCAACACTGGATTTGCAATATCTTCTACCCCTGGTGGTGTGAATCCAACACCATACTTTGTCTCATAGTATTTCATAGTGAAGTATTTTGAGAATTCGTTGAAGCCTAGTGGAGAGAAGTATGCCATTTGATAACTTAACTTAGTTATGTTTTCTACGAAGTTTGGGCCTGGCTTTACTGCAAAAATTGCTACTATGGAGATTATTATCTGTATTATTACTGTGAAGAATATGTATACAAATATTGAAACTGCTAAATATCTTCCACCTTTGAGAGCTGCTGATAAGGCGTAGCATAGACTGTAGAAGGCCATGAGCGAAACAGCTATGCCTAGATACATCATGATATAGGTGTAACTTTCAAAAACAATTCCCATAATAGTTGCTATTGTAGCTATTGCCACGAGATAGAATAGTGCCGAGGCTACAACAACTACTAGAATCCCTGCAAATAATCTCGTTAAATAAAGTTCTAGTCTTGTAACTGGTCTAGCAAGTACGAATTCTAGTGCTCCTTGAGATCTTGGCTTAGCAATGTATACATATGCTAGATACAGCATTAAAATTGGGAAAAATCGTGTGAAAACATCTGCTTGACCTAGAAGTGAGAAAACCACATACATTGCTGTTGTTCCTATTCTCTGCATAACCGGTACAACGCCTTGCACATAGAGAGTTTTGCTAGGTTGTATAAGCACAAAAGCTATTTGCGTGACCTTGCTAAAGTTTTGTGGCACATCCAATATATTGACTCCATTGGTTACTGTACCCACTAATGTGTAGTTCTTTAGCTCATCCAAGCTAGGAGGCTTTGTAGTAATGTAAAACGCTTGCTGTGGTCTTGCTGTTTTTACTTCACCAACATACAGTTCAAAACTGTCTTTAGCCAATGGGGTGCATAGAGCTATAACAACTTTTATTGTTGAGTTAGAGAATTTTATAAACATCAACGAGGCTTTTCCAAAAATACCAGCTCCTGATGTTTCAACAGATCCCAGTACATGAAAACTGTAACTTCCACTAGTTGAGCAATAAATGCTTCTATTCACATTACTGCGTTCATAATGTATTTCACCAC
The DNA here is from genome assembly GCF_030186535.1 of Ignisphaera cupida. Taxonomy (NCBI): domain Archaea; kingdom Thermoproteati; phylum Thermoproteota; class Thermoprotei; order Desulfurococcales; family Desulfurococcaceae; genus Ignisphaera; species Ignisphaera cupida. The sequence goes on along the minus strand of NZ_JASNVW010000001.1, from coordinate 153,697 downwards.
TTTTTAAACCAAGATATGTTGTTATATTGTATTGCAATGAGTAAAGATATTCGCTACTATTGTATTTGATAAGCGAGCCAAGGTTTTTACTGATATTGAGTTTACCACTAAACCTAACACTATCTCTAGTTGACCAAACAACTACGGGTTGAGCCCCTACTTTAAACCCAGATATGTTTGTAACTGTAAACCTGTACTCAAAAACCCCACCAAGTTCTTTCATGGTTGAGATATCAAAAACTATTCCCTCAAGATCCAAAACTCCTGTTTCGATATCTAGAGTTGACATAGCCACTAACTCAATGTAAGGTACTTTTGTGCCAACCATTGTCTGAATAGTCATATATGCTAGGCCTGCACCAGCTAATATAAACAATGTTATTGCTACTACCACAGAAAGTCTTAGTATACCACGTTTAAAGTCGTATAGAACAGGATTCAATCACTAACCACCCTCAGCCTTTCTTATAAGCTCAAAGAAAAAGTCTTCTAGGTGTTTCTCATGCTTCTTAACTTCTAAAACCCCTACACCTGCTGTTACAAGCTCCACAACTATTTGTGAAGAATCACTTATGGGTTTTCGCAGCAAAACCCTTTTCTCAGAAACAACAACAGGCTCGCCATGTTTTTCCAAAAGCTTCAGCACCTTTCCATCAACAGTTGTTAAAGCAAGTTCTATAGCTGGCTGAGCCTGCTGCCTTATATACTCCATTGAATAATCTCCAACGATTCTGCCCTTATGTATGAAGACTACTCTATCAGCAATACCCTCTACCTCGCTTAGAATGTGAGATGAGAAAAGCACAGCCTTGTTCTGCTTTCTAAATTCTATCGCAAGATTTCTGAAAAATGCTATTCCCTGTGGATCAAGCCCATTGAGAACCTCATCAAAAACAAAGTTTGGTGGATCCCCAATAAGAGACACAGCCAATGCAAATCTCTTTCTCATTCCCTGGGAATACTCAGAAAGCTTCTTCTTAAGAGCATCGCCAAGACCAAGCTTCTCAAGAAGCTCTTTACCAATTCTTCTAGCATCACTAGCTGAGTATCCATAGTAACCCGCAAGATATGTGAAGTAGTCAAGAGCTCTGAAATCAGATTCGAATATGGGAAGCTCTGGAACCCAGCCAACAAGTCTTGAAGCATTCTTCTTTTCCTTAACCACCGAATATCCATCAATAAAAACATTGCCAGAATCCGGAGGCAAAACCCCTACAGCAATCCTAATAGTTGTTGTCTTTCCAGCACCATTAAGCCCAACATATCCAACAACCTCCCCATTACGAACAGTGAAAGAAACATTGCTTAAAGCCTTCACCCTACCAAAAGATTTTGAAACACCAACAATTTCAATAACCATTCAAAACACTCTCTCCACAAAAATGCTCTTCTTGAAATTTAAAAACTTTTCGAAACTAACAATGTTTTACACTACTATACAACATTTAGTGTTTTCTCAAAAAGGCTTTTGCGCATGTATAATGGAAACGCTTTTCAAGAGCTATTTGTGTGATTACTTGCTGTGTAGCGGTATTCTTGCTATAGTTCTTGTTCTTGCCTTGGACAATATGCTGTATTTTCTATATGCGGCAACTAAGCCAATGATTACTATATACACTGTTAGCGATGCCAATACTGGCAGTAGTCTTATGCCCCATGGCGTGTAGTTGAGAAACAACCCTATTAGAGGTGCTATAGCTAGTGAAAGACCTATTGAGAGAGCTACTCTAGATTTGAAAGCTCTTTTTCTTCTGGGTATAGAGCCTCTATGGTTACATAGCCTGGTAGAAATAGAACTGTTATAGAGCCTAGAACATATCTGATATATGCTGTAATGGGGATTAGAGAAGTGGTTGCTATTGATACCAATGTTAAAATAACTATGGTGTATATTGTCCAAAGCCATAGAGAGTAATCGGTTCTAAGAATGTACTCGACAAAGTCTCTTGGAGTGTTGGGGTCTACCAAAATAGCTTTTCCACTTGCAACATCCTGAAAAACTTTTCTTATAGCATTCACCCTATTTCCAGAGGATTTAGCAATTTCTTCAACATATTCCTCAAGAGTTTTAACATCTTTATTTTTTGTTTCTTGCCTCATGGTATTGGAGCCCTCACCACTTGCACATGGAGAGAGTTCCAAATACCTGTATAAACCCAGTCACGCTTATCCACATCAAAGATCCACAGCTCAAATATGAGAGTAGCGTTTTTGTTTTGGCTACTGGTAATAGTTATTGGTATGCTAACTTTTCTCGTCACATTATTTTCGATGTTAACAACAAACTGGTAAATCCTTATTGTTTGTGCAAAGCTTGGCGATGTGTTTGATGGTAGAGAGCTTGCATCACCAATTTTGTATCTAACCTGAGCTAGTATTGGGTAAGGCTTGTGGTTATATACATAAATGCATAGCGTTAGATTCATGCCTGGATAGACAATTCTGGGGTAGTCACCCAATTTACAATCCTGATTCAATATCGAAAGAGCTACAAAAGGCTCTGTAATCTCTGGTCTAAGCACTTGCACAATACTTTAAGCTAGAGGATATTTTGAAAAACGTTGAGAAGAGGGGTAGGTGGACAGTAACAGACTTGGAAAAAGCTGTGCTGAGAATATCCGAAAGAATTGGCAAAGAATTTTAGTTGCATGGGGAGAAGCTAATTATTTGCATGTTTGGGGATTTCACGAGATTAAGTTGGATAGTGAATCAATTAAGATGAGATATAGAGTATGTAGAGTTTATGCTTGAGAAGCTAAAGGAATTACTAAAGCAATTGATTGAAAGTTTTATATAACCTTATAAAGAAAAGCTTCTTGAGGAGTTGATGATATGAGGAAATGTATGTATTCATGTATTGGGTTTGTCTTTGTGTTGCTTTTACTAATATCCACAACTTTATCGATGCTAAGCAATTTGTTGCTTGTACACGCCTCGACAGAAGGGGTAAAGCTTTTTAGAACTCCATTAGATGTTTGCTCTAGCCAACCTGTTCTAGTCTTTGCCTATGCTCCAAACGCTAAAACTGTTGAATTGGAGGTTTCAGTAACAATTAAGGTTGAGACAAATTTTACGGAATTGGCTTTGAAACTTCTACAACCAGTAACTGTTACCTACAAAGTTCCTGCAATTCCTTTGCCTTGGGAGATTGGGTGGTACATGGCCTACATACCTGGTTTACCATCGAAAACAATTGTCTTTACAACAAGGCTTCTTCTAAGAACTGTAGCTGTAAGGCTTGCTATAGGTAGTAGTGTTTTGTATAAGCTTGTTGTTGATGGTGTTGCTGTAGCTAGTGATAGCTATACTGTTAAAGAGTTTGAGCTTGCTAGGCGGTTGCCACCACTAGTCTATGCTTTTCTCTACGATGTTCTCAAAGATCCAAGCATAGTTGCTGATACTTTTGGTCTTGGGCCAAGGGGCTGGGTTGTTGGAGGAGGTGAGAACGTAAAAATACTGGTTGTGGCATTTGATGAGAGTGATAGACCTGGAACACAGTTTGAGTACAGAGTTGATGAAGGCAGCTGGTTTTCTGTATCAGCTGTTAAAAGCAATCTTATGAGTTCTGTTGAGAATATTGTTAATGAGGTTAACAATGCTATAGAGTCTATAGAGAATGTTGCTAGGAGTTACAAACAGGATTTGACGTTACCAAGAGCTAAGCTAACAATAAGCATTTTAGAAGCTACTATACCACCTCAAAACCCAGGCACATATGTAATGTTTAGAGCTGTGGCTAGGGATGTAGATGGAAATGTTGCAACATCGCCAATAGGTTTTTACTATGTTGCTAACAAAAATAGTGATACTAGAGTTCTTGTGATAGATCCTCATGTGTGGCTATGGCTATTCAAAGAGAATTTGGCTAATTTCGAAGCTGTTGTGAAGGCAAATATGGATTATAGCATTCCTGATGAGGTTTCAACACCAGTTAAACGCGTTGCAAACTTTTCTAGAATTGCAAAGCAGGGTTTAGTTCTTTTCCATCACTGGGAGTATTTGGGCAAATACTATAACATATATATTGCATGGCCAAAGAGTGATTTGGTAAAGGTTTTGAGCATCTTTAGACCAAATGTCGTTATTCTTAGCAGTCTTGGTTTGGGTGTGAGTCGTGGAGGTGTATGGAACTGGGATCTGAGAGATATTGTGGTAGATGGAAAGCCTCTTCTAGACCACATCATATCATATGTTAAGCAAAATCATGCTGGAGTTATAGCTACACACAGCACCTTAAGTGATGAAATTGTTTGGCTAGATTGCGAAGTCAGGATCAAGCTTGGGGCTAGAGGTCATGTTGGTTACGACATAAGCGATGTGGACATTTCTAATGAGAAAACAGTTGCTGCTCTTCTTGGAATGCCTGAGCTAGCTATTTGGGAATTTGCAAGAGACAAGATTGCTGAAACCATCTGCAATTTATCCAAAGCATTTTCTTCACAACCTCAAGTAGCAGCAGCGTTGAAGATTGCTGCAATAGCTATTGGCTCAACACCTCTGCAAGTACCACATGTTCCGTGGAACGGAACTTTGAGGACTACGCCAGAGGCTAGGGATCTTGGCTGGGACATTCCAGAGGTGTTCGATGTTGAAATACCTGTGCTGCTTAACGAGTTTGGGTTTAAGGCCTATACAGAGGTTGGGTGGCAACTTGCTTTCCCAAGGGTATTAGCCTATGTTGCATGGGATAGCACTTCCAAGGCTAGGGAAATCTATGCCAGGGTTAGAGATAGGCTTGGGCTTTTATATGAAAACATTAGTGTAGGTGTTGTTAGAGCTCAGGATATTGGCATGTACTTGGATAGAGCTATTGATAGAGATTTAAGAAGATTCTACAAAGTACTGAGCTCTGCACATATTCGAGGCACAGTCATAAACATATCCATGCCAATTCCAGAAATTGGTAAAAACCTTAGTGTAGTTATAGACATTGGTGAAAAGGCTCTTTCAAACATATTGATGAGGTTCCCAACTAGAGTAGTGGCTTTGTCGCCCAATGGCCTAGCAGGTATTATTGTGCATGACAAGTACTGGGATCCCAACGGCTATAGAGCTGTTTACTTCAGCTTTGAGGTGGAGGCTGGTAAGGGAGCTGTTGTTGAGAAGCTTCTTATGAACTCTGTTGAGTGGGTGAAGAAGTGGAGATACCTGAATGTAACAGAGCTTCTAGGAGGTTTAGTTAGAGTTTCAAAGGATGTTGCAAACAGGTTTAGAGATGCTGCCTCTAAAACACCTGGGAAAGAGGTGCTTTCAAAGGCTTTGATGCTAAACGAGGAGGGGGCTAGCGAAATAGAGTTGAATCTAGCTCCAGGAGTGCTGCACTTGGTAATAGCTCATCCAACAACAGAAAACATAAGCATAAATGTTGTTAGGGGGTTGGCTGAAATAATCAACATATCTAAAGAGGATTTGCACATAACGCATGCGATAATAAGAATTAGGAGTGGAGGAACTATAGCGGTTTCACTTAGAGCGGGCTCGCTAACATCACTAAACTCTGCATATGTACTAGCAAAACACGAGGAAATGGCAACACCAACCATCACCACCACACAAACACAAACAGTAACAACCACAATCACAACAACCACAACTGTAACAATAGCAACAACAATAACATTGCCAACTACAGTAACGATTACCACAACCACCACTACAGCAACCACACTAACCACAACTAAAACCATAACAACTACAGTTGTAGAAACTACAACAGCTACAGCTCCAACAACACTCACATACACAACAACAGTTCCAACAACAAAAACAATCTCCATAACCACAACAACTCCAACAACAGTATATGCAGAAACAATCAACTGGGGCGTAACAGCAGCAACAACAGCTATAGCCGTTGCTATAGCTGCAACAGCAATTTATTTCATATTGAAAAAGAGGTAATTTAAGAAACAACAACTAGTATATAAATTTTTATTACCTAAAACTCAAAACTCATGATATAGTTACCAGGCTACCAGCTTTTATTGGGGGAGCTGAACTCTTCTCTATGCATTGTAGCTACAAGTTGTTGAGAGGGTTATAGAGATAGTAATATGTTTAAGTAGGTGTGTATTTTCGGAGAGTGTTGCTTGTGAGTGGTGAAAGGGTTAATCTTCTTAAAGATAGATCGAAGGTGTTTTTGCAAGTGGGTTTAGAGCTTGTTGATAGAGGTGTTGTGGATATAGCTGCGTTCAATATTTAGCAGTGGTGTCAGTTAAGAGTCAAGGCTTCGATATTTAGATTCTCGGGTGAGATTCCAAGGATTCATAGCATTGGAGAGTTGCTTGGCTTGCCTGCGAAAATTCTTGAGGAGCTTGGTTTTGGTGTGGAGTCGAATAGGGTTAGGGATTTTTCTAAGAGGTATAGGGATTTGCTTGGAGATCTAGACTCTGCATATACAATGTCTAGGTATGGAGTATTTGTATATAGCAAAGATGATGTGATTAAAATGGCTGTTGCTTGTAAAGATCTTCACAAGCTTCTTGAAGAGGTTGAGAATAGTGTTGTGGGTTAGATACCACATCAACTATTTGAGGATGTGGAGAAAAGCTGCAAAGGCTATTGCAAATGCTGTTAAGGATCTTGGGCTCAACGCCACTGTTTATGTTGTTGGTGGAGCTGCCGAAAATAGATTAACTGTTTTAAGTGATGTTGATGTGGCTATAGTTCTATGTGAAGAGCTTTACCCTGAAAAGGTTAAGGAGATTAGGAGACAGGTTATGAGAATAGCTATAGATAAGTATGAGCTTCCATGGGACTATCCAGTGGATATACATGTGATGAGCTGTGAAGAATTCAGAAAAATGTTTATAGATAAAAATAAGAGTGTTGTTAAAGTAGAGTAGCTAGCAACAATCTAGTAAATACTTCAAAGTGTTGTGTAGCAACACCAATCTGAGGTGATGTACAATAATTGTTAGAGATAGACTAGCTTTTGCTAAAAGCTGTATAGAGATTTTGAAATTGCTTAGATCGAAAGTTAGAGATTTGAGGTATTTTGAAGACTATGTGTTGAGAGGTGCTATTGAAAGGTATTTGCATCTTGCTATCGAAGCCATAATAGATGTTGGTATGAGAATTGCATCAATACTTAAACTAATTAAGCCTGAGAGATATCGAGATGTTGCAAAAATTTTTAGAGAATGTGGAGTGTTGAGCTATGATGAGTCTAAAAGACTTGAGTTGTGGATAGGTCTTAGAAATGTGCTTGTACATGGATATGCCAGAATAGATTATGGGAAGTTGTATGAGGTTTTGCAAAACATTGAGGAACTTGAAAATTTTGTGAATAGAATATTTGAATATGTTGCAAATAGGGGTGTTGATCCTCAAAAAGAGAGTTTGAGCAACATTGTTGATAGTGTTAAAAAGGTTCTTGAAAAGAGAAGCAACATTGTTTTTGCATATGTTTTTGGCTCATATGCCACAGGTGTTTATAGAGATGAAAGCGATGTTGATGTAGCTATCTACACAAGGAATTCAATGGGGTGGAGAGAACTTGTTGAACTCATTCTAGAGCTTGAGGATGCCACCAACAAAAAAGTTGATGTTGTTGATCTCAGAACAGCACCACTGCTACTAGCATGTGAAGTGGTGTCCAAGGGCATTGTTGTAGTTGATAGAGGTGTTGAGGAGAGAATTGATTTCGAGGTTAAAACACTGAAAGAATGTCTAGATTTTAGACCCAGGCTAGAGAAATACTATAGCGAAGTTCTATCAAGACAAGCTTAACACATTGCTATATCTAGGAACAGGAATTTCAGCAGCGTTGTCTTAGCATCTGACCCTCTCCCCACCTTAAAAAGCAAGGCTTTTAGTTGCAAACCTTGCTTTCTTCTCTTCAACTATCATAGGCCAAAACATCTCAACCATGTTCTTCAAGTAGAAGGTGTTTAAGACTTCAATTAACTTATTTAACGTTAGTGTTATAGGGTTTGACCTTCATCATTATTGATAGTTATTTTTAATGATTATTAATCACTCGGTCTCATCACCCCTTCTTCCCTCCCCATGCAACCTATGGGGCTAACCCCCTCGAGGACATAGGGGTTTTATTGAGTGTCTTCCTCCACCTCACACTGCTCATCCCTCCAATAAAATGCTAGCAGAAAAGTTTATGAATTTTGATAGATATAAAGCCTCAGCTTAATTAATAGCAGTAAGGGGATTAAAAGTAGTTAAAAATAATAAATAGTTATGTAAAAGTGTTATAGGCTTCAGGTATTGCTAGTTATTCTGTTTGCCCCTTGAAGCTCATTCCTATTAGTTCACGTTTTTCGTTACTGCGTCAAGGGCTTCTGCCTCGCTTAGAGGGCTCGCCCAGCTCATCCCATAGGCTCATGGGCAGCTGTTGAGGTAAACGGCACGAGGCTCCTATCTACGGGAAGCTCCGCAGGGCTTGGAGCAGTACTCCCTGCCCCATAGGGCTTTTCTCAACACAAAAATATTGCCTGAAATCTTATAGGCATGAAATTGTTTACTGCCTCAATTAAAGCTGGTATAACTAAACCCATATTATTCACCACGAGCTTCGGTGTAGTTGCAATGAGTATAAAAAGAGGAAAAATAAAGATAAAAAGCGATAGCGCGAGAGATATATGTGTTGAAAACACAAACAAAAGTGAAAAAGATGATAGAATGTGGAGAAGCGTTTTTCGAAAGGCTAAGCCAAAGTCTTAAGGTTGTGGCCAGAACGCATCTTGAGCTTGCCGAGAAGTATTTTGCTGAGGGTAGAGAGCTTGTTGATAAGGATCCTGTTCAAGCAAGTGAGAAGCTTTACAAAGCTGCTGAGGAATGTGTAAAGGCATTAGCTATTCACTACAATCTTGAGGATGTTTTGAAAAGTGTTGAAAGCAGGGGTAGGTGGACTGTTAAAGAACTTGAAAAAACAGTTTTGTTTGTTGCTAAAAAGCTTGGGGAGTGGGTTTTGAGCTCATGGGACCACGCCTGGGCGCTTCATGTTTGGGGTTTTCATGAAGCAAAGTTTGATTTCGAGGATGTTAAGGCTAGGTTGCAGCACATAGAGAAGTTGGTTGTGGAAACAAAGAATGTTATTGGTTGTGGAAAAAGCAGTAATGGTCAATGCTAAGGTATTGGAAACAGCTTAGCAACGCCAAAAATTTTAAATTGAAGTTTGTGGCTGTGGTTTTGGGTTGTTGTATATGAGTATTGATAAAGAGTTTGTTAGAAAGCTTGTAGCTGATGTGCTTGAATCTATTAGAGTTGTTGAGGAGTATTATTCAAAGCCTTTTGATGAGCTTTCACAGGCTGAGAAAATTGGGGTTAGATACCACATTATTGTTCTTGTTGAGGCTTTGACAGCTTTAGCTTATCACATTGCTAGAAGACTCTATGGATTAGAGCCAACAACACCAATTCAAACATTTAGGTTTTTAGCTGATCGTGGTTTAGTGAATAGTGATGAGCTTAGAGACATTGAGGCTCTTATAAGGCTTAGAAATCTTTTGGTTCACAGGTATTGGGTTATAGATGATAGGCGCATATACGAAAATGTTAAAAATGATTTTAGAAGTGTTAAAAGATTTGTTGAGAGATTGAAAAATGTTTTGGGAGTATAAGTATTTTAGAGGTGGTAAGGAGGAGAAGCTTAACATTTTGAAAAAAGCTCTTGAGAATGAGAATAGGGTTCTTCTGGCAATAGTTTTTGGTAGTTTTGTTGAATTGGAAAGCTATAGAGATATTGATGTAGCTATTTACACAACAGATACTAGCTTGGATTATCTAATAGAGTTAAGCATAAAACTTGAGGAGAGAGTTGGTGTACCAGTAGATGTAGTGCCTCTAGTAGAGCTTGATCCAAAATTCAAATGGAAAATACTTACAAAAGGTGTGGTAATAGTTGAGAAAGTGCCTGGACTTTACGAAGCACTTCTAAACCTAGTACAAGACGAAATGATGCTAAGCAAATTGTGGTAGTCAACACATTGGAAAGGTTAGGTAAATTGCTATGCAGATGCAAAATCCATGGGCTCTAAAACTTCGCAAATTGCTTTGAAGAAATTACTCAAAATTTTTGTAGATGCTGTGAGAAAGAAGCACAATAGATGACATACATAAACATAAATGTGGTTATGGCTTACACATTTAGAGAAGAGGTTAATCATGAATGTACTGGGATATGGCTGAGGAGTATTTGAGAAGAGCGAAAGAGGATTTTAGTAAAGGTGATTTTAAACAAGCTAGTGAGAAGATTTTGGGTGTAACTGCACTAGCTGTTAAAGCTGTTGCTTATATGAGGAGTGGAAGTAGGTTGAAGAGCCATGGAGAGCTATGGGAGTATGTGAATAAGCTAGTTATAGAAACAAGTGATGAGAAACTGGGGAGGCTGTGGAGAACAGCTATATCGATGCATGTGAATTTCTATAAAAATTGGGCATCAAGAGAAGAGGTGGAGAGGTCTTTAAAGGATGTGGAGAAATTTCTGGAGAAACTTAAAAAGTTATGTGGTAAATGAAGTTCTTAAAACATCATCGAGTTAAAGAGGTGGCATTGCCTCTTCTAAAAGTGGTTTAAATGGCGAGAGTTCTTCGAGGAGAAATTAGTAATAGCATTTTTCACACTTTCTAAATGTTTTTTGTGGTGTTGTTCTAGTGTTTTGCAGGAGGTGCTGTGTTCAAGAATGTTTTTAAAGCTAGGCTTTGTATATAGGAAGTTGATGGTTTGTTTTTATGAGTGTTGTAGCTGCAAAGCTTGTTGAAGCAACCACTGAGTTGAGTGAGCATGTTGTATCCCGTGCTAGAATGGTTCTAGCCGGGTTTTTGCTTCCGAGGGTTGTTAGTGGGGAGGTTGTTCGCAAGTATATTTGGAAAGCTATGCGCTTAGGTGTTTAGAGAATGTTGAAACCAGAGTCAAGGGCTTTGCTATTAGCTCTTAGGAGATGGGGTGTTGTCAAATCATCTACCCTCAAGTCTATTCTTCTCAACATATTTCTTGAGATAGAGCTTTGCACAGTTAGAGGAAAAGCCTTATTCTACGGCATTATTCTCACAATGAAAAATTGCGTGGAAAAGGCAATCAACATTGTTAGAGATTTTGGCAAAATACTTTACACAGGCATATCATATTTAAACAACCCACCAATGTATAGAATATATGGATAAGCACGTTGAGAAATAATGTTGCTGAACCAAAGATAAAGTGAGTAGAGGCAGTGTCAATAGCTCTTAAAGATGGGATAGACTAAAACAAGATTATTGTAGATCCCCGGTATTGGATTCAATAGGTTTAGTGAAATACCATGGTTCAAGTGGGATTCCATGGTGTTAGCAGAGCTGGAGGAGATCAGAATTCTTAACAAGCCCATCCTAGTTGGTGTTTCAAGAAAATCTTTCATAGGTGAAATAACTGAACTTAGAGACCCTTCAGAAAGGCTATACGGCTCTTTAGCAGCAACAGCTATCGCTGTCTTCAATGGTGCTCATATCATCAGAACCCATGACCCACTTGAAACAAAGGATGTTATCAAGGTAGCTGAGTTTATACGAAGATCCAAATACAGTTTATGAACAAGCCACAACAATATACAGCAACTCATCGACTCACCCATTATTTAAATAGCAACAAGCCAAAAATGAATTACAATCGAAAGCTTCGCCCTTTAGAGTGGGGAGGAGGTCGAATCATACAAATTTATAACTTATAAAGTATATATTTGAGAAAATGCTCAAGGCTATATAGAATGATAGATGAAACATTGCTATCAACCATCACAATTCTAGCAAGTATTATAAGCTCCGTTTCTGCATTGGTCTACTGGCTAGATAAGAGATTTAACTCCATAGACAATAGGATTGAGAAGCTTGAGAATGCTTTTCTTCAATTCTCTGAAATCTTGATATCAACTTTAGAGGCTAAGAACGTTTTGTCATCAGCAGAGGCCTTGATTTTGAGAGGAGCAGTTAAATCGCTGCTTCCAACCCCGAAATCCAAGTACTATACTAGAGAGGTTTATGAGAGGCTTCTCCAATTACTTGATAAGGATCCAAATGATTATACCATGGCTGATATTGAGGAGATGGAGAGAATAGCTGATTTAATTGAGATGGAGGGTTTTGAAAGTGGTAGAAAAGATTTGAAGCAGTATGCATGGAAACTAAGATACTTTGCTATGATAGCTAAAGTAGTGTTTGTTTATCCAAAGCTCAGAAAAGCTCAAACCAGATCCACTCAATAGGGTTCAGATCTGATACTTGGTTTACAACAATTGATTTAAGGGCAGGTAGCCATTTATATTGTTAGCTAAAATAATTTTGAATTCATTCTTGAAATTGTGCATGCCATGGTCAATGCTTCTCTACTTGACCTGCTCCTTACTTTTCGTCTAACCTCCTCCCCGCCCTAAAGGGCAAGAACTCTTTGGGGGTGAATCATCGGTTCCCCAGCATCTATTCGTGGATACATCTTTACATCCGTCATTCGCTGAACAGTTGAGCTGACTGGAAATCACACCATTCTGAATTTTCTGCGTTGTCAATATAACATCTAGTTCTTGAAAACAATCCATCACCAAATGTTACCATCATTATCAGTAAAGAATGTAAGGCACAAAATTCGTAAAAATTCATCCCCCATTACAAATAGCAATGCCTTCAGCTGTAGCCACTCTTTGAAGCAATTAATTTAATTCTGGCCTTCACTAAAATTGTCAAATCATTATTTCAATTTCATTTATTTTTCTTTCCCCTTGAAACTCCATTACTGAATTCTAAATATCGATTAAGTTGTCAAAGGCCTAGCATGACTTATTGCGACTCGTCATATATTATTGCAGTATTTAAATGTGTTAAATTATGTAGAGATTTACTTTCTCCAGCCTCCCATTCTCGGGATTTACTCTAAAACCAAGATTCTTCAATGCTGTTACTCCCTGCAGTTGCTATACCTTGATAAGGTTTTATATATTCATCTCAATTCAAATAATTTCTTTAGTTGTATAAATGGTTATTCTTCTTTCAAGAATATTTACAAGTTTATCCATGTTTTGCTCTACACGCTTTTTAAGTTTTTATCATCAGTTACTAAGCCTATGTTTAACTCAAATGCTGCAACGATATATGATGAATCGTAATAAGTTATACTAAGCTCATGTGCAAGTTTCAATACTAATTTACTGTTTTGTGGATCAACAATGTTCAAGGCCTTATATATTATGCTAGTAACTATTTCTAGAATCTTTATTGCTTCATCAACTGATATTGTATTAAGTCTTGCAGCTTCTTTCCATAAGGCGTTTCCTATTTCATAAATTGTTAATGTTAATATGTAGCCTCCTCTGAGAATTGAAAGGGAATTGAATCCCATGAGCCTTATTATGTTTAGTAATGCTGAAGAGTCAAATACATATCCCATTCATTTTCACAAATACCTTTAGACTCTTTCTAGGAAGTTTTAAGCTGGTTGGCTTATCGCTTTTAAATAAATGTTCATCTTTCCTCACGACTACTTCTAATAGCCTCAACTATTTCTTCTGGTGGTATTTTTAATAGGATTTCCTGGGCTTTTTTCAAAGCTTCTTTGATTTCCTCCTCTCTTCTCCTCACCTCCTCCTCCAAGGCCTTTCTAATTACCTCACTAACAACTATTCCATACTTCCTTAGTTTTTCATAAAGTTCTCTTCTTATTCTAGCTGAAACAGTTACATAGCTCATTTTATTAACACCATTATGGTAAGATTACTATAATACAGCTGAAATACCATATAATATAGTTGCAATATAACTACTAATGAACTTATGCTGTATTCACCATAACGTAATTGCGATATGATTGTAGTATATAAACACAAAGAGTTATTCATTATTTGGAACAAGGAAGCAATACCTATGTTCATACATAGCTTTACTTAGCTGAATAATTATTGAAGGGTTTTATGCTACTAATTTTTGTTTAAAATTCGAAGAGAGAATACCAAAGATTATGCTAAGACTATTAAGAAAAGCATTCAAAGCTTATTTAAAGTAAGCAAATATAAATAAGACTTTTTGAATGCAAAAGATCTTGCCAAGCTCAGTAATGAAATGCAAATATGCAACGTTAATAAAAATTGTTGCGATCCTCCCTCACATATTTAGTAACAGTACCTCTAGGAACTTCAGGTAGCTGTTCAATAACATTCCTCACCTCCTCCAAAACAACCATTCTACGAACCTCTTCAACACGTTTTTCAAGAAACCTCCTAATTTCCTCCCCCCAATTGACATACCTCTTCAACATATCCATCTGCTCTTTAAGCTTCTTAGGTATACGAACACTTATAACAACACTCATAACATTTTTAACCTGACTTGCAAATTTTACTACAAACTCTACATCTGTTAAATACTTTAGAAATCTATAACGTTGCTTCACAGAAAACATTGCTTAGTAGTGATTTTAATTAATTTGCTGTAGAGAAGTGGTAATGTTGTTGTGAAAAGGATTTTCAATTTTTGTGTAGTTGGAAAGATTAGCATTTTTGTTTCCTGCTTTAGTACAGTAATATTGTCTACTCCCTTAGTTCACCAGTTACAGGATCTACTTCTAGTCCTAGAATCTCCGGTGTTGACACTCCCACCAGCACCTTATCTATGAGTTAGATACTAGTACTGGAACTATGTCGCTTTTGCCCATAATCTCAATCCACGCCCTACTCCTATCCAACCCAAGTTTGCCAGAACCTGTTTTCACAACGGTTTTTTCCAGTAATAGCAAGGTTAAGTTCACTAGCTATTCTCCTTGGTATAACCGTTAGTGTTGCCCCCTATATTTGCAAGAGCATCAACTTCGATCATCTTTGTTTGGGCAGGATCCGCTAGACGAACTCTAACCCATACATGACTCACGATAACCGCCATTTATACATGTTAATGTTGCAGGTTGCACAAAAAGTTTTTGCCAACTCAATTAATATTCTTAAAGCATATTTTTACCTATGACCAGATCTTAAACAAATTTATTTGTGTATGTAAGATGTGTGTGAGTGAATGGTGCTTTTGAAGTGGTTTCTAGAGCAAGAGACTGGTTTAGACAAGCAGTCAGGGATTTAGGGCTTGCTGAAACGCTTATGAATTTGGGATACTATGAATGGGCTTGTTTCATGGCTCAGCAAGCAGCTAAAAAAGCTGTTAAAGCTCTTTACCAACTTCTTGGATTAGAGGTTTGGGGGCATTCTGTTTCTCGCATGCTTGAAGAGCTTCCCAAAGAATTTAAGCCACCTAGAGAACTTATTGATAGAGCAAAGGAGTTGGATAGACACTATGGCCCAACGATATACCCTAATTTTCACTCTGAGGGAGCTCCCATGGACTACTATACAAGGGAGGATGCTGAGAGAGCTGTTAAATATGCTAAAATGGTGATCGAGTTTGTCAGAAATAAAGGTTTTCAAACTTGATTATGAAGCTGTTTTGAAGAAACTGAGGGAATACGCAAAAAGAAAGTTGAGTAGCAATGTAATGGCCATAGTGCTAATAGGTTCTTTGGCTCGAGGAGACTACACAGCATTTTCAGATGCAGACATAGTAATTATTGTTAAAAACGATTCGAGAAGATTCGTTGATCGCATAGCAGAGTACATAGATACTGATCTGGGAATAGATGTAGAGCCAAGAGTTTACACAGTGGATGAGATAATGGGTATGTGTAAAGAGAGAAGAAGAATAGTAAAGGAGATAGCAGAACACGGAATTTTGTTAGCTGGAAACCAAAAAATAATAGATATGTTAAGAAAATGCATATGAGCATCTTACAAATGCATTACGCTCCCAATGAAAAACAGTGTTTAGTACATAAAATCGCATATTGTATATTGAAAAAAGCAAAGAAGGCTATTTTTATTTCCAGTATTTGGGTGGTTCGCTTTTTCTCTTAACCTCCTTCTCTTCTCTAACTATCTTTACCTTTACTCTCATAACCACGAGCATCACTTTTGAAACTCTTTATTCTACCAATTCTAGTTCTATGATCTCTTATCAAACCAATGAATGCTTTGCCCATAGCCTTTTCATAATGCTTTTTGTTTTAACAGATTTTCACTGCTTCTATCTTTTATTTAATTGACAATTCAAAAACTATCCATGTTAGATGAGTATTGATGAATTGTGAAAGGAGTTGAGGATTAGTATTCGAAGTTGTACTCAGCGTCCTTTAGACTGGGGCACTTCCTATCTTTTTCATTAACAATAATATTTTCCTTCAATGGCCACTCAATTCCAAGCTCTGGATCATCCCATTTAATGCATCTTTCATGTTGAGGACTATACTCCTTTGTGACGAGATAGAGAAAAAGTGTATCTTCAAGTGCTTGAAATCCGTGGGCAAAGCCCGGGGGTATCCACAAAGCATAGCCAGATTCTAAAACAACACCAACGTGTTTTCCAAACCACGGAGACCCTTTTCTAATAACAACACCAACATCTCTAACACCAGCAACAACAAGATCCTCTATAGGGTATTGAATCAAGGGCTTTCCAAGCAAAGGTATTAAATGCTTAGGCCTAGAATAGGTGAAGGGTCTAAGCCTAGACCCTTCACCAGCGGCCAGGACAAGACCCTTTAAACGCATTTATATTCCCTCTACAAGGCTTCACCTCCCACAAAAACTAAGTTATTGCCAATTTAGATATATTCTTTTTGATCCATCTATTTACATATGCGTCAATATTTCTTCTAAAAACTAATCCTTTTACAAGAATAGCTTTAGGTATTTGTATAATTGGTATCGAGGTCTTAGCTATATTCACATTTGTCATCTCTTTTCTTAACATACTGTAAAGTTTTCTGGATTCTTTTATAAGAACAGACGTCAATTTTCTATATCTATAATGAATAAGTACTAAAAGTAAGTTATACATATAAACTGTTGGTCCTCCAAATAAGTAAGACATGGTGAGGTAATTTCTGTAAACTAAGTATACAGATTCCATTTTTTCCATGTGGCTCCTCGCACATGAAATCCTACTATTTTTGGAATAAATACTGTTGAATATCCCTTAGACCATATCATGAGGCTGGTTAACACATCTTCACCAAAACCAAAAAATTTTTCCTCAAAAATCCTTTCTCCCATGCTAAGTTTTAGACTCTCAATTCGATAGGCTGGAAATGTTCCTTCTACAAATGAACATTTTAAAGCTTCATATTTCTGCGGCACATCTCTTATATCTCTTGAGAAGGGATGTGCTGTAAATACATTTGACAAGTACGATCCTATTGAGTCTATTACCTTTTTTCTTCTATTTATCAAAATGCCTTGAAGAGCTCCAATACCAGGAAATTTCTCAAAAGTTTCAACATAAAGCTTCACACTATTTGCTTCTATAGTAGCATCATTATTCACTAAAACAACATATTTACTATCCTCATCTCTTGCCCTATACCCAACATTATTTCCTCCAGTAAAACCAAGATTTTTACTTAATCTAATAATTTTTTTCCTTAGCTTACTCCTTCTATCAAGAAACTCCTTAATCTTATCAAAACTGCCATCAGTTGAACCATTATCAACAACAATAAGTTCATACTTATCATCTGGATAATCCAAATTTGTTATAGACTCTAAAGACTCAATAACAGTATCAATAATCTTCATAGAATTGTGATTAAGCCATATGATAGAGACCTTTGGCCAAACCATTGAATTCAGCCTTTAAGTAATGTTGTGCAAAACCTACAATAAAAAACTATTTTCCCTTTTACAAACAAAGTTGTTGAATTTAATATAACTTCTCAATAAAGTTAAAACTTCATGCACAGCATCATTTATGAAAATATTTTGTGCGCATTTCATAAACATGCGTTGGGATTTAATTTTGTGAAAAAAGTTTTGTGAAGTGTTTTGTGTGGAGCTAGCTTGTTGTTTTGTATATGGTGTAGTATGGCATGAGCATTGGCGGACCTATTTCAACTCCGTGTACATTCTTTGCGTGAACTATCATGAGGTTTCCTTGTAGTAGTGGTATGAATGGTGCTTCATCAGCTAGTATTTTCTGCACTTGAATATACAAAGCCTCTCTTTCGCTTTGACTTGTTTTCGCCATCGCTTCTCTTAATAGATTGTCAACAGTTGGGTTGGAGTATTGAGAACCTGTCCACTTGTTTGCTGTGCTTAGTAAGAATGGTGATAGAAAGTCGTCTGGGTCTATGTAGTCTGGGTACCATCCGAAGAGGCTTAGCATCATTCTAGCATTTCTAGCATTATCTACATAAGTTGCCCATTCGGCACTCTTTAACTCAACCTGGATTAGGCCAGTGGCTTCAAGCTGGCTTTTAAGCAGAGCTGCAACATCTGCTTCTGTATCGCCATAGTGTGTTGGGGTGTACCACAGCTCTAGCTTCAGCTTATTTGTTTCGCTATACCCTGCTTGTTTTAGCAGTTCTCTTGCTAGGGTTAGGTTTGGTCCTGGTCCATAAAGCTCCTTAAAAGCGTCTATATGACTCCACATACCCTTTGGTACAAGACTATAGAGAGGTGTCATGGTGTTGAAAAACACTTTCTCAGCTATCTCCGATCTGTTAATAGCTGCAGCAATAGCTTTTCTAACCAACACATTGTCAACAGGAGGCATCTTAACATTGATTATTATGTATCTAATGAATGAACCTGGAATGCTTTCAACAACAAAGTTTGGGTTTTTACTAAGAGCAACATAGTCTTGTGGTCTAAGAGTTCTCCAAGCAATATCAACTTCGCCATTCTCCAAAGCCATTCTCAATGATGTGGCATCTCTATAGAACTTTATAACAATAGTTTTTGTCTTTGGTTTATCCCCATAGTAATGTGGATTTGCCTCAAGAACAATGTACTCATCCCTCTTAAAATCTTTAATGCAGTAAGGCCCTGCACCACCCCATGTAGCATCACTCACAATCTGATTATCTGGGTAGCTGGGATGTACTGGGAAATACGGTGGTGTAGCTACAAGTGCTAAAAAGTAGCTGGCAGGAGTTTTCAACTTGAATTTAACAGTATAGTCATCAACAGCTATAACATCATCTACAAACTCTGTTACTAGCCACGATGGATCTCCCTTAATAGTCATAACCCTTTTAACGCTTCTCACAACATCTTGTGCTGTAACCTTTCTACCATCACAGAAGTAAACATTTTGCCTAAGCTTAAAAGTCCATTCACTACCATCACTTGAAACACTCCAACTCTCAGCAATTCCAGGTACTAACTGGTCTGTTCCAGGCTTATACTTAACTAAACCATCCATAACATTTGTTAGAACCTCCCAGGTGAAGAAGTCATACGCATTTGAAGGATCGAGGTCTGTAACCTTGTCTGTTACACCAATCACAATCTTTTCAGCAGCTGCTGATGGCGCTGGCTTGTAGTAGAGGTATATTGTTGCTGCGACCACAGCTATAGCTATAATCAAAGCTATTACAATATACATGGTTTTTCTCAACTACTTCACCTCATAAGGTGTATAGAAAAATATGAAGAAGTATATAAATTTATGATATAGCATAAGCAAGCTTCAAAAGAGTTTATCGAATTTATTGCATACAATAGGCTTAATAACTCTATTTGTTTCACTAGATTTGTATAAGCATGTACAATGAAGATATGTGCATATACAATATCTAAACTGTGGCAATATGGTGCCATCAAATGGGTTTGCTAAGATACGTTGCCATTAGAGCTGCTTTAATAATACCCTCGGTACTGATACTCTACACACTTGTGTTTATAGTGTTAAGGATTTTGCCTGGAAACCCTGTAATAGCTGCTTTGGGCACAAAGAATATTCCTGAAGAACAGTTAAATGCTATAATGAGCGAACTTGGCTTAAACAAACCTCTTTATGTGCAATACTTCGAGTATTTAATAAACTTTGCTAAAGGTGATATGGGCAAGTCAATGATTGTTAGAGGTAGGCCTATTGCAAGTGATATAGCTGATAAGCTTCCAGCAACTCTAGAACTGACTATTTGGTCAATACTAATAAGTTTGGCAATAGGCTTGGGACTAGGCTATTTAGGTGCGCAATCAAGGAGTAAATACATCAATGCTTTCGTTAGGTTACTAGGCTCAGCAGTGTTCATAATATTCATACCAGCACTTGGATTATCACTTCAGCTAGTATTTTCAAAGTATTTACGTCTACTACCTAGCAGTGGCAGAATCTCTGATATTGTGAATTTCAAGCCAATTACAGGTATTTACACATTGGATGCGCTAATCCAGCTAAACATTAACGCATTTATCGATGCGCTTCAGCATTTGCTTTTACCAGCTTTCACACTAGGCCTTGTTCTTTCAGGTCCATACATGAGGCTAACACTAAACAATTTAGAGGCGATACTAGAATCGAAAATGGTTGAAGCGTATAGAGCTAGGGGGATAAGCGAAGCGAAGATACTGAAACACGCATTTAAACATGTGCTCATACCTGTTGTAACATATACAGGACTTCAGTTTGCACTTCTCATGGGAGGTGCAGTACTAACAGAGACAACTTTTAACTGGCCTGGCATTGGGACATACCTTGTTGACAAGGTTATGTACAGAGACTATACAGCGATACAGGCTGTTGTTGTTCTATTTGCTATCATAGTTGGTGTAATTAGTTTGATTGTTGACATTATCTATGCTGTTATAGATCCTAGGGTTAGATACTGAGGGGTGATTCCATGAGCTTTGCACTCATTCTTAAAAATCCCTATATAGCATCAGGATTGGCCATAGTACTAATCTTTGTTGCATTCGCTCTTTTTGCAGATGTTATAGCGCCTTACTCACCTATTGATGCTGCTGGCCCCCCTCTTCAACCACCAAACAAGCTATTTGTAATGGGCACAGATAACCTTGGGCGAGACATGTTCTCGAGAATAGTCTATGGCTCGAGAATAGTTCTAATGATAGTAGCTATGTCAATATCTTTAAGTGGTTTCATAGGTTCGATTCTAGGTCTTGTAAGTGGCTATGTTGGTGGTGTTCTAGACAAGGTTTTATCATTTGTAATGGACTCTATATATGCATTCCCATCACTAATACTTGCAATTGCTCTTTCAGTAGCTCTTGGACCAAGCCCTGTTAACGCTGCTATTGCCATAGCCGTGGTTTATGTTCCTACATACTTTAGAATGCTTAGAGGCCATGTGATAAGCATTAAAAATGAGGGTTATATTGAAATGACAAAGGCTTTAGGACTTCCAACCACAAGAATAATTCTAAGGCATATACTGCCCCACGTACTCAAAACGCTAATGATTGTTTTTAGCATGAATAGTGCTGATGCCATATTAACAGAAGCTGGTTTGAGTTTCATAGGCTTAACAGTTCAGCCTCCAACACCTGACTGGGGCTTTGATTTGTATAAGGGAAGAGGCTTTGTATTAGCTGGTGCATGGTGGCTAATGGCTTTTCCAGGGCTTTGCATAACACTTTTGGCTTTTGGCTTTGCATTGATTAGTGAAGGCGTGTCGAGAATAGTTGGGGTTAGGTTGAGGTGACGATATTTTGAGCACAGTTCTAATTGTCAAGGATCTTTGGGTGAAGTACTTTACCTCTAGTGGTGTAATCAATGCTGTTTCTGGAGTATCATTCTCTTTATCTAGAGGTGAAATGCTTGCAGTAGTTGGTGAGAGCGGTAGTGGCAAGTCAACAATAGGCTATGCACTACTTAACATGGTTCCAAAACCAGGTAGAATTGTGAAAGGCGAAATACTATTGGACGGTGTTAACATATTGAAGCTAAGTGAGGAGGAGCTTAGAAAAATTCGTGGAAGCAAAATCTCGATTGTTTTTCAAGACCCATTCACAACGCTAGATCCCTTGAGAAAAATAAGAGATCAGTTTATAGAGTTTCTCATGGAGCATGGCATTGATAAAAACAATGCATTAAAAATAGCTAGAGAGTATATCGAGGCTGTTGGTCTAACTGAGAGGGTTTTGGATTCATACCCACATCAATTAAGTGGTGGCCAAAAACAAAGAGTTTCAATAGCTATGGCAATAAGCTTAAATCCTAGTGTTGTAGTAGCTGATGAGCCTACAACAGCTTTAGATGTTGTTGTTCAGAAACAAATAATGGACTTGATAAGTGATATCAAGAGAAGATATAGCTCATCATTTATACTCATAACACATGACTTGGCGCTAGCTCTTGAAAGAGCAGATAGTGTAATGGTTATGTATGGAGGCTATGTAATGGAAATGGCAAGTAAAAATGAACTTGCTAAAAACATGGTGCATCCATATACCAAAGCACTTTTTGAGTCTCTTCCAAGAATTAAACAAAGAACCTTGCCAAAGTACCTCACAGGTTATCCACCTGATTTGCGCAATCCCCCACCTGGCTGCATATTTCATCCAAGATGTCCATTTGCATCAGAAAAGTGTAGAATTATGAAACCTGAGCTTGTTGAGATTTCGAAAGGACATTTCGTTGCATGTCATTTTGCGAGGTGAGGTACTCTGGATTTAATTGTTGAGATGCGTAATGTGGTAATGGATTTTGAGATTGGATTGTTTGGTAGAAAGCGTAGAATTAGAGCTGTTGACAATGTTTCTTTGGGAATTGGAAGAGGCGAGATATATGGCCTAGTTGGCGAAAGTGGTAGTGGCAAGTCAACAATAGGTAGAATCACTCTTAGATTATACAAGCCCACAAGCGGAAAGGTGTTTTTCGATGGCAGAGATATAACGAATTTGAGTGAGAATAGGTTGAGGGAGCTGAGAAGAAAAATGCAGTTAATACCCCAGGATCCATACAGCGCCATAAACCCTGCTCAAACTATTGGCGAAGCTCTTACAGAGCCTCTTATAGTTCATGAGAAATTGAGTAGGCTAGAAGCTTTAGAAAAAGCATATAAAGCTCTTGAGGAAGTTGGCTTGGTTCCACCAGATGAATTCATTAAGAGAAGACCATATGAGTTAAGTGGTGGTCAGCTTCAACGAGTTGTGATAGCAAGAGCAATGCTTCTTGGCCCCAGCTACGTAGTTGCAGATGAGCCAACAAGCAACTTAGATGCATCAATTCGTGCTTCAATAATTAAACTATTGCTTGACTTCAAAAACAGGTACAATTTATCAATGCTATTCATAACTCATGACATTGCCTTAATCAGCTTAATAGCAAATAGAATAGGTGTTTTATACCTAGGACAACTTGTTGAAGAAGGTCCTGCAGAAAAGGTGGTGTCTAGCCCACTTCACCCATATACAAAAGCATTGTTAACAGCTACACCTCTTGCAAGCGAGGAATTAGAAATTGAAAAGATCTATTTAAAGGGGGAGATAGGAGATCCATCAAATCCACCAAAAGGCTGTCGTCTTCACCCAAGATGCCCATTTGCATTAGAGAAATGTAGAAGTTTAGAGCCTCCCACAATTAATGTAGGTGGAAACAGGTTTGTTAAATGCTGGCTTTATAGCTAAATTCATTTAAAATGATTGTGACATGACCTTTCCAAAAATGTTTAACCAATTCTACACAGATCATGCAATAAATAATAAATTTTGCTTGTTATTGCGAATTGTAGGAATTATGAAATGATGTTATTGCCAGCAAAATTTATGTAGTGTTGACTAGGTATTTAGTTTTCGTGATTTAAATGATGTATGCAAGGATTGAGGAAAGACTTGTTGAATTAAGTAAAGAGCTTGTTGATAAGTATTTTGAGAAAACTGCTAAGAGTAAAAGGTTGTTTGAAAGAGCTTCTAAAGTGCTTCCAGCTGGTGTTACATATTCGATAAGGTGGTTTAAGCCTTATCCAATTTTCATAGAGAAAGCTGAGGGTGTTAGAGTTTGGGATGTTGATGGAAATTCCTATGTAGATTTTTGGATGGGTCATGGAACACATATACTTGGTCATAAACCAGAGTTTGTTATTGAAGCTGTTAAAGAGGTTTTGAATAAAGGTACTCACCTAGGTTATGAAAATCCATATGCAGTTGAGTATGCTGAGCTTTTAACAAAAGTTGTTCCAGGTGTTGAAATGATTAGATTTACGAATAGCGGTACAGAAGCTAACATGTATGCTCTTAGACTTGCTAGAGCATATACAAAGAGAAAATATGTTGTTAAAATTGAGGGTGGGTGGCACGGAGGCTACGATGCCTTGCACAAAGCTGTGACATACCCATTTACAGAACCTGAGTCAGCTGGTCTTCCAGAAGAGTACCTTGCTTACACAATAGCAGTTCCATTCAATGATGTTGAAGCTCTTGAAAAAACATTGAAAAGTTATTCAGTAGCAGCCATTGTTATTGAGCCAGTTCTTGGAGCTGGTGGCTCCATAGAACCTGTTAACAACTATTTGAAGGAGGTTAGAAGGCTTGCATATGAACACAACTCTCTTCTAATTTTTGACGAGGTTATAACAGGTTTTAGACTAGCTCCTGGAGGAGCACAGGAGTATTTTGGTGTTAAAGCAGATTTGGTTGTGTTTGGCAAAATTGTTGGAGGTGGTTTTGCAGGTGCTGGAGCCTTTGGAGGTAGAGCTGAGGTTATGGAGCTTATAGACCACATGAAATATCCAAGCCCTGCAAAGAGATCGTTTCATGGAGGAACATTTGTTGGAAACCCAGTAAACATGGTTACTGGCAAAGCCATGGTTGAATACCTTGTCAAGCACAGAGATCTATATGAAAAAGCTGAGAGAATATGGAGCAACTTTAGAAGAGATGTGACAAAGCTTTGTGAAGAAACAAACATACAGTGTTGGACAACTGGAGTAGCAACAATGATTGGTATACACTTCACAACATCTAAACCAAAGAATGTAAGGGAAGTTTATGAGCTTAGATGGAGTAAAAGCATAGAACAAGTTCTGCATCTATACATGAGAACCCGGGGCATATTATACATGAAGGAAAACCTTGTGCATTTACTACCATCACTTATACACACAGAGGAAGAAGCAAAGCTATTCAAAGAAACCTTAGCAGAGTTTCTCACAACACTAACAAGAAAATAGCAAAAATGCTACAGCAAATGCATTGCTGCTATGTATAGTCTATGGATATACCCAGCTCATCCAAAGCCTTTTTAACGCTACCCATTGTTAAAAGCATTTTTAGCTGAGCCAAGGCATGGTATGCATATGCTATTCTTCTCACATCCCCTCTATACAAAAACCTTACTTCTTTCAATGGCTTTGGCACAACCAATACAGCTCTCATGTTCAACGCTTTAAATATTTCGTTATAGGCTTTTCTATCACATGTTACAGCAACTCTATTTGTTAACGCTAAGCCCACTTCACATGGCTGCTGAAACACCTTCTCATCTATTTCCAGTCCTAAATTCCTCAGCTCTTCAATGGCCAGTCCAGCTAAGACTGATCTAAGTCTCTCATATGGTGTTTCGCCATGGGCTTTATGCTTAAGCAGCTCTACATAGCTACACAATGGAATAACAACATTTCTTCTACTCTCATACAGGAGTGTATGGAGAGAGGTGTAAACAATGTTTGTATCAACAAAAACTTTTTCATTTATAGAAGATATGAAGTCTGTTAAGAGAGCAGCTCTATATTCAGAGCAGTTGAATGTACAATCCTCAACAACTGGCAGTAGAACTGATGAAAATTTCATTAAGAGATTAACAGCTTTACCAATATCATCCCTCTCACTCAATTCACTAGCAACTCTAAACCCAAGCTCATTAACAAGATTAACAACTTCGCTATAGTCGCAATAATCATTGGCTTTGGCAATCACCTTGGGAATTCTATTGATTTTTATAGATACCTCAAGCTTTCTACACGTAATCTCCACGGGGTATACTATAAGCGTTGGTGCATACTCAAAATTAATTCTGTGTTGTGTATAAGCCATGTTTCTTCTAAGTGTTGAAGCCAAACCCATTTTAATTAGGAAATCCTCAACAGATTTACGATCCAAATGCCTTAAACCTTGAGCAACAACAATATTTTTAATTTCTTCAGCTACTGGATGAAGAACTGTTAAAGGTTCTAAAGGCTTTGGTGTAAAGGGGTAGAATAGATTTGTCCAGGGACCGTTTGTCCCTACACCCTCATTTCAATCATTTTACATCTGTTCATGATCGGGTGTAGGGGCTTCCGCCTCGCCCACAGGTCACGTGCTATCACTGTGGGTTCATGGGCGGCTGTCGAGCCCAACGGCACAGGGCTCCCATCTACGTTGAAGCCTGCGGGCTTGGAGCAACGCTCCCATCGCCCCTCAGAGCTCTACAAACATAAACAAAACCAGAGCTTATAAACCTTATGCTCCATTATCAACAATGAAACAGCCCCAGAAAAACGGTATGTAAACAAGAACTATATCCTCCCTAACTCTTGAAGCAGCTAAAACAGTTGTTGAAACCTCTAGTCTAGAGCCTGTGAAAACAGCAATAACTATTCTGCCTCTTTCCCTCAACCCCTTCAAAACTTTGAATAGAGATTCCACAAGACCATTAAAAGAACTTAAATCACTTGGGTCTGGAAACAAGGGATGAACATCGATTTCAACACCCTCAAGAAAGCTTTTAACAATCTCAACAATTTTCTTAGCTTCATCAGCTCTACTTCTCGAAACAAAAACCTCTATGTATTTACAATTGAAAATCTCCTCAACTCTAAAAATAGATGTTAAGAATGCTTCTCTTGGCTCGCTATAGAAAGTAATTAAAACACAGGTTTCATTGCTCATAACATTCCATCGCCATAAAATATTGTGTTACTACTTTAAAATTTGTATTTGTTGATTTGCTAATCAATATGTGATTTGCATTAAAATTAGAAAACTTGGAAGTTAGAGGTGTGTATTTGTTTTTGTTGAAGCACATTAATGCAATGAATCAATACAAAACCATGGTGTTTGTGTATAACTAGTATGTTTTTCTTGATAATCTCCACTTTATTTTTTCTCCAATTCTTTCTGTAAATAGATATTTGAGTATGTTTGGTGTTGTTGCTCTGAATTCTGAGTCTTTAATAAATTTGTTTAGATATGTTCTTGCCATTATTGCTAGTGGTAGTTTATGTGGTAATTCTAGCAAACCTTTTTCAACTAATTCATTAAGCTGACATGCTATTTCAACACTATTTCCAATGCCCAGCTCTATTGAGAGATTCAATGCTTTCTTGCTAAGCCATTTTCTAGTCACAAAATAGTCTATTAGGAGATACAAATGCTCTTTGTAAATGGCATGAACAGTGGAAACAACAGCCTCTGCTTCTCTAGTTAATCCTTTAACAACATGACCTTCAAAATAAAATTCCTCAACACAGCAATCAAGTAACTTATAGCCATCTATGTATATAATCCATGCAAATGCTGGATGTGTATATAGATCAACTATTGTATTGTTTTTAGCTAGAGTCACAGTATATTTTTCGAAAGCAATTATTTTAAATCCCTTGGAAACAAGTTCTTTAATTGCCTTGCTCAAGTCTCTATAATCAATAAGCACATCTATATCCACTGAAACATGCTCAACAGGTTTTCTAAACTTGTACAAAGCATAGTTAAAATCCCTGAGAGCTTCAACAACTTCAGCAACGCTCTTCACATATCTTCTATACCTAGCCTCCTCCAAAACCCTAATGGCACCACCAATATTTGCAGTTCTCAAAAAAGCGAGGAGAATCTTGTTTAAACTAGCAATTCTAGTAAGCTCCTCTACCTCGCTTGGCAAAGGCTTTGCAAAACCATTTAAAATTTCAATTATTCTAAGAGTCTTGGATGCCATAGCTCTTCAACACTCTTGCCACAACCCTTGCTGGGGAATCCTTGGATGAGTCTATAACAAGCCTCGCTAAATACTTTTGCAAAACACTGTAATACATATATTCTCTGGCAAGAAACTCTCTGGGAACATCAGCTCTGCTACTCAAAACACTAAAGCTTGCTGTCAACACTATTGGAAGTTCTTTAAGTGATAAAGCAAATAGGAACCTCCCCAAAACACTATTTAGAAACTTGCCATATCTAAGTGTTGCCATGACCCATACAAGAAAATCCAAAACACCTCTATCACACAAAACAACATCGCTTATCAATTTTTTCAACAATCTAGAAAAAAACTGTGGCAAAAAACCTGTAAATTCAAGCAAAGCAAGAAGAGGTCTTAGATTGCTGGGAGCAGAAAACCTGTAATAGGGGTTGTCAAAACCTTTGAAAACACTAAATTTAGAGAGGATTCTGTAAAGAATTGAAACATGTAAATGACTGCCCCTCAACCAGTGAACAGAAACCCTAAATCTCTTGGACAAGTAAATCAATAAAATGGTTATAGCAGTGGTCTTGCCACTACCATCACAACCACTCAAAACAATTAGTTTAGCCATGGAATACACCGAAATACTTCCAAATAGAAATCGTTTCAGAGCTTTAAACATGATTTAACCAACAATTTTTGCTATTTTAGTGTTGGTGCTTAGAATATTCTGAAGGTGATGTCCAGGGCTATACATATTGCTAGAAACAATGATAAAATGGTTATAGCTATGTACTCTAAAATTGTTTTTAGCGTTTTCAACTTGATTCTTCTTTCAATAACTATTATGAGTCCTGAAACAGAGTGTAGATAAGCCAACACTATGAATAGAATTCTTAGTGAAAAATCTGTGTGTATCGCTCTAGCAGCTGGCAATAAGCGTATCTGTGGATAGAGCATTTGGTATCCACTAAGTGTGTAGAGCACTACTAGTGTTAGAAGGGGTAGAGATGTGGCTTCAACAATTGCCAATGCAATTCTTAGCGATTTGCTCATCTCTACCTCCTGTTTCTCTCTATAAAGTTTTGTATTTCCTCAAAACTTGTTTTTCGAAGAGTTTTGGGCACACCCACAGGAATTATGTACATTGGTACCTCCTCTAGTGGTGCAGACAATATTTTTACTACTTCATTGTCGTAAAAAGCTCCTACAACAACTGTTCCCAAGCCCATTGCTGTTGCCATAAGATACACGTTTTGGCCTAGGTGACCAACCTCCATAGGAACATATCTAACAGCTCCTCTCTCACCATAAATTCTCGTTGTTCTTTCAAAAACAGCTGTAATAACTATGTTTATAGCAGCATCCCTTACCCAGTCCTGGTGAAGAGCTGCTCTATAAAGCTCTTCTCTAAAATCTCCTTTCTTTACAAGTCTAAGAGAATGTGTATAAACATCATATTTGTATATGCCAGCCTCCAAATAGGTTTTATTGTCTATAACAACACACTTTTCACCAACAACAACATAAACCTCTAGAGGATATGTTGCACCAGCACTGGGAGAGGCTCTAAAACCCCAAACAGTATCTGTAACTCCATACGCAGCCCATAGAAGCATTGACAGCTGAAGTATTGTTAAAGGCTCTTGTCTATACTCTCTAATGCTTCTTCTCCAAAGAATAGCTTCTTCAACAGAAACATTTGTTATTTTTCTTGGTAGTGGAAGATAGATTCTGTCCCCAACTCTACGAATTTCTGAAGGCTGTTCATGTAGTGGAGGAGTAGGTGCTAGCTGGGCACCCCTTGACGCAAGAAAATATGTTGCTAATATGTAAACAATTATAGCAATCGTTAAACAAATTCCAATTACATGCGCCAAAAGCTCAATTTTAATCAAAATAGACACCAAATCAGTATTTTTCTAGCAAGTACTTAACTCTTAATAGTTAATTACTAGTATCTTGGCTAGATCAATCAACTTTTCAAAATATAAAAACAGAATTTTCAATGTGAAAAAGAAAGTATAAAATACTACTTTAAATGAGCACTATGTTTTGAGCAGTATCTTGTTTAAGAGTAGAAGATATATCTTACTCATCTTTTCAAACTCGCTAATCGGCAGAAATTCGTCAGCTATGTGTGCTGTTCCTGCTGTTCCTGGACCATATGCAATTGTTTGAATATTCTTCTCCGTGTAATACCTCATGTCAAGACCTCCTAGACAAACTGTTGTCTTTGGCTCTTTACCTATAACTTCCTTAGCTACGCTTTTTGCATATGTAACCAGTTCTGAGTTTGGATTTGTTAAAGCTGGTGGTGATTTGTGAAGAACTCTAACACTGATTTTGACCTCGGGATAGTCAGCTGCAACTCTGTTTATAAACTCCATAAACTCTTTCTCAACACTCTCCAAATCCTCATCCGGCGTAACTCTTCTATCTACTGAAAATGCGTAGTATCCTGGAACAACATTTGTTTTTGCACCTCCTCTAACCTCACCACCAATTGTTATTGTTGGTTTAGCACCTCTCTCATCCTCATACTCATAAACACTTTTTCTAGAGTCTAGAACAGGTTTATACTCACTTATTATTCTCATGGCTATTTTGGCCATGTACTCAAAAGCGTTTATACCAAGCCATGGCGTGGATCCGTGTGCTTGTCTACCATAAACTTCTACCAAAGTCCATAAAGCACCTTTATGACCAATCCAAATAATTTCACTACTACTTGGCTCGCCAATAACAACATAATCTGGTTTAGAGCCAAGCTCTCTCACCAAGAAACCTGTGCCAGTTTCTCCACCAATTTCCTCATCAGGAACCAAAGCAACTTCAACAGAGCCACTAAAACTCTTTGTGGTTTCAACAAAGGATTTGAGAGCTAGAATAAAAGATGCTATACCACCCTTCATATCGCTAGCTCCTCTACCATACACTTTACCATTTCTCACAACAGCATCAAATGGATTGCTACTCCAACCACTTCCAGCTGGAACAACATCGTAGTGACCATTAAAATGAACAACAGGCTTGCCTCTACCCAATCTACCAATCAAAATATATCTTGAATGCAGAGAGTACTCGGGGTAATACCTAGCCACATAGTCTTTAGGCACCTCAACAATTTCAACATCCATTCCCAAACCAGTCAAAACATCTCTAGCATAGTAAACAAACTCCTTATACTTCTCACCAGGCGGATTAACAGTTGGAATTGAAATCATATCCCCTAAAATCTTCAAACCCCAATCGAGATTTCTACTCACATACTCAAGAACACCCATATAGCACCCCCAAAATATTTGCCTCTAAGGTTAGTAAAACTAATGTTATTAACAGATTAAAAATGTTTACATTTTCTTCAGCTTTGGCTTTAATTATGCTAGAACTATCTCAATAACATTTTATATGTGAGGAGTTTAAGATGATGCCATTCTATACCTTGCGATTGCAGCTATAAAAACTATTTCTGTTTAGCAATACTCTTGTTTTAACCTAGTTACATCTAATATAACATCTTTCATGCCACGCTTTTTCACAAATTCCTCAAGTTCTTTATCCACAGTAAGAAACATCATGTTATTTGAAAGTGCTAAACCATAGAGCATATTATCTATAAGATCTTTATGACCTTCTAAACGCATTTTCAAAGCAATTTCTATACTGTTTGCATCAATTTTTCGATGCTTAAATGTTTTCTCTAATAGTTTCACACCCTCAACAATCACTTCGATGTTTTCATCTTTCTTAACAACCTTAGCTATTTTCCACACAGCTTCCAACAAGCTTAGATCACTATAGTACACCTCATGATGTGTTAAACAAGCAATTGCATCTTCAATTTCTACATCTGTTTTAAATCCTACAAATGGTAGTAAAAATGATGTGTCAAGAAGAATTCTCAATTTTTTCTTGTTCACGCAAACTTTCCTCCTCAAGCTCTTTAAACCCTATGTATCCAATCTTAGGTCCGTGAAGAGCATACCAAAAAGCATCTTTTATGGGCTCAATGATGATTCTGTTGTTCTCGACAACTATTCTAACTCTAGAACCTTCTCTAATGCCAAGCCTTTCAGCAGCTGCCTTGGGAATGGTTAATAGCCTTTTCCTACTAACTTTAGCCTCAAAGATAAGTAGATCACTCATACACACCACTGTAATATATAACCAGTTGAGAAACTTAATAAACTTAGTTTAATGCAAATCTAGGAAGCTATGTATTCTAAGTCGTTATCTAATGCATTGATTCATTGATGCTATTTTAAATTAGTTTGCATTTTTAAGCGAATCTATATTGTTTTGTCTTTAGCATTTGTCTGAGGTGCTTCTGACCTCCTCCCCTAGAGGCTCATAGGTTCCCAGCATCTATTCGTTTTCACATCTGTCATCTGCTGGGCAGTCGGGGTGGTCAGAGATCCCCCCATCTCATTAAGAGCCTTTCTTCTAATGTTCAATGCTCCAATCAAGTCCCTGTCTGCTTCTAAACCACATTTCAAGCATTTCAACCTTCTATAACCGTTTTCAACAAGCTTTGAATCACATATTGGGCAAATAGATGATGTTTTTCTTGGGTTAACAACTATTGTTGGAACACCTCTCTTAATTGCTTGCCAATTCATCCAGTAGCTAAGTTTTCTATAGCCAAGCATTATTAGTGATGTTCTGTGGTTCTTCGGAAGCTTCTTAAGAGCTTTGATGAGATTCCTCAAATCCTCCACGGCAACAGCAAATCTATTGCTTTTAGAAATTTCAGCAATATCCTTAGAGACCTTCCTAGCCCAGTCCACAACAATGTTCCTAGATTTTCTGTAGAAGCTTTTTACTCTATTGAGAACTCCTCTTCTCCTCATCCAAGCCTGATATCTTGTTAATGAATACTTTCTTTGAAGCCTTTCAGCCAACAACCTAAAGTGCAAAGCTTTCTCAACTGGTGTTTCAAAATCTTTAACAAGAACATGGTTAGCAACAACAATCTTCTTCTCATTGATATCAACACCAATGACATCAATTGGCTTAATTGTTTCTGGTTTTGGAATATTCTTGGTAATCATAAGAAACATTTTACCATCTCTGTAGACTAATCTAGCCTCTCTGTTTTCATGTGAGTCGTATCTTTTGTTCCATCCAATAATTCTCAGCTTGTAGCCGCCAATGATTTCAACAAAACCATCTCTAATTCTATAGCTCTGCTTATACGTTAACCACATTCTAAGTGTTTTAACCCTTGGAACTCTACCTCTTCTCGAGTTTCTCAACCAAGACTTTGCAATTGCCAAAGCCTCTCTATAACAGTCAATAGCAACTCTGGATGGGAGATTAAACAGCTTTTTCAACTCGTTGTATAGCAACTTATGTGCTTTTGAAATAGATGTTGCATTACTCTTGATTATTTTCTCTATTGAGTAGTTCAAAGCATTTCTATATCTTTTCAGAAAATCTAATACTGTGGGCTCTGGGCTAACCCTCATCCCAATTGTCATGGTTAGCAAACCCTCACAGCCCACAACAAATCACCCAAAAATAAGCAAATTTATAAAATGATTATAAACACTCATCCACACTACAAATAACAAGATTTTCGGTTGATGATGTTGTAAATGCTATAATGCTTGCAATAAGAAATGAAAATGCAAAAGGCGTTTATAACATTGGTAGTGGCACAGCAACAACCATAAATAATTTGGCAAAGCTTGTGCTCAAGCTAATGGGCAAAGAAAATTTGAAGCCTGTATACACATCCCCAAGACCAGGAGACATAAAACATTCCGTAGCAGACATAACCAAAGCGATGAAGGAACTTGGCTACAGACCAAATACAAAACTTGAAAATGGGTTGAAACAGCTAATAACACAGATGAATTTCTAATCTTAATGGATGTGCAAAATAAATGCAAAATCAGTATACAGAACTTTTTAGAGAGGAATATATAGTGATTAGAGAAAGCTTATCTACGAAAACTATCCCCTTTTCCAATGCCTCAATCACCAAGGGATTGTTCTTGGTAAGTAACTTCATGAACTCATTATATGTAATTATTACCGGTTCTACAATTGGATTTCTCTTCATACACTCATAAACCACATCCAATCTATCCACAGGTCTTGTGGGCACATCATCTCTTGTCACTATTAGAACATCTACATCGCTCCATTCATTAAAATCACCTCTAGCAACACTACCAAAAACTACTATCGTTGAGTTGCTTAGTTTTTGCAATACGCATTCAGCAAATCTTTGTGCTTTTTCAAGAAGCTTTTCACGAATCTTTATTCTCTCTTCAACAATCTCCATGTTTCCATCACCCACCTCAGAACCCCTTCAGCCATGTTTATTGCCTCAGAAGATTCTTTTTCAGTATACTGCTCCTCTGGAATTCCCTCGCTCCACACATCGGGATATCTAGTTGGTATATAGTATTTATTCAACCTCATACAAAACTCCACAACATTTTCCGGAATATTACCGAGCACCTCTCTTAATTTAGATATTAGTACAGGTAGTGAATGCCCCGTTTG
Organism: Ignisphaera cupida; assembly: GCF_030186535.1. NCBI lineage: Archaea > Thermoproteati > Thermoproteota > Thermoprotei > Desulfurococcales > Desulfurococcaceae > Ignisphaera > Ignisphaera cupida. The sequence continues at coordinate 119,543 of NZ_JASNVW010000001.1, read as the reverse complement.
AGGCTTTCCTAAGCCCCATAAAAAAGCTTTAATAGCTTTTTCAGCAGCTTGATGAGCTTTAAAACAAGCCCAGTTATAGAATCTATGAGCATGATCAACTCTAGCAGACTCCAATGTTTTTAAAGCACTATTAAACCATCTATTGAATTCTTCCTCATCAAACACTGTAAATACCTCCTAACCCTCCTTGACCCAGGATTGCTAAAACTTGAAAACTAATTTGCTTCAATACCTACTACTCTGTTTAAAAATTATTAAAGCTTTCAAATCTTTATACAATGTTTTCAATAAACAATTTTCTCCACACTAAAAAGCGCGACTTAAATCAAACGCCATTAACGCTTTCTTCAATGTAGGAATAAAACACCCACTTACAACACATCAAAATGATTTATGGATAATACCATTGGCGGTGACCTGATTTTCAAGCAATCTAATTTTATTAGAAAGTCAAAGTATTTTTACCCTAGTCTACCATAGAGTATTGTAAGAGAGGTTTTCAAGTTTTGGTGATGGGTCTATTTCATGGTTGATGACCTATCCAAAGACTCTGTAACAATTATTATCCCAACACTTAACGAGGAAGAGGCAATAGGTCTTGTTATAGATGAGTTTCGTAGCTATGGCTATAACAACATTATTGTGATTGATGGTGGCAGTTCAGATAAGACTGTGGAAATTGCTGAGTCGAAAGGCGTGAAGGTTATTTCTCAAGAGGGGAAGGGGAAGGCGATGGCCATAGCAACTACACTTAAATATGTTGTGAATACCCCATATGTTCTTGTTGTTGATGGTGATTATAGCTATCCAGCAAGGTTTTTAGATGAAATGCTAAAGACTATGAATAAATTCAAGTGTGATGAAGTTATAGGGGTTAGGTTATATGGTGATGGCTTACACATACATTTAAGTTTGGTAACATTATATTAACCAATGTGTTTAACTTTTTGTTTGGTACGAAGCTAAGAGATGTTCTTAGTGGCATGTATTTAATTCGAGTTGATAGTGTATCTGATTTACTGTTTGAGATGAAGGGATTTTCTATAGAAAGCGAAATAGTTGCTCACATAGCATCAACTGGTGGAAAAATATGTGAGATTCCAATAGAGTATAGAAAAAGACTTGGCAAGAAAAAACTTGGTGTAAGACATGGTTTTAGAATAGCCTTGGATATGCTGAGACTTGCTTATAGATACAACCCTATATCACTTTCTCTAATAATCTCAATACCATTTCTAGTCATGGGATTCGCCCTTTCTTCATATGTTCTCTATCGTTACGTGGTGTATGGTGTAAAACATTATGTCAAGGGCTTAATCGGTTTGGGCTTATTAGCTGTAGGGGTTCTTGGCATTTTCCTATCGCTACTATCAATATATTTGAAGAGATTTGAAATACGAATATATAGAAGGATTAGAGAACTTGAGAAAAGGTTGGAATAGTGTCCAAAGCTTTTGTGCAAATCCTTGAAACATCAAAAACAATAACACTAGCTATTGTTCGTACAAATTCAATTGCATGGCTGTTGCTAGTTGTTGCAGTGCCAATAGCTATAGCAGTAGCCATTGACACTATTTGCTATTCTAGCCAGTTATATGTAGCCGACTTATCCAATACATTTGCTCAAGTACATGAATCTATGACCATGCCAATAACAAAACATGAAAACATTTACCTATGCTACTTCAATATTGTTGTGAACAACAAAAAGCTGAGTTATGTGGCAACAGTATTAGCAAATATTGATAAGCCGTGTATAGGCCTGGATGTGTATAGATCACTTGGTGTAGGTAAAGTCGTTGTGGAATTGGAAAGCGAAACAATAAATGTTGAAGGTGTTTGCAAACAGAGTTGGCTAAGTCCATTCATTGCACTTCCCATAAACATTACAAACCCTATGAAGCTTGCAAATACCTGTTCATTTACTCAGCTAAGCCTTTCCCAAAACACTTTGCTAAAAATGTCACAGCTTCTTACCCAGGACACAACCTCAGCACTACTTCTCATAAAAAACTATGTTCTAATTGCATATCTGCCAGTATTCATTCCCGCTGCAAATAACGTTCTTCATAGAGTTTCTGCAGTGGTTAAGGCTCTTAGAATTGCTGGTGTTCCCAAAACCATAATCTCATTGTCCCTAATAATCTCTGAGGAAGTTGTTGCACTATTATCAGCAGCAATAGGGGTGGCTGTTGGTGTAATAGCAAGTCACTTGGCATTGACAATAGCAAGCTCAATAGCTGTTGAAGTGCCGTACAGACCACTAGTGCTTAGCAACACTCTTGTTTATGTAATTTATGCAGTAGCAGCATTGCTTGTAGCAACAGTTGTTGCTTTGAGAATTGGTGAAAATGTTTTATGAGAATTGGGATTGCTGCTAAGCTAATTCTTGTAGGCATTGCGTTTTCAATGCCCATAGCCTGTGCAGTTGCCATAGTACTTGGCGTTATCAATGCGCTATATACATTCTATGGCTATGTTGTTTACAGAAATGAGAATGAGATTGTTGTTAGCAATATGGCTTTAGCACCATTCACAGCGCTTATGGATTTTGAATCGCTAATGCATAGACTGAAAAACGTTAGTGGTTTAAGCATAGATTCTGAGGTTATGGTCTTGGCTTTAGTCAATGAAAAAACTGTTTTGATTCGTGGTATAGAAGCTAATTCTTCTCGATACATAAGCGATTTTAGCAATTTGAGCAACTGTCTCTATTGCTGTGTTGTTGGCAGTGATCTTGCAAAGGCCCTGGGCATTGAATTAGACAGTTTTGTAATTGTTTCATCAATGTTTCAGCCAATCTCTATTCCACTAAAAGTTGTTGGCTACACAAATGAAAAGCCATATAGCTACGAAGTGGTTGTGCCAATAGCTGTAGCTCGCATACTTAGACGTGCTACCTCAAACCAGGTTTCAGTTGCCTATATCCATGCTTGGAATAGGGAAAGCATAGAGCTTCTATACAAAAGCCTAGACATAAACATTCCTAGGCCATTGCTTGAAAAAATTTTTATAGCTATTGAGTATATGGGCCAGGAAAAGAAGACAAAATTCTATAGCAGCGTATCAGAAGCCTACTTCTCTAGATTAGGAATAAACCAAACAACTATAATTGCCGCTAGCATAGCGCTATCAGCAATAGTAGCTCTGGGTCTTTATCTCATTGGCCAATCTATACTACATTTAATTAAAAATGAGATTGTGGTGCTTCGAGTAATTGGTGTGCCAAAAATCTTAATTGCCATAATTCTTTGCATTGCAATTCTAGTTTCTATGGTTCTAAGCTGGCTGCTTACATACATAGCCATTGACTTGATAAAACCTGGAATTGTAATAATTAATCACAGCATTCAACTAGTTGTCGACCCACATGTATATGCATCAACATTTGTAATAGCATATGCAATAACAGTTGTGGGAATTGTGAGAAGTGGTGAGCTAAATGAGTAGAAAAATCATGATTGCAACACTAGTAGTTGTAGTACTTGTGCATGTTTTGATATATCTGGCTACTGAAACCCCTTTCTCAACTGATGTATGGCCTCTTATCGAAATTAGTCAAAGGCTTTTGAACAACCCAGATCTGAAGATTTGGATTGATTCTGCATTCGATGGCTACAACAATAGGTGGCCAGGAACCATGCTGGCAGCTGTTGTGCTGAATAGGGTTCTGAAACTTGATTTGTATACGCTTTACGGTCTTTACATGGTTCTAGTACTAAACACAGCAATTGCTCTTCTAGTCTATGCCATATGCCGAAAATGTGAAAACCAGTTCTATCCATGGCTTTGCTTCTAGCATTTCCATCATTTGTTATCTTCACATCATCTACACTCAAAGAGGTTTATTCATATCCAATAATGCTAGCCACATATCTTCTTATATTAAATTCTAAAAATATTTAAAAACACATTGCTTTGCTACCATTGCTAGCATTCTCACAAGTGCTTTGCCACCACCTCTCAACAGCCATGAGCTTACTAATAGCTTTAGGAACTTTAATTGCAATATCTTTAGACAAGCTTCTTGGATATGACACACCCAAGGATATAGCAAAAAACGTTGCTCTTTATCTTCTCATAGGAGTGCCTATAGCTGTAGCATACTACATTATCTATGGTGGGTATGGACTTAGAATTGCAATTGGATTTAGTGATGCAACCACGTTAGCAATGTATCTGTTTGTTGCATACATTACCCCAATTATAGCTCCGCCGAAGAGGGATTGGGGTTTGGCACTAGGATCTCTCATAGTGGGAATTGGGCTGGTAATTTTCGTGGCTATTACTCAACTGCATCTTGTTGCTGGTTTAGAGCTTAAGCTAAGCAATCTCTACCTGTATGCCGTAGGTGCTTTGCTACCAATTCTCATACCTAGGAAACAAAACAAGGTAAGCTATGTGAATCAAAGCCTTTTACTCACAATTGTTGCTATCATGGGGTTTATAATATTTTCAAAGCCAATGCTAACAAATATTCTTCATCGCATCGCCAACTACTTTGCGTTTTACCATAGCATAGCAAGCTACAGAGTTGACAACAAAGCAGCTAGAGTAGTCTCTATATCAACAACAGTTGCTGTAGCAACTATCTCCATGTTAATTCTCTCAACACTGCTTCTAGGTCTTGACAATGTGTGTTTTTACTGGCTCTATAGACAAGAGGATTTAGAGTTGAGTGCATTCCTAATCAAATACTTGAATCCTTCGACAAAAGTTCTTGGAGACGATAAGCTTGGCTATTTGGAGTCTATGAAGCTTGAAGTTGATATAAGTTCTCTGCTTAGATTTGCAAGTCTTGGACTTAGAGCATTAAATCCAAATAGCCTGCTAGTTGTTAGCATAGATAATGTGAGAAGAGGTTTTGCAATAGCTTTGAACATTTATCGCTTGCCTGCTTCATTGCACTTTCTTGAATCAACTCTTTCACGAGTTTATTCATCACCAAACAATGCAATGTATTGGTGTTGAACATGGCTATTCTCGAGCTTCGAAATATTGTTAAGAAGTATGGCTCTCTGGAGTTGCTGAAAGGGTTGAACCTTCTACTATCAGAAAGTGATATAGTAACTGTGAAGGGTAGAAATGGAGTGGGCAAGTCAACTCTATGCAAAATAGTAGCCTTAATCATGTCACCAGACTTGGGTGAGGTAATATTTCAGGAAGTTGAAGTTAATAAGCTTGGTGATTACCAGAAATCCATGTTGAGGTTAAAGCATATAGGTTATGTGGATCAGCAATACACATTGATACCAACGCTTAAGGTTATAGACAATGTTGAGCTTCCTCTAAGACTCTTAAACATGGAGAAAAGTGTTAGGAGAAAGAAAGCTGAGGAGATTTTAAGTATGCTGGGGTTGAAGGGAAAGGAAGAGCTTTTTCCATCGCAGCTATCAGCAGGAGAACAGCAGCGAGTTGCAATTGCTCGTGCTCTTGTAAAGAGCCCTAAGCTTCTGGTCATGGACGAGCCTTTTTCGAGTTTAGATGACGAGGCTATGGCAATGGTGATTGATGTTCTCAAGGACTATGCCAAAAGCCATGAATGTGCTCAGCTTATAACAACAACAGACTTGGGTTTTTCCTTAGGAAACAAGATATATGTTCTTAGAAATGGGAAGCCCATAAGCGAATAGCCAAGTGAAAGTTTCGCAGCAAATGTTTAAAACAGTTGATTGATTAGTCCTCCAATCTTTTTATTTCCTCAATTATTTTTCTATATGTTGGAGGCTCCTTTCTTCTCGAAACAAATTCTATAGCTATGTGCTTAGCATTTGGAACAATACTTTTAATTTGTGCCTCAATTTGTTTGCTAAGCATTTCAAGGTCTTCAACATCATTATCCTCTCCTACCTCAACCTCAAGCATAATCAAATACTCATTCTCTGTAATCATAACAGCCTTTAACTCGTTTACATCATGAACTCCTGGAACTGATAAAACTGCATTAATTATTTTTAGCATTTCTTCTTTTGGCGGTGCTCTTCCAATAAGTATTGAATAATATCTATAGCTAACTGCTGTGGAAGATACAAGAACTATTATAGAAATTATGATGCTACCAATAGAGTCAATAACATGGCTCATAGTTGCAATTGATGTGAATGCAATTGCGCTACCAAGAAAATCTGCAAAACCATCAACTAAAGCACTTACATTAGCAGGACTATTTTCTTCTTCTCTTGTAGATAATGCTAACAGCAAGTTAAAGCCATTAACAATAAGCGCTAGCAAAACCAGGGTCACTGTTTTAATGCCAGCATTAATGGGCTTGGGATTGGCAAATGAGTTTATGGAATTCACAATAGATGTTGAAAACAAGAACCCACCTATAATAGATATGGATATTAAGCCAAACACATACAATGCTCTGCTCATTCCAAATGGATAAGCAATTGAGCTTCTTCTACTTGAAATAAACATGCCAAGAATTATTAGCCCCAAGCCTATGCAGTCACCAACATCATTGAGTATATCAGCTAGTAGAGAAGCAGAGTTCGTGCCAATAAAGCCCATTATCTTTAACAACAATGTAATAAAATTGATTATGAATGAAACATATATTGGATGCATTTCTTTATCTCATCACCAAACAGTAACTTATATAGTGTGTATAGATTTGCTTAAAAATCTATCGAAACAAAACAAAAAATGTTGTTAATATCCCGTTTGTCCCTAGAGGGTTGTTCCGTGTTTTTTAGGGTTATTTAGGGTTGCCTCTAGGGACTTCCACCTCGCCCACAGATCACGTGCTATCACTGTGGGCTCACCGGCGGCGGTCGAGCCCAACGGCACGGGGCTCCCATCTACGTTGAAGCCTGCGGGCTTGGAGCAACGCTCCCATCGCCCCACAGGCTTCTAACCATCTACAAAATTCCCTCAGTAACACTAATAAATTTTTGTGCCCTGGTTAAGCCATGTTTCATCCTCATGTTGAATACTTTATTTTACCTGAAATTATTTCTATGATGTTATTTGATGTTTCTATAAGTTCTTTGTACATATAGTGTGTTGCTACAATTGTTATTTTGTTCTCCTTCACCCTGTTTTTGATTTCCTCTAGTAACAGGTTTTGCCTTGTTTCATCAAGAAATGTGAATGGCTCATCAAGAATAAGCACATATGGGTTTAGTACTAAGGCTCTTACTATCGACACTATTTTTGCTTGGCCAGCACTTAATTTATGTGAAGATCTGTTTAAAATTTCTTCAAGTCCATATTTATTCACATAGTAGTTAAGTGTAGCAGTATTGTAGGCATTTCTAATTGTTAACCCAATCTCTATATTATACTTTACAGTGCCTCTTAAGAGAATTGGCTTGTCGTGAACAAACACAATATCTCTTCTAATTACTGTTTTTTCATCTTCTTTCAATTTCCAAAAATCCTTGTTATTTACAAGAACAAAGCCTTGAGAAGGCTTTAGAATTAGAGAAACTATTTTTAGTAAAGTTGTTTTTCCAGCTCCATTGGGTCCAACAACTATATAGAGTCCTGGCTTCTTAAAATTTAGGTTTATGTCTTTTAAGGCATATGTGAAACCATCGTAGCTATGCCAAACATTTCTAAGCTCTATCTCCATATAATATACTCACCAAGAATTTTCAAGCTAAGCACAATAGCTACTGTGATTAGTATTAGTATTAGCCCAAGGTAAATAGCATACTCATAGTTTCCAATAGATGTTTGTATAGCTATGGCTGTAGTCAAAACATTCGTGTATCCCTCTATGCCACCACCAGCAATAAGAGCAACACCAAGTTCTCCAATAGCTCTGGAAAAAGCTAGGAGGTAAGAGGATAGAAGAACAGGTGTCAACTCCCTCAACAGAAATGCTGTAACCTGTTTTTCCAGGCCACCTAAGGACAATACAAGTTCTCTAACATATTCTCTAGCACTATGAACATGTCTAATCATAAATGTGAAGGCCACAGGTAGCGCAACAAAAAACTCTCCAAATATTATTGCATAAGGCGTGTAAAGAATTCTAAGAGGTCCAAGAGGGCCACCAGGATATAGAAGCATATAAACAACAAGTCCTATGGCCGTTGTTGGAACTCCCACAAGCGCTTCAAAAATACCTGTAACCATTTCAACAATTCTCTTCCCCATTCTAGTAATGTAGAAACTCAAAGCAATTGCTACGACAAATGCTATTAGAGAAGATGCAGAGGATACATACAAACTTCTCATTGTTACAGATAGCAAGGACTCAACCATAATCAAACAACCCAGTTAAAAAGAAGTTAAAAACTCTTTTTAGCCTAATTTTGTTAGGGAGCGCCAGGCCTCTTCAACCATAGTTTCATTACCTTTAGCAGGATTTACAAGCCCCTTGTACTTATTATTTAATAGATCCTGGCCTTGATTCATCACATAGTCCCTTAGCTTATATGCTACATACCACGTAAACTGGTTATCACATGAAGGTGCTTTTGATAGATATATTGCATACACATTTATTAAGTATTTGAAGTCCCTCTTCAAATCAGCCAGGTTGCTTAGCTTGCCTTGACTCTTTAGATTTAAATATGAGCCTACATCTGTTAATGTATAGGCTTTGAGATTATCAGCCATTAGAAGTGTTTGGGCCATGCCCTGACCTGATTTCAGATACCATGGCCTGCCCTCTGGATTAAGTTTTAGTAGTTTCCATAACTGCAACTCTCTAACATTTGTACCAGACATGTCACCTCTGCTAACAAATTTTGCTAAGCCTTTTTCCCCAGCCTCATATATTCTCTTAAAAGCATCGACGGCATCCGAAGCCTTACTCACATTTGCAGGATCATCAGGTGGTCCAACAATTATGAATTCGTTGTATCCGAAAATCGCTAGTCTTTCTATCTTACCTTGGTTCATGTATTGAAGCTCAAGAGAAGGTGCATGGGTAAAGCCTATGCATGCAGAGCCATCTGATAAAAGCCTTAACGCCTCGCCACTTCCTTTAGCCAACACATTGAATTGAATATTCAACTTAGTCAAGTTTCTAAACTCATTAAAGAAACTGTTGAGTATACCTATTTGGTAAAGCGATGTAGTGGTTGAGACCACTATAGAGTTTGTCTGCATCCCAGCTTCTCTATGTCCTCCATAGTAGTACCCCACGAAAAATCCTGCGACACCAGCAACAATCACTGCAACAATTACTAAGCTGTACATTAGAGCTTGTTTCATGCAAATCACGCTAAGAAAAATTTTTCTTGTGGAGGGGTTTATAAGCGTTATCTATGAGTATTGATAACGCTTTTTCGTTATGTTATTGCCAATATTTCTCCTATATCTTTTGGAATTCTATAGCCTTCGCACGATTCTAGAAAGCTTTGAAAGTCTTTATCTTTTAGAATAGAGGAGAATATCTTTATGACAGTAGGGTCTATGGATTTTGCTAAGAATACAAAGTCGAAGCTTTCCCATGTTACAGGAGCAAATTTTAGGTTATGTAGTTTTGCTGCATAAGCTATTCCAAGACCTATATCGGCAACACCACTTTTTATAGTATTAGCTACATCAACATGTGTTTCTCCTTCCACAAACCTCATCACATTTTTTCCACCTAGTTTCTCAATCCATTGATCTAAAAGCACATTAAATATCATTCTAGTACCTGTTGAAGCAGGTCTTAAAGCAATTGTGTAGACTCCTGTTGCTATAGACTTTGCAACATCTTCTAGACTTCCTATAGAGCTTCTAGCCATAAATCCTTGCAACCTGTCATAGCCTCTCACAACAACAACTCTATTCTCTAGACCAAGCTTCTTAACAAATCTTATGTTAGAAGGTCTTAAATTCTCATCAACTATGTGAATACCAGCAAAATCCGATTCCCCCAGCGAGAGTGAGGCTAGCCCAGCAAAAGAGCCAACAAATTCGCTAAAGACAAGAAACCCTCTTTCCTCAAGCATACGAAGCAAATACTCTAATGCAATATCATGGCTACCTCTATAGTACAAAAACATTTGGGAAAAGCTAGGCTTCTCAAAACTAATTCTTTGATAACTCGCTAAGTACCTTTTCAATAAATCCACTACACTACTGGACAACTTAACCCCGCCACCAAACCTACCACCCCTATAAACAGATCCTATACCACCCAAACCAAGCCCCACCCTCCTAACAATAGACCAGGCCCTGGAATAATTAATACCAACAGCCTTAGAAGCCTTGTTTATAGAGCCATAACTAAGAACATTAACCAAAAGCTTTGCAACATCTCTATTCATAACCTCCACTCCTCTAAACCTATAAACAACATCCTGCTCAAAACCCATTCAAAACCCCATACAAACCTTAAAACAATGCATCTTATAAACACTATCGAAAAGTTTACAGTCATTAGATTTTACAACTGAAAGTTTTGCCATTTATGGTGGGGATGAAGGTTTATAAGTTTTGTGCATAATATTCTTCGCGATGATGAATCTGATAATATTCACTATTCGGTGATGGGTTGCCCCCAAGAAATTGATGAGGGTTTGGCAACCCAGAGTATTCATATGGGGGAAGCTTCGACCCTCCCGACTGCCTCCCGTATGACAAATGTGAAAACAAATAGATGCTGAAAAACCTATGAGCCGCTATAGAAACCCTTGTTCCTTAGTGTGGGGAGGAGGTCAGAACCATAATTCCTCTCTTTAGCTGATTTTCATAAAAAAATAAGCTGAGTAGCTATATAGAGAATTTTGGGTGGCTATATGCATAGGTTAATTAGGTTGAGCAAAGCTTTGGGCTCAGTCCACATATTAGCCACAGTTATAGTGTTGGCAATAGTTGTTTCAGCCTCCTTGCTCTATTTTCATCACTGGAGTGCTTCCAGCAGTGGTGTTATCTCAGCACCTAAACCTAGTGTTAATGCAGATGCAAATGTAACTATGGCTTTTGAGTATATTCGCAGTAATTTTGGCAAATTCGTTGTTGTTGATGGTAGCGGCGTGTTGTATCAAGCCATGTTAAAGCCTTTGAGCAGTCATGGCATTAATGTTCATAGGCTTAAATCACTTGATGAGCTAAAGTTAATTGATTGCCCAAAGATTCTAATAATTGATTTGCTGGATAACAGTATTGCTAACGAATTAACCTCTTCTACCACCCTCCCCAACAAACTTCATGAATGCATGATGAACGGAACTTATGTGCTGATAGCCTATAACGATACTAGGCTGGCTGGCGAGGTGTGGAGAAAACTTTTTGGAACTAGCTTCCCATATGCTAGCTCAGAGATTACAGCAACTAAGGTGTGGAGTAGTGGTAAGAAAGAGTATGTTGTTATGAAAAGATTGTTTGGTATTGTAGGCATGACATACAAAATTGATAATGGTAGGCTTATACCAGTAGGGGTAGGAGGCCACGTAATATCTGATGCAGCGAATAAAAACATTGAGAAGCTAGTAAGCGACGCTTTAGAGGGCCTTGTTGTAAGCATTATGAATGCGGAGAAAGAGTTTAGTGGTAGATGATGAGGATAGCGAAAAAGGTAGTAGCATTTACCACAACACTGTTAATATCAATATTGCTACACCCACTCACAGCAAATGCAAGCCTCAGCCAACAGAATTGGACTCTAATATTCTATCGAAATGATTATTATAAGGATAATTATGGTCATATAGTATTCTATACTATACTATAGAGATATACAAGTTCTCGGGCTATGTTCAAAATGGATATGTTGAATGGTATGCTATATACCTACGGGATACAAATGACCCGGTAAATCCCTCGGGCAACACTGAAGGATGGACTGTTGCAGGCAGGGCTGGTCAGTCAGCCACAGGTGGAGGTGTTGGTCCATATATTTATGATGTTTATGGCGCACTTGGTTTCGATAGATCAATACCCTCTTCATCGCAAACAGCAGGTTGCGTGACACAGCTCACAGAATCCTTTAGCATGTCAGTTTCTGTAAGTAAAGATGGTCCTGCAATATCGGCGACATATGGAATTGCAATATCCTGGCAACCAAATGGGGTTTCATGGAGTTTAACAGATGTTTATCCCAAAACTCATTGGGAGTTCTGGCACTGTAATGAGCCTCCTTCAAATTCCGCAGAACTAGGAGTGGCATGGACATTTGAAGTGACAGCTGTATATTCAAAAGTATATCCAGAGAAACCGAACGCTATAAGGTATGTTGTTGAAGTAAGTCCCTCAGCTGGATTTAGACACTGGTACCAAAAATGTTTCCTATGGTGGTGTTGGTGGGAGTGGGACTATTCTATACACTACCCCATTCCAATAGAGATATCGTTTAGTAATCAATAAAAAGCTTTGAAACAACTAATTCTCAACTTTATTTATTTTTCTAACCATTTTCTACCAACATGAAATGCATCATGTTTCAATTGCAATAACAATTATATGTGATATCTGATGAGAGAATCAGTGATAATAAAAGACTTGCTGTAGAAAGCACATTCTGTGCTTGGCATAAGTGAATCAAAATGAGTTACAAATTCTATACTTAACACGTAAATGCAGTACAGTTTAGTTTCAATTTCTATTTCAAGTTCTTCACAGTTGACCATACTTATGAAGGTCTGCAATAAGCTTATAGACAATTGGTTGTGGCGGGCCCGCGGGGATTTGAACCCCGGGTCTCCGGCTCCGCAGGCCGGCGCTTTGTCCAAGCTAAGCTACGGGCCCTTTTATTTTGTTTGCTTCTAAATTTTTATGTCTTTATTGCTTATTAATGGTTGTTTATTAATTCTATTCATTGATTTGATTCATGGCTTATATATGCTTAATTTTTGGAGAGTTTAACGAGGATTTGCAATGCAGAAAGCTGTTGTAAGTGTTTCTATGGAGGTTGCTTTGGAGGGTTCGGCTAATTATGCTGGTGGTTTGGGAGTTTTGGAGGCTGATAAATTTTATGGAGCCGCTAGACTTGGTCTTCCATATATTTTAATAGCGCCTTTCTATCCCAATGGATATGTTGATTGGGATTTTGTTAACAAAACAAGAGTTTTTGTTGAGATAAGGCATAGGCATAGCACGACTTTTTTGTCTAAACTAATCTATATAGGGTCTTTAGAGGCTAGGAGAAGTGATGGAAGGTTCTTGGCTGAGGCAGATCTGTTTGAATATAGCTATGGCTCTGCCAAAGCCATTTTATATAGAGTTAAAAGACCAACCTCTGCAGCAAGACTATTTAGATATTTGTATAGACATCACATTGACGAGTGCACATACTATATAACAGCTGCTGCAATTTCTAGTGAGATAATAAAGAGAATTGCGAAAGAAACCCAAATACATGTTGTTGATGTTCAGGAAGCTCACTTGGCTTTTGTTCCATATCTTTTGCCAAAGGAGATTAGAACAAGGTTTGTTACTCACACCCCTGGTCCATGGGGCCATCCAAAATTGTGTAAAGAAGCTGAGGAGGTTCTTGGAATATCGCTACCAAATGTTAAAACAATGACTGAAGCAGCTATGGAGGTTGTGGAAAAGGTTTTTGCGGTATCTCGAAAACATTTTGAGATTACAAAAACCTTTTTCCCAAAGTATGCAAACAAAATGAGTTATGTAACAAATGCTGTAGATGTTGAGAAGTGGCAAAGAGTTGGAAAAGAGTTGAAGTCTGCAGAAGAGCTTGCCAAGGCGCATGAGAATTTGAGAAATGAGTACAGGTCTATGATTAGAGCTCTTTCTGGCAAGTCAATTAATGATAGAATAATTGTTGCGTGGACAAGAAGAATAACGAAGTATAAAAGACCTTATTTCATTGAATGGCTTTTAGAGGAAAATAACGATCTCAAAGACAGAGTATTTGTGGTTGTTTCTGGAAAGCCTCATCCAAATGATCAGTGGGGTAGGGAGCTAGCAGCAATATTCACAAAGTTTAGCAGAGTTATGAATAACTTTTTCTATTACCCAAGCTACGACACGAACTTTGCATATTACACACTTTCATCAGTAGACCTTCTACTGTTTACACCATTTAGTTGCTGGGAGGCTAGCGGTACAAGCATGATGAAAGCTGGAGTTAATGGAGTTCCAACACTTTCGTCAAGAGATGGCGCAAGTCTGGAGCTTATAGAGGATAATGTTAATGGCTGGTTCTTTGGAAAAGAACTTGACCAGTTTATAGATCTGGAATCAGATTTTGCTAAAAAAGTTGATGAAGAGGATTACACAGATTTTCTCAAGAAACTTGAGAAAATAGTAAGTATATTTGATGAGGACAAGGAGAAGTATTATGAAGTAGCATTCAATGCATACAAAACATTTACACAATCAGCAGACATTAGAAGACTTCTAAGACAATACTATGGCGACATGGTTGAAGCTAGCAAAGAGAAAAGTGGTTAACTACTAGTATCATTAGCAACTAAATCAATTAGATAATCAACAACTTTTTTGATTTGTTGAAAGGCTTTTTTCCCATACTCATAGATTGTCACATCTACACATTGTCCACATCCATATAAAGCGTTTTGAAGAATGTTCATATGATGCTTGGGCAGAAACGCCACGATATGTTTATGGTATTCTAGTTTTTTTAAGACATTTGAGAGAATCTCGATGAACATGTTTCTATGCTTCTGATCAAGCTCTTTAGGTGGGTAATCATAGTTTGCAAATGGGTAGTATATGTCAAGCTCTCTAGGAACCAATATCATTGGTTCTGAAAGCACATAAACCTGTATCTTGTTATGTGCATAACTATTGCTAAGTCTTTTCTCAACTATCTGATGTGTAGGAGAGAGTCTATAGGGCTTTACACTACTACAAGGCAAAATCAATGCATATCTTCTTTGTGTAAATTTTGAATGAAATATTTCGAGTAGGAAATTGTGCCAGGTAATAACATGTTCATGTTCAAACAAATTGCTTTTTTCAGTATTTCTTAATATAATTCTTCCAGGTTCTATACTCAATAAATTTTCTGCATAGAAACCAAACACAGAATATAAATAGTCTATGTAGAGTCTCTCTAGTGATGAGTACAACTAAGGCACCAAAACATGACTTAGCCGAGACAATAAAATATAAAGTGCTGGCCTCTTTAACTTTTTTAATCTTTCCCTGCTTTATAGCATGACCATTGAATTCAACGCCTTATCCAAAATGCGAAAAATATGCTTGTTCTCATGTATAGTTCTATATTTTTTGTATACAATTGTATATAGAGTATATTAGGCAACAGTTTTTAGTACTTTAAAGTTTGGCTAAATGTGAAGAATGCAAAGAATGGGTGTTTTAACATGGGCCTTATAGAGATGAGTATGTGGCTTGGTTTAGCATCTGGTCTAATAGGTATTTTATATGTTGTTGGCTTAATAGTACACATAACAAGGATTAGAATTCTTCAAGATGACGAAAATAGCAAGAGAGCTGCTCAAATACATGAGTACATAAAGAGTGCCTCAATGGCATATATCAAAGCTCAGTTCACAGTAATATTGTCTATAATCTCAATAATATCCATAATACTAATTGTTATAGGTGTTGTAACTGGAAGCAGCCTAGTGTTATGGACTGGTGTAGCTTATTTGCTTGGTGGTCTTAGCTCAGCTACTGTAAGCATTGTTGGCATGATCATGGGGGTTTTAAGCAATGTTAGAGTTTTAAACGCATTGACTAAAAAGGGTCTGAAAAGCGCCTTGTCATTAGCGTTTAGAGGAGGTTCTGTAACAGGTTTTCTTGTTGGTGGAATAGGGCTTGTGGGAACAGCTGGACTGTTCATAGCATTGAATGGTTTTGCAGATCCTGTTAATGTTACGCAGATACTTCTTGGCTATGCATTTGGTGCTAGTACAGCAGCTTTGTTTGCTAGAGTTGGTGGAGGTATATATACTAAAGCTGCCGATGTTGGTGCTGATCTTGTTGGAAAAGTTGAGGTTGGTATTCCAGAGGATGATCCGAGAAACCCAGGTGTTATAGCTGATAACGTTGGTGATAATGTTGGTGATTGCGCAGGCATGGGTGCTGATCTTTTCGAGTCTTATGTGGAGGGTATGATAGCTCCAATGGCTATAGCAGCTGTTCTAGGAAGTCTTGATCTGGTTGCATACCCAGTTCTATTCAGTGCTACTGCACTTATAGCATCAATAGCAATAGCGCAATTTGTATCAGTATCACCATTTAGTCAACCAGGAAGAACATTAACAGCAACATCTATATTGTCAATCATTGCAGCAGCACTAATAAATGGTGTGGTTACATATGCCATGGCACCAACAATTGCACCAGCATTTATTGTTGGAGTTCTAGGCCTAGTTGCCGGAGCTGTTGTTGGATTTACTTCAGACTACTTCACATCGCCACTCTATAAACCAGTGAAAATAGTTGCACAAAACTCTCAGTTTGGACCTGCACTAACAATTTTAAGTGGCTTGTCAATGGGCTTTTACAGCACATTCATACCAGGTATTGCAATTGCTTTAGCTGCTGTAGCTTCTTACGCAATAGGCTCTGTTCTAAGCACGACTGAAAAGCTGTTAGCTGGGATATACTCAGCTGCATTAGCTGGTACAGGTATGTTGGCTGTAGCACCAATAGTTGTTGCTGCTGATGCCTATGGCCCAATAGTTGATAACGCTGCTGGATTGGCAGAACAGGCTGGTTATGAAGAGGATGTGAGATCTCTTGCAGATATGCTTGATTCTGCAGGCAACACAATGAAATCTATATCAAAAGGCTATGCAATAGGCTCAGCAGCATTAACAGCTTTGGCACTTCTATTTAGCTTTGCAAGCGTGCTTTCAAGTAGAAGTGGTCTTAGAGTAGATCAGGTTATGCAAACAATATTCAATGCTGGACATGCAGAATATGGAGCATACTTCATAGGTGGAATAATAATTGGTGTTGTAATAGTTGCTGTGTTTGTTGCCATGGTTATTCAAGCAGTTAGTGCTGCTGCTGGAAGACTTGTTGACGAAATTAGAAGGCAGTTTAGAGAAAAGCCAGGTATTTTAGAATGGAAGGAGAGACCAGATTATGAAAGAGCTGTACAAATAGTTACATTCTATGCACTACGAAGACTAATTGCACCAGGAGTTCTAGCACTACTAGCCCCAATAGTAATAGCAGTAACAGGACCTGCAAGTGGAGACATATGGAAAGGAGCTGCAATGCTAGGAGGACTATTAACAGGCTCTATAGGATCAGGACTCCTACTAGGGCTATTCCAAGGCAATGTTGGAAACACATGGGACAATGCAAAGAAATTTGTTGAAGCAGGAAACTTTGGAGGCAAAGGCTCAGAAACACATAAGGCAGCAGTTGTTGGAGACACAGTTGGAGATCCATTAAAAGACGCAGCAGGACCAGCAATAAACATTATGATCAAAGTTATGGCAGTATCATCATCAGTAATAATACCTTTAATACTATTTGGTTTATAAGACAAACCTTTTTTAATTAAATCAAATCCACTTTTTCACAAAAAACCTATTGCAATTAGGAATAGATATCAATAACCTTCTTCAGAGTGTGAAAATCGGGGCAACGCTTATTTTCATAATTGAGTGTAGTGGTTTGGTGGACCGGCCGGGATTCGAACCCGGGACCTCTCGGGTGCGAACCGAGTGCTCTTCCAGCTGAGCTACCGGCCCGCGTTTCCCCACTCACGATACTTATAATTGGTTTCAATCACTTTTAACTTCGTGAGTGGGGTTGGCCCTAGGCTTGGATTCACCAGCTTCACCCAAGCCTCATGGGACCCTGTCGAGCCCAACGCCACAAGGTTCCCATCTACAACTCTCACTCTCTCACCCCCTCTCACCGCATAGCGGATCACAGAGATGGGCTTACGCAACTTCTTCACTCATCATCAAGCATTTGTATATGAGCAAAAGCATTTAAATTTATCGCTAAATCAGAAACAGCTTTAGTTAATCAATGGACACAGTGATTTTTCAACCTTTATAAGTTTTTAATCGTTATTATGAAAAAAATAAATAATTTGTTTTGGTGTTGCAAGAATTTTGAAATGTTTTGCTGAGTCTATAGCTATTTTCAATTAGTTAATGTTACTCATAAATTATATTATTTGCTATATACAACATATATTATGTGATCAGCTGTCATGAGTAGTGCAATAAATGATTTGCTTGACAAGATTTTTGTAAATACACTTAAATCCACTGTGTTTATTGATAGAGATGTTCTTAGACCAGAGTATATTCCTGATGAGCTTCCCCATAGGGAGGAGCAAATAGCTAAGTTGGGTTCTATACTTGCGCCATCGCTAAAAGGTTCTAAACCAAGTAATGTGTTTATATATGGGTTGACTGGTACAGGCAAAACTGCTGTAACGAAGTATGTTTTGAAGAGATTGCATAGCAAGTCGCTAGAGCTTGGAGTAGACATTGTTACATGCTATGTGAATACAAGACAGGATGATACAACATATAGAGTTATTGTTAAACTTGCTGAGTGTGTAGGACTGAGACTACCCTTTACAGGAATATCCACGGCAGAAGCCTATAGGAGATTCTTAAAGGTTTTAGACTCGAGATCCTCTATAATGATTGCTGTTCTAGATGAAATCGATTTTCTGATTAAGAGAAGTGGTGATGAGATACTGTATAGATTGACTAGAAGTAGCGATGAGCTAACAAACTCCAAAATAGCTATAATTGGTATAACAAATGATTTGAAACTTGTTGAAGACCTTGATCCAAGAGTTAGAAGCAGTTTAGGAGAAGTGGAGCTTGTATTCCCACCATACAACGCAGTACAACTTGAAGACATCTTGACGAGAAGAGCAAAAATAGCTTTTAAACCAGGAGCAATAGACAAATCCGTTATTAGCTTATGCGCAGCTTTAGCAGCTAGAGAGCATGGCGATGCTAGAAGAGCTCTTGATTTGCTAAGAGTAGCAGGTGAAATAGCTGAGAGAGAGGGAAGTGAAAAGGTTTTAATAGAGCATGTGTATAAGGCTTTGAGGGAAATAGAAGTTGATAGAGCAAGTGAAGTCATATCCACAATGCCTCTTCACAGCAAACTAGTTTTGCTAGCTATTCTAAACCTGACAAAAACAAGCAATGGAAAAACAACAACTGGAGAGGTTTATACTCACTACAAGTCTCTATGCTCGAAAATAGGTATTGAAAGTGTTACACAGAGAAGAGTAAGCGATATTCTAAGCGAGCTAGATATGACTGGCATAATAACAGCTAGAGTTATAAGCAGAGGAAGATATGGAAAAACAAGAGTAATATCTTTAGCCGTACCAGAAGATGTTGTGGTAAAGGCTTTGAGTGAGGATCCATATGTTTCACAACTACTTTCTGGGAATAGATGATGGTTATTTCAACATTCTCTACAAAAGAGTTGAGCCAAAAAGAAAAACAATTCTTGTTGGTGTTCTTACAAGAAATAGAAGAATTGTTGACATTATTTTCAACAACATAACGATAGACTCGTTGGATGGAACACAAAAAGTTTTGGAAATAGTTGAAGATGCTTTATCACTACATGAAGTAAATGCTGTGTTTCTCGATGGTGTAACATATGCAGGGTTTAACATTGTTGATCCAACTAAAATCTATAGAATATACTCCATTCCAGTAATAACAGTGTTTAGATACCCCCTAGACTTGGAGAAAATATATGCTGCATTGAAAAAACATTTTCCGGATCATGAATACAGGTACTCAGTTATAAAACATGTTTACATGTCATCAAACAGGATAAGAGTTGGTGATACAACATTAAGATACTTCTCAATAGGTTTACCAATACACCAAGCCGAGGCAATTCTAAACTTTTTGTGTCGGTATTACTCATATCCCTACCCTCTTCACGTAGCAGATAGAATAGCTTCATTACTTGGAAGATTATACTACGAAGAATACTGAAAATAATTCATTGAATTATTTCCAGCTTTCCAAATACCTTCTCTGCTCCTCAGTTAAGGAATCTATTTCTATGCCCATGGATCTTAGCTTCAGCTCCGCAACTCTACTATCTATTTCCCTTGGAACGTCATATACTCTTTTTTCCAAAACATCTTTATTCTCCACAATATATCTTACAGATAAAGCTTGGTTAGCGAAGCTCATATCCATAACTTCGCTAGAATGACCCTCGGCACACACGAGATTTACTAGTCTCCCCTTTCCAAGAAGGTAAAGCCTTTTACCACTAGGCAGCACATACTCAGTTACACAATTCCTAATCTCTCTCTTTGAAACTGCAATGCTCTCCAAATCCCTTACACTAACCTCAACATCAAAATGACCTGCATTAGCTAGTATCACTCCATCCTTCATCTTTTCAAAGTGTCTTTTTGTTATCACATCAATGTTTCCAGTTGCGGTTATGAATATATCTCCTAATTCAGCTGCTTTATCCATTTTCATAACCTCAAAACCATCCATTACAGCTTCTAATGCCCTAATTGGATCAACCTCTGTTATTATTACTCTTGCACCCATTCCTCTAGCTCTTAAAGCAATTCCACGCCCAACCCAGCCATATCCAGCAACAACAACAATTTTACCTGCTATAAGAATGTTTGTAGCTCTTAATATTCCATCTATTGTGCTTTGACCTGTACCATATCTATTATCAAACATGAATTTTGTTAACGCATTATTAACAGCTATTACGGGATACTTCAAAATTTTTTGTTTCTCCATAGCCTTTAACCTGTGAACACCTGTAGTTGTTTCCTCAGTACCACCAAACACTTTTCTAGCAATTTCCTCTGCAGAGCTATGAAGATATGCATGCAAATCACCACCATCATCAATAACAATGTGTGGTTGTGCCTCAGCAATTGTTTTTATAGCATCGAAATACTCCTCCTGCGTCTCACCTCTCCACGCAAAAACATGTACACCTTCAACAGCTAGTGCCGCAGCAACATCATCTTGTGTAGAAAGAGGATTGCTTGCTGCAAGCCAAACCTCTGCCCCACCAGCCATCAAAGTCTCAACCAAAACAGCTGTTTCCTTAGTAACATGAAGAACTGCTGAAATTCTTATGCCTTTCAATGGCTTTTCTTTACTAAACTCCTCATGAATAATGTCTAGAACAGGCATGTGTTTACGAGCCCATTCTATTTGCACCTTTCCCTTATCTGCTAAACTCAGATCCTTTACCTTGTAACTCAAAGAGTTTCCACCAAATGTAAATGCCTATGTTCTAGTTTTTAAATTAAGCGTTTTTCAGTAATTCAAAATTCATGAACATTTCACAAAGAGTGTGGCAAATTAAAACAAAATTAGGTTTATAAACCTTTGTTTTGATTATGAATAGTGAAAGTGTTCTTCAAATGACTAGTCAAATGCTTGTTTGCAGAAAAATCATAGTTTTAACTGGGCTGCCAGGTGCTGGAAAAAGCGTTGTTGGTGATGTAGCTAGGGAAATGGGTTTACCTGTAATATCATTAGGTGATGTAGTGAGGGAAGAGGTTGCTAAGAAGGGGTTAGAACCAACGCTGGATAACATACTTCGTGTTGCTAATGAGCTAAGAAAAGCTCTGGGGAAAAACGCTATTGCTAAACTTTCTATAAATAAAATAGCTAGTGCATGCATAAGTAATTGCATTGTTGTTGTTGATGGTGTTAGAAGCTTAGATGAAATTGAGACAATAAAAGAGAGTTTATTGAAAGATGTTATAATTTTAGCTATACATTCATCACAAAAAATAAGATTTGAAAGAATATTGAATAGAGGTAGAGAGGGAGATCCAAAAACATTTGAAGAATTTAGAAAAAGAGATTTTGAGGAGCTTTCATGGGGAATTGGAAATGTTATTGCATTAGCTGATAAGATGATTGTTAATGAGGGTAGAATTGAAGAGTTTATAAATGAAATAAGAAAATTCTTTAGCGAGGCGCTGAGAAATTGGTGTACATAAGAATTGAAACAGAGGTTAGACCAACGGAAGATCTTAACAAGGTTGTGAAAGCGTTGAAGAATATTTTCAATATTAAAAACATGAAGATAGAGGATATAGGTAATGAAAGAAAACTTGTTATTGCTGAAGAAAATGATGTAGAGGTTCTAACAAAACTACGTGAGGCATTGCGAAGACAAAGAATACTTGATGCAGCTCGCAATGTTTTTTTAAAGAATCGCAGGGGTGATTCGATAGAGATTAAACTCAATAAACAAGCAGCTTATCAGGGAATTGTAAGCTTTGTTGATTCAGATAATGAGAGTCCTTTAGGTCCCATAAACCTGTTTATTTCAAGCAATAAATTAGAGTTGATAATAGATTGGCTAGCCCCTAGAACGTCGCATGGAAAACCGATATGGGATCTTCAAATACCTAAAGATGTTTAGCATAAAACTCTATCCAATTGAATTAGTGAAAGATCAGACGCTATATATACATCACCATTGAAAATTCTCTTCGCTCTTGAAATAAAATCCTTCAAGTCATCATCACGGTACCTGCTACTTATATGGGTAAGCACAAGGATTTTGGCATTAACATTTTTAGCTAGGTTAGCAGCCTCTGCAGTTGTTGCATGAAATCTCTCCATAGCCTTTTTAGCATCATCCTTATAGTCAAGGAAGGAAGATTCATGAATTATTATGCACGGCTTCACTGTCTTCAAAAATTCTACACACTCATCTCTGCATACACCATCCCCTGAGTAAAACAATTTTATTTCCCTATCCCTGTTCTTAATCACTACAAATATTCCATAGGCTTCTACATCACCATGGCTCATTGGAAGCCATGTAAATTTGAATTCTCCTACTTCAACAAATTCATTACCTGTACTACTGGATTTAGAAAATTCAAAGCATTTAACAATATCACTGAAATAAGCAGAGTTGAAGGTACTGCAAAAACCTCTTGGAGCATAAATTGCTAAGCTTTTATCTCTTAGTCCTTGTGTCTTCACCCTCATAACAAAACTATCAATTAGTGGATAAATCCCATAGAAATGATCCCCATGCAAATGCGTTATCACAACACATCTTATTTTAACTAAGTCAATACCTGCTTTGAGCAACTGTATTTGTGTTCCTTCACCACAATCAAGCAGCATACACTCCTTTACACTACATAGTAATATACCTGGCAAAAACCTGTCTCGCGAGGGGGCTGTGGCACCAGTACCCAGAAATACAAGTTTCAAAGCTTTTTCACCACATATATAACTCTTGTTAAGGAGCCATGAACTCTATTCACATGCTTCTCCTTTATCTTGAAACCTTGATCCGCTAACAACATGTCTATAGCTACCTCATATTGAATAGGTATTGCAAATACTGCATACCCATTTCTCTTCAAAACTTCTGAAGAGACTATGATAAAATTTCTTAAAAGATCTAATATGCTAAAACCTCTTGGAGTGCTTTGTATACCATATGGAGGATCTGTCACAATAGCATCTACGCACAAACCTCTAATGTTTCTAAACGAGGCGTCGGCAAGAATAATATCAACTTTTTCGCAACAACCAAAATACTTCATGTTTTCACTAGCACACTTAACCATTTTAGCATCTATATCGCTACACAGAGACTGAATACCCATTGAACATGCCTCTAACACAATTCCGCCAACACCACAAAAAGGATCTAGCATAATCTGGTTCTTAGCTGATGATATTTTTGCTAAATTAACCAAGGCTCTGGCAAGTTGTGGCTTCATAGTTCCAGGACGGTAACAAGGTCTTTTATGAGGCTCTCTATCAAAAAACTTTGCTTCTTTTCTACGATACAAAACCTCATATACTATTGCCAGCCCCCCAACAAAGGAAATTTTAATAGTTTTCTTGCATCTGCTCCAAACAGTTTTTTCAATAAGTTTCGATAGTTTTTCTATAGATTCTTTTCCAAAGCCTCTAATCGCATCAAATCTTACACATACGCTGTCTTCATCCAGATAATTCTTAATTTCATTGCTTAAACCTTCAATATCATCCTCATCAAAAATGTTTTTAAGAATACCCATTTCTATTATAAATGAAGCTCTGCTACATATGTGATGAGCCAAAACCTCGCTTGTCTCTATCAAAACAAATTCGTCAAAACGCTTAACGATTTTACTCGATGGAGCATCAGCAAATATAATTGAGTTCAGTTCTGACAAGGCTAGTGAAAGCAGCTCATTGCTTAGCTTAAAAACAAATACATTGCTATACACAAATGAGTCACTATCTGCTCTCATCTCATATAGCATTACATAATCTTCCTAACTTCTTCACATATCAATTCGCTTAAATCAGTTACTAAAACCCATTGAGGTAATTGTATTGTGTGTGTAATGCTATTTGATGTTATGAGCATTGTTAAGCCAGCTTTTGATAAAGTCTCTAGAGATTTCTCAGATAGTAGTGCATGAGTTACTACTGCATAGACTTTGTTTGCACCTAGATTATAGAGTATTTGACAAGCCTTAGCCACAGTGCCTCCAGTGCTGATTATATCATCAACTATGGCAACATTTGAATTTTTCACATCGAGTTCCCTCAAATCAACTCTTATCTCACCAGTGACTCTGTCTCTAAACTTGTCTAAGTAGTTGAATCCAACATTAATAGTTTTTGCAACATTTTCAGCTCTATGAAGAGCTCCTTTATCTGGAGACAAAACAAAGTCTATTTTGACACCAGCACTTTTAATCATGTAAGCATGTGGCAAAATGTTTGCAACATCAACACTAATTAGATTAGATATGCTCTGCGAATGCATATCAACAACAACTAGCTTCTTAACATTGAATAGCTTCAAAGGCTCATAAACAGCTTTCACACTTATTGGTTCTCCCTTCAAAAACCTTTTATCTTGCCTAGCATAGGCCATATACGGAATAACAACTACCGGTGTAGAAGCGTTCAATCCTTGAAGAGCTTCAAGAGCAAGATAAAGCTCAACAACTTTACTATCCTGATTGGGGTACAGCGACTGCGCAACAACAATTTTCTTACCCTCAACATCTGATAATAGCCTCAGATACTGCTCTCCATCAGGAAAAGTTTTGTAGACCCAATCAACAATACTCAAGTTGCAGTGCTTCATCAATCCACTAGCCAAAGATTTTGGAACACCTGAAAGTGGCAATAACATTTTTAGTCACAAAAACAGGGAAGGCCCAAGAGAAATATAAGTTTAGCAAACTGTACCAAATATGCGATCTTATAATGCTGAGCTCCATTGCCTCAATAACTCTAATAAATGTTGAGAAAATACCCTTGGCTTTTTGCTGCAGTGGTGGAGTAGCCATAAACATAAACTTTATTGAATGTCCCCTACCATGTGATTACTGTCCTTGGGAAGCTAATTTAGATAGTCGAAGTGCACAGAAGGTTAATGTTGAAACAACATATTTGGTGGAATTGATAACAAAGTATAATCCAGACCTGGTCATGCTGCATGGTGGAGAACCCTATAAAAAGAATGGTGTTACTGATCTTCTTAAAGAACTGCATAGATTAAGAAACACTTCCATTGGAATGAAAATAAACAGTGTTTTAATACCCAAAGAAAAGATTCTGCTACAGCAAATTGCTCAATACATTGATGTTGCATTAATCGAAGTTGTTGATATTCATAACGATGAGATTAATTATGGCGAATTAATATCATTTCTTAATTTCCTAACAGAGAATAATAAGCATGTTGAAATAGTTTATATTACAACACTAAGAAATGCTGTGGATGTTTTCCACAAATTTGTTGATGCATTGAAAAACCTTTTAAAAACGAAAACAATACCACTAAACTTTGTATTCGCAAATGATTTTATGGAGCTTAGTAAAAAGCTTTATATCATTGATTGGCTTAGAAAAATGGGTATTATTGTGCAAGCACCCATGGAAGACGTCGTTGAGATTGCCTCAACTAGTTGTATCTCATGTCAAAACCCAATAATTGTGAGACAAGGAGGTCACTTGTTTAAATTAAACATAAAGTCTGATAAGAGTTGCAAGTACTGTGGCTACAAATATAATGTTTTTAAATTTCCAAAGAAAATAATTACATTGCCTTTGCTGTTACAATTAATGTGAATGTTTATTCCATGGTTATGAAATGGGTGTATACTCCATGTACTATGTGTTTATGTTAGGTCCTGCAGGCTCTGGAAAAAGTTTTCTTGCCATGGCTTTTCACAACTGGTTAGAAGAACATGGGTTGACAACAACTGTTGTAAATCTTGATCCAGCTGCTGATTGGCTTCCCTACACTCCAGATGTTGATATTAGAAACTATGTCACAGTAGATGATGTTATGAAGAGATATAATCTTGGACCCAATGGAGCTTTAATAGCTTCAGTTGATTTAATGCTAAACTATGTTAATGATCTTGTGGAGGAAATTAATGAAGAAAAACCAAACTATGTTATTGTTGATACACCTGGACAGTTAGAGGTTTTTGCTTTTAGAAAGGCAGGTCCTATAATAATTGATTCCTTGACTAGGGGATATAAATCAGTTGTTCTTTTCCTTGTCGAGTCCCAAATGGTTCTAAAACCAGCAACGCTAATTCCTTTAACAATACTTTCACTAGCAACAGCTTTTTCTCATAGAAAACCACAGCTATCTGTTATTACAAAAATTGATTTGCTTTCAAAGGAGGAATATACGCAAATTGCAAAAATTATTGAAAACCCATCAGATTTCATAATAACACTTAGAAGCAGTGAACAAATTATTCTTAGCGAGTTTTCTTTCGAAAATAGCTACACCTTTGTTGAAAAAATTGTTGAAAACTATTTAGAAAATGCAGTTATGGTTTCAGCTCTTACTGGAGATGGTATTGATGAGCTCTACGCCGAAGTGCAACGAGTTTTTGCTGGAGGTGAAGACTTTTATACTGAGGAGCCTAGTGAAATTTTGTAAACAAACTATTTTGAGTGGTAAGAGTCTTGTCAAAAAATCGGGAAGAGATAATTAGCTTAGAAATAAGTTCGTTAAGAGAAGATTTACAAAATCTAATAATTCAAAGAAATGAGTTGAGAAGACAATTAGGTGAAATTAGGGAAAAACTCAGTGCGAGAAGAGAGGAGTTGAAGAAGAAAAGAGAAGATCTTTCTAATATAAGAAATGAAATAGCTAAATTGAGAGAAAAAATATTTTCTCTAAAAAATGACATTCAGACTTTAAGATCTAGGCTTGGGGAGATGTTTAAGGAATTGAAGCAGATTTCTACTGAGTTTAGAGAATTGTCTAGGGGAAGAGAATCTCTTATTGCTATAGATGAGCTAAGAGCAAAGATAGAGCAGTTAGAGTGGACACTAATCACAACACCTAATATAGAACCAGAAAGGGAGAAAGAAATAGTTAGTGAAATTTCTAGATTAGAACAGAAGCTAAAAACACTACTTTCGCTGCATATGAGATATGGCGATATTTCTAGTAGATATGAAAAAACTAAGAATGCTATTTCAGAATTAAGAAGTGAGATTGAAAAGAAAAGAAGTGTTTTGAGAGATGCTATAAACCAGTTGAATAATCTTAAAGCTCAGCGAGATAAATTAAAGAATGAGATTAGTAATATTATAGATGATATAAAAACTTTGAAGAATCAACGAGATGAAATTAAGAATAGACTTGCAACAATAAATAATGAAATTCAGGAAAAAAGGAGGCGTTATTATGAGTTATTAAGAGAGTTAAAGAGGATAAGGGATGAGTATGAAAAAAGTGTTCAGCAAAGAATGTTACAAGAGAAAAAAGCAAAGGTTTTAGATAAGATTAGCAGAGGAGAGAGAGTAACATTGTACGATCTTTACGTTTTATATGGTCAGGAGAAACAAGAAAAATAGACAACTGTTTTCTTATCTTCCATATCTGCGTTCTCTTCTTTGATAAGATCTTATGGCTCTAAGCAAATCTATTTTTCTGAAATCAGGCCAGTAAACATCGCAGAAATATAGCTCGCTATAAGCTATTTGCCATAGTAAAAAATTGCTTATTCTCATTTCACCTGATGTTCTGATAACTAAGTCAGGTTCGGAAAGCTCGTTTAGATGTGAAGTTGATATGTATTTCTTTATCAATTCCTCTGAAATATCGTCAACACTGATTTTGCCAATTAAAACATCTTTAGCTATATTTTTTACAGCATCAACTATTTCTTGTCTGCCTCCATAGCATAAAGCAATATTGAGAAATCTATCACTATAATGAGATGATTCTTTTTCAATACGTGTTACAGCATCTAAAACATCTTTACGCACCAAATCTAATTTTCCAAAGACTTTTACATTTACTTTGTATCTCTGAAGCACCCCTTCATTCAATAATGTTTCCAAGCCAGTTTTAATTATGGTAAATAAATTGTTTTTCTCTTCTTCATTTCTATAGATACAGTTCTCATATGACATGGCATATACTGTTACAACTCTAATTCCCAAATCATACAGCATTTGCAGAACCTCTTTCATTTTCTCATACCCATATCTATGACCTTCTTTAACATCTAGCCCATGCTCTCTAGCCCATCTTCTATTACCATCTGGTATTATCGCGACGTGTCGTGGCATTGAACCTCCAATTACCTGCTTATAGAGATACTTCTCATAAACAGAATACATTGTGTCTATAAATGGCTGAAGAAATTTTTGGGTTCGTGGTTTTAAAAGAATATCAAATATTTTATCTATAAGCAAGTCCTTGAGGTTATTTAATGACTTTTTTCTACTCATTCTAAACCACATAAAATTTTATAAACGCATTCGAATTACATATAGACTATGCAATAGATGATAGGGATAAAAGTTTAAAAGTTGATGTCATGTTTACAAAATTTGTTGCTAAACAAGTAGGTGTTAAATCTAATGGGGTTTTACCAAGGAAATGACTTAAGGAAGATATCAGGTGGTTTAAAGAGAAAGCATAGAAAGCCAAGAAAGCATGAAATAGGTAGCTACCCTACAGAAACGAGACTATCCCAAGCTGATGTAAGGGTTATTGAAAGGGTTTATGGTGGTAATACCAAAATTAGATTGAAGTACGTTGCTTTTGCAAATGTTTACAACCCTAACACAAAACAGTATACAAAGACTAGAATACTTGGGGTTGTTGAAACTCCTGCAAATAGGGAGTTGGCAAGACGTGGTATAATAGTGAAGGGAGCAATAATAAATACTGAAGTAGGAAAGGCAAAGGTTATATCGAGACCTTCTCAAGATGGTGTTGTAAACGCTGTACTTATTGAGGAGGCTAAAAAGAGTTAAGTAACAGCTATATAATCAATAATCTAAATAAAAGTTTTATTAATGTGTAATTCTATGCCTATGAGGAGAATATGGCTTCAATACTTCGATTGCTCATTGCCAAGAAGATTGGGTCGAAAACTTTCTAAACAATTTTGTATTGAAAATCCAAAACCTGAGGAATTGCTAGAGGCATGTGAGAATCTTGGTATAAAGTGTATGTATGTACAGAACAAAAAATATCCAAGGGTTTGGTATAGACCAAGTGGATTAATTGTTGTAGAAACTAGTTTTAGCAAATATCACATAATCAAATTACTAGCTAGGTACATACATGAGAAAAGAAGTGCGAGAAGATAAAAGCATAATATCGAAAATTTAAAAACTATTTTGTCTATATACTTTTCAAAATCATTATAAAACTTCTGTGATTAACTCATAAAGTTATTTGAAAATATAATAGAATTTGAATTACATAGAACATAATAAGGTAGTATTAGTCTAATGCTTAAAATAGTCTTTCTCAAGAACTACTTTATTTGGTGTTACTTAATTGGCTGTTAGGCCTTTGGGAACTGTTTTACATATTACCAGATCTAAATATGTTATTGTGAAAATACATGAAAAAAAGTTTTTGCCACCAATAGGATCAGAAGTTGTGGATGCAAACAATGAGCTAATGGGAAAAGTTGTTGATGTTATTGGACCTGTTGATAGTCCCTATGCTGTTGTTAAGCCATTGAGACTAAGCATGATTTCATTTATAAAACCATCAATGCTTCTATTCTACAGAATAAGAAAGCTTGGTAGAGGTAAGAAGCATTGAGCTGCACAAATGTTGTTGTTGATAATGAAAGAGGTTCTGTTATATGCTTAGACACTGGTGAGGTAATAGAAGAAGGGCAAGTGTTTATAGGTCCTGATTGGCGTGCTTACACATCAGAAGAGTGGATTAAAAGAGCACACATGGGAAGTATAACATATAAAGTTCATGATTCTGGATTATCAACTGAAGTAGATTTATCTATTAAAAAATATAGAGAGTCTGTTAAAAATAGGAAACTTGCATTAATTCAAAGAAGAACTCGTGTATATAAAAACGAGAGAAAAATAGTTGAGGCTCTCACATACTTAAATCAGATGTGCGCTTTAATTAATCTACCTGATCAAGTTTCTGAAACTGCTGCATTGCTTCTTCGAAAAATATTTAGCTCTATTCAACCAAGAGTTGATAAGCTAAAAATATTGGCTTTAGCCTCAATAGTTTTAGCATCTAGAAAACATGGAATACCTGTGAGAGTAAGAGAACTTTTAGCTAGATTCAACATCGATGAGGAGGAATACTGGAAGTTTATTTCAGATGTTTACTTCAAAGCAGACATAAATGAATTCAAAGCATATGTAGATCCACGCAAGTATTTACCCTCAATAATATCAAATTTGCAGTTAAGTCAAAAAGCATATGTGTTAGCTGCGAAAATAATAGATATATTGAAGAGAGAAGGGCTTGCCGAAGGAAAAGACCCAGCAGGTATAGCAGCTGCAGCTGTTTATATAGCATCTATTCTTGTTGATGAGAAAAAAACTCAAAAACAAGTTGCTGAAGCTGCTAATGTAACAGAAGTCACTATTAGAAATAGGTATAGAGATATCATAGACAAATTAAACATAACCATCTATGTTTAACTAATTAAACAGAGCTATGTCAACACCTTTCTATTATAGATCTATTCAAAAATTTTATAATGCATTTATTAGACTTTGTAGTATTTCTACTAGTAGTATAGAGGTTGCTGCAAACAAGGTGAGAAAAATCTCTTTGGATAACCTGAGTGATGTAGAGAGGATTGTTTATGACATTATTAAGAAGGAGACAGAGAGTGTTGGAGGTATTTGGCAAAGAAAATTGAAGGAAATGCCGGAACTTAGAAACATTAAACCTAGAACTCTTCAACATATTGTGAAGAAGTTGATTAAACTGAAATTGGTTAAGAGAATAAAGATTGAAAATAATGGGAAAACAGCTTACTTTTTAAAAGCAGTAACTGAAGGCGATGAAGGCGCCAATAAAGCTTTGGATTTGTTGCAGCAAGAGCTTTTTGAAATACCTTGCATAACATGTAGATATTTAAGTGTATGTGGCATTGATAAAATACATGAGCCAAGCAAATGCATAATTTTAACTAAGTATTTATTTTCCAAGGCTATGAACACAAAAACTAAATAACATGCAAAATATGTTTCAACTCTACTGCTTATTCATTTTGTGATTTAATACATTTAATCAACAAATCTTCCGAAGCATTTGCCAAGATGCCATCTTCATAGAAAATACTCCTATACGCTACAACACCATATTCCTCTAAGCATTTCAAAACCCTCGACACCTGCGGGATGCTTGTTTTAAGTTTTCGTGCCAGAACACTAATTCTTATCGTGGGAAGATCATAACTTGTCTCACTCAATTTACTGAGGATATTAATAGTTGATTCTTTTAGCCATGGCATGTTCAAAGCATTTGCATATACTAATTTCACAAAATCTTTATTAACTAAATTGCAAATCCACAAAGGCTCTACAACAACCATGTTACTTCCACATATGGGACACCTCTTCACAAAGTTACTGCCATTACTTAAAGACTCAAACATGCTATATCCACAGCTCATACAATGCCACAACCTCCCAACACACTTGGCTAAAACTGCATCGGTTTTAAAAGCACCTTCAGAAACACTTACAAAAGTTCTAACATAGTGCTTGTACTGATATGATAGCACAGGCTGAATAAACCTGTCAAAAGTTGCTACAACCCTTAGAAGAAATAATAGCAAAGTTCTTACAGCAATTTCCTTAGATATATGCGTTTTAACTCCTTTTACACCATATCGCCTATACAGAGTATTTGCATACTTTCCCTCAAGAACTGCAACATCTGTTGCTGTAACACCTACTACTCCCTCCCTCTTTATACATGCCATGGCAGAATGCACATATGGTGCTGGAGTGCCAAATGGATCTAAATCTATATAGTCCATCACCACACCATTTCTTTTTAAATAGTAGATATACTCATTAGCATCAATTAAGTTTATCGAAATAGAGATGTTATGAATATCATAAATTCTATTAATACTAACATTATGTTTAATTATATTAATTGATTTTGCAGAAATATCACCTATATAAATACTTAAAGGCACATCAATCTCTTTTCCAATCTCCAAAGCAAATCTAATGCTTCTAACACCTGTTGCCGCCATAGGATCTACAAAAACAAAGCTTTTTTTATATCCACGTAAAATACTCAATAAAACTGCCATTGTAATATCTCTATTCTCAACCATTTCAGGATTGTAGAATGTTGGAGCCCATGAAGGTTCGTATATACCATTTGATCTCTTGTATAGCTCAGGGCTTGGTATGCAAACCTTGGCCAATCCCTCGAATATTAACTCATAACCTGTTGGACACATACTCATATTTTATCACTATTCAAATTCTTAAGAGAGCACTATAGTTAGAAGACTTTGGATAGGCAATTCTGCTGTGTCTATCTATCGATTGATTTAAAAAACTCATTCTTTAATTTATTGACCATCTCATTGAACATCTTATCTCTGTTAAATTTTGTGAGTGTTATGATTTCAGTGTTTTTGCTTTGCAAAAGCTTTAGTATATCTCTATCTCTCATATTTCTATGAAGTGTTATTAATAAATGGTCACAGTTTTTAATGGCTTGAATAATCTCTCTTCTTAAACCCTCTATAGAAAGCTCCATAGGCCCTATTTCATCTATTGCTAGTACACAGTTTTTGCATTGCATTTTCAAGGCTTCTCTACCTACTTTCTCAGCCTCATAATTAATCAGAACATACCTTCCTATTCTTTTAAGAAATGCAATATCATAGCCCATTTCAATAGCTTTTTCAGGTATGAGAGCAAGCCACCCTTGATTGTTTTTAGCTATATCAACTATTCTGAATCCTATTCTCTTACCTCCTTCTCTCACCTCTGGACAGTAAAATCCGTAAACAGTCACATTCATTGATCTCAAATACTCTACTAGCTTTAGTAATAGAGTTGTCTTTCCAACACCAGGTTCTCCAGTTATTGCAATTGCTACCACATGTGATCATCTTTTAATATCTTCCACAATTTCTTTAGCTAGCTCCTCTATATTGGAAACTTTGCTAACATGTCCATAGCTTTCAACTGTTGTTAATGTTTTTTGATTCACATCGTCATCAGCAACAACAATTGGTTTTCCTTTGAATGTTAATGCAAAAAAGTAGTTGTTTTTACACTTTGTCTTTGCTTCTTCTTCATTTAGATTTCTCTCTATGTAGGATATAAAGAATCTAGTGTTTTCATTGCCTGTGATAATATCTGATGGTATGAAGTTATAGATGTTTACTTCTAGACCATAGCTCTTAAGCTTATCAATTATTTTATATCTTTTATCAACAACAATGTTTCTCACATAAACATGACTTTCTACATCTTTTTGCAAAATTCTATCCCTAAAAATATCAACTTCCTCAATAGCATCACTAAACTCATTTCCTAAAACCTCTAGAAATCTATATGCTTTTTCTATAGTCATATCCATTTTCCCATTTTCATAGCTTTTCAAAGTTTTAGCAGAAATTCCAATGACATTAGCAAGTTCATGTATTCTATAACCCTTGTTCTCTCTTAACCTCTTAAGCTTTGCACCATTGATCTTTACATACAACATTCCATTGTATTCATAAACAAACACCTTGTCTCCTTTGGCATAGCGTTGAATAGTTTGAGTTGATATTATTCCAATAAAACCTCTTATGTACAGAACATCATGTACTATATCATTATCATTAAATTTATTTGTCACTATCAATGAATTGACCTTAAGCTCCTTTGAAAGCTTCTTGAGTTCTTGATATAGTTTGCTTCTTGATGATACATTATTTGAAAACTTTAATAATGTTTTGCAATTTTTATACTCTAGCACATGGTCAACAGATCTATCCTTGGGATATGTTAGTCTATGTAAGATGTTAACGTTTCTATTACTCGCTAAATCATTTAGAATTCTATCTACATTTACTTTGATAGTTTTATAAGTATATTCCCCAGTATTTTCAGTACCCCTATACACATTATTTACCCATTTACTAAGCTACGTAAATGTATAGTTCAAAAATATTAAGTTATTTGAGTTGTTTTCTGTAAATAGCATAGACCATTGCATGATCCTTGTCAAAAGGTTCTAAATGAACCACATCAACAATTTCAAATCCTCTTCTAGTCAATGTTTCAATCTCTTTTTTATAGACATCACTAGGCTCTGCAGTAACATCAATACTTCTTGCCTTTATAGCTAGCAATAACCATCCCCCATTTTTCAAAAACATGTCTGCATTATCTGCAACAATGCTTGCCTGCTCTGGCTGAGCTATATCTGCATAAAGTCCATCAACTTCCTCAACAACCATTCTATATCTCATTGGAAATCTTGCATCCTCTAATATTGGCACTATATTTGGTCTGTCATCAGCAACAACAATAAGTTCTCTCATTACACGTGGAGCAAATTCAACAGCAAATATCATTCCTTTTAAACCTATGATATCTGATATGTGACTAGCTGTTGTGCCTGATCCAGCTCCAAGGTAAAGTATTTTCTGTCCTTCTTTTATGGGAAGCTCCTTCAACCCTTTTACAAGGGCTCCCGCTAATTTGCTTCTATATGCGTTCCACTCCCTGTATTCTCCATCACTCCACTTGAACAAGTGCTCGCCATAAACTCTTTTTCCTGGAACAAGATTTTTTGTGGCTAATCTACTACTTCCATCTTCAAGTTCTACTACATAGACTCTAGGGTATTTTGGATGTTCGTAGATGTTTGTTGCTGATATGTAAGACAAAGGTCTTCACCTTTTCTATATGTGTTATTGTTTAAATTGGAATTTTAGCTTATCTAGCTAATTTTATGCTGATTACTTCTTACCCTCTCTTCTACCTTCTCTACGTGGCTTTGGCTTTGCCTCTCTTACTTCCTTTTTTGGAGGCTTTGGATAAAGCTTCTTAACCTCCTCTATTCTCTCCATTAGTTTTTGTTTAAGCTCATCTCCAACATATCTACCGCTAAAGAAGTCTATTCTTGCTGCTATACTAAGTTTTGTGGCAAGAGCTCTAGCTATTTTGCCTCTTTGCCACTTTGGCGCTTTTCTAATTTCTGGGAACTGGAATATTACGCCATGCTTTGGTGGTTTACCACCAGTTCTCAAAGCTCTAAACAAAGCTTTTTCAGCACCTAAGACCTGTACCGTGCTAGCAGGAAGCTTAGCTAATTCCTCCAAGCTACCAGCTAAGCTTAGAAGTCTTGCGCCAAGAAGTGGACCCACTAAGGCTGTAACATTGGGTGCTACCTCCTTCATGACCTGGGTTATATAGTCTGTAAGTTTTTGTCTAAGCTCGAATAACTCCAGCCATATGTTTGCAACTGTTTGAATAATGCTCATATCCATTTCAGATAAGTCTGCCCCTATACTCTGTTTCGAAACCTCTGCTATTTTCTTTGCCCTACCCTCAGAAATACCTAGCTTTACCAAACTTTCTGTCACTATATTGTCTCTAAACCCTAGCTCAGCAACAATTCTCATGTACTCCTCATGCTCCTTAGCAATATCATCAAGCTCTGGAAAGTGAATACTGTACCACTCTCTTAGTCTTGCTGCAAACAAGTTTAGTGTTTTGTCAATATCATCAATAGCTCTTATAGCTTGAATAGCAAGCAAATCTCTTTTCTGAGCAAATTTTCTAAGTTTTCTTCGTGTAAGCTCAAGCGAAATTTGATGAACATAATCCCTATACTCTTCATCAGTTTTAAATAAACCTAGTTTAATAGCCAAAGTTGGCAAATCCTTTCTAAAATTCTTAGCAATAGCATTAGCTATTTCAACACTTGTTCTAAACCCTTTTTCACCAACTTGTCTAGCAATTTCAGAATCCTCAAAAACAAAAACAGTGTTCTCCACACTAACCTTGCTCTTCAAAGATTCTAAAAGCTGATGTAACGAATTACTGACTTTGCTTTCACTCAGCGATAACATTTCCTCAACTACTCTACCAATATCTTTTGGATAAAGCAGTTGATCTATGATTTCGCCAGCAGCATTTAATGCAAATACCCCTATAGGTGTATCAACAACATATACTTTCTCACTCATCACAAACACACCTCATGTCAGCATGTTTTCTATATTTTATATAAAAGATATATAAATTATATTGAGAAGTTTACAAAGACTGTTAAATATATTACAAATGCTTTAATGTAGGCATTATTTGAAGCAATGTAGATGATAAGCATAAAGCCTTATAAATTAATTAATGAAATTATGATTTGAATAGGCGATGTTTTATGCCATCGCATGGATCATTGACAAAAGCGGGTAAGGTAAGAAGCCAAACACCAAAAATACCTCCAAAACCCAAAAGAAATCTTGTGCCTAGAATTAGAAATAGACGAGAGCATTGGATAAGGCAAAGAAAAGCTCAGGGTCTTCCTGTACCTACAGTTGTTCCACCATCATCTGTTCCAAGAAAGTCTGCAACAGCACAGAAGTCATAGATTTTTCAGAGTTTTTTGCGCCATACTAGTATAAAGCATTAACAACATTATTTAGCAATAAAAGTATTAATTTTTGTTTAAAGCCTAATTTCTTGGGTGATTGCCTATAGCAAAAGCTACCTTGACTGTACCAACAAATATTGACTATAGAAAAATTGGTTTAAAGGTTGGTCTTGAGATACATCAGCAATTAAATACACATACAAAACTGTTTTGCAATTGCCCTGTGAAGCTAGTTGACGACAATGATTTGACCAAGTCACAGTCTTTTGAAAGATTTTTGCGTGCTACAAGAAGCGAGCTTGGAGAAGTTGATGCTGCTGCTGCTTTTGAGTTTCAGAGAAAGCGTTTATTTAAGTATCTTGCACCAATAGCTGCTTCTTGCTTAGTTGAACTTGATGAAGAGCCTCCACATCCACTTAATGTGGAGGCTCTTGTAGTAGCGCTGGCAATGGCTTTATCTTTTAACTCCTTTATTGTTGATGAAGTGCATGTTATGAGGAAAATAGTTATAGATGGTTCTAACACAACTGGTTTTCAGAGAACAGCTATTGTAGCTTTTGGTGGATATGTTAATGATGATGAGGGGCCTGTTGGTATTCAAACTATTGCTGTAGAAGAAGATGCTGCAAGAAAAATAGCTGAAGAAGCAGGTGTTGTAACCTATGGTCTTGATAGACTTGGAATACCATTAATTGAAATATCAACAGCACCAGATATTTCAACTCCTTTGCAGGCAAGAAGAGTTGCTGAGAAAATTGGCTTAATGCTGAGGTTTACAGGCAAGGTTAGAAGAGGTATTGGAAGCATTAGACAAGATCTCAACTTGTCTATTGCTGAAAGCCCAAAGATAGAAATTAAAGGTGTTCAGAAATTGGAGCTCATTCCAAAGGTTGTTGAGGAGGAGGCTAGGCGGTTAATAGGCTTGAAAATGATAAGAGATGAACTTAGAAAAAGAGGTGCTACACAATCTGAGGTACTCACTCAAAAAATTGTTGATGTTACAGATGTGATGCTTCATAGCTCAAGCAAACTTGTTTTAGACAATATAAAAAGTGGTGGCAAGGCATATGCGGTGAAGCTGCCTAGATTCGATGGAATACTTGGTGTAGAGCTTCAACACAATAGAAGATTTGGTACAGAGCTTGCTGATTATGCCAGGCAGTGGGCAGGTGTAAAAGGAATTATTCACAGCGATGAGCTACCTGGTTATGGAGTTGATGAAGATGTTTTAAAGAAGCTAAAACAAGTACTTGATATAGAGCCTTTAGATGCGTTTGTTATAGTTATTGACAAGCCTGAGAAAGCGAAAAAGGCTTTGGAAACCATAAAAGAGAGATGTGCAGTAGCTATTGAGGGAATACCAAAAGAGACTAGGGCTGCTAATGAAGATGGAACAACGAGGTATATGAGACCACAGCCAGGTGCTGCTAGAATGTATCCAGAAACTGATATACCACCAATAAGAATAACTACTGAGCTTCTTGAAGAAGCCAAGAAGATTATGCCGCCAACAGTAGATGAGAAAATAAATCAGTTCATCAATTTGTATGGGCTTAGCGCTGAGCTTGCTAAACAACTTGTTTATAGTGATTACATGTCACTATACGAATATTTAACCAGAAACTATGGTGTAAATCCAAAAACTTTGGCAATGCTTTTCACAACTGTTTATGGAGAACTTAAAAAGAAAGGTATTGATTTAGACACTGTTGATGATTCTTTCTTCTACAAAATTGCTAGTATCTTGAGTAATTTGGGTGATGCCAGTAAAGAGGATTTGGTTGCAATAGCATTGATATTGCATCAAAAGCCTGATACATCAGTTGACGAGGTTGTGAAAAGTGTGAAAATGCAGAAAATTAGTGTTGAGGATTTGAGGAGACTTGTTAGGACAAAATTATATGAGGTGTCTGAAGAAGTTAAGAAGAGAGGGGATAAAGCATTTCAATATTTAATGGGAAAGGTGATGGCCGAAGTTAGAGGGCGTGTTGATGGGAAAATAGTTGCTGCTATAGTTAAAGAGGAACTTGAGAAATTCTTTTCAGGAAGTGGTTAAGCGGGTATTTCTCTAAATGATTCATTCAGATAATCAAATACTTTTAGAGTCTGTAAATGAAGAGGTTTGGAGACGCAGAAGAGAAGAGGCATATAAAAGATTTTTAGAAGATATTGAGATAGGATATGTTGATGCAGATATAAAAGATCTTATTTTCACAGTGTTCACAAAGAAAAACATATATACCACAAGTTCTTGCAGTGGTAGAATATCAATTGTTGACTCTGTGTATCCGTGGCAAAGAGACGAAGCTTATGTGATATTTAAAAAGCATCAACCCTTGTTACTTAGTGAACTACTAGATGTTGTTAATCAAAAAACTTTGCATAGGCTATGGCTAATTGTAAGTGGACCCATAATACATTTTAATGCTCTTAATCTTAGTTCTGCAAATAAGCTATTGAATATAGTTCGCGCTGCTGGATTTAAGCACAGTGGCATATTGTCTATTGGTAGTGGAGGTATTGTTGTAGAGGTTGTAAGTGGTATATGGGTTCCATTTCTTTTAAAAGATGGTGACACCATTGTTGTGAATGACTTTAAGCGCATAGTAGATATTGCTAATGAAATGCTTAAAGAGGGGAAGCAAAAACTTGAAAAACTATTTAAGTTTTTAAAAAACGTTGATATTTAGAAGAGAGAATTTAAAGAGTCTCTACAGTGATTGTTATGAGTATAAGCATCTGGGATAAGATAAAGCCTCTTACACCAGGACAAGAGGAAATGTATAATGCTCTTAATGACAAAAACTATGAGGTGCTAGGCTTTTTTGGACCTACAGGTACAGGTAAGTCTTTGTTTAGTTTAGCATATGGAATACACAATGTGTTAACAAATGGATACAAGAGATTCATAATAATAAAACCAGTAGTTGATATAACAACTGGTGAGGAGATAACAATTGCGAAATCCCCAGAAGCTTTCATGGGAATAGTTAAAAGCTATATGCAAGATGTTATTGGAGTTATTGTTGATTGGAATCAGGTAGAGGGGTTGATAGGTAGTAAAATAGTTATTGTAGATCCACATTATTTAAGGGGTAGAACATTTGATGATTCCATTGTGTTTATAGATGATATTCAGTTAATGAAATCTGAAACAATTATAGAAGCCATTGTTAGAGTGGGAAGAAATAGTCGATTGATTGTTGCTGGAGATCCTGTTTTTCAAGCTTTAAGAGAAGTTCAAAGTGATCCTGCTGCATTGATTAGAGAAGTTCTTTTAAGTGAGGAAAAGTCTCGTGTTGTAGATCTTGGAATAAAGGATATTGTTAGAGAAGGTGCTAAGAGGGGTCTTAGATTTCTACTTGAATACAAGTTAAGGTCTAGAGCAATGTCCGATGAAGAGAAAAAGATTTTTGACATAATCAAGGCTAAAGCACCTGATGCAGATATAATCACCGTTGTTGATGTAGCGCAGTATAAGCAGAAATATGAAATATCATCTGAGCACGTTCCTGATGCATTAATCATTGCTAAGCAGGGGCATCTTGGAAGAGTTGTTGGAAAAGGTGGTGAGAGAATAAACTCTGCTGAAAAAGAATTGAATAAGAAATTAAGAGCAGTGGAGCTAAACCTAGATTTTAAAGAGTTTGTTAGAGCTTTGCATCCAACAGCATGGATTTGGAAACACATAGACGAAGTTGATTTCGCAGGTCCTAATCTCCAGATAAAGATATATGAGGATGTTGTTGGGGCTGCTGTGGGGCAGAAAGGTTCTTATGTGAGATTCCTTGATGCTGTAATGAGAAAGCTTATAGGTGTTGGGGTTAGGATAATAGCTATTGAAAGACCTAAGCAAGAAAAGAAGAGGAGAGGTTAATTATATAGAGATATAATTGCAAAGATTTAGGATATATAGCACTTCTTAGTGGTTAACTCTATGAAAATTTTAATTGAGAATGCATCAATATTGACAATGAATAGCCAGAAACAGTTTGTGCAAAGTGGGTATTTGTTTATAGATAAAGGTAATGTGATTTCGTATGGTGAAGGCTCTCCGCCTTTAGAACTTGAGTTTGCTGATTATGTTATTAACGAAAGTTTTGCTGTTGCACTACCGGGTTTTGTTGTTGGAATGGGGAATATTCTTCACTATCTTTTTCAGTTTGTGGAAGATAACACAGTATTTGATATGCTTTCAACATTATCTAGAGTAGAGTTTGAAACAGTGTTAGAGGTTTCTCTAGCATCTTTAACATTTCATGGTGTAACATCTGTTGTTACTGTGGTTAGAAGTGTTGATGAAAAGTTTTTGCAAACACTTGCAACAGCATCAACAAATAACTGGACAAGAGTAAGAGCTGTTATTCCAATATCTCTTCTACCCACAGCTCAGGAATATGAACA
This sequence comes from Ignisphaera cupida, assembly GCF_030186535.1. Lineage (NCBI taxonomy): Archaea > Thermoproteati > Thermoproteota > Thermoprotei > Desulfurococcales > Desulfurococcaceae > Ignisphaera > Ignisphaera cupida. The sequence goes on along the minus strand of NZ_JASNVW010000001.1, from coordinate 78,437 downwards.
TGTTGTAAAAACCTGGTTTAAAGGTGTTGTAGATCAAGATGCAATAGCAAAGAGGATAGTCTCTTTAGGTATTCTTATTGAAAATAAAAATGATTTATCTAGATTGTCAAAAGAGCTTGTAGATGCCATAAATAGTAGCAAAACGTTTGTTTATATAGATAGCGAGGTATTTGCAGAGGGGCTGCCATTAACAAGAGAAATAAACAACATTGTTTTACTTAATCCAAGACCTCAGACAACCCCATGCATATATACATCAGTAAGTGATTGGAAGCTGGGATGTGGTTTTATGAGCTATGATATTGGCATGCTTAATCCAAGAAAGTTGTTGCCATTGCTTCACAAGGCATTGGGAAATGCATACAATACTGTTAGTATTTTATCTCATGAAAATCCGTTAAACAATAGACTTGGTTCATCATCTATAAGAGAAGCAGAGCAAGCTGATATTGTGATAATGAGTTTTAGAGAGCCTCCCCATGGGCCAATACCATTAACAGAACACTGCATTGTGAATGCTCTAAGCAATGGTTTTTACACAGTTAAAACAGTTATAGTTAGTGGAGAAATCGTTTTTGATAACGGGCTTCATCTTTTTGTTGGTGAGGAGAAGATACGAAGAGCTGGTTCAATAATTAGTGAGCTTAGCAGGAAACTTGTTGCTGAATAAATCACAAACTATTGTAGGTGATAATGTAGATTCGTTATTGTGATTCATATCTTATTATTTCTCTTTAAGTCTTAGCTAGGTTTTTGGTGTGGTGATGTGAATTTCTCACAGAGTTTGTGTTTAGATCATAGCTGTGTAAAGCTGTTGGTTGATTACTTACTGGATTTCTATAAAGTTCAGCTCTATGAATACAATAGCATGATTAAAGGCTATGGGGTTTACCTAAAGCCTATGCATATTGTTACAAAGAAGAGTGCAAAAGGTGAGAAAATTTATTATTATTTTGGGCGGTACTGGTTTAAAATTGAGGTTAAAAACTCGAAAATTAAATGGATTTATCTTGGCTGTAAAAAGCCTTTTGATCAGCTTCCAGATCCCCCAATGAATCCATTGCTTGTTATAGGCATGAAAAAAGCTGAGGAAAATTCTAACACTATTTGTTTGCAAATTGAAAACTTCGCTGAACTCTCTAAGCAAATTATCCACATAGTCAATGCTTTTTATGAGTGCTGCAGCAAAATGAATGCGTCTTCTAAAGAAGACACATTAACATGTATAATGAAGAGGTTGAACCAAGGCAATGAGCCTAGCTAAATTTATTCAAATGCTCATAAAAATTGATTCGTGTAGTGATGTTGTAAAAGAGGTTTTTGTTGATGATAACTCAATTTTTGTTAATGTTGTAGAAGAGGCTATAAAAAGTAGGTTTCTAAATAAGCTTGTTGAGAGTAGAAATGATGATAATGAATTTGAATATGTTAAGGAGCAGCATATAATAGCATCGCTTTTAATCACTTCGTTGTATGGAAGTAGCATTCATCTGAATAAAGCTATTCATAAAGTGTTAAATGTTGTTAGCAACGAGCTTAGTGGTTATGACGATAACTCTTTAATGTCTTTTCTCAAATTGCTTGGAATTGATGCTGATTTTAGTGATAAGTGCTTTACAAGCAGTATCTATGTGCTTGTTAAGAAGGGTAAGCAAATTGTAACAAAAACATGTTATAGATATAGAATTCGCTTTACAGATTATATAAACATGGCTAAAACTCTTTTAACAGAAGAAAACTGGAGAATAATTTCACATCCTATTCTAAAGGGGTATGTATATATTGATAGAAAAGATAAGGTTATTCGACTAGTAATTGAGTATCTTAGAAACATGCTGCTAACAAAGCTTCGCTCTCTTCAAAATAATTGCGAACATATCAAAAAATTGATTGATTCAGCATCACTAAGTGAATTGATTAGAAACATTTTTGGTGTTTACAGCAACATGCATGCAACAGTCACTATTAATAATGATTCTAGAAACTCTTTGGAAACATTAACCAAGTCCTATTTTGAAAGTGTGAACAGTGTTGAGGAATTGTACAAAGCTTCTAGCAAATTCTTTCCACCATGTATCAAAGAAATTTTGGAGATTCTTATCAAAGGCGAGAATTTGTCTCATCACCAACGATTTGCTCTAGCCACATTTCTAATTAATATAGGTGTGCCACAAGATGTTATAGTTGATCTTTTTAGACGTAGTCCTGACTTTAACGAGAAGATAACAAGGTATCAAATAGAGCACTTGGCGGGTTTGAGAGGATCTAGAAAGAGGTATTTAACCTATAGCTGCAATACTATGAAGGCTTTGGGTATGTGCAAGTGGGAATGTAATTTGAAAAATCCTGTTCAATATCCATACAAGTTTCTTAGAAATGCAAAAGCCTAGCACAAATTGTTTTGTGTTTATATTTTAGCTGCTAAATAGTATTCTGCCTTGCCTCCTGAAAACTCTGCTGCAAGATATAGTGGTGCTTCTGAACCAAATTTCACATCCAAGATGTTGCTAAGTCTTAGAATATCCTCTATTCTCGCTAGATACTCACTGTCATATGGTGTTAAAACATTTTCTTTTTTCACATTCAAGGAAATTACATTGCCTGATGCTGTTGTTAATTTATATGTGCTTCTCTTAGTGTCAAAGTCTAAAAGCGTTAGTGCATCTTGTGATGCTGTAAACCCAATTGTATTTGTTATCGATGCCAATTCTGATAAAGCTGTTCTGAAAGGTGATGAAAGTACAGAAGCCTCTACATCATATTGTGGTGAAAGCTCTGGAATTTCTTCTTCAACAACTTCTATGTTTCTAAACTTGTATCTTCTTACTGATGTACCTTCAACAAGAATTTCAACATTTTCCTCATTAGCACACATAGTTATTTTATCACCTTTTTTGAGCTGTTTCAATATCTTTGCTAAATTCCCAACTGCTAAGCCTATGCTCAGCTCTTTTTCAACTTTGAAATCCTGAAAAGATTCTGCAGGTAGTGTCACAGATATCATTGCTACTCTGCTTGGGTCAAGAGCTTTAACATTCACACCTTTTTCACTAACCTTAAGAAGAACCTCATCAACAATTTCTGAAAGTGTTTTCAAAATATTTGTAAAGTCTTTTGCACTAGGATATGAAAACAGTACTACAGGCTCTATTGTTAATGATATGCTCAAAGACTTCTTCACCTACTTTAGATATGTGCTACCAAAACTTTTAAGTGGTTTTATTCATAGGATATTTACTGATGATGAAGGATCTCCCTCTGCATTTGTGATGATGCATGTGAATTCTGATTTAAACTGTTTATGAATAGTTTCGGCCTGCAGACACTGTGTATGAATTGATCTTTACATACCATTTTATATACTTGCTTAGCATTTTCTAGAAACTGGTATGCAATATGAAATGCCCCTACTGCAACTCACTAGACTTGTTATATGATTTTGAAAGAAGTTACATAGTTTGTAGAAACTGTGGTACTGTAGTAGATACAATATTTGTGGAGCAGTTCATAGGTATTTCAAATGGTTATGAGTGGGAGTATTCAAAGCCTTCAGTTAAAGAAGCTATTAACCTAAAGAAAAACGCTGGTTACATCTCAAGACTTAAACACTATAGCAGAGAGGTTAAGGCATATGAGAAGTACTGGAACAGAGCTAGAAGCACAAGTATCAGAGTTGACATAAACGCACTAAAAACTGTTTTATCAGGTGGCAAAGCCAGAATATATAGACATGTTTTTGATTCTAACCTCGAGGAAATGATTAAAAAGGATCCATTGATAAGGAAAATTCTTGAGATATTGAATGAAGATGCAATTCTATCATCAAGAACACTTAGAAGCAAAGTGGCACTAGCACTGCTAATAAAAAATGTTTTACTCTATGGGGAAGCAGACATAGATGAAATAGCAAAACAAACATCTGTTAGCAAAGTCCATATGCACAGACTTGTTACAACATTGAAAAACAGAATGAAATATTTAAAACCAAAGCTACAAAACCTAAAGCAACTAGCAACACCAAATCCAATAGCTATAGCATAAAGCAATGTCTATGAAGCAAACAGCTTTTAAGCACAAAAACAAAACAGAATTATTGGGGCCGTGAAATAGCGGGGTAGGGCAGCCTGGTAGCCCGCGGGGCTCATAACCCCGAGGTCGGTGGTTCAAATCCACCCCCCGCTACCATCGGCCCCACCAAATCATTCTAAAGCGATCTAAAAAGAGAAAAGAAATAAAAACTTATTAATCAAATGAGAAAACAGTTATCGTAGGCCCCGTCACCTCACGTCTCTCTGAAAGACCCACTCATGGATATGGAGATGTAGAGAGATCGGTTAGACGGGGCACAAAAATTTATTAGTGTCACTGAGGGAATTTTATAGATGGTTAGAAGCCTGCGGGGCGATGGAAGCGCTGCTCCAAGCCCGCAGGCCTCAACGTAGATGGGAGCCCTGTGCCGTTGGGCTCGACCGCCGCCGGTGAGCCCACAGTGATAGCACGTGACCTGTGGGCGAGGCGGAAGTCCCTAGAGGGTTGTTCCGTGTTTTTTAGGGTTGTTTAGGGCTGCCTCTAGGGACAAACGGCACAAAAACATTAAAACATTACTTAATTTGAGAAAGTTTTGATTTAATGAAGTTTATGTATTCCTCTAAACTCATTTCATTTCTGTGTCTGGGAAGATCAATCAGAAATACTTTTCCATCCTGCACTCTCTGAACTCTTAAAACATCCTTATCCTTATATCTATACACATTTAGTTGCTTTAACCCAATTTTCTCTAAAGCTTCTTTGTATTTTCTATAGTTCACCAACTCTAATCACCATGCATCTTCAGCTCTAATAGCTACATTATTTGTAAAAAGGGCCGCGGCCGGGATTTGAACCCGGGACCTCGGGATCTCTGCGCTTATTGCCCCACAGTCCCGCGCTCTGACCAGGCTGAGCTACCGCGGCCACCCATACAATTATCGCTGTTGTTTAGAGGTTAAAAAACTCTATATTAAAATTCTACTATGTTGTATTCAAATGTTTCAGTATTTAATATGGCAACACTTTTCCTATTTGTTAAACAGCCACACACCTCCCCAGGGTTTAAAACAAGTGTTTTTCCCATGTACCTTGCCTCTGCTCTATGTGTATGCCCGTACAACACCACGTCGTATTTACCTGAAAGTGCCAGTGCTTCTGCAACAGTTTTTGTTTGATCGGCATCACCAAATCCATGCATTAAAAGAATCTTTCTTCTGCCAATCTCCATTTGATGCATATCCTTTTTCAGAATAGCTCCTGCTTTTACAGCAAGCTCCTTCAATGTTATTTGCTCACCATCGTTATTCCCTAAAACAATAGCTATTCTCCCTGGATACTCCAAAATCCTCAGCAATGTAAATGGAGATATTATGTCACCCAAGTGAATTATTGCTTCAACACCATTTCTTCTAAAAACTTCCAAAGCCTTTGAAACTGCTTCAAGATTATCATGGGAATCACTCATAATTCCAATTATCATTTTCTTCACCTAGAAACAACTCACCTTAGATTCTAAACTTAAATTGCTTTCTCAAACTCAAAGTATCATTAGTATTGTTTAAACAAATTATTGAATAACATAATTCTCTTCTCATATAGAGAATGTCATTTCTTGCTCCTCCCCCTCTAAGGAATGAATATTGCATCCTTTAAAGACTCATTGATTCTCAACATCTATTTGTATCTACATCTCTCATTTGTTAAGAAATTAGAGTTGTTAAGAATGCCTATCTAAACAATGGTTTTACTCTAATACTAAAGCAAAAAGCTTGGGTTTCTATCTACACCCTGAAGAAGTAAGGGGTTTGTAATACAAATTTTCAACTCTTTTATTAAATAACCCTTTAATGCCTCAAGAAGTAAAATCAGAAACTAGGAGGGAGCTCATGACATTCACGAGACTAGAATAGAAGAAAAAACATAAAATGAAGAAATTCTATCTCAATTCTAAAGAAAGCTACATTGTCGCATTCAGAGAAATAATTAATTGTTTGCAGTAATTATTTATGGAAACTTCTTTGCTTTATGGTTAATGTGTATGTAAAACTTGGGGAAATACTACAAATAACTAACCTTCTTAAAGGCGCAAAGAATATTCTGAAGATTAGTCTGATGTAAAATCTTGAAGAGCAGAAGCAAATACTCTTTTTCAATTATTTGATACTAATATATTCACACCATATTCACATCTCTGGAAATAGATTTAAGATAAGCAACATATTTCTCCATGGCAGTGAATACTGAGGATTGCCAAGAGCCTCTAGATGTTCGCAGTAAGCTTTGAGATATTATCAATCTTAGATTCCCCTAAAGGTTTTAGAGAGTAGAAAGCAATAAAATTGTTTCACCAACTCTTAAATACTATGGTAAGCCATCTTATGCACAAGCTATATAGAAAGTGCTTATCCTCCACAAACACAGCTGAAATCTGGATCAGAAACAGCTTTAGAGAATAGTTTTTCATATGAAACCATTACATACACTATTAAGTGTACGTTTCATATCTTCAGCATCACTAAAAATATTAATGTATATCCAATTAAGATAAGAGTTTTTCATATAATGCTATGCGAAGTAAAATAAAGAAAGATAAAGAAAATCTAGTACAGATTAAAAGCGTTAAACTTTTATATCAGTAGGGGAAATGAAAAAATAAGGGTGAGTTTTAGTTTGATGAAAGGAAGTAAAAAATTAATGAAAACACTGTTTATATTCCTTATAATATTAATGATAACACCGGTAAGTGCTTCCACATATAATGGAGGTATTTCAAGTATTTCAGTACAAGCTTCAATAATGAAAGCAATCCTTACACTAGAGCAAATGGGTAACGAAACTGTATTGGTTGCCTTAACTCTTCCACAGAGTATCTCGCAACAGGAACTATTATACATAATATCATCGCTAAACTCAACAAAATTCTCCTTCCACGGACATATGGTGCCAATACTTTTTGGCAAACCCATGAAACTCAAAACTGGCAGTTATGTCCTTCGCCTCTATGGACCAGCAGACCTAATAGCAAACAAGATCAATACTATTGCCATATCTATTGCCACAGGAATATCTATTAAACCTCTTCCAAGCCTTGAGCCAAGAAACTTCAAAGCAGTAGATGACCTCGGGACAAATATAAACCTACACTCAATACAGCCAGAAACAAATGATGTGAGGGACCTTATTGGAGCTAGCTATGTTGAATCCACATATGGAATAACAGGAAGTGGGGTAAAGATAGCAATAGTAGATACTGGAGTAGACTATGCGCATCCAGATCTTCAAAGCAAACTAATTTACTACACAGGAACTTACAGAACCATATATGGTACAAGTGCCAGCATTAGAGAACCTCTTGTTCTTGATGCTGATGAATCACAGGTAATACTCACAAATAGCTTCCAGGCCAACATCAGTGGCTATATAAATGTTGGTCAGAATTACTTCATCGTTCTTATCCCTTATTTCATGATAGTTCAACCAAGCTACCCATCTTACTATGTTGGAAACATTCCTTCAGCCAGTGGTATCTACAAGTTTGGCATGACCCTTGAATACACTGTGACCGGAATTGTAAGCGTAGGTGTAGTTATGTCAGATCCAGAAACTCCTGGGAACTACACACTGCTTGTCATAGATGCCAACGATAATGGAGTTTTTGGAGATAGCGGAGATATTAATGTGACTTATGACGGCAGCAGAATCCTATACTCGCCAGCACTTAATCTCAGCCTTGGTGTTGCTGGAGGCTTCTTCTACGATATATGGTGGTGGTTTGGCTTTCCTGGCTCATTCTATCCTGGATGGGACCTCGAAGGAAATTACATAAGCATATTCTATGACTTCTATGGACATGGAACTGCATGTGCTTCAGCAGCTGCTGGAAATGGTAGAGTAAATGGAATAGCTAAAGATGCTAGCATCATAGGTGTTAAAGCCTTATGGCTTGGAGATGTTGAAATAGGCCTCTTATGGGCAGCGGGATTTGATGTAAACAATGATGGAAACATATACTATACTGGAAAAAAGAGAGCTGATGTAATAAGCAACAGCTGGGGAATAAGCCCATTCATATATGACATATCTGGCTTTGGATATGATTTCGAGTCCATGCTTATAAATGCCATAACCACTCCTGGCTTCCTCGATCCCTCCTACCCTGGAACTTTAGTTGTGCAAGCAGCAGGAAACGGAGGACCTGGATTTGGAACAGTAACCTCTCCAGGAGCAGCAGTAGGAGCTCTCACAGTCGGCGCCTCAACTCTCTGGAAAGTCTTTAAGGACTACTTTGGTTATGGAGGGTATACAAAGGATAACATAATCATGTGGTCTGCTAGAGGCCCAACACCAATGGGATACATCAAGCCAGATATTGTCAGTGTTGGGGCCTGGGGCATAACTGCAGCTCCTGTACCAATTTATTATGTAATATTTGGAGGAACTAGCTACGCGACACCCCTCACAGCAGGGGCTGCAGCCCTTCTCATACAGGCATTAAGAATAAGGTTAGGATCATTAGCTGGCTCCATTCCTCCATCAACACTCAAACAGATTTTAATGAACACAGCAGATAGCTTGGGATACATGCCATATGATCAAGGTGCTGGAAGGGTCAACATCACAAGAGCTGTTCAATATGCCCTGGGCATATCCAAAGAGCTTTTGATAACGTCTCAGAGCGTGTACTCCATGAGTGCTGCGAAAATGAGCAACATGTGGTATTGGACATTTCAAGATCATATACCAGCTTATTTCCTTTGGTGGTACGGTGTTGCCTTCTCAGTACCTAATCCATCTCTGCCAGCCTCATTTTCCTCTCAGAATGCCTATGGAATTTATGTCCCTGATGTACCAAAGTTTGGAAGAAAAACCTTCACATTCATGATACAGAACCCAACTTCAGATTCTGCTACTTTTACTGTAGATGGAGTGTATACAATGAAGAGAGTGTTAAGCCCTGTTACTCTACAGCTTAAGTTCAACATGTCTTCATCAGCATGGATAGCTAGCCAATGGGTTATACTTTCCCCACTAGACATCAACACAGGCACAAGTATATTGCTAGCTGAAGTGAATGCTCCATTCAAGTTACTTGACAATGATAATGATTACATACCTGATTTCGATATAAATGTTTATGCTTACGTTTGGATAAATGACATAAATGGTAATGGAGTTCCAGACAGAAACGAGCTAGCATTTGTGAATGTAGGCTATGCCATTTCAAACTACAATTCTGTAGAAATCAGCAATCCCAGACAACTTCTATCACAATTCGGTCCTAATGCCAAGCTTGCTATAAGGGTATTCATATACAGACATACAAGCACTGCTTCGCTAATAAACTTCCCAGCTACTTTAACAATATCCCAGTACATGTTAGTCAAAGATTATGCTGTTTCTGTTCCTTCAGTCAGCATGGCATTACTCCCAGGAAAATCTGTCTCATTGAGTGGTACTATATATGCTTACTCACTAGCTCCAACAACCTACCAGTCCTTCCTGAAAGTCAGAGCAACCTTTAGTGATGGAACTTCAAGAACATACCTTGTTCCAATGAGCTACACAGTCTACACCGACATGCCCTCTAGCGGAACGCTCTACTTGAACCTAGATACAGATACAAGCACATTGATGAGTCCATCGCATATAAGAGGAAATAATGACTGGGGATGGAGATATGAGGCTGGAGATTGGAGATATTTCTATGTTAACGTTCAATCCCCATACCTTGCTGCCTTTGAATTCAAAGCATCTTGGACATACAGCAATACTAGCCTAATAACATATGCTCTTGGACCTGATGGGCAATTTGCTGGTTATATTGATTTTGGCGAGTCAATATCTTATCATGATTACATCGGAGGAGGCAGATTCCTCTGGACAGCTACAGGAGGGATTGCTGGAGGAAATCGTTCAGCTATAACCTTCCCAAGCACGAGATACAGATTAATCAATTATCCAACTCAAAAGCCAAATACTGGAATCTACACACTAATAGTTAGAACTGGTCTCTTCGATGGATCCGCAAATGCGGAGAGATTCCTGTTAACTGTTAAACCACTCACAATAACAGGTCTTCCAAATGCTATGCTGGGTCCATATGGAACTGCTACTTATACAATTCAGCTGCCCTACAGCGCTACACGATATTGGGCTTTTGCTCTTGGCCCATGGCTTCCAATATTTGTTTACAGCTACTTCAATGCCAATGTTACTCCAAGCTATTATTCTGGTTTCATACCCCCTGGAACCACATTGACGTTTACATTGAAGTTCAACAACTACATATATCCAAATAGAGTGGACATCTCTCTAATATTAGTGCTCTACATGCCAACATCATCAGGACTGCCAGTATACTACAAGGACAGGGGATGCTATTATTTCTGGGACGCTTTGTACATATTTGAAGATTGGATAATGAGCGGATCTCAGTGGTACTGGTATTACTATTGGTGGTGATACTTAACATAGGCTAAGCATATATAATTAAATTCAATCTATTTTTTATAATATAATCTCTCATGGTTCTTCAGAACTATAATAATAGTAAATTAACATATTACTGTTGATGTGCTTAAAAACAAGCATTTTAAGCTTAGTCTTTTTTCATATGACAAAGAAAAAGCTCTCCTTTATTTGGGCATATCTACCCAAATGCTTATGATGCCACTAAACTGGAGAAAAGTTTGATGTTTTCCTAACATATATATTTTATTATATAGCAGAAAATAGCTCTAAATTTCAATGCGATTTTCTGCTTGTAAAGTAAAGTCGATAACAAGGATATGTATATATTCTATGAATATATACATTCTATGCATTGCTCTAGCATAATTCATAATAACCGAATGAGCTTTAGAGATTCGTAGGCGCCCCAGTTTCTTTGTTTAGAGTCTCCATATAAGCCTTAGAAACGTTTTGCTAATGCTTTTTAGTTATGTTTTTATAATGCGTTATCATAATATCATTCAAACTTGCATTACCACCTTACCATGATTTTGCTATGGTTAAATATTCACTATAAATTGTGGTATTAGGAGTTCAAGTTTTATAGGGTTTGATATTGTTTGATTTCAAGCTCTCTTTCCTTGGCTTCATTGCCTTCAGAGCTTCTTCCATCAGAGCCCATATCATTGGGCTTCATCTACTCTGGGCGACCTCAATCCACGGCAATGATCCTGAGATGCCTATGATGGTGAAGCTTCAGAGAGATCCCGCAACCATAGAAAAAAGCTTGTGTATTAATATCTATAAACTTTTGAAAAATAAAACAATGGCAAAAGACTTTTTAGCTGTAAAAGCTTATAACTCTGTCTTGAGTTAAGCCTATCATGTGAAAACTTGCGAGGAGTGGCTATGAGTAGTCAACAAGTTGATACAGCCCATAAAATATTGGCGGAATCTCTTGGACAGCTTGTGTTGATTAAGCTTAGAGGTGGTAAATCGATTAGAGGTAGGCTGAGAAGCTATGATCTTCATCTAAACATTGTTTTGGATGATGCTGAGGAGGAGCATGGGGATGGCAATTGGAGAAAACTTGGAACTGTTTTGATTAGAGGAGAAAACATAGTTGTTATATCGCCTATGTAGAGGTGAAGAAATTTGAAAGGAACACCGTCAATGGGTAAAAGAAGCAAAAAGGTTACGCATATAAAGTGTAGAAGATGTGGAAGAGTCGCATTCAATGTTTCCAAGGGTTATTGCGCTGCCTGTGGTTTTGGAAGATCTAGCAAGATGAGGAGGTATAGTTGGCAAAACAAAAAGTATAACAGGGTTAGAGTTAAATAGCAAAATGCTTTAAAGCCCAATACCTCTAATCTCAATGAGCTTGGCCTTGCCATAGTCTGAAACAGTGTAGTTGCATCCAGCAATGTCTTGAGCAATTTTCAAAACAGTTTCTGTATGCAATGTTAGCTTAGATGTTGTGTATTTTGTTACTCCTTTAGCTAAACAAGCTAGAGATACCATCATATCCCCCATGTGGCTATCCAAAGCAGCTCCACTACCAATTTCCTCTAAAAGCTTTTCAGCAGCTTCTCTACCAACAACCTCGGCAGGCTTCCCTTTTTCACCAAGAGAATCAGCACCCAAAATACTTTTCTCAGTTTCTGCATAGAGAACTATACCACTTCCAGGACCAAGATGAGGGTCTTTACCAGGCTCATAAAACTCTAGCTCAATGTCTACTGGAATAGATAGAGATGCTAGAAACTCTTTAGCTGCATTAGCTTGTCTTTCAGCAACATGCTTTGGAAGCTTAACACAATGCGATTTCCCACCAACTCTTATCACAGAACCTCTTTCAACAAGCTCAACACTAACAAGCTTTTTAGCTGGATGAGCATATACTCTGACAATTCCACCACCCCTTGGGTAGTGACCTCTTCTAACAACATCAACACCAATGTTTAGACCAAGCCTTTTCACAATCGGTATAAAAACATATTTTATGTAGTCTATTGGTGGGCTCCAGGGAACATCTGTACCACCTCTCAACTCAATAACTGTTTCCCTATCCAAAAAGGGAAGAACTGGTGCAAGAGCTTGTAGAACGAGGGTTACACTACCTGCTGTTCCAACATCGAATATGTATTCCCCTCCTCTCAAACCCCTTGGCTCAAAAACAAGTTGTGTAGAGCCTATGTAAGCCCCATCAACTCTTGCACTAGCTATTTGAGCAAGAGCCTTTACAGCAGTTAAATGCTGTGGCTGCAAACCAGGGTTTCTTCTCCTAGCCCTTATATTAACTATTTTAACTGGTTTCCCAAGAGCAGCTGAAATACCTATAGCTGTTCTAAGTATTTGCCCACCACCCTCGCCAAAACTACCATCAACAACAATCATGTTTCCACCAAAACCTTAATTTCTTCACACACAAAAATTGTTGAAAAAGCTCTTAGGCGGTTTTGAAAAATGGTTGTAAGAGGTGTTTACCCAGGTAGGTTTCAACCTATTCACTGGGGCCATGTAAACGTTGTTAAGTGGGCTCTTGAGAAAGTTGATGAAGTTGTCATAGTTATTGGAACAGCTCAAGAAAGTCACACACTATCAAATCCTTTTACAGCTGGTGAAAGAGTTGTCATGGTTAAAGAGGCTTTGAAGGAAGCTGGAGTAGACATGTCAAGAATCTACATAATACCTGTACCAGATATTCTAATGAATGTTGTTTGGGTAAAATACGTAGCAATGTACACACCACCATTCAGATATGGAATAGCTAGAAACCCACTTGTTGTTAGACTGTTTAAGGAAGCTGGTTACGAAGTTCTTGTTCCACCACCATACAATAGAGAGGTTTATAGCTCAACAAAAATAAGAACAATGATGCTAATAGGCGACGAAACATGGAGAAGCCTTGTTCCACAATCTGTTGCAAAATTCATTGACGAAATCAAAGGCATTGAAAGAATTAGAGAAATTGCTGGAAGAGACTAAAACCATTTCACCTATTCAATTCCAACTCGAGTTCTACTAGTTGAAAATTTCAATTAATGAATTCAAAAGTTTTCACAACAATTTGCTATTAAAGATTCAATAAAATCACTGTTGTAGCAAAGCTTTTATAGTAATCACCATGGAAATTATTTTGAAGTGCTTAAGTTGAATTGGATGTTTTCATTTTTCAATGATCAAAAGACTTTATATTTCCGTAGAAATCTGTAGAGTGTTAGTGAATACTTTTGAGCTCTGAAGCATCTCAAAAAAGAAAGGTTCTTGTTGCTAGAGAGGATTTGGTTAACTCTCTTAGTCTTGTAGCCAAGAAAAGAGGCTCTACACTATATTCTCTAACAAATGAAATTATTGAGCAAGCATTAAGAGCAGAGTCTATGGGTGTTACACTAAGAGATGTTCTAGACACATACGAAGTGCTGAAAGCTAATAGGAGTGCTGGTCAAATGCTTGTACCAATTGATGTATTAATTGCAATTGTTTCTAAGCTTACTCCAAGGGATTTGGAGGAAATTGAGAAGCTGTGGAAAGAAGCTGGGAGATGGTATGGGGAATACGTAACAATTAGATTTAGAGAAGACTTTAGAGATGCTCAATCCCTAGAAAAAATTCTTAAGGAAATTAGATGGGAATTCGTCGATCTCGTTATACAGAACGAGGGCAATGGAATGAGAGTTAGATGTGTATCACCACAAATACCAGTAGAGCTAATGAAGCTAATATCAATGTTTATAGAGGGTTTTCTAGAGGCTTTGGCATACAAAGTTGAGAGAAGAAACATATTCAAAGGAATTCTAGACATTTACGCAACAAAAACCCAGCAAAAACAATAGCAAGCAACTAACAGTTTTTTATTTATATTCACATTCACATTTTTCAGTCAATTTCTCGCTTCTTAGTTTAATTTCAATTATTTAGCTAGTTTTCACTTTGTTTCCATACACAAAAACTTGTTTAGCAACTCAACTAAAACTAAAGATGAAAGGATTTTGACTTGTTAGGGTTTATCCCATGAGCTTATCTAGTCATCCTGCAACGCTTCCAAAATATCTCCAGGACTGTCTCATAGGTAGAGATTTTTAAGCTAGTTTAGCTACTAGAGTTACCTATATGAGTGAACCCGCTTCAATGACGGCAAAGCAGCCATCAGAAGTGGGAGACTATACCTAGCTCTCCACAAGACGGGCTCAGTGGTGCCCGTCTATGTAGCCTTCGATGACCCCACGATCAGTGAGTGGGTGCTGAGGGGGAAGCCCATGCCCATAGAAACCAAAACAACTAAAACAATAAAAGTAACCCAGCTAATGGGCATGGGCAACCACTTTCTAATTATTCTAGCTCTCTAGAATTCAAAAAGGTTTTCATGGAAAAATGCTGTAGATAAAAGCAAAACAGCTGTATACAAACACAGTAATACGCTGGAAGCCTGTAGGCAAAACCCTTTTAAAACCAGGCCATGCCAACCTTTTACATGAGTTGGGTGAACCTATTTATGAAACCAAATCTAAAAACACTAGCTTCACTAGCCATAGCAATACTATTCATAGCACCACTAATACTATCAACAGTACCTGTGCAAGCACAGTTTGCAATAATTAGATCAGTTCCACCAGTTGCATACCCAGGAGAGCCAGTAAATATAACAATAGATGTTAACATGGCAACAACAGTCTATGTGTATCTCTGTGCAGATATTGCATGCACTACTGTATGGGCTTCAACATGGTTTGTACCACCATCACCAGGAACATACACAGTAAGCCTAACATTACCAGAGTCCCTACCTGGCCCTGTAAATATTCATCCTAGTATGATGCGCAGTCTGTTTGTTGGTATCAAAGCTCCCTCTATTCTCGATGTAAAGGAAGTGCCTATAGCACCAAAAGTAGTTGTGTCACCACCACAAACAGCAAATGTTGATCCATTTAACAAATCACAGCTTGTAACAATAAGATTCCTTGGATACATACCAGGTGATACAATATCACTAACAGTATTTGAAGGACCTATCACAACATACAACGACACTTCAATATATGTTGGAGATGATGGAACGGCAACAACAAGAGCTAACTTAACCATGTTAACAGGTGGTTATGGTCTTCCAAGAGGAACATACACTGTTTATGGTGTAGCTGGTGAAACAAGTATTTCAAAGGCTAAGAACGGTACTTTGACAATAGTTCCACAAGTTGTTATAAAGCCAACTGAAGGCAATGGAAGATGTGATGCAAGAGTCTGTGATCTAATAAACATAACAATAACTGGTTATGGCTTCGACCCCAATGTTTCAATACTCAAAATAGATTTGTGGAACCTGAACTTCACAAACGTTAGATACACATTCACAAAATCTGGTGGATTAACAACAACAAATGAATATGGATTCTTCAATGTGAGTAATCTTGCGGAAGTCCTAAGAACAAACATGAGTGCTGGTCTATACATACCAATTGTTTATGAGGCTCCAACACCAAAGACACTATCAAATAGCTCCACCATTGATCTCGGAAAAACAGGAACTGTTGTGATTAGTCAAAGCGCTATATACAATGCCCTAGGGACAAGAGCATCTGTTACAGCAAAATCATTTGTCAATGGAACATTTAAGTATGTTGTAGCATCATCTGCAATGTCCTATACAAAAACAGAGGTTCTGAGAGTTAATATAACATATGCTGGCAAGAAATACATGCTAGCAGCAAACATCGAAGGCAATGTCGTAAGATTTACATTATATAACACAACAGTTACTCCACCAATAACAATGTTTACCGATACTACAACAACCCTATACAATAACTATTATGGTGCTTACACAGCTAATGTATCATTTAATATAAAGACTCCACCCTACCTCATAGGTACGGACTACAACCTTACTGCGCCGTCAACTCCTGGAGAATACACATTCTGGGCAACATTCTACAACTACACCAATTACATATACTTGGAGCTTAAGCAGTGGAGCTTTGTTGTAACAGCAGCAAACCTAACAATTACATATTCAAATGTTGATACTGGAACAACTATTAAGAAGTTCTATGTGTATCCAGCAAACATGTCTGTAACAAAAGATGTTGTTTCGATAGAAACTATAAAGTTTAGTGATGCCGATATTAGCTGGTCAATATCATGGAGATACAATGCAACAGAAAGGAAAGCCTACTTGAGTGTAACAGGACAGCCAACAAAAGGACCATCATTCACATTCCGCAATGTTTACTATATTGTAAGGCCATTGCTAGTGTTGCTAAAATCTGGTATTATAAAGCCTGGTGACACCGTGACAATTGCTGCTTATGGCTATGGACCTGGTGCTGCATGGGGTTATCCAGGTTACAACACACTTTATGTTTACTGGGAGAAGATAAGATTGCTAACAACAGTTCCTCTAGGAAAGGATGGTAATGCAACATTCACAGTGACTATACCAAGTGATGCAACATTTGGTGTTCACTACATATGGGGTGTTGACAAGTGGGGCTATGAATACTCACTAGCAATTGTAATTGGAGCAAAGGCTTATTGGACAATTGTCTACCCACCACCATTTGCACCACCAGCAAAGGTGGAGCCAAAGGTTAGTGCAGGATATGATAACAAGAGAATTGTTGTGTGTCCATGCCCAGAAAGTGCAGGTGTAACTGGAGTTAGTTACTGTGCCAAGTGTGTTACATATGCAGCAGCTTGTGACTATCTAGGCGATATCATAAGAGTGACACTAGCTGGTTTATCACCAGGAGAAACTGTTGAAGTACGTTTTGGTGGAATCACTGTAAAGAAAGTTAAGGCAAATGAGTCAGTGGTTTCAATAGAATTTGTTGTTCCAACAGTTCCACAAGGCAGCTACACACTAGTTGCTGTTGGTAGTGTTAGTGGCACAATCTATGTTAACACATTCTACAACACAACAGCATTCCTTGGAAATGAGACAAACCCAGTTTATCCACAGGTAGTGCCAAAGCTGTTGTTGCTAGATCTAAACAAGGATGTTGTGCCAATACTTGTTGGACAGGGTATTGTAAGAGTTATTGGAACAGGATTCCCACCAGGAGCTTCTGTACTTGCAATGCTTATAAACGGTACCGATGCTGGATACTCTCTAAATCTACAGGTACAGAGATGGAGTTCTGATTCAAGAGGTGTGTTATCAAGTCCATTCACAGAAAAACTTGGGCTCTACATACCTGTGCTAGAACCTGGTGCATATGCTATTAGCCTAGCCTATGTAATGCCTGATAAAGGTACACCAAGCTCAACAATGCCAGGCTATGTATTTGTTGTTAACAATGTTAGCAAACTTGTTGACAAAGACTACTTCAGCAAGGAAGTAGCTACATTAAGTAGTCAAATATCAGATGTTTCAAAGAGTATTAAAGCTGTTAACTCATCGCTAATGGCATCACTATCCGCAATAGCATCATCACTAGACAAGGTGTCAACAGCGTTAGACGGTTTATCAAAGCTTATAACAAGTGTAAACGCTTCTCTAACCAATGCAATAACCACTTCAGCAGCAGGCTTAAGTGATAGCCTGGGCAAGGTGAGTAGCAAAGTAGATGCAGTATCATCCAAGGTAGATACTTTAACAGCAACTGTTAACACCATTAACACAAAGATTGATAGTGTTTCAGCTGCTGTTAAAGATGTTGGTAGTGCTGTAGCTGGTCTACCTGAAAAGATTGACACATTATCTGGAAAAATCGATGCTATATCAAGCAAAGCTGATACTATTGCAAATACTGTGAAGACCTTAGGTGATTTGAGTAGTAAGCTAGACTCTGCCATAGCTAGTTTAACTGGTTTAAGCAGCAAGGTTGATGCACTATCTGGAAAAGTTGATAGTGTTGCTTCAAGCGTGGCAGATGTGTCTAAGAAGGTTGACAATGTTGCAAGTGCTGTTAACAGTGTTAGTGGCAAAGTGGATGCAGTATCATCAAGTGTTGGCAATGTTGCTTCAAAAGTTGATAGTGTTGCAAGCAAATTAGATTCTGCATCATCAACACTACAAACATACATCATAATAACACTTGTGCTAGCACTAATAGCTGCTGCAACATCAATATATGCAGCAATACAGCTTGGCAGAAAATTAGCAGCATAACAACATTAAAATAATGATTTGCAAACACAAAAATATTTTTAACCCAAACCTTTTTTCTCTAATAATAATTCTAGATATGTTTTCTCCACAACCTCGCCAGCAATACCAGCATAAAGCAAAAAGCTTCTCAAAGCATTTGCCAATTCACTAATGCTTTGACCAGTTACATTTCTAGTCTCAACCTCAACAAAGCTCCCAAGCTCCGCAACATTATCAAGAAAAACAAGAAAGTTTTCAAACTGATACACCTTCCTAGTTTTTGAAACAGCATACACTTTGTTGAAGCCAAGCCCCTTAAATATTTCAAGAAGATTCTCAGCATTGTCTATATTCACAGAAACTTCTTTTCTAATCTTTGGATAGCTAGATACTCTACTACCCTTAAATGTTAGCTCACACTTTACAGAACCATTTAAAATATTTCTCGAAACCCTAACTCTTAAAGCCATGTCCAATGATCTCAAGTCTATGCATGGCCTTAAATCAATATAGTAATCAGTTTCCTCAACAAAATCAACAAGCTTTGCTCCAATTGACAACAGCTTCTTCTCCACATCATCTAGGTTGTTTACTCTTAACTTAATCTCTGTTTCAAGCAAAAACCACACCTCTATCCAATATCTTTATAACAGCTTTTTTACCTTTTCAATAAAATATGGTTAAAAGGCAAGGGTGTTAAGCAACATGGCCATATCCAAAAACAGTTTCATTTTAATAGACTATGTTATAAGAGCTAAGGACACTGGAGAACTAATTGAAACAACAATTGAAGATGTTGCAAAAAAGGAAAACAAATATGAAGTTGATAGAGTTTACGAGCCTCTTCTAGTTATTGTTGGTGAGAATAGAATTATTAGAGGATTGGAGGAGCATATTGAAAATTTTGGCGAAGCTGAAAAGGAGATGCAAGTTGAAATACCACCTGAGAAAGCATATGGTGTGAGAGACTCTTCAAAAGTTAAAATAGTTAGTGTTAGAGAGCTCATAAGAAATAACATTATTCCAGAAGTTGGAAAAACTGTTGAGCTAAATGGGCAAGTTGGAGTTGTGAAAGCTGTTACAGGTGGTAGAGTGCTTATAGACTTTAACCATCCACTTGCAGGAAAAACCCTTCTATGCACATACAAAATAGTTAAAATTATTGAAGATGACTCTGAAAAGATAAGGCATTTGCTTCATAGAAGATATAGGAGAATACCGTTGGACAGATTCAAAGTATCTATAGATCAAAACACCAATTCTGTAACAATAGAAGTTCCAAAGGAGATTCTCCTCGACAGGGATTTGCAGCTGGTTAAAGCCATTGTAGCTGAGGAGATATATAGGTTCATAGGAAAATACAACACAGTTATGTACATAGAGAAATTTGAGAAAGAAACTGAGAAGAAGTAGACAAAAACTTATTAAAAATCCAAAAACAGTTTTTGGATATGGCAAAGCATTTTGCAGCAACATGCAAATTTTGGGTGTTATACAAGCTCCAGTGCATCAATTATTTTCTCTGCAGCTTCCTCACTAAACCCTTTTTCCCCTAGGATAGTGTATCTCTCTGGTCTTATTGTGTGAGCTATTGTAAGTGCTTTAACCATTTGCTCTCTAGACACATTTATTTGAGATATTTTTGTTGGTGCCCCCATATCACTAAGCATCTTCTTAATTCTTCTCCAGTTTTTTCCATGTAGATAAAGAGCTATTATACTACCAATTCCAACCTCTTCACCATGAAGAGCTGGAAAGTTTGCAACAACATCTATTGCATGTGCAATGAGATGCTCAGAACCGCTAGCAGGTCTTGTTGAACCTGCAATAGCCATTGCAATACCACTACTTATCAAAGCCTCTACCAAAACTCTTACAGCTTCCAATGGTATTTGCCTAGCACTAAACATTTTACTATATTTAACAATGTGCTTTGCTGATAAGAGAGATAGGGAAGCTGCATAATCACCATAGTACTCTCCTCTAAGCTTGTGGGCAAGTCTCCAATCCAAAACAGCTGAAAACTTCCCAATTAAGTCGCCACAACCAGCCACGATATTTCTTCTCGGGGCTTTCGCCATAACATTCACATCAGCTACTACGAGCACAGGTGTTGAGGCTTTTACAGATGTAACCCTGTTAACATCTTTTATTGATGCAAATGGCGATGCTATTCCATCATGCGAAGGAGCTGTTGGTATACTGACAAAGGGTTTTGCAGCAATGTACGAAGAATACTTGGCAACATCAATAGCCTTTCCACCACCTACACCAATAACAACATCCGCCTCAACCTCATTAACTACCTCAACAACTCTATTAACCTCGCCAATTGTAGAAGACTTGACTGAAACAATCCAGCTATCAACATGAGTATCTCTAAGCCCATCATAAACAATACTCGCATATCTAGCAGTTTCGCTAGATCCTGTAACAATTAATGCTTTTGAGCATTGAACAACACTAAGAACATACTCAGAAACCTTCTCAAGCACATTGCCACCAACAACAAATCTCTTGGGCAGTGTTATCTCATGCAAGGCAGACAGATGAAACACCCACAGCTTTTTTGTGGAGCATAGAAACTTATTAAGCTTTCCAATAAAAAGATACTTGCTACAGGTGTTTTTGCTAAAAAGCTTTCTATAGAAAAGGGTTTTGAACATGTATTATCATGGTTTAGAAACTCAATATCAAAACGAGGAAATGCTAAAGGAAGTAATTGAAAAAGTGTATAAAGGTACAACAACAATTGGCATAGCATTCAATAGCCATGTTGTTTTAGCATCAGATAAAAAGGCTACATCAGGTATCTATGTTGCCCACAAGAATGTGAAGAAAATTGTTAAAATAAGTGATAGAGTTGCAATGACTGTTGCAGGACTTGTTGCAGATGCTCAAACACTTGCTGATTATATAAGAGCTCAAGCTGCATACTACCACATATTGAATAATAGACCCATGCCACTAAAAAGCATGGCCTCTCTACTAGGATTAATACTAAATGAGTACAAGTACTTTCCATTCATTGTCCAGCTAATTCTAGGAGGCTACGACTACTATGAAGGTCCTAAAATCTTTGCTATAGAGCCATTTGGTGATGTAACTGAGGAAAGATTTACAGCAACTGGATCTGGATCACCAACAGCTATAGGAATTATAGAAGCTGAGTATAGACCAGATCTAGATGTTGATAAATCCATTGTTCTTGCAGTTAAAGCTGTTGCAACAGCTATTGCTAGAGATGTTTTTACTGGTGGTGTTGGAGTTGATGTTGCTGTAATTGGAAAGGATTTCTATAGAGAATACACATACACTGTTGATGATATTAAAAAAATTCTCGGTAGATAAGAAGCATGAGCTTTAACATAGATCTTTCATACATAAGATCAGTAATATTCAAGATGATGCCTCCAGCAGCACAGCTAACAAGACTAGAATTTGAAGGACCTGAAATAGCTGTTTATGTTAAAAACCCACAGTTTTTGCTGGAACAGGGAGATATCGTTTCCCAAATTGCTAAGCTAATAAAGAAGAGAATTGTTATTAGAACAGATCCATCAATAAGAAAACAGGGGAAAGAGGTTATAGAGTATATAAAGAGTGTTGTACCAGCTGAGGCTGGAATAGAGAGTATTGAGCTTGATGAAGTTCTTGGAGAAGTTGTGATAAAGGCTAGGAACACGCAGCTTGTGGAGGAGAAGGCTAATCAAATACTTGTTTACACTGGTTGGAGACCTAAAATAATTAGATCACCTCCCATGAGATCGAGAGTATATGAGGAGATTATGAGTGGTTATCTATCTGAAAGCGATTATAGACTAAAGTTTTTAAGGGCTTTGGGAGAGGCTATACATAGAGATGTTCTACTGGCAAAGAATGGAAGTAACTATGTAAGATTAACATTTCTTGGAGCAGCACAAGAAGTTGGTAGATCAGCTGTGCTTGTTGAAACTGCTGAAAGCAAGATTTTGCTAGATTTTGGATTGAATCCTGGAAGAGGCTTGTCTCCAAATGCCTTTCCAAGAATAGATCTCATAGGAATTGATCCAGAGGATATAGACGCTGTTATAGTAACTCATGCACACTTGGATCACGCAGGTCTTGTGCCATATCTATTTAAATATGGTTTCAATGGAGCAGTGTACATGACCGAGGCCACAAGAGATCTTACAACGCTTTTACTAAAAGACTTTTTGGAAGTAACTGAGAGAGAGGGTGTTGAGCCGCCCTTTAGCTTGAGAGATGTTGAGAAGATGCTTCTGCATACAGTAGCTCTAAAATACAATGTTGTAACGGATATAGCTCCTGACATAAGACTTACACTCTACAATGCTGGACACATACTTGGTTCTGCTATAGTCCATTTGCATATAGGCAACGGTTTTCACAACATTGTTTACACTGGTGACTTAAAATTTGGCAAAACCAGGCTGCTTGATAGAGCAGATTATGAGTTTCCACGTGTTGACACAATAATAATGGAGAGCACATATGGAGCAACTGATCAGCCAAGGAGGGAAGAGGCTGAGAATGAGCTGCTGAAAATAGTTTTGGACACATATAACAAGGGTGGAAAGGTTTTAATACCAACTCTAAGTGTTGGAAGAGCACAAGAAGTTATGGTGATACTTGCAGATGCTATGAGACAGGGGAAAATACCTAAAATACCTGTTTATATAGAGGGTATGGTTCATGAGGTTACAGCAATACATACTGCATACCCTGATTTGCTATCAAAAGACCTTGGAAAAAGACTTAGAGGTGGTGAAAACCCATTTGATTTTGAAACATTTGTTAGGTTAGAGGGGAGAGAGCCAAGAACAGAAATTGTTGAGTCTCCGCAACAAGCAATAATAATAGCATCATCTGGAATGCTTACAGGTGGACCCGCTGTAGAGTATTTTAAGCTCATGGCCCCCAATCCAAATAATAGCATGATATTTGTTAATTATCAAGTTGAGGGAACTCTGGGTAGAAGAATAAGAGATGGTGCTAGAGAAATAGCATTTGTGAATGAAAAAGGCAAAGTCGAGATTCTTAGAGTTAAAATGCAGGTGTATTCGATAGAGGGGTTTTCAGGACATTCCGATAGACATCAGCTACTTGATTATCTTAGACATGTGCAGCCAAAGCCATCAAGAATAATTCTAGTTCATGGAGAGAAAAACGCTATAGCAAGTCTAGCCAACGAGGTTGAGAAAAGAAGAAAGTTTCTAGGAATTGGAGATGCCACAGTTCTTACACCAAATCTTCTAGACTCTGTTACTTTAGCATACAACATGTGAAAATCAAATATTTTTACACCAAACTCTACACACCTTCTCCTTAATGCTTGACGAGGAGTAGCCATAAACTCTGCTACTAAGCTTAACAACCTTGGCATTTAATCCTCTTTCCCTAAGCAACTTCTCCAAAAACTCCACATCAATTTGATCAGGTCCGAGAGCAATTAAATCAGGTTTTATCTCCTCAACAGGTTTCAGAAAATCTTCTTCAGAACCTATAGAGGCTTTGTAAACATATCGAATAGAGTTAACAACAAAAGCTCTATCAACATCGCTAAATATTGGTTCATAGCCTCTAAGCCTCTTATAGCTAGAATCTCTAGACACAACAACATATAGCTTGTCACCAAGCGAAGAAGCCCACCTAAGAAACTCTACATGACCAGGGTGAATAATGTCAAAAGAGCCTGCAGCCAAAACCCTCACCTCCTTCGCTTTAACCCAAGAAAATTCAACTAAGCCCAGCTCCCTCAAAGAATCCAAAATACCCTCTGCATAAGATATTGCTACAAGACCTGTTATGCAATCACCTTTCTCAAGATAGTAGCGAGAATCTTGGTAATACCTAACAGCATTATCCAAAAGCTTTTCAGCTTCTGAATCAACTACTTTAAGTGTTTTCAAACTCTCTTTAAAATTTGCAATATAGTTGCGTAATCTTTCGCAAGGATCCATAGCAAACACTCACAAACCTTATTACATAGCTGAAAATATAAGAGTGCGTCACAACAAAAAGGTTATGCAATTTGATCTTTTTGATTGGTGGGCCCGCGGGGATTTGAACCCCGGACCTCCGCCTTGTGAGGGCGGCGTCCTACCAGACTAGACGACGGGCCCCAATCAAATTCTTTAAGAGCTGAGCTATTAAATGTTTTTAGCTTTGCAATTTAGTATTTTGCTAAGTTTCTACTACGTATTTGTGTAATAAATCAATTATTTTAATATTTTGTGAAATGCTTATGCTGAATAATTCTCTTTGAATTTGCTCTAGCTCTTCATCGGATTGAGCTAACATGTATCTTTCTATGCGATTTTTGTTTAACTCTATGAATTGCTGACCCCATTTGAATAGCGATGCTATTTTCATTGCCTCTTCATGAAAACCTGTTGTAAGTAGTGCTGCTATTAGTGCTTCTGCAGTGCTTAGTTTGAATGGTTTTCCATAGTTGATATTGTTTGCTGCTATCAATATTGGCAAAATTCTGTGATTACCCTTTCTAATTTTTCTTAGAATCTTCAAGCCTCTTTTCCATGAAACATCTATTGCTACAATACCACACTTCTCTATGTATATTCTGTCAGAAGACTTCAAATATTTGTTTGCCAAAGGATTTAGAACTATTGAACAATCTGGTATTTCGCTATACCTATGTATTTGTTTCGCAATTCCATATCTGATCAGCTTCTCAGCTGTGCATAGATTAGGATCATCTTCATGTTTCGAATATATAAATATGTTTATCGTTTATCTCACCTGTGCAACAACGTGGCTATTTCCACTAGCTTTTTGCTAAACAACAATTTTTTAATACCCATATAAAATTTATATACCTAACACATGAAAGCTTTATATTAATGTGATTTGTGCTATGCCAGAAGCGTTAATATTGATTAATACAGATGTTGGAGCCGAGGATGAGGTATTGGCAGAAATAAAGAATGTGGAAGGTGTGAAAGAAGCTTTTATAGTTTATGGAATCTATGACCTATATGCAAAAATTGAGGCAGATACCATTGAGAAGCTAAAGGATATTGTCTCATCAAAGATTAGAAAAATTCCCAAGGTTAGATCAACAATAACAATGATAATAGTGTCCACAAAAAACAATAAGTAATTAATGCATTGCTAAACACAAACGATGATGCAATGAATTATAATAGCAATATTTGTTGTGTTCACCTAGGTTTAGACGATTTTGATTTACTTAAATATGGCTGTACAACACATTTAGCCACATATGTTTTAAACGAATTGCCTAAGAAGATAGGTAACGTGTTTTTAATTGACTATCCAAATCTTGTTAGATTAAACCCTTCTATACCTTGGAAAACGCGAGGCAATGGTGCAATAGCAATAAGGTTTTGTACAAAATGCGATCAATTGGAAAATGCTGAAAATGTTTTGCTCATTGTTGAAAGCATTGTTGATAAATACATAGATTCAATGACTAAGGAATTTGATCTTGTTACACCAGATTTTGAGCCTGGACTTGTAATAGCAACAAATGTTTCAAGTGAGTTAACATGGATTTATGAAAAAGCTTTAACAGATGTTATTATATTTGATGATTATTTGAAGAAAAAGTTTGAAGAGAGAGGTATTATCTTTTCTCAAAGGTATAGTGGTCGCGGTGTTATAGGGGCTTTAGCAGCTATTGCATGGTTTTACAAGGAGGATGATTACACATACGAGCTCTTAACCTATAGATCAAAGAAATTCTATGGAACTAAAAGATGTGTTGATGAGAATAGTGTAAAAGTTTTTGACTCCATAACCAAGAATTCAACATTTAACAACTATGACTATAATGAGAAAAGAGTTTTGATAACTCCAAGAGGTTTTGACCCAGTTCTATATGGTGTTAGAGGAGAAACCCCATCAGATGTGAAAAAAGCATTGAGCATTATAAAAACATGTGAACCTGTAGTAGCTTGGACAATATTTAGAAGCAACCAGGCAACAGATGCTCATGCTATGCAAAGAAGTGTTAGTGATTTGAAACCGTTTAGAACAGGAAAAGCAAAAATTGTTATAGGTTCTAAGCCTTATCGTATAAGAGGAGGGGCAGTAATTATAAAAGCTTTTGATGGTACAGGTGAAATAGTTTTGGTATTCTTCAAACCATCTCAGTTAAATAGAATAGCAGAGAAATTAAGTGTTGGAGACCTTGTTGAGGTACAGGGACATGTGAAGAAATGGAATGAGCTTGCAGTCTTTCATGTTGAAAAAATGGTGGTGCTTAAAACATTAAGAGAATTTATATGTACATCACCAACATGTCCGCAATGTGGTTCAAAAATGAGTAAAAAAGGATTTGGTAAGGGGTACAAATGTGAAAAATGTGGGTATGTAGACTTCAACCCAAAACTTACTTGCAAAGAAAAGCCAAGGCAAGTAGAAAGCAAAATGTATTTACCTCCTCTACATGCACAAAAACACTTGATTAAACCCTTAGCGAGATATTCAAAAGAAAAGAAGTTTACACCAAGATTAGTCCAGCTAATAGCTGTTTCAGAAACAACAAATATTATCGAACCCCTTCAGTTCCTGTAGAGAACACTTTTTACCCACTTAAACAGAGACCCCACAGGTTCACTTGCTGCATATAAACATACTCAGAGGCTGATTCAAAACAGAAACACAACATAAACCATTATATATTTCAAGATAAATATAAACTGCAAAAAATAGTATTAAAGTAATATTCAAACTATTTCAAGATCATTATACAAACAATATAAAATAATTCATTGATTTATAGTTTTTGGATATTTACATCAAAATACATATGAAGTCTAGGGCTCTGACTCCTAGCTAGTAACAAATACAGATCAGCAATCAACACTTGTTTTAGTATTACTAACCCCGTTGGTTCCTGTGGAAAAGCTCTCAATAAATTAGCGAAGCTATATCAATTACTAATCAGTTAAATCCTGCACAATTTACTTTTAAGAAACCTTGTATAGCTGCTTTGAAAAATACTATATCCAAGAATGCTTGGAAGTTGTTTAGTTTTAATGTCTGTAACAGTTTCTAATACGCAATCTTCTCAGATTTTTAAAGATATGATATTCTGATGTCCTAAATATTGTCATTTAATTTAGTGTTATGTGTTTGCTTAGTCTATGTTTTCTCATGAGCTTGTAACGCTCATAAAAATTTAAACATGGTAAGCTTAGATTTAACCTCATTTTACTTCGGGGTATAGGAAAAAATTGAGAAACCACTATGAACAATGTGTAGAAGAATGGTCCCTGGCCCACAATAACCCATCTTTTGTTTTTAGCTGCATTTGGCTATAGCGGTTTCACCCCCTTCACACAGCTATTCATCGGGGTTTTTCCTTACTCCCCAGAGGATGGCCGTTTCACCACATCTGCAAACCTCATCTGCGGGTTTTCTGTCCCCTAGTTACCTAGGGGACCTCGCCGCTTCATCTTCATTGGTTTGCAGTTGTGTCGTTTCTGTGCCAGAGCCTAGGGTGTTACCCTAGCCCCTTGCGGGGCTCTGGTGCTGTGCGGAGGATGGTGTTTCCTCGGATTTGCTCCGTAGCAGCTTGTGGGCCAGGGACCTAATGGAATTTAGTTTTAAATGGTTATTATTCTTTTGTTGTCTTGTTAAAGCGATTTAGCAGTGTTTTATACTGGTGGTGGGAAAAGTTTTGTGAGAGCTATTGCAAGTATTGAAGTTGCTATTGCGATAAATAGTATAAGGTATGGATTTAGCTTAATCTGTTCTTCGACTTCCTCATAGAATCTTATTAACCCTACATAACTTGCTAAGCCAGGTCCTGCTCTTCTTCTTCTTGATGACATTATTTAGACCTCTTTCCTATTCTACCATCTGTATTTATAGCACTGTTTATAAGTTTTATAGTATGATGTTGAAGAATTGGTGAAGTAATGTAAATGATCTATGTATTGAAGATAATGTGAATAGATTTAAAAATTATGACAAATTGTTAGAGGCGTTGAGAAATAGAAGATTTGTTTTGCTAGTAGATAAAAACTCTGGTGTAACCATAAATGTTTTCAAAGGTTTTAACAAAGACTATGTAGTTTCTCCTTGCAGGCTTTGCACTTGTACAGATTTCGTGATTCACTTTATTCAAGGTAAAAGAGGGTATCCATGTTATCATGTGATAGGTTTTTACATAGCCTATAAAGAGCAGAAGATAACTAAATTAGAGCTGGATCTTAGCACAATAAAAGATATTGTGTTGGAGATAGCGTTGCAGGGATTCTCAAAAACGTTACGAAAACATTTAAGTAGTGTATTGAGAAAGTAGTATAATCATGAAAGTGTTAAGTATTAATGTGGATGGTGAAGTGTTTTGAGGTTTAGAGGCAAAGTATATGAGATGATAAGAAGTGGTGTTGATAAGGGGCTAAAACTTCACTTTACCTTAGTAGATCCTGAGAAAATAGAAAATTTGAAGGAGTTCTCAAATGCCTTAAGAAAAGTTGTTGATGCTGGTACAGATGCTATACTTGTTGGTGGTAGTCTCCAAGTTTATGTTGATGATGTTGAAAGAATTGTGAAGCTTGTTGAGGAATTCAATGTTCCATCAATACTCTTTCCAGGAAATCCAATGGGTCTTGCTAGAAATGCTGATGCAATACTATTCATATCGTTGCTTAATTCTGACGATCCATACTACATAGTTGGAGCCCATGTTACTGCAGCACCTCTTATAAAAAGAATTGGTTTAGAGGTTTTGCCTACAGGCTATATAGTTGTTGGCAATGCAAATACATCTGTAAGTGTAATTGGAAAAGCAAGGCCTTTACCCTACGACAAACCTGGAATAGGTGTAGCATATGCTTTAGCAGCAAAGTTTTTAGGCATGAAATTTGTTTATCTAGAAGCAGGGTCTGGTGCACCACAACCTGTACCACCATATTTTGTTGAAAAAGTTAAGAAAGCTATTGATGATACAATACTAATTGTTGGTGGAGGCATTAGAGATTATAGCAAGGCATTGGAAATCGTAAATGCTGGTGCAGATATAATAGTTACTGGTACTGTAGTTGAAGAGAAAATTGATGACGCAATAAAAATTATTAGCGCGATTAAGAAAAAGTAGATGGGGTAGTAAGCTGAAGAAATCTGTACTATCTAAATGAAGTTTAAAGGGAAAACAGCTTCTTTATGTTCTCTGTATAAGGTTCTGTAACAATACCTTTTTCAGTTATAATACCTGTAACCAAATCTGGTGGTGTTATATCGAATGCCGGGTTCAGCACATTAACATCCTCTATCGTTATAAGTGCTCTATTTAGAACCTTTCTAACTTCATCAGGATTTCTTTCCTCTATCTTCACCTCATCTATTCTAGATCTTAAATCAAATGTAGATGTTGGTGCAGCCACATAGAATGGTATTCCATGTCTTTTTGCAGCTATTGCGATAGTGTATGTACCTATTTTGTTTATCACATGGCCATCTCCCAAAATTCTATCTGCACCAACAATAACCTTGTTAACAAGTTTTCTATACATAACATATCCAACCATGTTATCTGTTATTAGGGTTACAGGTATGCCCTCTTTTCTCAATTCCCAAACCGTTAGTCTAGCACCTTGCAAAACAGGTCTTGTCTCTGTAGCTATAACACTAATTCTTTTTCCCTTGTACCACGCAACTCTAATTACTGCAAGTGCTGTTCCAAAAGCTGCTGTAGCTAATGCACCTGCATTGCAATGTGTTAGAATAGTGTCTCCATCTTCTATAAGCTTTTCACCAATTTCACCAATTTTTATATTTGTTTCAATATCTTCATTGTAAATCTTTAAAGCCTCATTGACAATAGCTTTTCTCAACTCATCTCCATTGCTATACTCTTTCATCACAACTTTTCTCATTCTCTCCAAGGCCCAGAAAAGGTTGTAGGCTGTTGGCCTTGTTCTGCTAAGTCTTTCAATAGCCTTTACAGCAAGCAATCTTAGTTTAGAAACATCATTTATATCAGCATTAACAACTGCAGCTGCTACCGCAAATGCTGCTGCCACACCAATTGCTGGAGCACCTCTAATCTCCATAGATTCTATAGCTTTCGCAACACGTTCATAATCACTACTCTCCTCGTAAACCTCCTGATGAGGTAAAAGATTAGTGTTAAGCCACTTAACACCCTTTCCAGTCCACTCAATAGCCTTAACCTTTATTGGATACATTTAAAACACCTCAAATAATGAAACAAAAACCTTTTTATTAAAGTAACTATGCTACTTAGTATTAAACTTATCTAGACTAGGTGTCAGCATCTTCAATGGGTTCCAAGAAAAAGACTATACTAAAGATATTAGCTGATGGTAGAATTGTTGTAGAAGAACCCGAAGCTGGTAAGCAAATTGACCCAGCATTAGCGTTTTATTTGATATATAATAATGTGGCTGATGTGGTAAATGAAAATAATGTGAAGATTGGTTTTGATGAGTTTATTAAAAGAATTCAAAGCAGTGTAAACACATCAATATTTCTTGTATTAATGGATTTGCTGAAAAGAGGCAAAAAGGTTTCAATGGGTGTTTCTAAGAATGAGCTTGTACTTGTTGATGAAAAAACAAGAATACTTGTTCTCGATGAAGATGCTGTAATAAATGTTGAGAATCTTTATAACACTGTTGATAGAGCTATTAAGCAGGGATATAAACTAGTTATAGCTGTTGTTGATATGTATGGTGATGTAACGTATTACGAGGTTTCAAAAATGAGTTTTCCAAAAATTGAAAGAAGTGGTGAATTCATTTGAGGGATTTGTTAGAGCCTATAAGAGGCTTCAAAGATTATACACCACCTGAAAGCGAGGCAATCACATGGATTTGTGACAACTTTAAAGAAGTTGCTAAATCATTTGGCTATAAAGAAGTTAAAACACCTACAGTAGAAAACTTTAAGTTGTTTGCACTAAAGTCTGGTGAGGAAATAAGAAATTCTATGTATGTTTTTAAAGATAAGGGAGATCGTGAAGTTGCTTTAAGACCAGAGGTTACGCCAAGTGTTGTAAGGGTTTATCTAAAAGAGCTAAGGTCTTGGCCAAAGCCAATAAGATTGTTTTACATAGCAAATGTGTTTAGATATGATGAACCTCAGTATGGTAGATACAGAGAATTTACCCAGGCCGGTGTGGAGATTCTTGGAGGAGATGATATTTACTATGACATTGAGTTGATAGAGCTTCTAGAAGAGTTTTACAGTAGAATAGGTTTAAGCAAAAGAATTTACAAGGTAAACAATGTTGCATTGTTTAAGAAAATTGCTAAACTAGCTAATTTTAGTGATGAAGAAACGGAAAGAATGTTGCACTTACTTGATAAGGGCATGTTTAGAGAAGCTGCAAGTTTGTTTGATTTAAAAGGCTTTGCAAAGTATAGTGAGCTAGTAATGTTCTTGGCTACTGCACATAGAGAAGGGCTTGGAATGAACAGCATAATTTCAAAGCTTATTGAAATGGGTATTTACAAAGAGTTAGAAAATGATGTAACGTTGTTAACAAAATACGTTGATTTTCTAAAGAGCATTGGTGTTAATGTTGTTGTTGACCCTGGGTTTGCCAGGGGAATAGCATACTACACAAATATCATATTTGAAGTGCAAGTACCTGGAATGGCCATTAGCATTGCTGGAGGTGGAAGATACAATAATCTTACAGTAGTTTATGGAGGTGAGGAGCTATCCTCAACAGGTTTTGCAATAGGTGTTGAAAGAACATTGCTAGCTTTACAAAATCTTGGCATAGACTTGAAAACTATGTTGCATAGGCGTTCTGTTCTCTTTTTATTGTTGGATGAATCAATTATAGAAAGTGGTTTTGTAAGGGCTTTGCTAAAGGAATTGAGAGGTAAAGGTATTGTAACCCAGCTTGAAGTGTCCTCACCAAGTAGGATGAGTAGGTGGCTTGAATACGCATCTAAAATGGGGTTTGACTATGTTGCTATAATTGGAAAAAGAGAGTTTGAGAAGAAAAGTGTTGTTGTTAGAAACTTGAGGAAGTGGAGCCAAGTAGAAGTGGATTTGAAACAACTTGTTGAGGTAATAGAACATGGAGTTGCATGAAGTTGAAGAACCTTTTCTGTTAAAAGATATGAAGGTAGAGGATCTAATTAGTATATATGGAAAAATACATGGTTTTATGGCTTCACATCTATTTGATGCTATAAACATTGTTAAGGAAGTTAGAGACAAATGCGATATTAGAATAATTTCGTTTACAGGAAACATTGTGGCTACAGGTGCAAGAAGCATTATAGCTCAGCTCATTAAAGAGAAGATATTCAATGTTGTAATAACAACCTGTGGTGCTGTAGATCATGATATTGCGAAAAGTTTTGGTGGCAAATATTTAAAGGGCTTTTTTGATGCAGATGATGTGGAGTTGTATAAGAAGGGTATGCACAGACTTGGAAATGTGTTTATACCTGTTGATAGCTATGGGCCACTTATAGAAAAGGTTGTTCACAAATTCTTACATGAAATAGTGTCTCAATATGGTTTGAAAGCATTTGGTGTAAGAGAAATTCTTTATGAAATTGGAAAAAGAATATATGACGAAAAGTCAATTCTTAGAAATGCCGCACTTTCAAATACACCAATATATGTTCCAGGGTTTCTTGACGGTGCTTTTGGAACAGCTCTTCTAACCTTTTCACAATTCAATAAGTTTAACATTGATGTGTTTAAGGATGAGAAAGAACTTGCAGATATTGTTTTTCATGCAAATTGCATTGGAGCTTTAATAATTGGTGGTGGAATAAGCAAGCATCACACATTGTGGTGGGCTCAATTTCATGGAGGTTTAGATTACGCAATATACATAACCACAGCTACTGAATGGGA
Source organism: Ignisphaera cupida (assembly GCF_030186535.1). NCBI lineage: Archaea > Thermoproteati > Thermoproteota > Thermoprotei > Desulfurococcales > Desulfurococcaceae > Ignisphaera > Ignisphaera cupida. The sequence continues at coordinate 45,022 of NZ_JASNVW010000001.1, read as the reverse complement.
TGGGTCATTGAGTGGTGCAAGACCCAAAGAAGCTATTACATGGGGTAAGCTGAAGGAAAAAGCAAAGAATGTTGTTGTTTATGCAGATGCAACACTGGTGTTACCTATAATAGCTTATGCAGCTATTTTTCTAAAGTAGTGTTCAATTCTTCTTCTACATATCTTTAATATTATTGCTTATATTTTCTTCCATTAGAATTTAGAGTATTAGGGTGTGTATTAGAGGCGCAAGATGGTAATGAGTACAGCAGAGAAGTTTAGAAGCATAAGCCCTGCAGAGTTTTTCTATCGAAATAAGGAGATAGCTGGTTTTGCAAATCCCGCAAGAGCATTGTATCAATCTGTTAGAGAACTTGTTGAAAATGCTTTAGATGCAACAGATTCTCATGGGATTTTACCAGAAATCTCAATATCAATAGATAGAGATCCTAACAAAACCTATGTCTATAGGATAACTGTTAAAGACAATGGAATTGGTGTTCCAGAAAACTATGTTCCAGATGCTTTTGGAAGAGTTCTTTTCAGCTCAAAATATGTCTTGAGGCAAACAAGAGGGCTTTTCGGTCTTGGAGCAAAAATGGTTATTTTATATGGTCAAATAACTGTTGGAGAACCTGCAGAAATAGTGTCTGCAACGATAAACTCGAAAAAGATTTACAAATACAAAATAATGATAGATATTAAGGAGAACAAGCCTATTGTGCTTGAGAAGAGCTGGTGGCCAAATAAAACCAGTTGGCATGGAACTATTGTAAAAGTTGCTATTGAGGGTGATTGGGGCAAGGCTAGACAAAAAGTTTTGGAGTATGTTAAGAGAACAGCTATAGTCACTCCCTATGCAAATATAGTTTTTAGAACTCCCGATGGAGAGATAAAGATTTATCAAAGAGTTGTCGATAAACTACCACCACCACCAAGGGAAACAAAGCCACATCCACATGGAATAGATCTTGAGATGCTAAAAGCAATGATTAGTGAAACAAAGACACAAACACTTCTAGACTTTCTCTCGGAAGAGTTTCAAGGTGTTGGCAGGGTTTTGGCTGAAAGATTTATTACTAAAAATAATTTTGATCCAAATGCAAATCCCAAGACGTTATCAAAAGATGATTTAGAAAAGCTTGTTAGAGCATTAAAGGAGTTTAACGAATTTAGAAAGCCTAGATCTGACCATCTTTCGCCAATAGGATCAGATCTTATAAAAATTGGGTTGAGTTCAATTCTAAAACCAGAATTTGTTGATGCTATTACAAGAAAGCCTATTGTTTACGAGGGACACTCCATGATAGTTGAGGTTGGCATTGCTTATGGAGGTGCTATAGAGCCTGTTGAAGAACCTTTGCTATTGAGATTTGCAAACAAGATACCGCTTCTGTATGATGAGAAAAGTGATGTTGCTTGGAAAGTGGTATCAGAAAATATTGACTGGGGTTATTACGACATAGTTTTTCCAGCACCAATAGCTATTCTTGTTCATGTTTGCGGCACTAAAATACCGTATAAGGGTGTTGGTAAAGAAAGTATTGCTGAGGTTCCCATATTGGAGAATGAGATTGAGGAGGGTGTTAGACATGTTGCAAGATCTCTAAAGCTTTATTTAGCTAGGAAACAAAAAGAGGAGGAGGCAGCTAGAAAAGCAATAACATTGATTAAATACATTCCAGAAATTGCTAGCGCCTTAGTGGTATTTGCAAAAAGCAATCCTGAACCAGTTAATGTGGAGACTTTGGAGTCAAAGCTTTTTGAATTAGTCAAGAACAGGTTTAGAGATAGCTTAAAGAATATTTCATCGCCAAGAGACGTTGTTTTATCAGTTGAATGATGTGGTGAAATACATGGCTATGGAGCAAACCAAAAAATTCATATCTTCTGTGGATATCAGGGCTAGGATAAAAGCTGCTGAAAAGTTTAATGAAGTTTTTGAGAAAGTTGTCAAAGCTGTTTTGAATTGCGAGGAACCAAGGCTTGTAATACCGAAGAGAACACTGTCAAACACTATATATGATAAGGAAAAGGGGTTGCTTCTCTTAGGTCCAGCAACATTTGAGAGAAGCTTTTTGGATGTTAAAGAAGCTAGAAAGTTTATGCAAACACTTCTAATGGCTAAGATAATATACGATGCTCTTATAAATAATGAGTATCCAACAATAAGAGATTTGTTTTATAGGGGTAAGCATAGCATTAGATATAGAGATCATAAGGGCAGGGTCGAGGAGGAGAATACGTGGGATGAGCAAAAAGAAAGTGATTCTGTTTTGAGGGATATAGAGGTTTTGGTGAATTTGCTTAGAGAGGAAATGCTTATTTTGAGCAAGGAGAAAGGGAAAGTTGTTGGGGATATGAGGATTAGATCAGGTGATGATGTTATTGACTTGAGTAAGATGGGTCATGGAGCATATGCTATAGAGCCAACACCAGATCTAATAGAGTTTATCGATGTTAATGCAGAGTTTGTGCTTGTTGTTGAGAAGGACGCTGTTTTTCAGCAACTGCATAGAGCTGGGTTCTGGAAAAAATATAGAGCAATACTTGTGACAAGCGCTGGGCAACCAGATAGAGCAACAAGAAGATTTGTAAGAAGATTGAATGAGGAGCTAAAGCTGCCGGTATATATATTAACAGATGCTGATCCATATGGATGGTACATATACAGTGTTTTCAAAATTGGCTCAATAACACTATCATATGAAAGCGAAAGACTAGCAACGCCAAAAGCAAAATTCTTAGGAGTAAGCATGACAGACATATTTGGAGATAAAAACAAAAAGCCATACTTATCAGAATCGGAAAGAAGAAACTTTATAATAAAAGCTAAGAAAACAGATATCAAAAGAGCTCAAGAACTGTTAAATTACGAATGGTTCAAAACAGAGAAATGGAGTAAAGAAATAAACATATTTCTACAAAAACAAAGCAAACTAGAAATAGAGGCATTAACTGGAAAAGGACTTCACTTTCTAATGGACACCTACATACCAATGAAAATACAAACACAAGACTTCATAGAATAGAAACACAACTGCAACAAAAATTAAAAACCTGGGAACAAAAATAGAAAATGAAAAATAGCCGCCGTAGCTCAGCTGGGAGAGCGCCCGTGAACACCTGTGCCAGGAAACTTTGGCACAGGTGTTCGGCGAAGCTGAAGACCGGGAGGTCGGGGGTTCAAATCCCCCCGGCGGCATTCTAACTTCAATTTTTAAAATAGCGATAACCTTATTACTCCTAAAGGCAAAAATATATTATGTGCTTTTCAGAGCCGGGGTGGCCGAGAGGTCTAAGGCGTCGGGCTGCAGCGGGCTTTCCGGCTAAGAAACCGCCTGTCGAGACCCGATAATTCCCGGGTTCGAATCCCGGCCCCGGCTCCACTAAACTAAATTCTTTTTTTTTTTAAGAAATTGTTTTGAATTAAAGCTTATAATGCTCACATAAAATCAGAGTTAGTACTGGGGCCCGTCGTCTAGTCTGGTAGGACGCCGCCCTGACGAGGCGGAGGTCCGGGGTTCAAATCCCCGCGGGCCCACTAATCAACATAATAAGAATTTTTGGTTTAAACATATTGCTTTGAAAGAATAGATAAATGTAAGAGAATTTAAATCTCATAGCTTCTATCAATAACTCTCTTTTCAATTCTTTGCGCTTCTAATGATGAAGCTATGTAGTCAAATGCTTTTTCAGGATTTGTATGAGAACCACAGCTATACACATCAACTGTTGCAAAATTGTGTTCAGGCCATGTATGTATGGATATATGACTCTCTAACACTATTCCCACAATACTAACACCATTTCCTATTTTCCAGGACTTGATGTCAAGAAGAGTCATGTTTCCAACTTTTGCAGCATTTCTCACTAGATTTATAAGGTATAGCATATTCCCTAGCTTCTCTGGATTGCAATTATACAAATTTCCTACTACATGCTTACCATATACTAGCACTGTTCTCATTGCTGCACTCATTTCGACTCACCAAGAGCTACATATCAAATCTATTTATAAACTTTTCTATCAATAATTAATTGAGGACCCTTAAAAACCCTATTTAAACTGTTTAGCGAGTTACTTAATTTTTATTGTACCCCCTATAAAAATATGTGCTATGTGTTTGTTAATTGTAAAAATAGTTTATAATGCTTAAAACAATGATAAATAGAAGTTGTTAAAACTGGTTAGCAACATGGAGAGCAAGATTTTGTCAAATCTTTTGCAATATATCAAAGATGATGATTTGAAGAAAAAAATATTGTCACTTTCTTCTGATGAGGTAAAGGTTTTAGAATACTTTATACAAAATATTTCAGTTGGTTCATTAATAGCTTTAAGAGAATTGAGATTCATGTACAAAGTTAGTGATCCAAAATTTGTGATAAGAAAACTTGTGGAAAAAGGTTTGCTTGAACAAGGATATGGATGCTACTCTTTATCAAAAACTTTGAGAGAAGTTCTCTACAATATAATTGTTTCAAGCAGGAAGTAGTAGCTATTATTGTTTCTTCTTTTTCTTTTTAGTTTTTCTCTTTCTGGACTTTCTTTTCTTTTTCTTTTTGGAAACTGATTTCTTTTTCTCTAAAGGTAGCTTAATCAAATTGTTTACTGAAATCCTCTCTACACCTGTATCAGTAACTATAATGAAATTACTTAAGCTATTATGTATTTTTATTGGATTGAAAAACACATAAATGCTGTCATTAGAAAACTCGAGAATATTTGTAGAGTCTTGACTTATAGTTTCCTTAACTGTTACCTCTCCACTATCTAAATTCTGTAATACTATAATTTTCATTAACCTTGCCATATATGGTATTGGTATAATCAAGTAATTAGAATCTATTTCTGGTTCCTTAAAAAATAGAGTTGAGTAATTCTTGCCATGATAATTTATCGATGCCTTTATAACGCCTCCACGAAAATCTTTTTCAAGAATTGAAAGAATCCAAGAATGAAATAAATCATCATTTTCTATAAACTTATTAGCAGTATCCTCTTCTACCTGCTCCGTTGACTCACCACATTTTTTTAGAACATGTAAAATAAACATTGATGTTTCAAGTGGTTGGAAACAATACTTCTCAATAATTACTGTGCTTTGTGTACTCATTTCTTGTAACCTATTTTTCTAAGAAACTCATATCTTTCACGTTTTTCATTAGTGTCTTCAACACCTAGTGGTGTATAGCCATCAACTACACCAATAACTCCTCTTCCCTGATTTGTTTCCACTACTATTATCTGCAATGGGTTTGCAGTAGCAGCATATATTTTGACAACCTCTTGAACATTCTTCAAAGCATTCAACACATTAATGGGCCAAGCATTTCTTATATACAAAACAAATACATGACCTGCACCAATTTTTAAAGCAACATCAATAGCAAGTTTAACAAGCTCCTCATCATTTCCATCATATCTTACAAGCCTTTTTCCACTAGCCTCATTAAAAGCTATCCCAAATTTTATATTGGGTACAGAAGTTACCAAAGCTTCATATAAATCCTCTACAGTTTTTATAAAATGGCTTTGCCCCACAATAACATTAGCACCATGTGGAATTGGAACATCTATAACCTCAAACTTTTTAATAGCAGATGACATAGAGTTTTCACACAAGATATTATGAATAGAGTTGTCTGATAAAGTTTACGTTTATCCCCAACAAATTTGTTTATGTTTGAAATTGCAAAACAAACATCCTTAACTATTGAAAGCAAAAGAAGAAAATTTTATAAATATTTATTCTTGCCATAAAAGGTGAGGCTTTAAGTTACAAGACTATGATTTGGTGCTTAATCAGATGTATGCAAGAATATGTTTTTCAACATCTAAACAAGTTGTGAAAATTGATTTATATAATTATGAAGGAGCTTGTATTGATAGCAGTGCCTATGAAAATGTAAAGCTTGTAGAGATAAGTGGTGTTACAAGAATAGACATAAGTTCTATGGGTATGGGGAAAGACATTATATGTATATTTGCTGAGAATGTGAATAAATGGAAAATGCTTGGAGGTGTTTTAAAAGTTGAGTAGAATATCGTTTAGAATTGAGAATACTAGAAGCAATAGTGGTAAGCATCGAAGAATTGCAAAAGCTTTTATTGTTAACGAGAATGGGGAAGTGCTACCAATAAAGATTTCTAGTTCTTGGAGTTGCAAAGGAGTATATTCAAGGGGTGAAAGCAGGTGTGTTCATATTGATGTAGAAGATAATTTGTTTGTTGTATTAATTGAGTTAACAATAAACTGGCGAAAACATGTGAAGGGGTATATCAATGTAAAGAATAGCGATGGCCTAGACTTGCTAAAGGTTAAATACATTAGAGGTAGACTAAGATATGTTTCTGGAGATAGAGAGGCTGTGCATTTAATTAAGAATATTTTAAAGTATGTTGAGGCTGAGCTTAAATGAGTGAATCTGAGTTAATTAGATCTATTGAAAAAATGATTAGGCAATATGGTTTCGTAATAACTTCAATTGATTACGGCAATAAAATATGGGATTATCTGAGAAATGCTAATCTAGCTCATCTCTTTCGCATTAATAAAGCAGGAAACTTCATTATTTTAGAGCCTAATGTTTTGCTTTGTGAACATGAATGCAACGCTCAGTGCCATAACCATAATGGTTATAGAGATAATGAGTGTTTTTCTGAATGTGTTTACACATGTAGAGAAAACAGATTTGAGGTTTTGTTATCAAGAATTGGTGTTTTACCCTAGAATTGATGCGAAAACAGCTTTTGAGGTATGTAATCTATTTTCTGCTTGTTGCCACACAACAGAATTTGGAGACTCTATAACATCCTCTGTAACCTCCTCGTTTCTATGTGCAGGAAGACAATGCATAAATATGTAATCTTTTTTTGCATACGATACAAGCTGTTTATTTACTTGATAAGGTCTTAAATCTTTTACACGTTTGTCTCTCTCACTTTCTTGTCCCATGCTAATCCATACATCAGTATAGATCACATCAGCATTGCTAACAGCCTCTATGGGATCTCTAACTATAGCTACATACCCTCCAGACTCATTTGCATAATCTCTAGCTAAATTGTATAGTCTTGGCTCAGGTTCATAGCCTTGTGGTGTTGCTATAAATATTGTTCCTCCAAGCATTGCTACTGCAAGCATTAAGCTATGTGCAACATTGTCTCTACCATCACCAACAAACACAATTTTTACATTCTTTAAATTCTTCTTAAATTCTAAAATGGTCATGACATCTGCTAGTGCTTGAAGCGGATGTTCAACATCACTTAAAGCGTTTATAACAGGAATCTTAGCATAATCTGCTAATTCCATAAGAGATTTGTGGCTATAAACTCTAGCTGCTATACCGTCAACATATCTTTCCAAAACTCTTGCAGTATCCTTTACAGGCTCACCTCTAGCTAGTTGAAGCTCCTGTGAAGAGAGATAGAGGGAATGGCCACCAAGTTGATGTATAGCAACCTGCAAACTTACCCTTGTTCTTGTGCTATGCTTTTCAAATATCAATGCAACAACTTTGCCATTTAACACATTTAAATATCTAACACCATTATAGTAAAGCTCTTTAAGCTTAAAGCTTAGCTCAATTAATGATTTTAACTCATCTCTAGATAGATCTGCAATAGACAATAAATCTCTGTTACGCAAGCTGTTGATAAACATTTTACTCATCACCATGTTATTTCTTGAACCAGAGATCTAAACTTGTAGTGCTCGATTTTATAAACTCTCTATACCCTTTCTCAAGTCTTTTAATAGCATTCTCAACTCTGTCCATAGAAAAATCATGCTCTTTAACCAAAATTTGAATAATTTTATTTTTGTCAGGCTCTCTCCACTCAATATCAACATTTTCATTTACAGGAGGATTGAGGAAATAGCTTCGTATTTTCAGTGGGTCTTCAGGGAACTTGGCTTGGGGTAAAAACTTTAATGCTTTTTCTAAAGAGCCATGCATTTTAATTATTTGTAAAGCTGTTTTGGGCCCTATTCCCTCAACCCCATCTGGGTTATAATCTGTTCCTATTAATATTGCAATATCTATTAGCTGTTCTCTTGTTATCCCCAACGCTTTTAGTAATGTATTTAGCTCTATTATCTCTGGTTTTATCTCAACATAAACTTCTCTACCTGGCAGTTTTCTTCTTCCAGTTATAGTAAGATTTCTAACTAGTCTTGGAGATCCAAAGAGAAGAGAATCATAGTCTTGGCTTGCAGTAGCCCAGCTTAAACCCTTCTTGGCTAGATACGCAGCTTGTGCTTCTCCCTCTTCAGATGCTTGAACATATGGCATTCCCATAGCCTCTAGAAGATCTTTTGCATCTTTAACCATAGGACTTTCAAGATTAATTGCCTGTACAACATACTTTGCAGCCTCCTCTATAGCCCCCTCCTCATATGCTTTTTCAGCCAACTTCTGTGCTTTCTCTTTCCTTACTTTTCTTCTTTCCAACTCAATTCTTTTAATTTCAGGTGGTTTTCCATCAAATACATAAACAGGTTTTATACCATTTTCAACAAGATTTATAGTTCTATAGAAAAGTCCACTTAAATGACTTGTTACTCTAGATTTTGAATCCATTAAAGGTGTTCCATCTGGTTGTCTAATGGCAGCTAGAAACTGGTATAAAGCATTATAAGCATCAAATGCTACAATTTTTCGAGCTAATTGCCTCAAATCACTTACTTCAGTTTTGCAGTTAGGTGGAATTAAATCCTTTAAATTAACACCCATACATTATTTCCAAAAAATTTTTGCTGTAGAAGATTAAAACTTGTTATGCTACTATCTTTTTTGCTGCTTGTTTTGGTATTACTACTAAACCATCTTTTTGTCTTCTAACTTCTATAAAACCTTCTATCTCTAGATACATTACAAGATTTAGCAGCTCATTATATGAAATTTCAGCTTCCTTCTTTAAATACTCCAGCAGCTCCTTATCTTCAGCTTTACCATTTTCTTTTATATAATCCAGTATTTTTTGTTGTATTCTTCTTTTTATAAACATTTACAGAAACTCCCCATTTTATGCACCTATTCTAGTAATGTATACTACCTCAACATTGTCTATATCATCAACACTTTTTATGAGTTCTTCGAGATTCTCTGTTCCACCCTCAATATCTTCAGGCATTATAAAATAGAGATCAAGTGCCTTATATCCAAAGGCTATATCCACTGATTCCCATTTCGCTAATTCATATGCACTTCCCTTAATTTTCATACGTATTTTATCAAGCAATGCTGTAAAATCATTCATTACCTCTTTTGGAAAAGCTCTCACAACAACTATAACATTACCAGCCATATGCAATCCCACCATTTAAGGTCCTTCAAATCCACAATTTGGACACTTGTATGGAACTCCCATGGTTCTACATTTATAGCATCGCCATATAGTTACAGCACCACAATTTGGACATCTAAAACTAACAGCTTTTTCATCTGGTGCAATAGGCTTTTTACAACTTGAGCATATTCTTGCACCAGCTATTTCATAAAGCACAATTTTTGTAACAGCAATTGCCAGCACTATTCACCTTGTCTTAATTAAAATTTGCTGTGAATATCTCCTAAACACACAGATTTAAAAGCCTATTAATTCTTTGCAATTAAACAGTATAGCTGCAACAAATGTGGATATCAAAATGATTGAAGTGAAACAAGTAATTGTGGTTAGAACAGATATTAAAATGGGGAAAGGTAAGTTAGCAACACAAGTTGCTCATGCAGCTGTTGAAGCTGTTTTTCAATGTCTTGAGAAAAAAACTTGTGTTGATATGCTTAATGTGTGGAGGAGACAGGGACAGAAAAAGATAGTAGTTAAAGTCAAAAGTCTTGAAGAATTACTACAGATAAAGAAAATGGCTGAGGAAATGGGAATAAACACTGTTATCATAGCTGATGCAGGATTAACACAACTAGAACCAGGAACAATTACAGCACTAGGTCTTGGACCAGCTCCTGCAGAGCTTATAGATAAAATAACTGGGAATTTGCCACTTCTATAACAATATGCTGAAGGTTCTTCTATGAGTTTTTCATCGAAATACATGCTCGACATATTACTTGGTCTTCATGTATATACATATCCATCGCAAAATAATTGTTTTAATAGTGAATGTGTAGAAATTAGAAGACCCGAGGGATTTGTGGTAACAGAGTATGTTAACTCCATTAATTTGAGAGAACTATTTTATGAACTACAGAAAGAAGGAAGGGTTGCACAATTTAGTAGAGATGATTACAACAACTACTGTGCTTATGTTGTTAAGAAGAGAAACATTGACTCTTTCTCGCTAGGACAAATTCTAAGGAAAAGTTTTAGATGTAAAGACTTTGACTTACTTGGATTAAAAGATGCTCATGCAATAGCATACCAAGTAGTGTTGTTACGTGGATGTAGAGATCCTAGGCCTAGTTTTAAAGTAGTTTATGAGGATGCCAGCTTCGAAGCATATGCATGGTTTTGTGATAAGATTAAGCCTGTTTTAATGCATGACATGAATGAATTCAATATTATACTTTCGATAAAGTCGAGTAGCTTTCTGGAGGAGTTTTCAAGGACAATAAACTTGCTTAGGGAACATAACAATCAATTTCTTAATTTCTTCGGGTATCAAAGATTTGGTAGCAGAAAACCTGTTACACACATTTTAGGTAAGGCTTTAATTAATGAAGACTTTGAAAAATTTTTTAATGTGTTGTGCATAAACTTTGGAAAATCACCAAAGGGATTTGTTGAAAGCTTAGAGAAATTGATATGCAGTTTAGAGTTGCATGACATCGAGAAAAAGCTTGGTCAATTGCTAAAACATGTGTTATATGGCAAAATTATAAGGTTGTTTACTCATGCTTATCAGGCTTATCTATTCAATAGAATTTTATCATCAATATGGCTTAGCATTGTAGAGACAAAGAATATTAAAGATGCTTTTCATGTTTTAAAAAAGGAATATAGATATGTGCCCCTGCCAGGATATAACACACAAGTTAATGAAAATATTAGAAGGTTTTTAGATGAGGTTATGGAGATAGAGGGTATCACACTAGAAAAGTTTTGTTTGAGAAAGCTGAACCAGCTATGTTTTTCAGGTGATTACAGAGACTCTATCGCTTTAGCTACAAACCTTAACTATAGATACAATAAAAATGAACTTATACTCACATTTAATCTTTCACCAGGCTCCTATGCAACAATATTATTAAGGGAGATAATTCGTTGCAATCCAATGTTATATACCTAGGGAATAAGCCTTTTCTTATCTCTTGGGAATAATGTTACCTCTTTGACACTGCTTCTTCCAGTAAGCATTAAAAGCAGCCTAGAGTATCCCATGCCCCAGCCAGCATGCGGAGGCATTCCATAGTCAAACCATTTTAGGAAGAAGCTAAAGCTTTCAACATTTAATCCACGCTCTTTCAATGCCTCTATTAACAGTTCTTTTTGATGAATTCTTGAGCTACCAGAAGCAAGTTCTAGGTGTTTCCACACTAAGTCAAAGCTTTCACTATAGGTAGGATCATCATCTTTTGGTTTTGTATAAAAAGCTCTGATTTTCGTTGGAAACTCTGTAACAAAGTATAGAGGAGATTCGATGACTTCACTCAAAATTCTTAGATGCGTTGTTGACAAGTCTTCACCAGGTTCTATCGCTACACCCCTGTCTCTAAGCATTTTCACAGCATCAATATATTTTATTCTTGGTAAAGGCAAGGAAACATCAGGTGGTATATAGTTTAATACCTTGAGCTCATATTCATTTTCTTGCTTAACAGCTTTTACAACTTCATATATAACCTTTTCAAGAATTTTCATAACATCCTCATAATTCATAAACGCTGCTTCAATATCTATACTAATAAACTCAGCTAAATGATATGGAGTATCACTTTCCTCAGCTCTCCAAGCAGGTGCTATTTCAAATACTCTCTCAAGTGATGCTGCCAACAACTCCTTATAAAGCTGAGGACTTTGGGCAAGAAAAGCCTCTTTACCAAAATATATCACTGGAAACAGGCTTGCCCCACCCTCAGTTGCAGAGGCTATTATTTTTGGTGTGAAAACCTCAACAAATCCAAGACTTCGCAACACCTCTCTAATGGTCTTCAAAACTGTGTCACCTATTTTAACAATAGCTCTCATCTCAGTTCTTCTCAAATCTAAAACCCTTTCCCTAAGTCTTGTATCAATGTCTGCAGGAACCTTACCACTGATATCCAAAGGTAGTGGCTTTTTTGCAACACTAAGTAACTTGATTTCATGAGGCACTATTTCAACTCCTCTTGGTGCTCTTGGATCCTCTTTAACAACACCCCTTATCTGCACAACAGATTCAAAGGTTAGCTCCTCAACAACACTAAGTAAATTCTTTGATGCAGCATCTTTTGATATAGTAACCTGCACAACACCACTAGAATCTCTAATAACTATGAATTTTTTCCCACCAAGATCCCTTATCTGATGAACCCATCCAGCAATTACCACTTCCTTTCCTCTAAACTCTTTTGTAATTTCACCACACATAACATTTTTGTATCTTGTCTCCATAGTCTAGCTACCCAAATCTATAGACAATCAGCATAGATTATAATACTTCCTAAAATATTTTTATAAGTTCTAAGCTCTTGGCAAGAACTTTTCCTAGAACATAGAAAAACTAAACAATCATGCTTTAAACTGAACTCTTTGCAACATAGATTTTGTTTCTGATAACACAAAGCTTATAAAGCAATCAATAGGATTACTATGACAAGCAACACAAAATAGATGATGATAAACGCAGGCCTAATAGAAAGAGATGATGCGACCCCTTTGGCTGATCATTCTCTACATGCACATTATACGCTTTTTAACCAGCGTTTATATAATTAAAAACTGTTGTGTACATGGGCCGGTAGCTCAGCTGGAAGAGCGCTCGGTTGGCATCCGAGAGGTCCCGGGTTCAAATCCCGGCCGGTCCACCAATTTTCATAGCTCACATGTTTTGTTTCGGTTATCCCTCCGTGCATATATTATTTTCATAACTTAGATGTAGTAAGTGAAGGTTTATTTTATGAATGGTAATAAAAAGAGAATTGCGGTATTAATTGCCAAGATTATTAAGGATTTTGATGTTGTAAAAAATTTCTCTGAAGATTCAATGGAATTCAAAATTGTAGTTCAAAAACTAGGTTATTTAATTCAAAAAGTTGGGGGGCTAGACTATGGATTTAAGTTTGAATGGTTGTCAAGAGGCCCTTATTCAAAGGGTCTTCAAAATTACTATCACCACGTATTTCAGCATCTAGGTGATGTGCAAGATATTGAGCTAGATGAATCAGAGGATATAGCAATTCGAAAAGTTGAAAACATGTTGCTAGATGCAAAACATGAGATTGGTCAATTAGATCATCGTGTTTTAGAGCTTGTGGCAAGTCTGATTATGCTTTGTACTGATGTTTATCCAGCTCCAGATAATGTTGTTGATGAGTTTTCGAGAAAAAAGAATGTTTCTATGGATATTGTTGAAAGGTTATTAAACATTGTTAAGAGATATGGATTTTGCATATAGATTTACTTAGCTGTTTACCAAAAACAGTTTTTCGATTGTAAAGTGCCTTGGTGTAAAATGTGCATAGGTATAGAAGTAAATCAGTAAGTGGCTTTAGTGTGAAGAAGATTTATGATGAGGTTCATGGATATATAGACTTAAGCGATGTTGAAATTAAAATTGTTGACACTCCCTACTTTCAACGACTTAGATTCATAAAGCAATTGGCAGTAGCATGGTATGTTTATCCAGGAGCTACTCATACGCGTTTTAGTCATAGCCTTGGCACCACACATCTCATGGGATTAGTCGCAGAAAAACTTGCTGAACTAGGTTATATACATTCTTTTGAAGATGTACAAATTTTGAGATTAGCAGCTCTTCTTCATGATATAGGTCATACACCGTTTAGCCATGCTATTGAGCCTTTCTACAAAGATTTGCTTGGCATAGGACATGAGGAAATCACTAGAATGATTATACTAGAAAGTGAGATTAGGGATATTCTAAACTATTTTGGCTATGATCCTAAAACCATAACAGCAATAATAGAAGGAAGATATAAAGAGCCTTTATACAATCAACTACTTTCCAGCGATATTGATGTCGATAGAATGGATTATTTAATAAGAGATGCTACACATACTGGTGTAACATATGGAATGATAGATTTACAGAGAATAATATCTACACTTGTTGTTGATGGTGATGGAAATATTGCTATACTTGATAAAGGTATTGATGCTCTTGAAAATTTCTACTTAGCTAGAATGCACATGTATAAAACAGTGTACTATCACAAAACAGTAGTTGGTTATGAAACACTGCTTAGAAGTATATATGAAGTTTTGTATAGATATAGCAATGACACTCTATTGCCAAAAAGTGAAGATGATTTAAAAAGGCTTGTAGAAAGTGGTGATATTGTTCTATGGCACGACGATTGGCTAACAGGACTAATAACAAGATTATATAAAGCCTCTTCAACACCTCAAGAAGTAAAAGAGTTGATTAGAGCATTTCTATTTAGAAGAGGATACAAGGTTGTGTTAGAAGAATCAAAATTTAGTAATACTGCACTTGATCTAGAAAATGATGAAGGTATTAAAAAACTTAGGAACATAATGAATGAAATAGAAAGATATGTAAGACCATATGAAATAGCGATGTTTGTTGATGATATAAGAATCATTGAAGTAGATCCTCATACTGCTCCAAGGGTTATTCTAGGCAATAAGCAATCTATACCAGTTTTCCAAATCGAGAATAGTATAATTCCAAAGCTTCCAAGAAAATACCATGTTAAGCGATTGTATGCTCTTTTCAATGTTTGGGACAAGGTCATGAAATTAATTAGGGAAAAGGGTTTGGGTTAATGCTAAGACTTATTGGTTTGGGTCTATCAATAGATTCCATACCATTGGGCAATTTGAAAAAATTACTTTTACTATGCGACAAAATCTTTGTAGATGCATATACAAGTGTATGGTTTCCTGATATAAACATTCTTGTAAAAACATTGTTAAATATGAAGAAAGATGTGATTATTGCTAAAAGATACATGTTAGAGGGTTCTGCCATAGAGAATGTGGTAAACGAGGCAATGAAAAAGGATGTATGTATTGCTGTTGTTGGAGATCCATTAATTGCAACTACACATAGTATCATAATTGTTGAAGCATTGAAAAAAGGTGTTGAAGTTGACGTCTCGCCTGCAACATCGATATTCAATACAGCTATCTCAATATCATGTCTACAGATCTATAGATTTGGCAAAGTAGCTACCATTGTAAGTAGCAAAAATGGTGTAGTATACGAATATCCATTCACTGTTTTAAAAATGAATCGTGAACAAAACTTGCACACACTTTTTCTGTTAGAAATAGATGTGGAGAAAAAATATTATATGAAACCGAATGAAGGTATAGAATTGATAATGAATATACAGAAAGGACTTGGGGAAAAGGTTCTAGCAAATGAAGATATTGTGATAGTAATAGCAGATGCGTTTAGCCGTAAACAAAAGGTTTTTGTATTAAGTGTAGAAGAAGCTATGAAAAAAACATTTAACGAAAACACGCTATACACACTAATAATACCTGCAAAGAAGCTTCACCCAGTTGAGGAAGAATGTATAAATCTAATTAGAGACAAAAACCTGTACCATTCAGTTACATATGAAAAGGATTTAATAAATAGTGCTGAAAGCCTGATACATCAAAACAATTCTCTGTAGCAGAAGAAACTAACTCTCCTTTTGCGTTATAGCAAAAAGAGGTAAGCTATGGATGCTGAAATGCAGCAATTCATTTCAACTCTGTGTTCAGTAATTGGTTGAACAAAAACACTTATATACTATAAGTTACTAAGACCCATTATGCGAAGAAAAAGCCGCGGTAGCTCAGCCTGGTAGAGCGCCGCCCTGGTAAGGCGGAGGTCCCGGGTTCAAATCCCGGCCGCGGCTTTAACCTTCAATATATTTTGATTCTGTAATTCTCATGAAATATTGTTGAAAGAAGCTGTTCCAACTCTTTAACTTCAACAGGTAAAAACCTTGCATCATATCTAGAGATTCTGATTATGTGTTGCACATCGCCATCTGGAGTCCACACACTATTAACTCCATGGATTCTTGCAGGTGCTATTATTTGTGCTATTAATGTTTTTGGATCGGACTTTCTTATTACACGAACCCTCAGTCCTATTTTTTCACTTAAAGTTTTTCCAAGTCTTATTAACATTGATTGAGGAATTGAGTCATCAACATCTAATATTGTTACAATAATTGAATTTGTTTCATAGCTTTTCACATATGTAACATCTTTAAGGAATCTATAATTCGGGTCTTGTTCTTCTAACTCAAGTAACTGTTTCATTATCTCCACTTCACGTAATGTGTAAGTACCGCTATCTACGAGTTTTCTGCAGCGAGGACATAAAACACCACTTTTAACACATATTGTGTCGAGGGGTATTTTCATTGTTATACCACTCAGCACAATAATGTATCTCTTCTAAAATGTTTACTCCTATGTAATGTGCTGTACGTTTAGCTTATAAATTTAAAACGTTTTAGAGCTTATATGAAGCATGTTTATAAGGTAAAGTATGTGGTGCATTTAAATGCCTGTATCAGATCCAGAGTTGATGAAGATCGTAGAAGCGAGGATTTTAAATAAGAAAGTATGTCGCAGATGTGGAGCCTTGAATCCGCCAACTGCTACGAGATGTAGGAGATGTAGAAGTACAAATCTCAGATTTAAGAAGAAACAAGTGGCTATGAAGAAATAGAGTTGGGGATGATATACGCAATATACATTAAAACACATAGTCAGAGCTCTTAAAGAGCTTTCCAATGAAGGCATTGAAGGAATAATAATAGGAGATACATGCTTAAATATGGAAATGGGAAATAAGACTTTTGAAGGAGATATAGATCTTTTTGTAACTTCCACAAGTCCGTTACTAGAAGCTAATAAGATAAATGAGATAGCTAGGGAAAAAGGCTGGAGTATAGGGGTAACAACACTGGGAACACCATCAATAACAATGACTGTAAATGATGAAGAAGTAGTTGTAGAGTTATTTGAAAATATCATGGATTTTTACATACCACAAGAACTAATAGAATTATGCAAACAGGAATATGAAATAAGTGGAGAAAAAATTTCCTGTATATCAAAAGAGTGTTGGATGGTATTAAAAGCAAGAAGAGGTTCAAATCAGGATTTAGCAAAATTATCTATGGTAATAGAACTTGCAAAAAAGAATGATATAAAAATTGATAAAAACAAACTAAGAAATGCTATTGAGCTATTTCAGGATGAATCATTGCATATATACGAAAGATTGAAGAACCTTGGATTAAGGTTTTAGCTAGTTCATCAATACAAGCATTGGTAATAAAGACTTTCTTATTCTTAAACTGTGTAATCAACTTTTAAGCCTCTCTAAGAGAATTTATAGCAACGTGTCAATAATTATTATGGGATTATACGTGGTTTGATGAAATGGTTAAAATAGCTTTTGAAGATGTTTACATTCCTGATATTTCAGCACTAACTACAAGAAGCTTATCTGACATGATAAAAAAGGGTTTGATTAGAGGAAAGATTGTAATACCTAAGGAGCTTGTAAGATATTTTGAGTTCATGGCTAGAGGTGGCAGTGCTGTTGGATATATCGGTTTACAGGAGTTATCTGAACTAAGAAATTATAGTGTAGAGGAAACAGGGGTTTCAATAGAAATTGTTGAAGGTGGAGTTAGAGAGACAGAGGAGCTTAACCAAGATATGCTCAATAGCATTGTAAAGGATTTGGCTAGAAGACTAGGCGGTAAAGTAGTTACAAGTGATCCTCTGCAAAAAGCTGTTTGCAAGGCTATGGGCATAGACGTATTGTTTGTTGAGAATGTAGAGGGAGCTGGACTCTGGTTTGAAAAATATGTTGATGAAGAGACTTTGAGTTTGCACATAAAGGAGGGAGCGCCTATCATGGCTAAAAAGGGGAAGCCAGGTGAATGGAGACTTGTTTATGTTACCGATAAGCCTATGGCTAAAGCTGAAATAGAAATGCTTATTGAGGAAGTGGTTAGAAGGGCTAGAAATGGGGAAGGCGTTATTGAAATTGAGAGACAAGGTTTAATGATTGTACAGTTAAAAGATTATAGAATAGTGATTGTAACTCCTCCAATTTCATTAGCATATGAAATGACTATTACAAAGCCTATTGCAAGACTAAGGCTAGAAGACTATAACTTGCCAGACAAACTAGTGAGGAGATTGAATGAAAAAGCAGAGGGAATATTGATTGCAGGAGCACCTGGCATGGGAAAAACAACATTTGCTCAAGCACTAGCAGAGTACTATGCAAGAATGGGTAAAATTGTTAAAACAATTGAGTCTCCTAGAGACATGAGACTTCCTCAAACAGTTGCACAATACTCAAAACATTATGCCTCATCAAAAGATCTTCACGATCTTCTTTTGCTAAGCCGTCCTGACTATACAGTTTTTGATGAAATGAGGGATGATGAGGACTTCATGATATACACTGATTTGCGTTTAGCTGGAATAGGTATGATAGGAGTTGTTCACGCAACATCACCTATAGACGCTATCCAAAGATTTATTAGACGTGTCGATATAGGTATGATACCAAGTATAATAGATACCGTGATATTCATAGATAAGGGTCGTGTGTCAAAGGTATATGAACTCACACTTACAGTTCGTTTACCTACAGGTTTAAGAGAAGCAGACTTGGCAAGACCTGTTGTTGAAGTAAGAGATTTTTTAACAAACGAATTAGAGTATGAGATATATGTGTTTGGTGAACAAACCGTTGTTGTACCTGTTAAGAAGATACGTAGCGAAATTGCTGCTGATAATGCTGCAAATATTGTGAAAAAGCTCATGCCCTATGCCAATGTTGATGTAACTGGTAAAACTGTTGTTATATCCATACCACGATCTTTCTATAATTCTAACACCTTAAAAATATTGAGAAAAATTAGGAAAAGACTAGATAAAATTGGATTTGACGTAGACCTGAAACTCTCTTAAACACTGTTTTTGGAGTTATACTATGTCAAATAATAATGTGAAAAAGATTAGAAGTAGCGGTACTAGTGCTGAACGTGAACTTGTTAAAAAGCTTTGGAAAATGGGTTTTGCAGTTATAAGAGGTCCTGCTAGTGGAGCGAAGATAAAAAGAGGAATATACCCTGATGTTGTTGCTATTAAAGATTCAAAGATATTTGTTTTTGAGGTAAAGAGACGTAAAGAACCAAAAACTGTTTACATAGAAATGAGTCAAATCCTAAAAACAATTGAGTTTGCTAAAAGAGCTGGTGGTGAAGCATTATTAGCAATAAAAATAGATTCTTTGAAGAGCTGGAAAGTCATCGAATTAACACAGTTTTTGTCAGCAAGTATGAACAGTGGTAAGAGAATAAAGATAAGTAGGGATGTTATAGACAATGCTGAAGAGCTTTTCACTTACATCTCAAAAAAACTTTCTATAGGATTAGACAAGTTCATAAGTCAAAGCAATGCTTGAGAATAGCTTATAAATCCTACACAATATAGAAATGACGAAGTTAAATAGGTGTTTTGCATTTATGAATAGTGAAACATGTTGCATTGTTGTTGAGGTTCCAGCTCCAAAGGTTAAAAAAGTAGCATTAGTCAAGTATAGAGGAATTGAATTAGGATTCAAAATTGGAAGGGGATATAGTCTAGGAGAGCTTAAAGAAGTAGGTTTGAATTATAAACTTGCACGTCAACTTAATATACCAGTTGATTCAAGAAGAAAAAGTGTGCATAAAGAAAATGTTGAAAGTCTTAAATTGTTTCTAGATCAAATTAAGGAAATTGTAAATGCTAGGAAAACGAAACCAGCAAGAATAGCAGTTGTAGCTCAAGCTAAAGAGTAATTTGATAATCTCTTACAAATGTTCTTAATACTTTTCGCCAAAGTATCCTAACCATAACTTTTCTGGCTATATCTTTGGGCAACACAATATTTATAGACTTTTCCTCATTAGAGTTCATAGTACCTAAGCTAAGTCTTTGCATAACCCAACCACTTCTTATTATCAGCACCTCAACGGCATCAGCCCTAGACGCTCCAACATTTCTTACTTGAAGCTTCAAGTTATTTTCATTTAATTCATAATGATTTAAAATTATATCAGGTTGCAAGGCCGAAGAGAATACTACACAATTAAATACATGTCTTGTCATCTCGTTATCACACTTCAACTTAATTTTAGTTAGAGATGAAACATCATGAATGTTAGTTTCAATGAAATTAAAGCCTTCCCCTAAGGGAAACAATATGTTTTGATTACTATCAACAATGAAGTGTAATTGCGATGGTTTTTGTGCTATAATCCCCATATGTATGTATGCTGTTCTATAATCTTTATATTTCTGAGTTGGAAGCTCCATCTCATAATAGTCAATTAATGGGATAATTTCACTATTACACAACAAATAGGTATTATCATCATCATATTGATGAAGTGTTATTAGAACTGCCCCATCTATTTTTATTCGTTCCTTTCCTTCATAGCTTATTTTAAATGTTAAACCATTTGATGATAGTATTTTCGAAACCTCGTATACAAATATGGCTTGGTATAATTTTTCATTTATTTTTGCATCTATGTGTGGTCTAAATTCTCTTGTTAGAGCAATGTTATTTAGTGCTACTTTCCACTTTATAATGTCACTAACTTTATTATTACTTGAGACAATTACAATTAGATAACCCCTAAATGGTTTATACCGTGGAAAAGTGGTTTTTGATATTACTTGAGAACCTTGGCCTTGCAGTACATAATCTTCAACTAAACTAGTTATAGCAAATGTTGAATTTTTATGCTCCTCTTCTATTCTAATCCTCATAACACACAACCACTAAACGCTATATATAAAGATAGTATTTTAAATGCTTTATTTATTATACCCGTTTTAGTTGAGCAAAATTTATATCCAAATTTATATCCATTTATCTATATGTTAAGTACCTCATTTACTAATTCACAGAATTTGCATATAATTCTGCCTGGCGATGTTGGTTCTCCACATTTCGAGCATAGTGGCAATTCTATTGGTTTTGTATTGGTTGATTTAACTAATGGCTCTAGAATTTCATCTACATATTTCAAAAGCTTTATTTGAATACCTGGATAGAATTTTTCAATATCTTTAATTAGTTCACGTATTCTTGCTCTTAGTGTAGGTCTTTGAAGAATATATGGACATTCTGTTTCCTGAAATTTAAAATTCTCTATATACGCCATAAACGATGTTTCATATTCATATATGGCTCTGATTGGTTTAATTCTCTTAACAAGTAATTTACTATGTGTCATACTCAATGGATGTAGTTGTATAAGTCTCATTAAATCACCTCTCAATATGTTTATCAAATATGTTTGAACTTCATCATCTAGATTATGTCCTGTAGCAACTTTATTCACATTAAATGTCCTAGCATAAGCATTTAATATTCTTCTTCTTGCAATACCACAAAAAGTACAAGCACTTACTTTTATACTGCTATACTTCTTTATCTGCATTAACATAAAATCATCTACACCATAGCCAAGCTCTTTCTTAATACTTGTATTTATGCAATCCACACCAAGATCATGGCATGTTTTCTTCAAAAAGTCAAAAACATCGGCTCTGCTATATCCATGAATATTCTCATCAATCATTAATCCAATTATTTTTGACGGATTATGTACCTCAGCTAAAATTTTTAATAAGACATAGCTATCCTTACCTCCTGAAACCCCTACCAATACAGTATCTCCAGGCAATATCATTTGATACTTACTAATTTGCTCTAAAACCCTATTTTTAACATCCTCAATAAAACATTTCTTACAAAGTCTTAAACCAGTATGTCTTTGATAGAAAATAGCTTTATTTCTTCCACATATAGAGCAAATAGCACTTGCTATTGCGTTTCACCTACATAACGTAGGATTTGTTCATTCCTTAGATGCTATAATTTCACTAACATTATGTATGGCAATACCCATATCTTCTAAAACACTTCTTATTTTTTCAAAATCCAGGTTCACCCCTTCAATAATAATTGTAACAGAAACAACTTCAGCATTTATGTCATTAACCTTTATATTAACATTCCTAACCTCATCTAACTTTAATAATTGATTAGCAATATCAATGATATTTTGTTTTCCCATAGACTTAAAGGCGTTCATAACAATTCTTGTTAAACCCATTTTTATTAATACCCTCTAAGCTAATTAAGCTTTAAAGACTATTTAGTTATTATTAAAATATGGATGATGAGTTATCCCCGTATTGAAAGATGCATGATATAAACTTACCCAACTGAATTTATGTATTTAATTAAGTGTAATACCGTAGTTTATGAATGTAGATGTGTTATGAGAATATGGTTAAACATATGTAATACCTTGTTACTACTTCAGTTTTGTTAGAGGAAATATGGAAGTTATTTTGTGCAATCTTTTTGTCTTCTTTGCAATAAAAACACTTAAGTGAGACTTACAAATGAGCATTGATGCTCTTAGGCTTGCTATTTTAGATGCTTTTCATAGGTATGGCCAAAAATTTGTTTTAGTTATGAAAGCAGCTCTCTCTGTCGCAAGAGAAAATAAACTGCGTGGAAGCAACTCCATGGGTGATTTTGATTATAAAGGTGTTGTAGAGAAGCTTAATTCAATGGGGTATTCATACAACCCATCTCTTCTTCTAAAAACACTTGAAAAAGAATACAGAATAATAGAAACATCGTATAAGACTAGCAATCAACATTGGTATAAATTTAGATACGGTATAGAAGTTCTAGAATCCATTATAGATAGCATAGTTAAGGGATCTGAGGATTTAGAAGATCCGGATATAACATTGATAAAAATACAGTTTAGAAGTCTAAGGCCTAGGTATTGGCTAAACAAATTAAAAAACATGGGTGTTAAGGAGAAGCTATCAAAAGCTGATATAAAAATATTTCAGAGATTTTCATTTGCCATATTACCAAAACTTATAAAGATTTTGAAACAAGCAGAAGAGTTTGAAGACGAATTGTTTATTGAAATCAATGTTTTGAGAGAGGTAATACAATTAGCTCAGTTAATAGCAGAAAAAATTGATTATGTTGAGTTAGGTAATAAAATATCTATTGATTCTCAAGTTGTTCAACACATGTAGTTACACAGTATCTTTCAACATCTTCACAAATACTTTCACAAAAATCATTTTCACAGTTATCACAATTCACAATATCTTCACAAAGATCGTTACATTTTTTAATATAGTCTATTTTCATTTTTACACCAACATACTCTAACCTAGTCTAACCTAGTTAAACACTTAAGTTCTTTAGTTATTATATTTCCTGAAGCCATTAATCACAATAATAAATAAGGATTTTGAGAAAAACAGTAACAACTAGAGTGTGTAAAGTCGTTTTTGGGATTTAAAATTGTTTTTAACTAGTTGATGGAATGTGAATAAGTGGTCGTCAGTGCCCATTACTATGGGCACTGGCTTCCTCCTCAGCACCCCACCCACTTTTCATAGGCTCATCAAAGACTGTATTGGTGAGCACCACAAAGCTTGTCTCCTGGTTGACTAGGTATAGTCTCCTATTTCTGGTAGCTATTTCACAGCCATTGAGACGAAATCCTCTATACAAGTGCCCATAGCATTTAATAAGAGAGCTTGTAAATTTCTAACTAAGCCAACATTATGTAATTCATATTAGGTTAGAAAGTTCTTAAATGGAAATCTAATGATAGTGAGTTTAATAGGCGTTTCCCCACTCACGGTACTTTTAATTGGTTTCAATCACTTTTAACTTCGTGAGTGGGGTTGGCCCTAGGCTTGGGTTCACCAGCTTCACCCAAGCCTCATGGGACTCTGTCGAGCCCAACGCCACAAGGCTCCCATCTACAACTCTCACTCCCTCACCCCCTCTCACCGCATAGCGGATCACAGAGGATTTCTTATCAAATAATTAGAAGCAATCAAAAGCATTTAAATTTATCGCTAAATCGAAAACAGCCTCTATGAGATATAATAAAGCTTGTTAACTTATGTAAAGGATTGACTCTTTCCACAGAGTTAAAAATGCTGAAAATTACTTAAGATTATCGTGGAAGGGGAAGTGCATAAAACGATTATTGATGTTTTTAACCTGGTCTAGACTTAAAAATTATTGTGGGGATATCATATTCTATCCATTCTGCTACTCTCCCAAATAACTTTATGTTGTAAGGCAGTAACGCATTTTTTATCAAGTTAATAAGCTCTTTATCAATTTTGTTAAGTACACCATAAACAATGTTGATGTTGTTGAATTCTAGTATTTTGGTTATGTTTGTGAAAAGCTTATGTTTCCTAAGTTCCGAATCAATTTTTTCCCCAATTCCTGGCAACAAAGGATAATTTTTAGAGTAACTTGTTATTGCATAAAATAAGTGTGTATTTTTAGCAAGAGGTATCTTAATTATGGTATGCAGTCTTGAAGCTTTGGTTGCATGAATATATAAACTAATTACATTTTCGTTGTCATTTCTTTCTTCAACAATATAGCTACGTATAAATAGTGATGAATATTTTAGCTCATTAACTAACTTATCTAAAAAAAGTTTCAGTTCCTTATTTTTTGTAACAATTAGATCCCCTAACATGGTTAAAGGCCATGTATACACAAGTTCTTTGTATTTTATTACAAGACCTGTTGATAACATAATAGTTCTTGAATCAACATATATTCTTCTTACATTACCTTCAATTTTTTTAATCGATTCATGAGAAAGCTTTAAAGTTGATATAATACAGCTTATAACATCATTGATAAAGCATAGCTCTTTTTTGTTAAGTAATTCAAAAATCCATAGACGTTGAGCCTCAAATTTTTCAAATCCCTTTATTTTATCTATAATACTTCCTGTTTTTATTGTGTAAAGCTTTGTGGAATAGCACATAAAATTACATTTATCGAACAACTTTCTAATATCATAATCGAACAGTATTGGAATCTTGGGAAACTTATACAAAGCCCCAATAGATGATAAGCTTCCTCCAAGAGGCCCTATATCTATAAGCAAAGTTGAAAACCCTTGTTCGCTAGCATCTTTATACATCCTTAGTGCAGCAACTCCTGAACCTATAATAGCAATATCAACATTTATCATTACATCACAACCTATATGTGTAAGTGACTTAATTATTGAATATGATATGCTTAATTATTTTATTTCCTATTTACTTTTCCTACAATAATGTTTAAAGTACTTAGATATAAAATCTTATTCTACTCAATTATTGCAGCATTTACAAAATCATCTCTAAATATACCTGCAGGCATCAATGTTTCAACATAAGTATGTTGCTGTGTTGAAATCAATTTAATAACTTCACTTACAATCTCATCGATAGATGGTGTATACCCAGAAAATAATTTTCTATCACCAATAAATATGATAGGAAGCGAGTTTAAAGCAGCTTTTATTGGGTCAAGCCATATATTTACTGGGTTTAAAAGTAATTTCACACCATATTTTGTGTAAAGAATTTGGCTAGCTTTTTTAAGATTATCCAACGCTACATTACTCATTTCATCAAGTCCCATAAATATTGTTGCTTCTAAAACAAGGCCCTTCATAACTATTACACTAAACTATTTTCATTTCCTGATTTAGCCATAGTTAAACAAATTTAGATAAAGTGTGACCCAAATCAGTCAAGAAGATGTTTTAAAATTAAAAGCCTTGCTTTTAAAGTAGATAATTAAAATTTAAAAATCCTTTCTATTCTTTATCTTCATCGATTATAAAGAAACATTGATGACAATGATTTATATTATGAAAAGCTTTAAGCCAAAAATAAAAGCAAAAACGAAATTATATGTTATTAACTTTTCATTAATGTTATGGCGTTGAACTCTAAAAAAATATTTTATAGCATTGTTTACAAATTTATAATGATAATAAAGATGTATTATTATTAACATTGTGTGAATAAAAGCATGTGGTTTA
Organism: Ignisphaera cupida; assembly: GCF_030186535.1. Classification (NCBI taxonomy): domain Archaea; kingdom Thermoproteati; phylum Thermoproteota; class Thermoprotei; order Desulfurococcales; family Desulfurococcaceae; genus Ignisphaera; species Ignisphaera cupida. The sequence goes on along the minus strand of NZ_JASNVW010000001.1, from coordinate 18,943 downwards.
TATATAGAAAAAGTCCATTAGGTGTTGTAGCTAAAGAAAGCATGAAAACTGTACTAGGAGTTTATCAAAGTCTTGATGAAGCTAAAAATATTATGAATAAATTGAAAAATATTTTAATGCCAAATGTGAAAGTCCTTGAGTTAAGCATTGAGATCACAAATAATGTTGCTAGCTTAGATGCAGATTTAGTAGATGTAATGAGACAAGTATGCAAAAACTCAAAATGTTACATTTTAGTTGCGTCATGGTATAGTGAATGATGCTATGTACAAGTGTTTTTCACGAGTGTTTATAACTCTGGTTAAAATATAATAGATTGATAGAAGCAAATAATATGGGTGTATTTTAATGTCAGAACCAGAAGAACGTAGGGGGAGGAGGAGAAGAAGCATTTTCGATTTATTCGATGACTTGTTTAGCGAATTAGAAGAAGAGTTAAACGAATTAGAGAGATCTTTTAGAATAGGTCTTGCACCACTAGATAAAAGCGAATTTGGCAAACCCATAGTATATGGTTTCAGAATAGAAATTGGTCCTGATGGCATTCCTAAAATTTATGAATTTGGCAATGTTAAACGAAGTGGAAGAGGAAGACCAAAAGTCATTGTAAGTGAAGAACTTGAGCCTTTGGTTGACATTTATGAAGAGGAAGACAAAATTAGAGTAGTTCTTGAAATGCCAGGTGTTGACGAAAATAAAATAAAGGTTGAAGCACTTGATGATCGCCATATAGTTGTTGAGGGATCTAATCATGATAGAAAATATAAGAAAGAAATAGAGCTGCCAACAGAAGTTGATGTTGATTCTGCTGAGGCTGTGTATAAGAATGGTGTTTTAGAAATTAGATTGAAGAAGAAGAAAGAGAGTAAAAAAGGTAAGATAATAAGGGTTGTGAAGGAACATTAAATCTCTTTACCTTTAGACACATTAATTTTTTGATATTTACCAATCTTATTCAAGGCTTAAGTAACCTTAAACAAGGTTTAGCTACAATGCCGTTAATGAAACTTTAGCTCATAGATAGTGGTTTATATGAATACTGAAGATCAATTAAATAATGCAAAGCCTTTTGTAATAGGCACGGAAAAATGTCCTGTATGTAATTCTATAGCAACAATTAACATATATACATATGAAACACCTCCCAATGAAAAAATCATTATTATGACAATGAAATGTGAGAATTGCGGATTTAAAACTTCAACTATAATTCCAATAGCTACATCTTTCTCAAATAAGTGTATTGCAATTGAAATAGCAACTCCTCAAGATCTTAACACACTTATTTATGTACCTGAGGACTCAATTATAGAAATTTCTGAGATTAACATAAAAATTGAAGTATCTCAGCTAAAGTTTGGAAACATACTAACCATTGACGCAATATTATTGTATGTTCTAGAACTATTGGAGCAGATAGCAAGTAGTGAAAATAACATGCAAAACATAAAGTTATTAAATGAAATATTAAATGGCAATGTAAATAAGAAAATTACCATTATTATAAAAAGCGAATATGGTGTTGAAGTTTTGAAGAGTCATAGCAATGAGAACTATCGTGTATGCTAATATATTCCCTTAAAGTTTTCAGCTTTGTTGCATCAAGAGCTTTAAAAGTCATTGATATATTTTAAGTATTTTAAAGTTAGCAATAACAAATATCGAAAACTTAAGCATTATATATAAGGTTCTTGTAAAGAAGAATGTATTATTGAATAGTGGAAAGAAACTTCATATACTGTTGACCTAATCACATTATCAATATTTGTTAATCATAAAATGATTATGGTGATGAAAAACTTGTAAAGTTTTTATACCCCATCTAATACAACACATAATGAGTACTTCAGAATTCGATAATGGAAAACCTTGGCTAAGAAAATGAGATTGGAATTCAACACATGGAATTGAAAATAAATGAAATGACTTTGTGGTGATACTTTGTGAAAAACAACATTTTTATCTTGGTTTACAGGCTTTGGGATAAGCATTCAAGAATTGTTACAGCCATTGTTGTAGTATTGATAGCTTTCATTGCCTTTTGGTTGCGAATGCAACAATATTTCAATGTGACAAGTTCTGGTATAGCATCTGTTTATCCTGAAGCTAAATTGGATGAACTCGATACATTCTTTAATTATTGGGTTGTGTCATATCTTGATAAAAATGGATTACAATCATGGACTAGTCTTACAAGCACTAACCCAGCTACATGTGTGTTTTGGTATCCTTCTTGTAGAAATGTTTTTGCATCTGATTTACAAGGGCATATACTAACTATATACTTGCTATATGAAATCTTTAAATCTTTTGGAGTTTCATTATATGATTTAATGGCGATTTTACCTCCGGTAATGGGAGCTCTTGTAACAATATTTATTGCATTAACTGTAAATGAAGTAACAAACAGCAAAATCGCGTCAATAACAGCTGCATTGATTTATTCGCTATTCTTCATTAGTAGAGAAGTAGCAGGATTTACAGTTAAATACTCATTTGGATTGTTCATAGCCCCTATAGCGCTATGGCTACATTTTAGAGCTTTGAAATCCCCTAAAATATATAATTTTGCTCTTGCTGGTATTGCACTTGCATATGGCGCTAGTGTGTGGACAGGTATTGGACTTACAGCAATACCGGTATATGCATCAATGATTTTTTTGCCCTTTGTTAAAGATTTATCCTCAAAAACTGTCTTCAAAGAATATTTAACTGGTTTTGCTATAGAATCAACAATACCATTCATTGTCATGTATTTAATGCCAACATATCACGGTGGAAGATTTGTACTTGCAATAGCATATTACATTGCGTTAGCAATTTTTGTTTTTGCTTGGCTTCTTCACATCTTATTTAAAAGAAGAAAAGCTATGAAGATATATGCAGCAATTTTTGTGGCTTCAATAATACTAGCAGGAACTCTCATAATATTGTTTGATACTGTTCCAGGACTTTATGAACAATTCACAAAGTTTATTCCAATTGCTGGAAAGATCATGCTTGGCCTGGGAATAAGGCCTCCTGGTGTACCTGCAACTGTAGCTGAGTACCAGCCTCTGTATGAGCTTGGTTCATTGCCTCAATATATGATATTAACACTTATGTTAATGATATTTATACTCATACCAATGACAATTTACATTTTAATTAAATCAAAGACCATTAGCTTGCTAATAATGTTGATATGGATTGGTTTAACATGGTATGCAACATATAATTTAAGCTATTTTGTTGATTACATGAAACTTGTAACAGCTGCATGTGTGGGTTTGTCTCTGGGTGTTTTGTTTCAATATTTAAAACCTGAAATTAGAGTTGTTGGTCGTTTAACCAGAGTTAAAGTTTCTTTTATGCAGATTATTGGAATTATTGTTGCAATTATAGTGCTTATAGCATCAATACCTGTAGCATTTGCTGAAAGCAATCAATACTACATCTCCTATACAATGATTTCAAGAGCAGAGGGCTTCTTCTTACCAACAACTGTTTGGCTTGACACGTTAAAATTCATAAGGTTTAATACATCGCCAAACGCTTTAATACTAAGCTGGTGGGATTATGGCTACTGGATATCTGTTATAGGCAATAGATCTACTGTTGCTGATGGTGCAACAATAAATTCTACGAGAATACATGTTCTTGCACAATTCTTTACCATGCCATATGAAAGCGCTTTGCAATATCTAAATCAATTTGGCATATGCAAGAAAAGCGATGTTTATGTGCTCATATTTAGCCCTATAGATGTTTATGTTAATTACTCTTCAAAAAATGTTTACATAGGTCTGAACTCGCCATCGCAATTTAGTTTCGGGGATATGGCAAAATTCATTAGTGCAATAATATATTTAGCAACAGGCTCATCACCTTTAAGCATACCTCTTACCACAATTACAAGTTATCCTGCATCAGCATCATCACTAGGAGGATATAATGAGTTAGCATCAAATAAGTGGGTTGTTGCAAAAAGAGTATATGTAGGAGGAAGCCAGTATACTGTAGAAATAGGTCTTAATTGGAATTCTTCAACTGTTTTAAATGCTACTATGCCAAGACTCTATGCATGGTCTATTCTTCAAACATTCTCAAAAATGTATCCATCATACAACATAAAGATTGTGCCATGGGTACTAGGCTATGAGCTTATAGGCTCTAGCTTCACAGTTGTTGTTGAACCAGTACTTGAATCAAAATATTTTGAATCTTATGGCATATATGCAACAATTAAGAATGTAAATCAATCGCTATATAGCTTAGCATATGCAGGAATTTCACAACCATTTAAACTGTTTATTGCGTCAAATAGAAGTGCTGAAGCTTATAGGGTAGTTTTCATAGCATTGCTAAAACTAAATAGCAATGTTTACAATAGTATATGTACAAAACACTAAGTTGCTAATTCTTAACATCTATTCTTCTTCTGCTTCTTCCTCTTCCATTTCCTCAGACTCGGTTTGAACAATATAAAGCTTGCTCACATCTCCTTCCCTGCCATGTGTTCTCATATGATGCATTAAATCCTCTATTGAGAAAAAGTACAGAGATTTTTCGGGTATAATATTTGAATAATCAGTATAGCTAGGACATACCTTAGTTATGTCTATACATAGAGGACACAGAAATAGAGTTGTTGCTTCATCATAACATGTCTCGATTTCAATACTTTCTGCAAGTTTAATTTTTCGTCTTATCCACTTAGGTTCCCAGCTATAACTCATAATACAATCACATTAGTTAATTATGTTTTGATGCGGGGGGTGGGATTCGAACCCACGCAGGCCTACGCCATCGGGGCCTCAGCCCGACCCCTTTGACCTGGCTCGGGCACCCCCGCACTAGCTATTTAATACCCCAAAATTTACTTTTGTGTAGACGTTAAAAATGTTTTTTCTTTATGGATTTTTTTAATATAATTGAATCATGTAAGTAACGCCTTTAAAATACTGTCTGATTCCTTAATATTTTTCACAGAAACTACAAATACTATTGGTCTACCTGTAGGCGGAGTTTCACTACACTTAACTTTTCCAAAATCATCCACAAATGCAAAACGACATTTTGTAGCTGGAGGTGGAGATGATATTATAAATACTTGCTCATCTCCAGCACTTATTATAGTGAAGCAATTCTTGTCTGTACACATAAGTGATGAGGTCATGCTAACCGCTGACATGCGAGAGTGCAGCATTAGTATCATGTCTTCAAATGTTTCAAGTTCTATTGTTGATATTCTTACCAATGCTCTCATCCTCTAGATGTTTCTATATTATACTGAGATTATAAGGATATTTACTAAAATTAACTAATACATATCCTAGTACTTTCAATTAATACTATATGGAAATATATCAAATATGTTTTTCATGAACATAGATAATTTCTCCAAATACAACTCGATCACTAATTACATTAGTTATTCTAATGGTAACTCTATGTCCAATTAAGCTACTAGATCCTTTAACAATAACAACAGGTCCATGTTTCATTGGATATGCTATGAGATATCCTTTCTTCTTACCATATTTATGAGCTATGATTGCTTTCATTAATTTGCCTATGAAATTCTTTTTTTGATTAATATTAAATTCTTTTACTTTGTCATATAAAATCTTTCTTAAGGGATCAAAAATAGCTGCTTTTGGTCTTGGGGCAAATTCGAATGCTGTATATGGCAATGGTGTAAATCTATACAAAACTATTCTTTCTACACCTAAATCCCTAAGCAAATCAATAGTTTGAATTGTTTTCAATATATCCTCATCCTTTTCAAAAGGCAGTCCATGCATAAGATAAACATATGGTCTAAGCCTATGTTCTTTAAGCAGCTTAATAGCATTGATACTTTCGAAGCATTTTGAAGGTCTTCCAACTTTTTCTAGTAAATCATCACTACAACTTTCTAAGCCAATATATATTGCAGTATCTTTTACATATCTCCCTAGAACCTCTGCTACATCATTGTTAACTAAACATGGCTTTATATTCTCAATTAATACAACGGCTTTTTCTTCCGCAATAGCTTTGATCTTAGATATTTTACTCAACAAATCTTCTAATGCTTTAATATTTGGTGAAGGTTTGCAGGGATCTGTAAGAGGACCCTCTACTAAATCATCTCTTCCAAAATCTAGAAAATCAGGAGCACTTAACACTATTCTACTTACACCTATGTTTATCAGTTTCTCAATTTCTTCAACTATGCTATACAGATTGCGGGATCTTGCAGGTCCATGAATCATAGGCACGCTACAATAGCCACAGCCTGGAGGTATATTCATAGGACAATTGATTCTAAGGCTTAATGAGCCCTTGTAGCATATGTGACAATTATTGCAGTATTTACCATCAAATGTTTGAATAGCTCTTCGAAAATTACTACAACCTCTAACAGTCTCTACATAAACTCTTGATGCCCAGAAAAATGGGTAATTTTTAAGGTCATTAATTTCGGGTATTATATTCAGCATTTGTTTAGGTGTCCACTCGCCTATGCCACCATCTAAAATGTTTTCACCATTTTTTATTGCTAATCCCTTTAGTATATTCTTTGATTTGGATAATTCATAGTATGCTTCAGTAAATGTTTTAAACTTCGACAAAAGTTTTTGTAGTGTAACCTCAGCTTCTCCCTTAAATGCAATTGAAAAATCGAGCAATCTTAATATTGATTGACTTAATGTGCCAGGTCCACCAAGAACTACTATACCTCCATTAATCCTTTTCCATTTGCTGACAAGTCTTTTTACAGCTTTATAATCACTAATCATAAATGATATGGCTATGGCATCGAATTCCTTCAGAATTTCTTCATTGTTGAAAATAGCTTCATATGGATATAAAGTAGCTTTAAGACCAAACGTCTTTATAATTGATGTTATTAGTCTTGGGCCTACACCTATAACATCTAATGTTGAAACTCTTCTACCCTCTCCTCTAGCATTAGCATCAACAACAATTACATTCTCCACTTGCATCTACCTTAGAATCTTTGAAATCTTTAGAAGAGCAGCAGCAGCCTCTGCAACAGCATTAGGCGAAAAAATTTCACTCATTTCACTAATTTTAGAAACGTAGCCCAATGAGATATCCTCCTTATTAAATGGTGTTTCCCCAGCTTGAACTATAATTGCCAAAGAACTTACATTTCGATTTATTACATTTTCTATGTCAGGTGCATCTTTGTGTCCTTGAATAATGAATACTAGCATTTCAATTGATAAAAGATCCTTTAACTCTCTTAATTGTGATAATACGAAAAGTGATTTACCATGCTTATAAGCTAACTTAAATACTTCTGGAAGACCATTTTGCGCAGCCAGGCCAACAGGTTTCACAACTACAAATCCGTTGATGAAATTAAATGAATAAGCAAGTTTAGCTAGGTCTATTAGTCTATACGGACTTGATGGAGCGTGCGCAACTAAGTATATTTTTGTCATAATCTACTTCACACAGTGATTATTTGAACATTGTTTCCATTAAAAATTTTGCTATGGCAAATGATAGTGTTGGAGGTACAGATTCCCCAACTTGATTAAATTGTTGATCTTTTCCACCAAAAAATATGTGGTCATCAGGATACCCCATGAGCCTAGCTTGTTCACGAACTGTTAAAAGTCTATTCTCAAATGGGTGTATAAATCTAGAGGATCCAAGAACTGTTGGAGCAATTCTATAAGGGTCTAACTTAATGAAATTTGGAAGCACCTTTGAATCGCCATAGTAATAATATAGGGCTTTGCCATGTCGCAATCTTGATATTTTCTTCATTTTCTTATCTGATATAGGTACATACTCATGATTTGGAATATTGGATTGCGACGGTGGTGGCAAATCGCTTAATGCATCTATAACACGTATAAGTCTTTTTACAGGTTTTGGATTTATTGGAACATTTGATATGAAAACTCTTCTTCTTCTACTTGGTGTTCCATATTTCTCAGCATCAAGAACATTAAAATATATTTGGTTATATCCCACATATTGAAATTCATAAATCAAACTATTTCTTATTGGTTCATCTAAAATTGCAGGAACATTCTCCATCACAAATACCTTGGGCTTTAGCTCACCAACAATTCGAATAAACTCAAGTGTTAATCTACCTATTGGATCTTTGTAAAGTCTATCAAGAGGATCGCGTTCTCTATTAGGATTAGCTCCTGTAAAAGGTTCGCATGGAGGACTTCCAATGACTACATCATATTTGCCCTGGGTAAAGTAGGTTATGTCAGAACCCGAAACATTTTTTATATCATCTATAAGTACTATTGCTTCAGGAAAGTTTGTTTTATATGACTTTCCACATGCAGGATCATTATCTATAGCAAAAACTATATTAAATCCTGATTCTTTGAATCCTCTTGAAAAACCTCCAGCTCCACAAAACAAGTCTATGATTCTAGGCTTCATTATTTAAATCAGCCAAATGATTGTTATTGATTTTTCTAAGCTTCTCAAGGACATTAGTTAAATAAGATGTTATAAGTTTGTTATTGAATTCTACAAGATCTGAACCACAGTGTATACACTGAAAATTGTTTTCAAATGCTTCATCAAATGTGTATATGCTGAAATCATTTGGGCATATATAGAATGTATTATTTGATTCATAGTTTAATCTCTCATGTAAAACCCTAATAACATCCTTAATTCTTCTTGATATAGCAGCTTTAATCATTGAGTAGTTTGAAAACCAGCGATAATTATACCAATGACTTTCGCCTCGTTGGCTACGAATATATGCAACAAATCCTCCACTACTCATCTCATACAATAGTCTTCTCACATCATTTACTCTGATACCTGTTTCTTGTGCAATTTCATCAATTGTTTTGCCGCTAGAGGAATTTAAAAGAGTTTCTAAAACCTTTCTTCCACTAGCTCCATACATTTGCTCTATAATTTTAAGTAGTTCGCTATCTCTCAACTCGTTTCACCATCTTATCTTTAGCACTTGGTACAATATAATATTTTGCGTCAGGGAAACATAAATTCATTTCACGTCCTTGCCATAATCTATCTAAAAATAGTGCTAACGCAGAAACCTCTGAATGTGGTTGATTTCCTATAGCTATATTATAATCAGCCAATTCATAAAAAACTCTCTCAACTTTTTCAGCACCAACAATAACTAAAATCTTTTCGCATTCCTCTATAATATTTGTAATTGCTTTATCTATTGGGAGTCCATACATAGTTAAATGAACAATACATGATTTTTCTTTTTTGTATTGCTTTATAATCTCAAATGGGTTAACACCATCTATTACTTCAAAATATGATCCTCCCCACCTCTTAATAACCTTATCTACGGACTGTTTAACATTTTTGTCAATAACATTAGCTATGTAGATTCCCCTAGCACCAAAAGCTCTAGCAACAAGTGCAACATGTGTTGTGACTCTACGATCTCTTTGAGGTCTATGGCCAAGCCTTAATACATATACATGTTTTTTAAGATCTTCAACTGAGATACAGCTCGACATATAAACTCCTTTAATGTATCTATGTTTAAACCTTTTAAAGCAGAAATTGGGATAATTCCTATCACATTTACATTTCTACTTAGCAAATATTTGTGAATAGCCTCAATAATTTCATCAATGTTTCCCTCTTTTTTGTGTTGAGAATTTAAAAGATCTATCTTATTTAAGGCAATAATCATAGGTTTGCCTTCAAAGCCTATATTACTTAAAATGTTAAGCGAAGAATCAATTTCGTTATGTATAGAGGCAAAATCTTTACTAACATCTATAACAAGTAGTAATATGTCCGCATGTCTTATTTCCTCAAGAACAACTTTGAATGCTTCAATAATTTCAATAGGCAATTTCTTAATAAATCCTATTGTATCTACCAATACAATTTTCTCTGCATCTTCACTGCAAATATTTATAGCATATGATTTTGGTGTTAATGTAGTAAACATTTCATTTCCAGTTGGTTTGTTTAGATTAGTTAAAGCATTGAAAAGTGATGTCTTTCCTGCATTAGTGTAGCCTATTATTGCTACATGTATCCATCCAGAACTTCTTCTTCTTTCTCTTTCAATTTGTCTCCTAGCTCTTATCTCACTTAACTCTTTTCGTATCCTAGCTATTCTTCTTCTTACATGCTCATACTGAACATCTATAGCATATCTGCCTCCACCAAGGAAACCAGGTAATTCACCCATTTTGCTTCTTCTAATCCATTCCCTAATGAGAGGTAATTCATGCAAAAGTCGAGCCATTTCAATTTGAAGCAACGCCTCTTTAGAACCTGCATGCATTTGAAATATTTTAAGCAATAACATAACATGGTCAATGATTTCTGCATTCAATTCCTTCATCAAACACGTTATCTGCCTAGGCTTCAAATTATCATATATACAAAGCTTTTTTACATTGTTGCTCTCCATTTCATATTTAAGTTTCAATATTTTGCCGTATGTAAGGTAGCAGCTTGTATCGATTTTCGATATTTTAACAACAAGCTTGGGCTCAAACCCTGCTTCTTTAACCACTGCAACAATTTCATCTATGTATTGCATATCTTCCTTCTTAATAACTAAAATTGTATTCTCTTTAATTATCAATCCCCATTATGCTAGTACTTACTCCTTTTCTCCTCTAATATTCACAATCTCTCCTAATGTAACCTCTTTTACTATGTCTCTACCTTTTTTTAGCTCTTCTTCAACTATAGGTACAAGAAGCCTTATGTTTAGAATTTCCTCAAGTTTTTTAGCTAAGTCAAATGATGGTCGAAGCTTTCCACTTTCTATCCTCTTAATAATGTTTTCACTAACCTTAGCTTTTACAGCTAGTGTAGACTGTGACCATCCTAATGATTCACGAGCCTTTTTTATTCTTTCAGCATAGTCATCAACAAGTTCATAGCGATCATATGAAATGGTGCTCCTTTTTTTGATTTGAGTTGATGATACTTGAGTTTTCAAGCTCTGCACTTGTTTGGATATAATGCTTGCTGTACTAGGCTTTTTCTGTGTTGCTTTTTTGTTTGTTTTTTCATCAAACTTATTTTTGCTTAGTTTAATAAAGCAGCTGTCACACACCGTCAATATGGTATTGTCTATAGAGACTTTGTGTTGTTTTCCATTGGTGATGGGCTCGCCACACAATTCGCAGTAAACAATGTTTTTGCTTATTCCCAGTTGCGCTCACCTATATAAGTATCTGGGAAAAATGTTTTTAGCTTTAAATTATTTAAGTATCTTAGGAGAAATAGAGGCGAAGTATTGAAATGGAATTTGAGAATAGTATCGATAAATACAAGGATAATGCGGAAATAAACATAGATATGCTAGATATTTCCACACTAAGAGAACTGCTATTTAAATACAAGGAAGAGCTTGAATATTATAAATCTCAGCTAGAAAAACTTACTGCACCACCTCTTGTAGAAGCAACATTGATAGATGTTTTGCCGGATGGAAGAGCTATTGTAAGAAGTTCATCAGGACCTGTGTTAATAGTTAATGTTTTAGAGGTTGTTGATAAATCAAAATTAAGACCTGGTGTTTCTGTCGCCCTAAATCAAAGAGGTTCAGCAATTGTAGAGGTTTTGCCAAGAGTTGAAGATCCTAGTGTTAGGGTATTTGAGGTTATTGAAAGACCTAATGTCACATATAGCGATATTGGAGGTTTGGAGCAGCAAATAGCTGAGATTAGAGAGGTTGTTGAGCTACCATTGAAAAACCCGTTTATATTTAAGGCTATGGGTATAGAGCCTCCAAAAGGGGTTTTACTCTATGGTCCTCCAGGCTGTGGAAAAACACTTCTTGCAAAAGCAGTTGCGCACGAAAGTAATGCAACATTTATTCGAATTGTGGCATCAGAACTTGCACAGAAATTTATTGGTGAAGGTGCTAGACTTGTTAAAGAAGTTTTTGCATTAGCTAGAAGAAAAGCACCAGCAATAGTACTAATAGATGAAATAGATGCAATAGCTGCTAAAAGACTTGATGTGGGAACAAGTGGTGAAAGAGAGATACATAGAACACTAACACAGCTGCTAGCTGAAATAGATGGTTTTGACCCCTTAGACAATGTCAAGATTATTGCAACAACTAATAGAATTGATATATTGGACCCAGCCATTCTAAGACCTGGCAGATTCGATAAAATAATTGAAATACCACTACCAGATATAAAAGGACGCTATGAAATATTTAAAATCCATACAAGAAAAATGCCACTTGCAATAGATGTTGATTTAGTAGAATTAGCTAAGATGACAGAAGGTGCTACAGGAGCTGATATAAGAGCAATATGTACAGAAGCTGCTTTACATGCTATAAGAAGCAATAGATTGGTTATAGAAAGAAAGGATTTTCTATATGCAATAGAAAAAGTTTTGAAGAAAAGATTTAGACCTTATGCAGGTATTGCTCAATCCATGTCACAAAGTAGAGAAGCAATAGAATATCACCTATAAGTATATTTGTGATTTACACATGTCAAATTCTCTTAGCAAAATCCAATATTGCTCCAAACCTACAAGAGATGAAATAGACATGCTAATATTGCTGCTAAACTATTTTTATGGAGACTATACACAAAAAATTGTAGAGAATCTTAACCTAGATGACTTATCCTTTTGCTATTCTAAAAAAACAAAAAGATTAAGAGCAATAATGTATAGAAATGAGATGTTTGCTTTTATTAGAGCTTCTGACTTTAGATTAATACCTCACATTCCACTAGCCATCTTGCTCCATAAAGTAATACCATTTCCAAAGCACCGTATTGTAGTAATTAACGAAATTGTGCCTGATATAATGGGATCTCACACTATTTTTTCAAAACATGTTATACAAGGTGATGAAAATATAAAGCCATTTGATGAAGTCTTAATAGTAGATGAAGAAGATAATCTCATAGGTGTGGGAAGAGCGATTATTAGTTATGAGGCAATGATAACTAGTTTAAGAGGTCCTGCGGTGCAAGTTCGTGAAAAAGTAGAAAGGTGATGGTTGTGAAGAGAAAATATAACCTAAGGTTACTTGTCAATACTAATAGCATAGTAAAGGAGAAAATGGTTTTAATTACTGGTTTTCAAGGATTTGGCACAGTAGGATATTTAACAACAAGATACTTGGTGTCAAAACTTGCCATGAGTTTAATAGGATACATAGAACCTCCATACATTCCAGACTTTACATCTGTTGAAGAATATGGATTGAGCATGCCACATGAAGTATTCTTTAAGGATTTGAATAATTTAGGCATAACTGTGTTGCTTAATAGAATAAATCCAGATAGAAGATACTTAACGAGTTTTGTTAAAGCATTTACTAAATTGTTAAAAAGCTTGAAAATAGAATGTGTATATCTAGTAGGAGGACTTGATATACGTTTTCGTGAAGGAAATGAAGAATTTAGATGGCTAAAAACAAAAGCAAGCAATGTTACATTAGATAAGCCTTACTTTATAAAAGGTGCATATATCGTGGGGCCAATAGCATCGTTGTTAATAGAACTAGAAAAAAATAATATACCAGCCATAGCCATATTCCCATATACAGAGCCTGAAAGTGTTGATCATAGAGCAACTGCCATAGCTATTAAGGCTTTAAACTCATTGCTAGATATATCAGTTGATGTTGAAGAGCTCATAAAGTATGCCGAAAAAATTGAGGAGTTAGAGAGAAGCGTGCAAGAAATGTTGCTAGGGTTGGAGAAAAAAGAAAGTGTTATGCACACCTAGCTACTGTTTATCAAATAATAAGAATTTAATTGAAGATCTCTTACCAGAGTTTTCTACTAGTTTAACTATCTTTTTATACAATTCCTCTTGCCATTCTTCTCCACTACTTACTAAATATATTATTGAAGCATTTTTCGACATCATAATGATTTTGAAGATGTGATGAGCTAAATCAATAACAATGTTTTCTGTAAGCTTATCTAAACTAAGCTCAAACTGAGAATATGGATAGACATGTCTGAGCTCCCAGGGCACAGCCCCTATAACTGGATAGTAGAGGTATACACCTATTTTTTGAGTATTCATATCAATTTCTTTTGTAAGACTTTTTATGAGGTCTCTAACTTCATATTTTTCTTTAAATATGTAGGGAAGAAATATCAATACATCTTTGTTACTATGAATTCCCTCAGACAGCATTTTTCTTTTGGCGTGAACAATTCTCGGATTAAATATAGAATATTCAGACAAAATTAAGACTGCTCTAGCATTTGGTTTTGACAATGGTGAATGCTTGTAAAGATATTCTACATACTTAAGAATTGTTGTAAATGCTTTCTTAGTAGATGGATGAGCATTTGCTTTAAATTCTAGGTATTCCCAAAACCTACCCTCCTTTATGGCTTGTTTAATTTCATTTATTTCCTCTTTAATTACATACAGATTATGCATTGCAAGAAGCCTTATTCTTTCATTTTTTGTCATTTCTAATAATTCCTTTGGTGAATGTTTTGAACATATGGGGCATTGGCATGGAGCATAGTCTAGCTCTTCAAGTCTATAAGTTCCTCTTCGCGTGATGTATCTATTGTCCTTTGCATAGAGTATATAACTAGCAGAATCAAACAGATCTACACCAAGGGCTACAGCAAAAGGCAATATCAGTGGGTGTCCAGCACCAAATAAATGAAGAGGAGCAGCAAATGGCAATTTTGATCTAACAGTGAATATCATGTCAATTACTTTATCGAATAAATACTGCTCAAGTAGTGTTGTTGGACTTCCTAGTGCAAAAATGCTAAAACCTTGATAAAATAAATCTACAGATTTTGCTGCAGATTCGCTGAGAACATCTAAATAAATCCCACCTTGAATAGGTAAGGTCCATAAAGTATTTCTGCAAGCTTCACCAGATATTATACTAAGTGCTTCCTTTGCTCTATTCAATGTCTCTCTTGCACTATTATAAGCTTCTTCTTTACTTACATCAAATCTTGTTGGAATATCGAGTATAACTCCAATATCGCTTCCAATGAAACATTGATACTCTATAATTTCTTTATTACTCACATCTATTTTGCCATATCTAAGAATTTGATAAGCACCTGAATCAGTCATAATAACTCCATTAAAATTTAAATGACTATGTATATTTTTTACATGTGGAAAATGCTTTTTCAATAAATATGCATTTGTAATTATAGCATTGAATTCCATATTCATTAGCTCAGAAGGCTTAATAAATTGCTCTTTAAGAGATGGATCGATCACAGGAAATATGTAAGGAGTTTCAATTGTTCCTGATCTTGTTTTTAATCTTCCTATTCTGCCTGCAAGATCTTGATCTCTAATTTCAAAACAACTTATTTCAGCCTTTTCTCTTGCTTTCTATATACTCATTGTATATTTCATAGATTTTTTGAGCAAGACTACCAGAGCCTTCAACACCAGCCTCACTAACTCTTATTCTATCATAAACTATAACAGAATTTGTATCAGAAAGAATTTTTACAACATCTGCTCGCAATCCAAGTTTTGAAATTAGTAGTGATGCAAATTCTTCTGCATTAAATATTGGCTGCTCTTGAATTATTATCTCCGAAATTCTCGACCCATTAACTATAACTCTGTAGTATTTTCCACCATCACTACTTTCAACATTGCCTAACACAATATGAAGAGAGTTTTGGTCAAAGGAAATTAGTTTACCAATATATGTTTTTCCATCAACTAGTCTAACCAACACTTTCTTGTCTATATTCTTCGCAAGTTCTCCAACAATGCTTCTACTACTATAGCTCAATAAGCATCACCACACATCTATGTTATTGAAATATAGAAATAAAAGCTTTAATAAATGTTTTTAATTGCTAATTAGATCTATTCGCTTTTGTTAGTGGTCACATAAGTGAGAATTAGGTTTATTAACACACGCTATGTAAATACTTTACAAATAAAATTTGATTAGGTAACATGGTATGAGTTTAATGCTAAAATGTATTATAGAGGATGTGTCAAAATCTCGTATACCAGATATTCAAATACTTGAAATGAAATGTAGCAATGAAGTTGAAATTAAGATGGATATTCATAGAAAGTTAAATCTTTTTAAACCTAAGGAGGAAATTACATTTATTCTCTCAAAAGAATTGCCACAATATATTGAAGGAAAGGATTTTGTAGCCCATGGATTCATCATTGCGAAGAAAGCTGAGAATAACAATACAAACATGTACATAAGTTTGTGGGGCTTCTTAATAATAATTTCAGTAACAAATGAAAATTTGATCTCAGGCTTTAATATAATGGATAAAGTTTATGTTAAAATGTCTCATTAGCCTAGCTCATTAAGATGTGATAAAACAGAGTTTTCCTAGCCAAGCTTGAGTTATTTAAACAAGGTTTAAATTTATTTGAGTATTGAAAATTTTAGCAATTTCTATGAAACAAAGCTAAATTTTAGCGATTAAGAGAAAAGCTTATATGAATTGATAACTATATTATTTTCTAAAAATGAACAAGAAGATAATGTTCTAAGCCGTTACTATGTTCATAGATTTGAACTTTATATGATCAGGCTCAGTAGTAATTCATGAACCTGGGATGAATTAAAAACATCCTAGGCTGGATGAAATTTTCTGGGTTCAATCATAAGCTATGATGTTGATGTATTTTGTTGAGTAATTTGTACAAATTTTTAATAATAGCTATCTATTGTTTACATTTTATTTTTATTATTATGAATTATGGGGTTGTGATGCACAGCACCAAAAATAATGGTCTTTCAATTTATATTGAGAAATATGATGATAATGTTTTGCGCATTGAATCTTATCCAAAGGCTATTACATATAGTCTTGTAGTTTCGTTGAGATATGTTAGCAGAGGTAAAGTTGAACATGAATATGTGAAAAACATTGAACATAGGATATTAGAATCCTTGCTAAATAGAGTTGTAAATGCTAATCAACGATATTTTTTACTAAGTTGTTTAGATTCCAACAAAGTTTCTACATATATAATGGTATTGTCAAAAGAAAAAAATGAGATAAATAAAGAAGCAGATGTGATATGTTCCATCATTGAAAATCTATCTAATAACAGTATTAATTGCAAAGTAGAGAAATCAGAAAGTGCTATTAACATTTTGAAGAGGTGTCTATATGGAGATTCAATAGAGAATCCACTGAAGTGGTTATTAAATGTATTTTCAAAAAGAATGGATTCAAACAATATTAATAATGTGTTTTTACTTGAGCATCCACTATCTTTTGAATGGGGATATCCAAATATAGAACCTCAAAAATACGAGTATTTATCAAAAATATTTGATAATAGTGATAATGCTATAAGACTAGGTATTATTCATTCAACTAATATTACAGCAAAATTAAAACCAGAGCATTTAGTGAAGCACATTATAATTGTTGGTGCTACTGGAAGTGGAAAATCGACTACAGCCTCAATAATAGCTCGTGAAGCTACTAGAATTAACTACACAGTTTTTATTATTGATTGGCACGGCGAATATGCTTCACTGTTGAGTGATTGCAACAATATTGAATATACAAATCCTGTAGAGGGAACTATACCATCATTTTTAAATTTAAAAAGCATTATCGAATACGAACCATTAGCATTTATAGAAATTCTAGAAAATGTTCTTGAGTTAACACCACCACAAGTGCATATATTGGAAGAAGCTATAAAAGCATTGTTGAATAAAAAAGCGTTGGAACTTTATGATATAGATCTTCTAATGGATATTATACAAAACACATCTCTTTCAGCAAGATGGGTTTCAGAGTCGAGAGAGGCCTTAATTAGAAAGTTGAAGGTTTTATCAAGTGAGTATTTGAATATAAAGTGGAGAGGAGTAAGAGAAGTAGGAATAGAGAAAGGCAAGATATTAGTATTTGATGTGTCCTCAATTCCTAATACACGTGTTAAAAGAATTTTAGCGTCAATAGCTATAAAAACTGCTACATTAAAAGCTCAGTACAATGAAGTTGAAAAACCGTTGCTAATAATAGTGGATGAAGCACACAATATCTTTACTAAGAATAATCCAATATCTAATTTAATTGCTGAGGTTAGAAAATGGGGTGTGGGATTTGTTATTGTTACTCAAACACCTTCATTATTAGCACCTGTTGTTCTAAGAAATGCAAATACTAGGATAATTCACGCCATAAAATCTTCAATTGATATAAAAACTCTGTTGGGGTTATCAATACTTAAAAAAGAATATAAGAAGGTGATTCCTTCGCTAAAACCTGGCGAAGCTCTTGTTATAATACCTGAATTACCAGAGCCTATACTAGTAAAAATTGGTTTAATTTCTAGTTAAATACTCTACTCTTCCTCCTTCTTTTCTTCTTTCTTCTTCTCTTCCTCCTTTCTTCTAGCTGCTGCTATAACATCATCAATTCTAAGTATTAGTGTAGCTGCTTCAGTACCAGCTTTTAATGCTGAGGTTTTTACAAGCAAAGGTTCTACAACGCCTAATGTTTTTGCATCTGTAAGTTTTCCTGTGAATACATCAACGCCTATCCACTTCCCATCAGTCTTCATGTGTTCTGCTCTTAGCTTCATCAACATGTCAACAGGGTCTAGACCAGCATTCGTGATGAGTGTTTCCACTATACCTTCCAATGCTCTAGCAAATGCTTCTACAGCTAACCCCTCTTTACCACCAACTTTATTTGCATAGTCTCTAATGTATTTAGCTAGCTCTATTTCAAAGGCTCCAGCACCATAAACAACTTTGGGAAGTCTGTAAACATCTGCTACAGCACTTAAAGCATCTCTAACACTTCTCTCAGCCTCGTCAACCAATCTTTCTAAACCTGCTCTTAACACTATTGAAACTGCTCTTGGGTTTTTGCAGTTTTCAACAAAAACCATCTTATCTTCGCCAACCTTTCTCTCTTCGACAAGTGCACATTCACCAAGATCTTTCTCGGTTAGATCCTCGATATTGCTTACTATTCTTCCTCCAGTAGCTCTT